>NZ_JBFTIC010000007.1:0-235744 GCF_056394545.1 Allobosea sp. 10N428 | reverse complement strand
TCTCGTTGATCGCGCCTTTGAGATCGGCGAAGCGGCCGCGATAGGCGGTCTCGACCCGGTTGGTCAGATCCCCGCCCGCGATCGCCGACAATGCCTGCGCGAACTCCGTCGTCGCCGAATCAACCACGAGGTTGATCTCGTTGATGCCCGCTACCAGCCGCTGCATCTGCTCGTCGGCATCGCTGATCTGCAACCGGGCGGAGAAATCGCCGGCCGCCGCCGCCGCGACGACCTCGCCGACATCGGACACCACCGCTTCCATCGATTGAGCCCGTGCCAGCCGGGCGGCGGCGGCAGCGCGCTCCTGGTCCTGCAGCAGCGCGACCTGTTCCGTGCTCTCGCGCAGCACCGAGACTGCGCGCGCCATGGCGCCGATCTCGTCCGGACGGTCGGCATGAGGCACGTCGATACGGGTTTCGCCGGCCGTGAGCTTTTCCATCACCTCGCTGAGATCGAGGATCGGGCGGGTGATCGAGCGCTGTGCGAAGACAAGCGCCACGCCAACAGAGAAGACCAGGGTCGCCAGCAGGACGAGCGGCAAGAGCCACTGAACCTGACGGGTAAAGGCCGTCGCCTCCTCGCCGACGAGGATGCCGGCCTTCTCGATGCGTTGGCTGAAGCTGATCAGCAGGTCGTTGAGAGCCTTCCGGTTGGCACGATTCGCTTCGTTGTTGCCCTGCGCATTGGCGGCTTCCGGCGAAACCTGGCGCCCGAGCCGGGCGGTTTCGGTGCGGAAGCCGATGAATTCCGCGACGGATTTGGCGATTTGCGCGACTGTCTCCCGTTCTTCGGCCGGCGCGACCTTCTGCAGCTCGGCGACGAAATTGCGCAGCGTCGGAATGCGGTCGTCGATTCCCTTGGCGTAGGCCTCGGCTTCCTGCGGCGTCTTGGCCATGTAGATGCCGCGCGACTCCATCACCACCGCCGTGACGACGCCGTTGATACGCTGCGTCAGCAGCGCGACATTGCCCTGGATTTCTGAACGCGTATTGAGGTCATCCGCCTTGTGCAGACCGTAGATGCTGATGATCGCAGAAATAATGGCTCCGCCAGCGACGATGGCGAGCATGGCGAGAAGCTTCAGGCGGATGGATTTCATGACGACGGTCCCAAGGCGACCTCCTGAACGAGGAGTTCGTTTCCACCTGTGACCATTCGCCCCGATCGATAAAAAACTACTTAAAAACTGACCGGGTCGATGACGTAAGATTCAACCCGTTCGGCGAGCCAGGTGAGGAATATTCCTTTTGGCGAAGCTCAAGTGCATTAGCACAAGTGAACGATTTAGACTTAAACTATTCGATGGCGTTCGGTGGTTGAAATCGTTTACTCGAGCGTTGTGCAATCAATCAGGGATCTATTCATCAATTGCAACTTTAGAGATATGCTGCGCGCCGCCCCCCTTGATAGAGCGGCCTCGCCTGAACATGTTGCATCTTCCACAGTCCAATTTCCGGTCCTGATCCCGATGTCCGAATCCAGCAACGCCCCGGTCATGCATGCGACCACCATCCTGATGGTCCGCAAGGGAGGCCGTGTCGTCATCGGTGGCGATGGCCAGGTCTCTCTCGGCCAGACGATCATGAAGGGCAATGCGAAGAAGGTGCGCCGTCTCGCCAAGGGGCAGGTGATTGCCGGCTTTGCCGGGGCGACTGCGGATGCCTTCACCCTGTTCGAGCGGTTGGAGAGCAAGCTCGAGCAATATCCCACCCAATTGCTGCGCGCCTGTGTCGAACTCGCCAAGGACTGGCGCACGGATCGCTATCTGCGCCGGCTGGAGGCGATGCTGCTCGTCGCCGACAAGGAAGTTTCGCTGCTGATCTCCGGCACCGGCGACGTGCTTGAGCCGGAGGCGAGCGAGCACGGGGCCGTGATGGCGATCGGCTCGGGCGGCAACTACGCGCTTTCGGCAGCCCGCGCCCTGATCGATATCGAACCCGATGCCGAGACGATCGTGCGCAAGGCGATGAAGATCGCCGGTGACATCTGCGTCTACACCAATCACAGCCTCGTCATCGAGACGCTGGAGGCGGCGTGATCCAGCAGCAGGACCTCGACGCCGCCATCGCCGCGGGCATCATCGACCAAGCGCAAGCGATTCGCATCGCGCATCTCGCCAGGCTGCGGGAGACGGCGCAGCCTGCTCCAGAAGGGGCGGTCATTGATCCCGACGACGAACGCTTCCGGTTGATCGGGGGTTTCAACGACGTCTTCGTCGGCATCGGGGTATGTCTGCTGGCTGGAGCGCTGATCGGCCTGTCGCGCGTGCTTGGCTTCGGCAACGCCTTCGCGCTGACGGCAGCACTTGCAGCCTGGGGTCTCAGCGAGATTTTCGCGAGGCGCATGAGGCTTGCTCTTCCCTCGATCCTGCTTGCGGTGATGTTCGCCGGCTCCGCCGGGATACTCGCCAGCATCGTCGGCGGGCCGCAACGCTTCGGTTTGGGGAGCTTTCAGGCCGAAAGTTCCTACTCGACCTTCGCCTTCGCAGGATTCGGTCTCGCAGCCGCTTTGCACTACTGGCGCTTCCGGGTTCCAATCGACCCGGCCCAGGCTGCCATCGGAGCGCTTGGCGCCATAGTCGCCGCGCTGTTCATACTCGCGCCAGACTTCATGCGCAGCTTTGTCAATTTCGTTCTGGTCGCAGGCGGGCTGATGATTTTTGCCGTTGCGCTAAAGCTGGACATGGACGATCCCAACCGGCGCACCCGGCATTCGGATGCGGCTTTCTGGCTGCATCTCCTTGCGGCTGGGCTCATCGTCCATCCGATCTTCCGGAGTATCGCCTTTGCCGGGCGGATCGGCCCTGCCGAGGCGATCTTGATTCTCGCGCTCTTCGCCCTGCTCGGCATCGTCGCACTGGTGATCGACCGTCGCGCGCTGCTGGTCTCAGGCCTAAGCTATGCCGGCATCGCGCTCGGCTACCTCATCACGCGCAGCGTCTCGGACAGCCTCGCCCTGCCGCTCGTGCTGCTCGGGCTTGCCGTGCTCGTGCTCGCGCTCTCGGCTGGCTGGCGGCGCCTGCGTGGCGTGATCCTGCCACGTCTGCCGCTCGGCAGCGTGCGCGCGAAGCTGCCGCCGGCGAAGCTGCCGCCCTCATCATGACGTTCCATTCGGACAGTTCAGCACCATGACCAGCTTTTCCCCCCGCGAGATCGTCTCCGAGCTTGATCGCTTCATCGTCGGCCAGAAGGATGCCAAGCGCGCCGTCGCCATCGCGCTGCGCAACCGCTGGCGCCGCCAGCAGCTCCAAGGACCGCTGCGCGAGGAGGTCTCGCCGAAGAACATCCTGATGATCGGGCCGACCGGTTGCGGCAAGACCGAGATCGCGCGCCGCCTCGCCAAGCTGGCGAACGCGCCGTTCCTCAAGGTCGAGGCGACCAAGTTCACCGAGGTCGGCTATGT
Source organism: Allobosea sp. 10N428 (assembly GCF_056394545.1). Taxonomy (NCBI): domain Bacteria; kingdom Pseudomonadati; phylum Pseudomonadota; class Alphaproteobacteria; order Hyphomicrobiales; family Alloboseaceae; genus Allobosea; species Allobosea sp. 10N428. The sequence goes on along the minus strand of NZ_JBFTIC010000007.1, from coordinate 232,342 downwards.
CGGCCGCGACGTTGAATCGATCGTGCGTGACCTCGTCGAGATTGCTATCGCGCTGGTGCGCGAGAGCCGCCGCAAGGACGTCCAGGCCAAGGCCCATCTCGCGGCCGAGGAACGCGTGCTCGACGCGCTGGTCGGCGCAAATTCCAGCCAGGCGACGCGCGATTCCTTCCGCCGCAAGCTGCGCGACAACGAGCTCGACGACAAGGAGATCGAGGTCGAGGTGGCGGCAGGCTCCGGTGCGGCCACGCCGATGTTCGAGCTTCCCGGCATGCCGGGCGCCTCCATCGGCGCAATCAACCTCTCCGACATGTTCGGCAAGGCCTTCGGGCAGAAGGGCAAGCCGAAGCGCATGCTGGTCAAGGACGCCTACCAGCCGCTGCTCGCCGAGGAGAGCGACAAGCTGATCGACCAGGAAGCGATCGTGCAGGCCGCGATCCGCGAGGTCGAGAACAACGGCATCGTCTTCCTCGACGAGATCGACAAGATCTGCTCCCGCGAAGGCAAGGGCGGCGCCGATGTCTCGCGCGAAGGCGTGCAGCGCGATCTGCTGCCGCTGATCGAGGGCACGACCGTTGCGACCAAGCACGGCGCGGTCAAGAGCGACCACATCCTGTTCATCGCCTCCGGAGCGTTCCATGTCTCCCGCCCCTCCGATCTTCTGCCGGAACTGCAGGGCCGCCTGCCGATCCGTGTCGAGCTCTACCCGCTCGACATCGAGGATTTCAAACGCATCCTCACCGAGACCGAGGCGAGCCTGATCAAGCAGTCGGTCGCGCTGATGGCGACCGAAGAGGTCGAGGTCGAGTTCAAGCCCGACGCGATCGATGCCATCGCCCGCATCGCCGTCGACGTGAATTCTACGGTCGAGAACATCGGCGCCCGCCGGCTCCAGACCGTCATCGAGCGCATCCTCGACGACATCTCCTTCACCGCGCCGGACCGCGCTGGCGAGACCGTCGTCATCGACGCGGCCTATGTCGAGGCCCGCATCGGAGATCTGGCCAAGAACGCCGATCTGAGCCGGTTCATCCTCTGATGGAAGAGCCGGCCGCGTCCGCGCCGGAAGCCTCTCGCCTCGCCCGTGACTCTGCCGTCGTCGGGGCAGCCACCGTCGCCTCGCGCCTGCTCGGTTTCGCGCGTGACGTGCTGATCGCGCGCCTGCTCGGCGGCGGGCCGGCGGCCGATGCCTTCCTCGCGGCGCTGCGCCTGCCCAATCTCGTGCGGCGCGTGCTCGGCGAGGGCGGGCTGAACGCGCCCTTCGTGCCGCTCTATCTGGCCGTCAAGGTTGACAAGGGTGAGAAAGCCGCGCGGCGCTTCGCCGGTGAGGCGGCTGGCCAACTCGGCCTGCTGCTGCTGGTGCTCGTCACGCTCGGTGAGCTCTTTGCGCCCTGGCTTGTGCTTGGCCTTGCCGGTGGCTTCGCCGATGAGCCCCAAACCCTCGCCCTGGCGGCCTCCTATACGCGGCTGATGCTGCCGTTCCTGTTGCTGACGACGCTTGCGGCGCTGCTGGCAGCCCTGCTCAACGCCGAGCGCCGCTTTGCCGTCGCAGCCCTCGCGCCGGCGCTGATGAATGCGATCCTGCTCGGCGTCCTGCTCGTTCTGCATGTGATGGTTGCAGCGCCGGAAGCCGGGGCGCGTTGGCTCGCGCTCTGCGTCAGCCTGACCGGGCTCGCTCACCTCGCGATGATTCTGGCCAGCCTGCGCGGCCCCGGCCTGCCGCGTCCGAGCCTGCGCTGGTCGCCGGAAATGACCCGGCTGATCCGCACCGGCGGCGCGACGCTGCTGGCGGCCTCCGCGGCCCAGCTTGTGCTGCTCGTCGCGACGCAGATCGCCTCCTCCGAGTCGGGTGCAGTGGCGGCGCTCTACTATGCCGACCGCGTCTTCCAGCTTCCGCTCGGCTTCGTCGGCGTGGCGATGGGCACGGTCGTGCTGTCCGACATGGCACTGGCGGCGACACGCGGCGGCCCGGATGCCATGCTCGGACAGTCGCTGGCGCTCGGCCTCGCGCTCGCTTTGCCGGCGGCGACCGCGCTCGTCGCGCTCGCCGAGCCGATCGTGTCGGGGCTGTTCGAGTACGGGCGCTTCGATGTCGGCGACCGCGAGCGCACGGCTGCAGCGCTGGCGGCCTTCGGTTGCGGCCTGCCTTTTGCCGTCGTGGCGAAGGTCTTCGGCCAGGTCTATTTCGCGCGCAGCCGGCCGCGGCTGCCGCTGATCTCGGGCGGCCTGGCGGTGCTCGTCGCGCTGCTCGCCGGGCTTCTGCTGCCGGGCGGTCGCAACGCGGCGCAGATGGCGGCCTTGGCGGCGACGCTCGCCTTTGTCGTTCAGGCGCTCATGCTCGGCATCGCCCTGCTGCGCGACGGCATCTGGCGGCCGAGTCTCGGCAATCTGCGGCCCATCGCTTCCAGCCTCGCCGCCAGCGCGCTCATGCTCGTCGTGCTGGTCCTCCTGCTGCGGCTTTTGGCGGAGCCGTTGATGCCGGAACAACCGGCATTCCACCGCATCGGCGCGCTCGGCCTGCTCTGCCTTGCGGGGCTCGCCAGCTATTGTGCAGCGGGTTGGGCGCTCGGTGCCTTCGGCGCTCTCCCCTTGCGCAAGCGGCGGGCTTGAGCCAGAAGCGCCGCTTCCCTCCTCCATCGTGACGACGGAGTGCCCCATGTCGGGTTTTCATCAGCGCGTTTTCTCAGGCATGCAGCCGACCTCGACGCTGCACCTCGGCAATTATTTGGGCGCGCTGACCAATTGGGTCGCGATGCAGAAGACCCATGATTGCGTGTTCTGCGTCGTCGACATGCATGCGATCACGATGTGGCAGGATCCGGCCGACCTGAAGCGCGCCATCCGCGAAGTCACGGCCGCCTATATCGCGGCCGGCATCGATCCGCAGAAGAGCATCATCTTCAACCAGAGCCAGGTCTCGGCCCATGCCGAGCTCGCATGGATCTGCAACTGCGTCGCGCGGCTGGGCTGGATGAACCGCATGACCCAGTTCAAGGAGAAGGCCGGCAAGGATCGCGAGAATGCCTCGCTCGGCCTCTACGCCTATCCAAGCCTGATGGCGGCCGACATCCTGCTCTACAAGGCGACGCACGTGCCGGTTGGCGAAGACCAGAAGCAGCATCTGGAGCTCACCCGCGATATCGCCCAGAAGTTCAACAACGACTTCGCGCCGCAGATCGCCGAGCTGGGTCTGGGCACGGGCGAGCTCGGCTTCTTCCCGCTGCCTGAGCCCATGATCATGGGGCCGGCCCAGCGCGTGATGAGCCTGCGCGACGGCACCAAGAAGATGTCGAAATCTGACGCCTCCGACTATTCGCGCATCAACCTGACCGACGACGCCGACGCTATCGCCCAGAAGATCCGAAAGGCCAAGACCGACCCGGAGGCGTTGCCCTCCGAGGCGAAGGGACTCGAGGGCCGCCCGGAGGCCGAGAACCTCGTCGGCATCTATGCCGGCTTGTCGGGCATGGCGAAGGGCGATGTGCTGCAGCAATTCGGCGGCGGCCAGTTCTCGGGCTTCAAGGCGGCGCTGGTCGATCTCGCGGTCGAGAAGCTCGCGCCCATCGCCGTGGAGATGCGCCGCCTGCTGGCAGAACCGAAGCATATCGACGCGATCCTCGGCGAAGGCGCGGCCAGGGCCGATGCCATCGCCGCGCCGATCATGCGCGAGGTCAAGGACATCGTCGGCTTCGTGCGCAGCTGACACGGACCCCCTTGGGCGCGACGGGCTTGCGCCGGAGGGCCGGCGCAGGCCACCATGGTCGTCCCTTCAAGCGGCGGCAGGACAGTTTCATGGTCAAGAAACGGCGGTCCTACGAGACGGGCCATCGGCCGAAATTTCTCGCGGTGGTCGACGATACCGAAGAGTGCGCCAAGGCGCTTCGCTTTGCGGCGCGCCGCTGCGCCCGTCTGGGCGCTGCGATCGTGCTGCTCGCAGTCGCACCGCCGCCCGAGCACGAGACATGGCTCGGCGTCGGCGACGTGATGCGGGCGGAAGCCGAGGCCGAGGCCGAGAAGCGGCTCGACGCGGCTGCCATCGCCGTCCGGATGCTGGCCGGCCTCGAGCCCGAGCGCGTCGTGCGTATCGGCGACAAAGCCGGAGAGCTGGTCAAGCTGATCGAGGAGGACGAGGATATTTCGCTCCTGGTGCTCGCCGCCGGCACCGGGCGCGAAGGCCCAGGCCCGCTGGTCAGCGCGCTGGCCGGCAAATCCTCGGCCAGCTTCCCGATTCCCGTCGCCATCGTCCCGGGCCATCTGGAAGACGAGGAAATCGACGCTCTGGCTTGAGGCCGGCGCCTTCCTTCGCGCTGGAATGATTCCAGCGACGCGCCTATATCGAGACCAGGAACGGCGACCTTGAACCGCCGGTACCGGAGGTATTCATGTTCATCCAGACCGAAGCGACGCCAAATCCGGCGACCTTGAAGTTTCTGCCCGGCCGTATCGTCATGGGCAGCGGCACGCTCGACCTGCGCGACGCCGATGACGCCGCCCGATCGCCGCTGGCCCAGCGCCTCTTCGGCGTTTCCGGCGTTTCCGGCGTCTTCCTCGGCTCGGACTTCATCACCGTCACCAAGTCGGAAGGCGAGTGGCCCCATCTGAAGCCGGCGATCCTCGGCGCGATCATGGAGCACTTCATGTCCGGCGCGCCGGTGCTGGCCGAGAATTCCGCTGCCGACATCGAGGAGGAAGGCGAGTTCTTCGCTCCGGAAGATGCCGAGACGGTCGATACGATCAAGGATCTGCTCGAGACCCGCATCCGCCCGGCAGTGGCTGGCGACGGCGGCGACATAACCTTCCGCGGCTATCGCGACGGCACGGTCTATCTCGTCATGAAGGGCGCCTGCTCGGGCTGCCCCTCTTCGACCGCGACGCTGAAGCACGGCATCCAGAACCTGCTGCGCCATTTCCTCCCGGAAGTGCGCGAAGTCGAGTCGGTTTGAGTTGGCCAAGGGATGAGCGCGTGACGGGCCTGGCTTTCGCGGAATGAAGATCTGATGCGCATTCTCGCGATCGACACCGCGCTGGGGGCCTGCTCGGCCTGTGTCCTCGAAGCCGGTGAGATGGAGCCGCTGGCGCAGGAGCAGCTGCCGATGGATCGCGGCCATGCGGAGGCGCTGATGCCGCTGGTCGAGCGGGTGATGAAGGCCGTCGACGGCGGCTTTTCCTCGCTGGGCCGCGTCGCTGTCACGGTCGGTCCCGGCAGCTATACCGGCTTGCGGGTCGGGGTCAGCGCGGCCCGCGCCATCGCTTTCGCGGCCGGGATCCCGGCCGTCGGCGTCACCACGGTCGTCGCCTGCGCCGCCCCGCTGATCGGCCGCGAGTCCGGTCGCGTCATCGCGGCTGCGCTCGACGCCAAGCACGGCCAGGTCTGGTTCCAGGCGCTGACCTCGGAAGGCAAGCCGCTCGTCTCGCTCCGGCAGGTGAGTTATCGCGATGCGGCACGCGCCATCGGCGCCGGCCCCGTCAGCCTCGTCGGATCTTCGGCGCTGGCCGTCGCCAACGAGGCCTGGGCGATCGGCCTCGATGCCGTGGTCGTCGACGATACGAAGGCACCGGATATCGCCTGGGTCGCGCGGCTCGGCCTAATCGCCGATCCGGAGACCGCCCCGCCGCGTCCGCTCTACCTGAAGGCGCCCGAGACGACGCCGCAGGACAAAGCCCGCCTGCCGCGCCGGTGAACGCCTCCTCCAAATGGTGGTTGCCGAAACATCAATCCGTGCGAACAAGCGGGATGGATTGGCTGCGCAAGCTCCTGCACCCTGATTCGGCGCCCGCGCGCACGATGCGGCTCGATGCCGGCTACGCCCGCCAGGTCGCGATGCTGCATCATCAGGGCGGCTTCGCCCGTGGCTGGCAGCCGGCCGAATGCGCCGCTCTGATCGCCGATGCCGGCGTCGCCACCGACGGTGTCTTCGGCAAGAACAACGATCCGGCTGGCTTCGTGATGTCGCGCAAGGCCGCCGACGAGGCTGAGATCCTCAGCATCGTGGTCACCCCGGCCAGCCGGCGCGAAGGCCTCGGCCGGGTCTTGCTCTCGGCTCATCTTGCCCGCCTCGCGGAGGACGGCGTCGCTCATGTCTTTCTCGAAGTCGAGGAAGGCAATCTCGCGGCGGAGCGGCTCTATCGGCATTTCGGCTTCCGCGAGGTCGGGCGCCGCAAGGGATACTACCCCAAGACCGATGGCAGCCGCGCCACTGCAATCGCGATGCGCCTCGATCTCACATGACTCTGCGGAACAATCGCGCCATTGACGGCGCTTCGAGCAGCGAGATGGTCTCCCTGCCGATCAGCGGGCCCGTCCGCGCATGAAGGACCTCCGCGTCGGCGCGCTTGTCCGCCTTGCCTTGCTGATCGCCGGCACGTTCTGGCTGGTGCCGTTCCAGCTCGGCGTGATGCGGTTCGCCCCGAAATACCGGGGTGTCCTGCCATTGCATTTCCATCGCCTGACCTGCTGGTGCCTGGGCGTGCGCCGCCGCGTCAGGGGGCTGCCGCCGCCGGCTGGCGCAGGGGCGCTGATCGTCGCAAATCATGTCTCCTGGCTCGATATCGGCGTCCTCGGCGCCGAGCGCGAGCTGGCCTTCGTTGCAAAGAGCGAGGTCGGCAAATGGCCGGTGGTCGGCTTCCTCGCCAACCTCCAGCGCACGGTCTATATCGACCGGCAACGGCGCGGCGCGACCGCGGGTACCGCCGCCACGATGGGCGCCCGCATCGCGGCCGGAGAGGAAGTGGTGCTCTTCGCCGAGGGCACGACCGGCGACGGCACGCGCATCCTGCCCTTCCGCTCCTCCCTGCTCGGCGCGGTCCATCATGCCATGGGCGACGCAGAGACGGATGTCACGGTCTATCCGCTGACCATCACCTATACCGGCTGGCAGGGGTTGCCGGGAGGGCGCCTCGAGCGCGCCGCGCTGGCCTGGTACGGCGATACCGAGCTCTGGCCGCATCTGAAGCTGGTGCTGGAATGCGGCGCGATCGATGTCGAGCTGGTCTGGGGTGAACCGATCGCGATGGGCCGCGCCATGTCGCGCAAGGCGGCGACGCGGCGGGCGGAGGATGCGGTGCGCGCGGCGCGGAACGAGGCCATCACGGGCCGGCCGGCCATCTGAGACGGGTTGGCGCACGGCTTGCCTGCTGCGAGGTCAGTGAAGCCGGGCCGTTTCCAAGGCGCCCGATCCGCAGTAAAGAAAACCTTTTGGAGACCCGATCCGCGGCGATGAAGAAAGTCCACATCAAGTCCTTCGGCTGCCAGATGAACGTCTATGACGGGCAGCGCATGGCCGACATCCTGAGCCACCAGGGCTATGAGGAAACGGCGACGCCGGAGGGTGCGGATCTGATCCTGCTGAACACCTGCCATATCCGGGATCGGGCCGTGCAAAAGGTCTACTCCGAGCTCGGCAAGCTGCGCGACATCAAGAACGCCCAGTTGGCCGAGGGGCAGGAGACGAAGATCGTCGTCGCCGGCTGCGTCGCCCAGGCCGAGGGCGCCGAGATCCAACATCGCCAGCCTGCCGTCGATCTCGTGGTCGGGCCTCAGGCCTATCATCGCCTGCCGGAATTGCTGGCCGAGGCCGCGCGGAAGCGCGTCGTCGATACCGACCTGCCGATCGAGGACAAGTTCGGCTTCCTGCCGGCGCCGAAGCCGCAGATCATCCGCGCACGCGGCGTTTCCGCCTTCGTCACGGTCCAGGAGGGTTGCGACAAGTTCTGCGCCTTCTGCGTCGTTCCCTATACGCGCGGCGCCGAGTTCTCGCGCCCTGTCGCCCAGGTTCTCGCCGAAGTCGAACGTCTGGCCGAGGCCGGCGTGCGCGACGTCACCCTGATCGGCCAGAACGTCAACGCCTACCATGGCGAGGGGCCGGATGGGGCGGTCTGGGGCTTGGCGCGGCTGATGCGTCGCGTTGCCGAAGTGCCGGGTATCGCCCGCATCCGCTACACGACGAGCCATCCGCGCGACATGGACGACGATCTCATCGCCGGCCATCGTGACCTGCCGCAGGCGATGCCTTTCCTGCATCTGCCGGTTCAGGCCGGCTCGGACCGCATCCTCGCCGCGATGAACCGGAAGCATACCGGCGACGAGTATCGCCGCCTGATCGAGCGCATCCGCGAAGCGCGTCCCGATATCGCGCTCTCGTCGGACTTCATCGTCGGCTTCCCCGGTGAAACCGATGCCGATTTCGAGGATACAATCCGTCTCGTCGACGAGATCGGCTTCGCTTCGAGCTATTCCTTCAAGTATTCGTCGCGCCCGGGCACGCCCGCGGCCGAGCTCGACGCGCAGATTCCACGCGCGGTGATGGATGAGCGCCTCTACCGGCTGCAGGAGCGGATCGAACATCACCGCCAGGCTTTCAACGCCGCGATGGTCGGACGGACTGTGGATGTCCTGCTGGAGCGGGCCGGACGCCACCCCGGCCAGCTTGCCGGAAAGTCACCCTATCTGCAGGCTGTGCAGATCGAGAGCGAGACGAATCAGATCGGCGACATCGTCCAGGTGACGATCGAGCGGGCCGGTTCCAATTCGCTCTTCGGCCGGCTGGCGGAGGCGGGGCGGACGGATGGAAAGGACATGGCCGCTTGAGCGCGTTGCGGTTCGTGCCCATCTCCTGCTGGAAGGCTCTGGCCTGTCATCAGGCTGAGATTGTTGCGTTCGGATATGCTGCGAGACGACCCGGACGGGCGCTCCTGCCCGACGGGAACGGGCGCAAAAGCCCTCTCTACGGAGATGACGCATTTGGCACAGGCTGATTCGACGACGCAAAGACCCGATCGGACCCCGCGGCGAGACGTGTCGCCAGCCCGCCCCGAGGGCGCGGGCCGCGACGGGTTGCCGGCCACCGAGGTCGTGCTGTCCTTCGATGACAACCGCCTCGCCAGCCTTGTTTTCGGTCAGTACGATCAGAATCTCGCGCATCTCGAGCGCAGGCTCGGCGTCGTGGTCAATCCCAACGGCAACCACGCCACGGTGAAGGGCCCGCGCGAGACCGCCGAGCAGGCAGGCCGCGTGCTGAAGACGCTCTACGCCCGTGCCAAGGCCGGTGCCTCCGTTACCCTCGGTGAGGTCGACGGCGCGATCGAGGAGAGCAATGTCCAGCGCTCGCTCTTTCCGGCTGCGGATGTCGGCAAGGCCTCCTTCGATGCCGTGGTCACTCGCAAGCGTGGGCCGGTCAGGGCCCGCAACGCGGCGCAGGACGCCTATCTGCGCCAGCTCAAACGGCATGAACTGGTGCTCGCGGAAGGACCGGCAGGCACCGGCAAGACCTGGCTCGCGGTCGGGCACGCCGTCTCGCTGATCGAGCAGGGCGTGGTCGAGCGGATGATCCTGTCGCGCCCGGCGGTGGAGGCAGGCGAAAGGCTCGGCTTCCTGCCCGGTGACATGCGCGAGAAGGTCGACCCCTATCTCCGGCCGATCTACGACGCGCTCAACGATTTCATGGAGGCCCGCCATGTCGAACGCGGTCTCCAGACTGGCATGATCGAGATCGCGCCGCTGGCCTTCATGCGCGGCCGCACCTTGAGCAACGCGGTCGTGCTGCTCGACGAGGCCCAGAACGCCACCTCGATGCAGATGAAGATGTTCCTCACCCGTCTGGGCGAGGGGTCGCGCATGATCATCACCGGCGATCCATCCCAGATCGACCTGCCGCCGGGCCAGCGCTCCGGCCTCGTCGAGGCGGTCAAGCTGCTCAAGGACGTCGAGGGCGTCGGCTATGCCCGCTTCGAGGAAGGCGATGTTGTCCGGCATGAGCTGGTGCGGCGCATCGTGATGGCTTATGAGACCGCGTCGCGCCATGAGCGCGCCGAACGGGAGGAGCGCTTGCGCAATCCCGATATGCCCGCGGATTCCCACCGCGAGGGCGACAGCGAAGGGCTGAAGCGAATGTTGGCGCGGGAGCGGCCGCGATGAACGATCGACCTCGCGGGCGGCGCTCGGCGCCGCCACCCGAGAAGATGTCGCTTGATCTCGATCTGAGGGCTCAGTCGCGCCGGTGGCAGGCGGTGGGCAATCTCGCGAGCCTGCGGGCATTGATCAATGAGGCCTTGGCCGCGGGACTTGCCGTGGCCCCGCGCAAGCCCATGGCGGGCGCCGAGCTCAGCCTGTTGCTGACCGACGACAAGCGCATCCGCATCGTCAACCGCGACTGGCGCGGCTTCGACAAGGCGACGAACGTGCTCTCCTTCCCGGCAGCCCCGCCGGAGCGCATTGCGGCGAGCCCGCTGCTCGGCGACATCGTCATCGCCTTCGAGACGGTGGAGCGCGAAGCCCGGGCGGAGGCTAAGGACATCGCCGACCATTTGCGCCATCTGGTCATTCATGGCCTGCTGCATCTGCTCGGCGAGGATCATGAGACCGACGACGAGGCGCGCCGCATGGAAGCCCTCGAAGTCGAGGCGCTCGCCAGCCTCGGCATTGCCGACCCCTATGCCGATGGCGAGCTCATCGCCGCGGCGGCCCCTTCTTCCGCACAGTCCCCGCAGCCATGACCGACGACAGTCGACAATCCCAGTCTGAAACCAATGGCCGCGGCTTCGGCCATTGGCTCGCCCAGTTCCTCGAACGTCTCGGCCTGCGTGCCGGCGGCACGGCGCGTGAAGAGATCGTCGAGGCCCTGGCCGAAGAGAACGGCGAGCTCGCCGACATTTCCGCCCAGGAGCGCGCGATGCTCAGCAATGTGCTGAGCCTGCGCGAGCGCCGTGTGAGCGACGTCATGATCCCCCGCGCCGACATTGTGGCCGTGCCGGCGGATGCGACGCTGGACGAACTGCTGGCCCATTTCCGGACTGCCGGCCATTCGCGCCTGCCGGTCTTCGACGACACGCTCGATGACCCACGCGGAATGGTCCACATCCGCGACTTTCTGGAATATCTCGCGGAGAAGGCCCGCCCTGAAGGGGACGTGCCTTCCGAAGACGGAAGCAAGCTTGCCATCCCGCATGACCTTGCGGCGGTCGACCTGAACACGCCGCTCTCGGCGACGAAGCTGTTGCGCCCGGTGCTCTATGTTCCGCCTTCGATGCCTGCGGTCGACCTTCTGGTCCGCATGCAGGCGACGCGCACCCATATCGCGCTCGTCATCGACGAATATGGCGGCACCGACGGGCTCGTCTCGATCGAGGACCTGATCGAGATCGTGGTCGGCAACATCGAGGACGAGCACGATCTCGAGGAGACACCGATCGCACCCACCGGCGAGGACAGCTTCGCCGCCGATGCGCGCGCGACGCTGGAGGAGCTTAAGCGTGCAACCGGCGTCGATCTTTCTCGGAACGAGGTGGCGGATGACATCGACACGCTCGGCGGGCTGATCGTGACCCTGGCCGGCCGTGTTCCGGCGCAGGGTGAGATCGTCGAGGGTCCGGAAGGGCTGACCTTCGAGATCCTCGATTCCGATCAGCGCCGCGTGAAGCGCCTGACGATCCATCGCCGCAGCCAGACGGCGCCCGAAGAAACGGCGATGGAGCCTGGCTGATGCGCGTGGCGCGGCTTGCGGAAGCGGTCATTCTCGCTTGGGGATGGCGCAAGCGGCTCATCGCGCTTTTCGCGGGAGCGAGCGGTGCGCTCGCCCTGCCGCCCCTGGATCTCTGGCCGCTCGTCATCATCCCGATGACGGTGGCGGTCTGGCTCCTCGACGGTGCGGTTGGCACCACTGCGCTAGGTCGCTTCCGTGCAGGCTTCGCTGCGGGCTGGTGGTGGGGTTTCGGCTTTTTCCTCGCCGGATTGTGGTGGCTCGGCGCCGCCTTTCTCGTCGAGGCCGACAAATTCGCCTGGGCGATGCCGCTGGGGGTCGTCGCGCTGCCGGCCTTTCTGGCGATCTTCCCGGCCCTGGCCTTTGGCGCGGCGCGCTTGTACTGGCCTGACGGAGCCCGGCGCATTCTCGTCCTCGCCGCAGCGCTGGCGATGAGCGAATGGCTTCGTGGCCATGTGCTGACCGGCTTTCCGTGGAACGTCTACGGCATGATGCTGGCGGGTGAGATTCACCTCGCCCAGTTCGCTTCGTTCGCAGGGCTCTACGGCCTCACGCTGCTGGCTGTCGCGATTGGCGCGGCGCCGGCGGTGATTGCCACGGCCAAGACTCCGGCCGGTCGCTGGGTGGCTCCGCTGACCGCGCTGGCAGGCGTCGCGGTGTTATTTGGTTTTGGCTTCTGGCGCATTCCGCCGGGCCCCTCGCCGGTCGTGGCGGGCGTGAAGCTCAGGCTCATGCAGCCCAACCTGCCGCAGGACGCCAAGTTCAACGGGCGCAACGGCGAAGCCATCCTCAACCAGTACCTCGCGCTGAGCGACCGGGCGACGAGCCCGACGACGCCCGGCCTGCAATCGGTCACGCATCTGATCTGGCCCGAATCCGCCTTTCCCTTCTTACTAGGCCGCACGCCCGGAGCGCTGTCCCGTATCGCGGCCGTCCTGCCGCCCGACGTGACCCTAATCACGGGCGCGGCCAGGGCTGGCGAGATGCTGCCGGGAGAGGGCAGGCCGCCGATCTACAATGCCATTCAGGTCGTCAACGACGAAGGCGTCATCGTCGCGAGCTACGACAAGCTCCATCTGGTCCCCTTCGGCGAGTATCTTCCGCCTTTTCTCGAGGCGCTGATCCGCCGCGTCGGCCTCTCTGAATTCGTGTCCGTGCCCGGCGGGTTTTCATCCGGAACCAGCCGGATGCCTCTTGCGGTCAAGGGACTTCCCGTCGCAGCGCCGCTCATCTGCTATGAGGTTGTCTTTCCAGGAGAGGTCGCTCCGCGCGGCCCTCGCGCAGGGTTTTTCCTGAATGTTACCAATGATGGCTGGTTCGGCCAGACCAGCGGCCCCTATCAGCACTTCGCCCAGGCGCGGCTTCGCAGCGTTGAGGAAGGCCTGCCGCTCGTCCGGGTCGCCAATACCGGTATTTCAGGGGTGGTCGATGCCTATGGCCGGGTCGTCGCGAGCCTGCCTCTGGGCGTGGAGGGCGTATTGGATGCCCCGCTCCCGCGCAGCGGGCCGGTGACGCCCTATTCCCGGGGTGGCGATGCCATTTTTGCCGGTATGCTGCTCGTTTTTTTGATGCTTTCTCGCTTCAAAAAAAGCTGATCATCCCATTTGGAACAAATTTTGCGAGAAAGAGTGGACCGTCCGTGACGGCTATAATACACCAACGTTTCCGCGCCGACCAGGATGGCGGCTCCTGGTCATGACGACTGACGTAAGAGCAGGTTAATCATGATCAAGAAAGTCCCCAACCCGGTCGATAAGCATGTCGGTAGCCGCGTCCGCATGCGTCGAATGCTTGCCGGTATTAGCCAGGAAAAGCTGGGTGACGCACTGGGGCTGACCTTTCAGCAGGTTCAGAAATACGAGAAAGGTTCTAATCGCATCAGCGCGAGTCGTCTGCAGCAGATTGCCAAGATGCTCGACGTGCCGGTTTCCTTTTTCTTTGATGGTGCCCCCACGGGCGACATGCCGGCTGGCGGTTTCGCCGATTCCGCGGCGACGGCGTATATTTCGGACTTCCTCGCGACCAGCGAAGGCGTGCAACTCACCAAGGCCTTCACCCGCATCAAGAACGGCCGCGTCCGCAGGCGGATCATCGATCTCGTCGAAGCGCTGGCCGAGCAAGACACTGAAAATGCGTGATTCCGGGATGTTTTCGTTCGTTTTGACGAACGCGCTTTTCGATTAACGGATTTCCCCACTTGACGACGAACGCGTCCGCTGCGATGACGGCGCGTTTGTTGAGGCTGGTGTCGAGCACCAGCCTTTTCCATGTGCTGTTTCAGGGATCCTCCGACCGTGTCACGCCAGAATTATCTGTTTACCAGCGAGTCCGTCTCCGAGGGACATCCCGACAAGGTCTGTGACCGCATCTCCGACGAGATCGTCGATCTCTTCTTCAAGGAGGCGGTCAAGGCTGGCTATGAGCCGTCCAAGGTCCGCGTCGCGGCCGAAACGCTGGCGACGACCAACAGGGTCGTCATCGCCGGCGAGGTCCGCACCCATCTCGACGAGAAGCAGATCAAGTCGAAGGTGAAGTCGGCCGCCCGCAAGGCGATCCGCAACATCGGCTACGAGCAGTCCGGCTTCCACTGGAAGACCTGCAAGATCGACGTGCTGCTGCATCCGCAGTCGGCCGATATCGCGCAGGGCGTCGACGAGGCCGGCAACAAGGATGTCGGCGCCGGCGACCAGGGCATCATGTTCGGCTACGCCAGCCGCGAGACGCCTGAGCTGCTGCCCGCCCCGATCTACTACGCCCACAAGATCCTCGAGACCCTGACGCTCGCCCGCAAGAAGGGCGAGGGCGACGCCGCCAAGCTCGGCCCCGACGCCAAGAGCCAGGTCACCGTCAAATACGAGAACGGCAAGCCGGTCGGCGTGACGCAGATCGTGCTCTCGACCCAGCATCTCGACGAGACGCTGTCCTCGGCCGACGTCCGCAAGATCGTCGAGCCCTATATCCGCGAGGCCCTGCCGGAAGGCTGGATCTCGAAGGACACCGTCTGGCACATCAACCCGACCGGCAAGTTCGTGATCGGCGGCCCGGACGGCGATGCCGGCCTCACCGGCCGGAAGATCATCGTCGACACCTATGGCGGCGCGGCTCCTCATGGCGGCGGTGCCTTCTCGGGCAAGGACCCGACCAAGGTCGACCGTTCGGCGGCCTATGCGGCGCGCTACCTTGCCAAGAACGTCGTCGCGGCCAAGCTCGCCGACCGCGCCACGATCCAGCTTTCCTATGCCATCGGCGTCGCCAAGCCGCTGTCGATCTATGTCGACCTGCATGGCACCGGCAAGGTCGACGAGGCCAAACTCGAGGACATCCTCGGCAAGCTCGTCGATCTCTCGCCGAACGGCATCCGCAACCATCTCGGCCTTAACAAGCCGATCTATGCCAAGACCTCGGCCTATGGCCATTTCGGCCGCAAGGCCGGCCGCGACGGTTCCTTCTCCTGGGAGAAGACCGATCTCGTCGACGCGCTGAAGAAGGCCGTCAACTGAAACGACCTCGCCGGGTCATGAGCAAGAAGGCCGGGGTCAACCCCGGCCTTTTTCTTTGACTTGATAGATGAGGTCGCTGAAACACCGCCGTCATTCCGGGCTTGACGCGGAATCTGTCGGAGCACTCCGGAGCTCTGTGATGGATTCCGGATCTCCGCGTCGCTGCGTCCGGAATGACGGCGCTCCATCGGATAATGCGGTACGAACACGGATCATGACCCACGAACCCGACCACGACGAAAGGGCTTTCTACGGCCGCCGCAAGGGCAAGGCGCTGCGCGACGGCCAGAGCCATCTGATCGAGCACACCCTGCCGCGACTGCGGCTGCCCGAGGGCGAGATTGCCGATCTGAAGGCACTCTTTCCCGGGCCTGTCGAGGC
Source organism: Allobosea sp. 10N428 (assembly GCF_056394545.1). Taxonomy (NCBI): domain Bacteria; kingdom Pseudomonadati; phylum Pseudomonadota; class Alphaproteobacteria; order Hyphomicrobiales; family Alloboseaceae; genus Allobosea; species Allobosea sp. 10N428. The sequence goes on along the minus strand of NZ_JBFTIC010000007.1, from coordinate 216,990 downwards.
GGTCAGGCTTGAGATCGGTTTTGGTGGCGGCGAGCATCTCCTGATGCGGATGCGGGAGAGTCCGCAGATCGGTTTCATCGGCGTCGAGCCCTTCATCAACGGGATGGCGAAGTTCCTCGCCGTCGCCGAACGGGAGGGGCTGACCAATATCCGCGTCTGGGACGACGATGCCGCGCTGCTGCTGCCGCGCTTGGCCGCAGGTGGCCTCGATGCCATCGACCTGCTCTATCCCGACCCCTGGCCGAAGCGCCGCCAGCGCAAGCGCCGCTTTGTCTCCGAGCATACTCTCGCCCTGTTTGCGCGCACGCTTCGTCCCGGCGGCCGCTTCCGCTTCGCCAGCGACATCGACGATTATGTCGGCTGGACGCTGTCGCGGCTGCTGGCCTCGCCGGATTTCGACTGGACGGACGAGCGGCCTGGCGACTGGCGCACGCCCTATCCGGGCTGGATTCGCACGCGTTACGAGGCGAAGGCGGTCCGGGAGGGCCGAATCTCCAGCTATCTCACGGCTTTGCGTCGCGCATCCTGAGGAAGCCGAGCACGCGCTGGGCGGTGCTCTGCGCGAGGTTGCGGAAGCTCTCGCGGGCACGGTCGAGGGCCGCCTGCGACTTTCCGAAATCCTTCCGCAGCGAGATCAGGGCTGCCGTCGTCTCCCACGACCAGCCGAGGCCGCGCGCGACGATCAGGATCGCTTCGCGGTCGCTGCCGAGGATGACCTGCTCGCTCGCCGGCAGGCTGAGCTGCGCCAGCACCGCGACGGCGCAGATGGCGTGCTCGGTTGCACCCTGCCGCGCGAAATCGCGCACCTTGGCCTCGTCGAGCAGCCCGGCTTCGTTGAGCTCACGGATCTCGACGAGCGCGGCGCTGATGGCGCCCAGTTCGCCGGGCATCTGGCCGCCGGCCGCGACGGCGTCGGCACCGCGTTCGACCGCACCGTCGACGTCGCCGGCAAGCGTCGGCTCCAGGCTCTCGTTCAGGCGCCGGCGGGCGGAATTCTTGGCGGCGGTCATGAGTTGCCCGACCAGCTCCGTTGGGATGTCCCGGCGTAAGCCGAGCGTCGCCTGAAGCGCGTCGTCCTGGGCCGCGCGCATCACCAGAACGCCCATGCCATGCCGCGAGAACCGCGCCGTCTGATTGGCCGCGACCGCATGGGTGACGACCCGTCCGCCGCGCAGGATCAGGAAATCGGTGACGGGTTCCCCGAGATCGGGCCGCTCCGTGATGGCGAGCATGTGGTCGCGGCCCTTGGCCGCCGACACCGCGACGAGATCCTGGTCGGTCAGCCGCGGCGACTGCACCAGGACGGAACGCGCCACGGCGATCTCGTCGAGGGCGAGCTGGCGCACGACCCCGCTCGGCGCGTTCGGCACGGGCGCGATCCGCTCCGAGAGCTCGATCCGGGCGCGCAGCTCGATGGCTCGCGACAGCCGCCCGATGACCGCGTCGAAGACGCCGACCTGCTGTTCGTCCATGTCGATCGCGGTGGCGAGGAAGAGATCCGTTAGACGTGACAGGATGACGGCGCGCTCGTCACCCGAGCCGCGCGCCATCGTCGTCTCGAGATCCCGCAGCAGCGTTGCGACCGTACTCATACTCTGTCCTCGACCGCTATCCCGTCAGCCAGACTGGCAGGCAAGGATGACCATTGGGTTATCGCCGACGCTCGGAGCTTGCATATCGGGGCGATGCGGACTAAATAGCGGCCAACAGCTCTGGTATCGGTTAACGCCGATGATCAAGAGCGGGCCGGCCGGCCCGCTCTTTTTTATTGGCCGCAACCCGCCGGAGGCAGACGGGACGGCCCGGACCATGAACGAACCAAGCGAACCGACAGCAGCGCCCGATCAGGAAGCGCGCCTCGTCGTCGAGAACGGCGTGGCTGCGCGAGTCGCCGCGATCGTCGAGCCGGCGATCGCCGATCTCGGCTATCGGCTGGTGCGCGTGCGCGTCACTGCTCAGAACGGCTGCACCGTGCAGATCATGGCCGAGCTGCCGGACGGCTCGATGACCGTCGAGGGCTGCGAGGAGATCAGTCAGGCGATCTCGCCGGCGCTGGACGTCGACGATCCCATTCAGGCGGCCTATCATCTCGAGATCTCGTCGCCGGGGATCGACCGGCCGCTGGTGCGCGCGAGCGATTTCGAGCGCTGGGCCGGCCACCTCGCCAAGATCGACACGAGCGAGCCGGTCGCGGGCCGCAAGCGCTTCCGCGGCATCCTGCGCGGCGCTTCCGGTCAGGACGCTCTGCTGACGCGGGACGACGCCAAGAGCGAGGAAGAGCGCGAGGTCGCGATTCCGATGCGGCTGATCGCCGAGGCGCGGCTGGTGCTGACCGATGCGCTCGTTACCGAATCGCTGCGTCGCGGCAAGTCCGGCCTGCCGCCGGCGATGCCGGCCGCCGATGAGATCGCAGGCCCGAAGAAGGGCCGAGGGAAATCGCTGGGACCGCGGCCGGGCAAGACCGGCAAGACGGCCCCGCAGAACAACGACACTGAAGAGGAGTGAGCGTCATGGTCGTCAGCGCCAACAGGCTCGAACTGCTGCAGATCGCCGACGCAGTCGCGCGCGAGAAGTCGATTGATCGCCAGATCGTCGTCGATGCCATGCAGGACGCCATCGCCAAGGCCGCCCGCTCGCGCTACGGCGCCGAGACCGACGTCCATGCCGAGATCAGCACCAAGACCGGCGAGCTGCGCCTGGCCCGCCACCTGCAGGTCGTCGAGACCGTCGAGAACCCGGCGGTCGAAATCACCGTCGACGAGGCCAAGCGTCACAACCCGGCCGCCCAGGTCGGCGACGTCATCGCCGATCCGCTGCCGCCCTTCGATTTCGGCCGCATCGCCGCCCAGTCGGCCAAGCAGGTCATCGTCCAGAAGGTGCGCGAAGCTGAGCGCGACCGCCAGTACGACGAGTACAAGGATCGCATCGGCGAGATCGTCAACGGCGCGGTCAAGCGCGTCGAATACGGCAACGTCTTCGTCGATCTCGGCCGTGGCGAGGCCATCATCCGCCGCGACGAGATGATCCCGCGCGAGACCTTCAAGGTCGGCGACCGGGCCCGCGCCTATGTCTACGATGTGCGCCGCGAGCCGCGCGGCCCCCAGATCTTCCTCTCGCGCACCCATCCGCAGTTCATGGCCAAGCTCTTCGGCCAGGAAGTGCCGGAAATCTATGATGGCATCGTCGAGGTGAAGGCGGTCGCCCGTGATCCGGGCTCGCGCGCCAAGATCGCGGTCATCAGCCGCGATTCCTCGATCGATCCCGTCGGCGCCTGCGTCGGTATGCGCGGTTCGCGCGTGCAGGCCGTCGTCGGCGAGCTGCAGGGCGAGAAGATCGACATCATCCCGTGGTCGCCGGACGTCGCGACCTTCGTCGTCAATGCGCTGCAGCCGGCCGAGGTCGCGAAGGTGGTGCTCGACGAGGAGGCCGACAAGATCGAGGTCGTCGTGCCGGACGAGCAGCTCTCGCTCGCCATCGGCCGCCGCGGCCAGAATGTGCGCCTGGCATCGCAGCTCACCGGCTGGGACATCGATATCTTGACCGAGCAGGAAGAGTCGGAGCGTCGCCAGAAGGAATTCGTGCAGCGCACCGAGCTGTTCATGAACGCGCTGAACGTCGACGAGACGGTCGGCCAGCTGCTGGCCTCGGAAGGCTTCCGCAATGTCGAGGAGCTCGCCTATGTCGAACTCGGAGAGCTCGCCTCGATCGAGGGCTTCGACGAGGACACCGCAGGCGAGATCCAGACCCGCGCGCAGGAACACCTCGCCGCTATCGAGGCTGAATTCGACGAGAAACGTCGGGCTCTCGGAGTCGAGGACGCCTTGCGCGAAGTCGAGGGCGTCACCACGTCCATGATGGTCGCGCTCGGCGAGAACGATGTGAAGACCGTCGAGGATCTCGCCGGTTGCGCCACTGATGATCTGGTTGGCTGGACCGAGCGCAAGGACGGCGAGTCGACTCGTCACGCCGGCTATCTCGACGGCTTCGATCTCTCGCGCCAGGATGCCGAAGCCATTATCATGGCTGCACGCATTCACGCCGGCTGGATCGAGGCGCCGGCCGAGGAGCCTGAGGCGGAAGCCGGCGAGGAGGCCGAGGCCTGAGCGGAGCCCTCGCAGTGAAAGCGGCGGCGCAGAAGGAAGGACCGGAGCGGAGCTGCGTCGTCACACGGGCCGTCAAGGCGCCTGACGACTTGATCCGCTTTGTCGCGGGGCCGGACGGCGTGCTTGTCCCGGATCTGCGACGCAAGCTGCCTGGGCGCGGCGTCTGGGCGAGCCTCAGCCGCAAGACTGTTGCCGAGGCGATCAAGCGGAAAGCCTTCGAGCGTTCGCTCAAGGCGAAGGTCGCGGTTCCGGCGGATTTGCCGGATATCGTCGACGGGCTGATGTACCGCGACACGCTGCAGGCGCTGTCGATGGCCAATAAGGCCGGGCTGGTTACCGCCGGCTTCGCCAAGGTTGAGGCGCTGATCGAAAGCGGCCGATGTCTCGCGGTGATCGCCGCGAGCGATGGCGCCGAGGACGGCAAGCGCAAGATTGGCCAGGCTGTCCGCCGGTTGGCGGCGGCGCGCGAGGCCGACGGGCTCAAGGCCCGCGAACTGCCCATCGTCGCGATTTTCGCGGCGGCGGATTTGGAATTGGCGTTGGGGCGCGCACATGTGATACATGCCGCGCTTGCTCCGGGTCCAGCGGCCGAGGGCGTCCTCTCGCGCTGGCGTCGGCTCGTCCGGTACCGGACGGACGATACCGCCGCACCCGACCAGAACGATATTGAAGACACGACCGAACCGGCAGGACCGAACGCGGAATGACCGATACCAAAAACCCGGGCGACAAGACACTCTCCGTCAACCCGCCCAAGACCCTGTCGCTGAAGCGGCCTGTCGAGCAGAGCACTGTTCGACAGAGCTTCTCGCATGGGCGTTCGAAGCAGGTCGTCGTCGAGGTTAAGCGCCGCGCCGCCGGTCACGAGGTGAAGGAACCGGTTGCGCCGCGCGCTCCGCAGGCTCCTGCCCCGCAGGCTGCTCCGCCGCGCCCCGCCCCGAGCCAGCAGGCGCCGCAGCGCCCGGCCGGCAGCATGCTGCTGCGCACCCTCTCCGACGAGGAGAAGGACGCTCGCCAGCGCGCGCTTGCCGAAGCCCGCAGCACCGAGGCCGAAGCGCGCCGCGTCGCTGAAGAGGATGCGCGCCAGCGCGCAGCCGCCATCGAGCGCGAACGCCAGGAGCGCGAAGCCGCCGCTGCGCGCCAGCGCCAGGAAGAGGACCGCCGCCGTCAGGAGGACGAGCAGAAGCGCCGCGCCGAGACCGTCGTGCGCCAGCGCGAGGAGCATGCTCCCCGCCCGCCCGCTCCCCCGGCTGCTCCGCGCGAGGCAGCCCCCCCGGCCCAGGCGCCTGCGCCGCAGCCGACCCAGTATTACGGCCGCCCGGCTCCGTCCGGCCCGCGTGAGTTCACGTCGCGTCCGCCGATGCGCGACACCGGCGCGCGCCCGCCGCGCCTGGATTCGCGCCCGCCGCGTTCCGACTCGCCGCGTCCGCCGCGCATGGATTCCTCGGCTCCGGCCGAGCCCGCGGTCGCCCGTCCGGTGCGTCAGGCTCCGTCGGCCAACACCACGCGCAATCGCTCTGACGATGTCGACGTCAAGGCCGCGTTCCGCCGTCCCGGCCTGGGCGCCGGTCCTGGCCGTGGTCCCGCTCCGGCTGCGCCCAAGACGCCCAAGACCAGCAACGACAAGCCGCGCGGCCGCCTGACGCTGTCGACGGCGACCGGGAGCGAGGACGAGCGGACACGCTCGGTCGCCTCCTTCCGCCGCCGCGTGCAGCGCATGACCGGCCACCGTGCATCGGACGCGCAAAAAGAGCGCGTGATGCGCGAGGTGATCATCCCCGAGACGATCACCATTCAGGAACTCGCGAACCGCATGACGGAGCGCGGCGTCGACGTCATCCGCCTGCTGATGAAGCAGGGCGCGATGCACAAGATCACCGACGTGATCGACGCCGACACCGCCCAGCTCATCGCCGAGGAAATGGGCCACACCGTCAAGCGTGTCGCCGAATCCGACGTCGAGGAAGGCCTGTTCGATACGCCGGACACCGATGAGACCCTGGCTTCCCGCCCGGCCGTCGTGACCATCATGGGCCATGTCGACCACGGCAAGACCTCGCTGCTCGACGCGATCCGCAAGACCAAGGTCGTCACCGGCGAGGCCGGCGGCATCACCCAGCACATCGGCGCCTATCAGGTGACGACCCCGCTGGGCAGCCAGGTCACCTTTATCGACACCCCCGGCCACGCCGCCTTCACGGCGATGCGTGCCCGCGGCGCCAAGGTGACGGACGTCGTCGTGCTCGTCGTGGCCGCCGATGACGGCGTCATGCCTCAGACGGCCGAGGCGATCCACCACGCCAAGGCTGCCGGCGTCCCGTTGATCGTCGCGATCAACAAGGTCGACAAATCCGACGCCAACCCGGACCGGGTGCGCGCCGAGCTGCTGCAATACGAGATCCAGGTCGAGACGCTCGGCGGTGAGACGCTCGAGGTCGAGGTGTCCGCAAAGACCGGTCACAACCTCGACAAGCTGCTGGAAGCGATCGCCCTCCAGGCCGAACTGCTCGATCTCAAGGCCAATCCCGATCGTCCCGCCGAAGGCACGGTCATCGAGGCCAAGCTCGATCGCGGCCGCGGCCCGGTTGCAACCGTTCTCGTCCAGCGCGGCACGCTGCGTACCGGCGATATCGTCGTTGCCGGCGCCGAATGGGGCCGCGTCCGCGCCTTGATCGCCGATACCGGCGCTCAGGTGAAGGAGGCTCCGCCCTCCATGCCGGTCGAGGTTCTCGGCTTCAACGGCACGCCCGAGGCCGGCGACCGCGTCGCGGTGGTCGAGTCCGAAGCCCGTGCCCGTGAGATCACCGAGTACCGCGAGCGTCAGCGCCGCGATCGTCAGGCGGCTCGCGGCGCCGCCTCCGGCGCCGGCCGTTCGCTCGCCGACATGATGCGCGATCTGAAGGAAGGCGCCGGCCGCAAGGAGTTCCCGCTCGTCGTCAAGGGCGACGTGCAGGGTTCTGTCGAGGCCATCGTCGGCGCTCTTGAAAAAGTCGGCAACGACGAGGTGCGCGCCCGCGTGCTGTCCTCGGGCGTCGGCGCCATCACGGAGTCGGACGTTACGCTCGCCCAGGCTTCGGGCGCGGTCGTGGTGGGCTTCAACGTGCGCGCCCACAAGGAAGCGCGCGAGGCGGCCGATCGGGCCGGTGTCGAGATCCGCTACTACAACATCATCTATAACCTCATGGATGATGTGAAGGATGCGATGTCGGGCCTGCTGGCGCCGACCCTGCGCGAGACCATGCTCGGCAACGCGACGATCCTCGAGATCTTCAACGTCTCGAAGGTCGGCAAGATCGCCGGCTGCCGCGTCACCGACGGTACGATCGAGCGCGGCGCCAATGTCCGCCTGATCCGCGACAACGTCGTGGTTCACGAGGGCAAGCTCGGCCAGCTCAAGCGTTTCAAGGACGACGCCAAGGAAGTCGTGGCCGGCCAGGAATGCGGCATGTCCTTCGAGAACTACCAGGACATGCGTGCCGGCGACGTGATCGAGTGCTATCGCGTCGAAGAGATCAAGCGCAGCCTCTGAGAATGGGATGGCTTGTCCGGGCTTGACCCGGGCAGCCTATCCCTGTTTGTCCGCGCTCCCATAGAGATGGCCGGGCCTCGCGCCCGGCCAATGACGTTGGCCCGTCCATCCGGTCCGATCCCGGAACACGAGAACCATGGCGAAACCTGCAAAACCTTCCGGTCCGTCCCAACGGCAGCTGCGCGTCGGCGAGCTCATCCGTCATGCGCTGGCGGATATGCTTTCGCGCGGAGACATCCATGACGATGTGCTGGCGAAGCACGTCGTCACCGTGCCCGAGGTGCGTCTCTCGCCGGACCTTAAGCTCGCGACCGCCTACATCATGCCGCTCGGCGGGCAGGACGTTAAGCCGGTGCTCAAGGCCCTCGAGGCCAACAAGCGCTATATCCGCGGTGAAATGGCCCATCGGGTGAACCTCAAATACGCCCCGGATATCCGCTTCCGCGCCGATGAGAGCTTCGCGGAAGCCGAGCGCATCGATGCGTTGCTCGATACCGAAGAGGTTCGCCGCGACACCCAACGCCAGCGCCTGAAGATCGACCAAGACCAAGAAGACGACGACCTTGACCATGACCACTGAGAGCAATCCCGAAGCTGCGGAGAGCCAGGAGGGCGCCACTCCGGCGCCGCGTCCGAAGAAGCGCGACGTCCATGGTTGGGTCGTGCTCGACAAGCCGATCGGCATGACCTCGACCCATGCGGTCAGCGTCGTGAAGCGGGCTTTTTCCGCCAAGAAGGCGGGCCACGCCGGTACGCTCGATCCACTGGCCTCCGGCCTGCTGCCGATCGCGCTCGGCGAGGCGACCAAGACCGTTCCCTTCGTCATGGATGGCCGCAAGGCCTATCAGTTCACCGTCTCATGGGGCTCGCAGACCGATACCGACGACACCGAGGGCCGGGTGATCGCGACCTCGGAGCAGCGCCCGGACGAGGCCGCGATCGCGGCCCTGCTGCCGCGCTTCACCGGCACGATCCTGCAGACGCCGCCCAAGTTCTCGGCCATCAAGATCGCGGGCGAGCGCGCCTATGATCTCGCCCGCGACGGCGAGGAGGTCGAGCTCCAGGCACGCCCGGTCGAGATCGACGCGCTCTCGATCGTCAGCCACGACGGCGCGACCACGACCTTCGAGGCCGAATGCGGCAAGGGCACCTATGTCCGCGCAATCGCGCGCGATCTCGGCCTCGCGCTCGGCTGCCTCGGCCATGTCGCGCATCTGCGCCGCACCCGCGTCGGCCCCTTCACGGTCGCTGAGGCAGCGAGCGTCGAGACATTGCGCGAGAGTCCGGAGAGCGCGCTTGCGGCCCTGCAACCCGTCAAGTCGGCGCTGACGCTGATCCCCGAGATCGTGATCCACCGCGATGCCGCTGCCCGCATCAAACGCGGCCAGAGCGCCCTGCTGCGCGGTGCCGGAGCGCCGATCGAGCTGAAAGCCGCTTATGCCACCTGCGCCGGCACGCTGATCGCCACCGGTTCGGTCGAGAACGGCGAATTCGTGCCGCACCGCGTCTTCAATCTCTGACATCACGAAGCGTCATGCTCGGGCCTGACCCGAGCATCTCGCCCTGGAGGAAACTCCGGGCGCCCTTCTTGTTCGGCGATTCTCGGGCCTGCGCTTCGCTCCGCCCGAGAATGACGCCTCTGGCAGCCCTCAGGCCGCGCGCTTCAGCCCGTCCCGCGCCCAGATCGCGCCGAGCGCGGCGACCAGATTGTCGATATCGGCATCGGAATGGAAGGGCGAGGGCGTGATCCTGAGCCGCTCCGTGCCGCGCGGCACGGTCGGATAGTTGATCGGCTGGACATAGATGTCGAAGCGCGCCAGCAGCTCGTCGCTGATCGACTTGCAGGCCTTCGCCTCGCCGACCATCACCGGGACGATATGGCTGGGATTGGCCAGATGCGGGATGCCGGCCGCATCGAGCTTGCCGCGCAGTGTCGCGACGCGGTCCTGCTGGCGCTCGCGCTCGGCCGAGCTCTCCTTGAGATGCCGGATCGCTGCGATGGCGCCGGCCGCCACCGCCGGGGGCAGCGAGCTGGAAAAGATGAAGCCGGAGGCGAAGCTGCGGATGAAGTCGCAGAGCGCGGCCGAACCGGTGATATAGCCGCCGATCACGCCGAAGGACTTCGCCAGCGTGCCCTGGATCAGGGTGATCCGGTCGGTCAAGCCGTCGCGCTCGGAGATGCCGCCGCCGCGCGGCCCGTAGAGCCCGACGGCATGGACTTCGTCGAGATAGGTCATCGCGCCGAATTCGTCGGCGATATCGCAGAATTCCTTGATCGGCGCGATGTCGCCATCCATCGAATAGACCGACTCGAAGGCGATCAGCTTCGGCCGGGCAGGATCGAGCGCGGCGAGCTTGCGGCGCAGATCATCCGGGTCGTTATGCGCGAAGATATGCTTCTCGACCCGCGAATGGCGGATGCCCTCGATCATCGAGGCATGGTTGAGCGCGTCGGTCAGGATGACGCAGCCGGGGAGCTTGGCCGCGAGCGTCGAGAGCGAGGCCCAGTTCGACATATAGCCGGAGTTGAACAGCAGCGCCGCTTCCTTGCCGTGCAGATCGGCGAGCTCGCGCTCCAACAGGACGTGGTAGTGATTGGTGCCGCCGATGTTGCGGGTGCCGCCGGCGCCCGCGCCGCAGCCGTCGAGCGCCTCATGCATCGCGGCCAGAACCTTCGGATGCTGCCCCATGCCGAGATAGTCGTTCGAGCACCAGACGGTGACTTCGCGCAGGCCGCTCTCGCCGTGATAGGTCGCGATCGGGAAGCGGCCGGCCTGGCGCGCCAGATCGGCGAAGACGCGATAGCGGCCCTCGCGGTGCAGCCCGTCCAGTTCGCTACGGAAGAAACTCTCGAAATCCATGGCCAGCCTCCTGCGGCGCGCCCCTCCTAGGCCTTTCCGGCCTCTCGCGGAATGGTGCGCGGTGTCGCGGCTGGAATTCTTCTACTTTGACCTTTCGGCCAGTTCCAGAAGCGTTTCGATCAAGATTTTGATGGCGATGCCGGCGTCTGCCTCGCTCATGTTCTCCAGCGGCGAATGGCTGATGCCCTTTTCGTTGCGCACGAACAGCATGGCCGCGGGCGCGATCGCCGCCATGGTCATGGCGTCATGCCCCGCTCCGGACGGAAGCTTGCGGCCGGCGATGTTGCTTCCGGATCTGGCGATGCCGGCCGCCAAAGCGTCCTGCAGGCGCGGCTCCATCGGGACGGCATCGGCCTTCGCATAGGGCACGATCTCGAGACCGACGCCGCGGCGCGACGCGATCTCGGCGAAGCGGCTGCGGATTTCGGCTTCCATCGCTGCGAGCGTCTCGTTCTTCGGCGCGCGGAAATCGATGGTGAATTCGGCCGCGCCGGGAACGACATTGGTCGCGCCGGGCTCGGGCCTGAGCACGCCGACCGTCCCGACGGAGAGTTCATGGCCGGCCGCGATCTGTTCCAGCGCCAGCGCCATCTCGGCGGCGGCCGTCAGCGCGTCCTTGCGCAGGGCCATCGGCACGGTGCCGGCATGGCCGGCCTCGCCGGTGACGCGCACGCGGGCCCGGCTCTGGGCGTTGATCGCGGTGACGATGCCGACCGGCTCGTTCTCCGCCTCCAGCACCGGGCCCTGCTCGATATGGACTTCGAGATAGGCTTGGATCGAGCCGGGCTTGCGCGCGAGCGCGGAGATGCCGCCGGGGTTTCCGCCGAAGGCGACGAGCGCATCGCCAAGCCTCACGCCCTCGCTGTCGCGCGCTTCCAGCCAGGCTGGGTCGTAGGCGCCCGCCAATGCTTCCGAAGTGGACAGATGCGTCGGGAAGCGCACGTTCTCCTCGTCGCCGAAAGCGACGATCTCGAGCGGGAAGGGCAGGCTGATACCCGCATCGCGCAACGCCTGGGCCGCGAGGATGCCGGCGACGACGCCGAGATTGCCGTCGAAGCGACCGCCATCCTTGACCGTATCGATATGCGAACCGATCAGCACGGCCGGTGCGCCGGGCACCGTGCCGTCGCGCCGCCCCTGCACCGAGCCGGCGGCATCGATGAAGGCGGTAAGCCCCGCCACCTCCATGGCGCCCTTGACCCACTCCGCCGCCTGCCGATGCGCTGGTGAAAGGTAGAGCCGAGTTAGCTTGCCGGGCTCGTCGCTGAAGCGGTTGAGGCCCGCAAGCGCGGCGAAGGCGCGGGCACCGAGCACGGCGGCGGAGGGAAGCGTCTGCGTCATGCCCCGACGTTAGTGCAGGATCCCAAAAAACGGGAACCGGTTTTTCGCAAAGGTCCTGTTCTAGCTCTGCGTCGCCCCCGCATCGCAGCGCTGCATCATGCGCGAGGCGGCCGTGACGCCCGCGAGCGAGAAGGTGTAGCTCGTGACGTTGCCCCGGGCGGAGCGCGCCTCCAGCACCATGCTGCTTCCGGCCCGCATCGCGGCGAGCAGTGCCGGCTCGCGTTCCAGCCGTTCGAGCCAGGCGTTGTTGCCCTCCGTCAGCATGCGGAAGCTGTCGTCGCCGATGGTCACGGTGACGACCGAGTTCTTGGCGAAGTCGTAGCCGGTCTGGAAACTTGATTCGGTATTGCTCTCGCGGCTGCCCGTCTGGACGAAGAAGAACACCTCGCCATGGCGCAGGCTGGAAGGTTCCTCGGTCGATGGCCTGCCCATGATGAAGCAACGCTGGTTATCGCTCTGCTCATAGGTCGCAGCGTTCCAGTCGCTGAACTGTCCGAGCGATTTGGCTGTGACGGCCTGAGCTGCCGACGCCGTCAGAAGGACGAGGGCGGCCGTTGAGAGCGCCATCTTGATCATCGCTTTATCTCCTTTTGCCCCTTCAGGGTGAAAAGAGAGCCTTACCGAGGCGTAAACATGATCAAGATATTTGTGCGTCGATCTGGCGCAGGGCTGTCCTGGGCACGTTTAGGCGCCCTTCTGGAGGCGACGCCGGCCGTTTGAGGGGTGTTTTCCACAGCCGGGCGCGGCAGCCAGAAGCCCCGCGGCCGGCTCCACGCCGGGCTGCCGACGCCGCTTCGCCTAGTAGGTCGCCCGCCCGCCCGAGAGATCGAAGACCCCGGCGGTGGTAAAGCTGTTCTCGGCCGAGGCCAGGAAGGCGACCATCGATGCGACCTCCTCCGGCAGCAGGAAGCGCCCACGCGGGATCTTGGCCAGCATGTAGCCGATATGCTCCTCGCTCATCTGGTCGAAGATGCGGGTGCGCGTGGCCGCCGGCGTGATGCAGTTCACGGCGATGTCCTTGTCGGCGAGCTCCTTGCCGAGGGACTTCGTCAGCGCGATCACCGCGGCCTTCGAGGCCGAATAGGCCGAGGCGTTGGGGTTGCCTTCCTTGCCGGCGATCGAGGCGACGAGGACGATGCGACCGTAATTGCGCTTGACCATGCCGGGGATCACCGATCKGCAGCAATGCAGCGTGCCGTCGACGTTGAGCTTCATGACGCGGGCCCAGTCCTCCAGCGGGTATTCCCAGGTCTTGTGGTTGGGGCCGGCGATACCGGCGCTGGTGACGAGGATGTCGATGCTGCCGTGCTTCGCCTCCAGCGTGTCGCTCGCCTTCTGCACGGCGGTTGCGTCCGTCACGTCCACGGCGACGCCGACGGCGCCATGGCCGATCTCGGCGGCGGCCTTCTCCGCCAGGGCGCCGTCGACATCCCAGATCGCGACCGTCGCGCCACTCGCGGCGAAGCGCTCGGCGACGGCCCGGCCAATTCCCTGGGCCCCGCCGGTAACGATAGCGACGCGGTTCTTTAAATCGATTTGGTTCATGTCCGTCAGCCTCCCCGATGTTGTTGCGGTCACCCTAGCTTCGCTGATTGGCGCCGGCCAGAGCGTGCCTCCGTTTCGGTGATTGGCGCAGACCGGGCATGCGAAACGATGAGGGCAACGGCAGAGTCATCGGAGCGGGCGCGCAGTTTGGCCGCTGCGCCGGCAGAACCGGCGCTATTCCGCCGGCGCGGTCTTCTCGCGGCGGTGGCCGATCAGTCCGAAAATCGGCCCGGCCGAGACCATCACCAGGAAGACGCGGATGATGTGATGCGCGGCGACGAAGGCCACCTCGGTATGCAGTGCGAGCGCGATCAGGCTCATCTCGGCGAGGCCGCCCGGTGAATAGGCGAGGATCAGCGGCACATGGCCGTGCACCGAGACCAGCGCTACCAGCCAGGCAAAGCTCAGCGTCAGCCCGAGCAGGATCACGGTCGAGCCCACGGAGAGCAGCAGCACGCGCAGGATGATGCGCGGCGGCGTGCCGATGAAGCGACAGCCGATGGTGACGCCGAGCACGAGCTGCGCGGCATTGACGATCTCGGCCGGCGGCACTGCTGCGCTGAGGCCGGCGACATGGACGATCGCGCTGATCAGCATCGGGCCGAGTAGGTATTTAGCCGGCAATCTCAGCCAATGGCCGGCGATAACGCCGAGGATGCCGCAGCCGATCAGCCAGAGCTCGGAGCCGAGCGGCGTCTGCGCGAAGGACGGGCCGGCGACACGGCCGCCGCCGAGGGAGACGCCGCCGATCCATTGCACGATGAAGGGCAAGGTCATCACCACCAGCAGGATGCGGGCGGAATGGATCAAGGCGATGATGCGGGCGTCGCCGCCCTTCTCCTCGCCGACCGTCACCATCTCGATGAGCCCGCCCGGCATCCCGGAAAAGAACGCCGTGACCGGGTCGAAGCCGGCAACGCGGCGGAAATAGCCGACGCAGCACAGGCCGCAGGCGACCATGAACAGCACGAGGCCGGCCAGCGTCGGCAGCCAGTTCGGCAACTGCGCGACGACATCCGGCTTGAAGGAGGCGCCGAGCATCACGCCGATCACCGCAGTCATTGGCGGCCGGATCACCGGCGGGGCTGCGACCGGAAGCTTGATCAGTGCCGCAGCGGTGCAGAACACCATCGAGCCCAGCATCCAGGGCAGGGGCAGCCGCGCCTGCACGAACAGCCAGCCGCCGAGCCCGCCGAGCGTCAGCGCCAGGGCGAAGCGGCGATAGGGAAAGCGGCTCGGCGCCAGGCCCCGAACTCCGTTCGCGAAATCTTCGAGCAGAACTTTCAAGAGCGTGCTCCGCGGCACAGAAACAGGAGCCCTCCTAGAGACTGTTGGTGCGGTTGCCCACCCCCCGGTAGGGAATGCCGGGTCCGCTCCGGCCGCGCCGCCGGCACAACCCGGTCATGTGACATTGTCATTGGCCGGATTGCCGCGCGTCATCAATGATTTGCACAGAGACAAAACGCGGAGTCGGCCTCAAGGCCGGCCGGGTCGAGGGGCGATGAGTGAGGATCGGCAAGCCGGCCGGCTAAGCCGGGCGGATGTGGAAGGCGAGGCGCCTGCCTGGCAGGAGCCGGCTGCGCCGCCGCTCTCCGGCGAGTTGGTCGCACCCGACGCGCCCGGTCCGATCGTCTTCTCCGAGGTGCCGGGAGGTCGGAGGCGGGCCCTGCGCCGGCTGCGGCATTGGTGGCGCGGCGCCAGCCCCAATCTGCGGGGCTCGGTCTTCATGATTTCCGCCTTGTTGGTCTATGCGGTGATGGTCGCCGGCATCAAGCATGTCGGCCAGGCGATCCCGCTGGTGCAGATCCTGCTGATCCGGCAGGTGATCATGACCGCGATCCTGCTTGCCTTCGCGGCCGGCAGCTTGCGCCGGGCGCTGCACACGGAGCGTCTCGGCCTGCAGATTTTCCGCAGCGTGATCACGCTGCTCTCGATGCTTTGCGGCTTCACCGCCGTGGTCAAGATTCCGCTCGCCCAGGCGACAGCGATCGGCTTCAGCCAGGTTCTCTTCGTCACCATCGCCGCGGTCCTCGTGCTGAAGGAGGCGGTCGATGGCCGGCGCTGGGCTGCGACGATCATCGGCTTCATCGGCGTGCTGATCATGCTGCGACCGAGCAGCGACGGGCTCGATGTCTACGCCCTGCTCTCGGTCGGCGGGGCGGTGTTCGGCGCCGGCATCACCGTCAGCGTCCGCAAGCTGGCGGCGAGCGAGCGCACCGACACCATCCTGCTCTATCAGGGCATCGTGCTGATCGCCCTGCTTGCGGTGCCCTGCTGGCTCTGGTGGCAGCCGCCGACGCCGAACCAGTGGTTCTGGCTGGTCATCCTCAGCGTGTTCGGCACTGCCGGGCAGTGGCTCATCACCCGCGCCTATCAGGTCGGCGAGGCGGCGGCGCTGGCACCGCTCGATTTCAGCCGCCTGCTGCTGGCGAGCTTCACCGGTTTCGTCTTCTTTGCCGAGATTCCGGCGCTCACCACCTGGATCGGCGCCGTCATCGTGATCGGGGCGACGCTCTATACCATCCGCAAGAACGCGCGCCCGCCGGTCTCGCCCGCCTCGGCCTGAGCGCCGGCCGGGCGGCTCGGGATTGCATCACCGGGGACCCGGCGCTAAATGTCAGCGCACGCCTCCTTCGCGTGCGTCGCCCGGGCACAAGCCCTCGGGATTCCCGGCTCGAGCCGGCCAGAACGCCACCAGAGGCCAATCCGATGCGCATCGAGAACGACCCGAAGCTCGACTTCCGTGACGTACTGATCCGTCCGAAGCGCTCGACGCTCGGCAGCCGCGCCGAGGTCGATGTCGAGCGCAGCTTCCACCTTGCCCATACGGGCAAGGAGTGGAAGGGCTTCCCGCTGATCGCCGCCAATATGGACGTGGTCGGTACGATGAGCATGGCGCGGGCGCTGCTGAAGCACGGCGCCATGGTCGCGCTGCACAAGCACTACAGCGCCGAAGAGCTGATCGCCTTCTTCCGTGAACCGGGATCGGCCAACGCCTTCTACTCGCTCGGCACGACCGACGCCGACCATGACAAGCTCAAGGCGGTCCACGCCCAGTCGCCGATCGGCAAGATCTGCCTCGACGTCGCCAATGGCTACACCGAGAAGTTCGTCGACACGGTCAAGGCGACGCGCGCCGCCTTCCCGGGCGCCGCGATCATGGCGGGCAACGTCGTCACCGGCGATATGACCGAGGCGCTGATCCTGGCCGGCGCCGACATCGTCAAGGTCGGCATCGGCCCCGGCTCGGTCTGCACCACCCGCAAGATGACCGGCGTCGGCTATCCCCAGCTCTCGGCGATCATCGAATGCTCGGATGCCGCGCATGGGCTGAAAGGCCTGGTCTGCGGCGATGGCGGCCTGACCGTGCCGGGTGATGTCGCCAAGGCCTTCGGCGGCGGCTCCGATTTCGTGATGATGGGCGGCATGCTCGCGGGCCATGACGAATGCGAGGGCGAGATCCGCTACGAGGAGCGCGGCGGCGAGAAGGTGCCGGTCGCGATGACCTTCTACGGCATGTCCTCCGACACCGCGATGAACAAGTACTCCGGAGGCGTCGCCAAGTACCGGGCCTCTGAGGGTAAGACCGTCGAAGTGCCCTATCGCGGCCCGGTCGAAGGTACGATGCAGGAGATCATGGGTGGCGTGCGTTCGGCGATGACCTATATCGGCGCCGTCCGCCTCAAGGAGATGTCGAAACGTACCACCTTCATCATGGTCGGTGCCCAGCTCAACACGGTGTTCGGCAACTGAGCCCTGCGGTTCAGGCCGGAATGGCCTGGGCCTTCGGCTGCTCGCGCATCAGGAACACCATCGCGCCGGCGCCCAGCGACAAGGCTACGGCGCTGAGCCAGACCGCGTCGTAGCGCGCGCTCATGTCGACGAGATAGCCGCCCATGAAGGCGCCAGCCGCCGCGCCGACCGAATGGCCGGCGGAGATCAGCCCATGGAGAGACCCATCACGCGCGGGCCTCCTGACAGCCTTCGACAGGGTTCAGGCGCCGCGCCGAAGCGAGCTCGTGCCGGGTGCTATCGCTTTCGGTGCGGCTGTTGCATAGTCCCGCTTCCAGCACAGAAGGCCGCCAATGGCTTCGGGGAGACGGATATGACCATCAGAATTTTGAGCGTGGCGGGCGTGCTTGCCGCCGGAATCTCGCTTGCGCAGGCGCAGCAGCTCGCCCCGAGCCCGACGCTGGATGCGGTCAAGGCACGCGGCAATCTCGAATGCGGCGTGCATCTCGGCCTGCCGGGATTCTCCTTCGCCAATGACAAGGGCGAGTGGACCGGTCTCGACGTCGACTACTGCAGGGCGCTTGCCGCCGCGGTGCTCGGCGATGCCACCAAGGTCAAGTACACGCCGACCTCGGTGCAGCAGCGCTGGCCGATCCTGCAATCGGGCCAGGTCGACGTGCTCTCCCGGAACTCGACCATCACCTTCTCGCGCAATGCCACGCTCGGCCTGAACTTCCAGGGCATCAACTTCTACGAGGGCCAGACCTTCGTCGTCCGCAAATCGACGGGCGTGAAGGATGCCGCCGGTCTCGACGGCGCCTCGGTCTGCGTCGCCGCCGGGTCGACCGAGGAGAAGAACGCCGCCGACTGGTTCCGCGAGCGCAACCTCAAGGTCACCATCACCAATTTTCAGAAGAACGACGACGCCATCACCGCGTATGATTCGGGCCGTTGCGATGCCTATACGGCCGGCGTCGGCGCCCTTGCCGGCCAGCGCGCCAAGCTCAAGAATCCCGACGAACACATCATCCTGACCCAGCCGATCTCGAACGATCCTCAAGGACCCGTGACGCGCTGGGGCGACGAGCGCTGGCAGCTCATCGTCCGCTGGGTGCTCAACGGCACGATCGCGGCCGAGGCGCTCGGCGTCACCTCAAAGAACGTCGATGAGATGAAGGCGAACTCCAAGAATACGGAAGTGCGCCGCCTGCTCGGCGCCGAAGGTGGTTTCGGTGCGATGATGGGCCTGTCGAACGACTGGATGTACAACGCGATCAAGCAGGTCGGGAACTACGGCGAAAGCTATGAGCGCACCGTGGGCATGGGCTCCCCGCTCAAGCTCGAGCGCGGCCAGAACCAGCTCTGGACCAAGGGCGGCCTGCTCTTCACCCCGCCCTTCCAGTGAGAGCGTCTTGAAGCACGTCATGGTCGGGCTTTGACCCGACCATCTCGGAAACCAGCCTGAGCGTCATGAGATTCCCGGGTCGGCGCTTCGCTTCGCCCGGGAATGACGCCCGCGACTCCCGATCGAGGCCGGCTTGAGCAGCTTCTTGTCCCTCATCAACGACAAGCGCGTCCGCGACTGGATCTATCAGATCGCCGTCGTCGTCTTCCTTGTCGGCATCACCGTCTTCTTCGTGCGCAATGCCTCGGAGAACATGGTCAAGGCCGGCATCGCCTCGGGTTTCGACTTCCTCTGGCGGACTTCCGGCATCGAGGTGCCCTTCGTCCTGACCGGCTATACCCAGGCCGACAACATCCTCGGCCTGTTCTGGGTCGGCGTTGCCAACACCATGCTGGTGACGGTGATTGCGATCGTGCTGGCGACGCTGCTGGGCTTCGTCGTCGGCATTGCCCGTCTCTCATCGCATTGGCTGATTTCGACCATCGCGGGCGCCTATATCGAGTTCGTCCGCAACATCCCGCTGCTGTTCTTCGTGCTGTTCTGGTATTTCGGCGTCATTGCTGCGCTGCCTGCACCGCGCCAGAGCATCAGCCTGTTCGGCGTCGCCTTCCTCAATAATCGCGGCGTGACCATCCCGCTGCCCGACGGGCTGGAGAATTTCCGCGTCGCCGGGCTCGTCATTCTCGCCTGCGTCCTCGTCTACTGGGTTTTCGCGCTCTGGGCGCGTCGGCGTCGGGAGAGCACCGGCCAGCAGGCGCCGACGCTGGCCGTTGGCCTCACCCTGCTGCTGGCCGCGCCGCTCCTGATGCTGGTTTGGGCCACACTCGCGACGCGCTGGGACGTGCCGGTCCTGCGCGGCTTCAACTATCGCGGCGGCTTTGCCGTCATCCCCGAATTCGTCGCGCTGCTCGCCGCGCTCGTCACCTATACCGCCGGCTTCATCGCCGAGATCGTCCGCGGCGGCATCCAGTCGGTCTCGCATGGCCAGACCGAGGCCGGGTCGGCGCTGGGGCTACGCCCCGGCCAGATCCTGCGCCTCGTCACGATCCCGCAGGCGCTGCGCGTGATGATCCCGCCATTGACCAACCAGTATCTCAACGTGCTGAAGAACTCCTCCTTCGGCGCGGCCATCGCCTATCCCGACGTGGTCAGCCTGTTCATGGGCTCGGCGCTCAACAACACCGGCCAGGCGATCGAGATCATCGCCATGACGCTCGCAGTCTATCTCGTCATCGGCCTTGCGGTATCGGCGATCATGAACTGGTACAACGCCCGCATCGCCCTGGTGACGCGATGAACCGCGCGTCGTCCCTTTCCCTCTGGCGCGAGCGCCTGTTCGGCACGCCCTTCACAGGCTTCGTCAGCGTGGTGCTGGCGCTCGCGATCGCCTGGGTCGCGGTGCCCATCATCCGCTGGGCGCTGGTCGATGCGACCTGGGTCGGCACGACGCGGGCCGATTGCGCGCCCGGCGGCGCCTGCTGGGTCTTCATCCGCGCCCGCTTCGGCCAGTTCATGTACGGGCTCTATCCCGTCGACCAGCGCTGGCGCGTCGATATCGCCGGCGTCGCCTTCGTGCTCGGCATCGCCTCGGTCGTCTTGGCGCCGCAGCGGCTGAAGCTCAAGCTCGGCGTCGCCATGCTCGTGCTGCTGCCGCCGCTCGGCATCTGGCTGCTCTCCGGCGGTTTCGGGCTGCGCTATATCGAGACGCGCGAATGGGGCGGGCTGATGCTCACCCTGTTCATCTCGATCTATTCGAGCCTGATCGCGATCCCGCTGGGTATCCTCTTCGCGCTCGGGCGCCAGTCGCAACTGCGCGTCATCCGCCTGATCAGCATCCTGTTCATCGAGTTCTGGCGCGGCGTTCCGATCATCGCGGTGATCTTCCTCGCCTCGCTGCTGTTGCCGCTGATCCTACCCGGGGGCATCGGCATCGATCGCCTGGCGCGCGCGGTGATCGGGCTCGGCTTCGTCATCGCGGCCTATATGGCGGAGGCGGTGCGCGGCGGCCTGCAGGCGCTGCCGAAGGGCCAGCGCGAGGCCGCAACGGCGCTCGGCCTGAACTACTGGAAGGCGACCGGCCTGATCGTCCTGCCGCAGGCGCTGCGCATCTCACTGCCGGCGATGACCAATGAATTCATCGCGCTGATCAAGAACACCACGCTGGTGCTGGTGGTCTCGATCCTCGACCTGCTCGGCATCGCCCAGGCCTCGCTCGCCGATCCCAACTGGGTCGGCATGAACATGGAGGCCTACGCCTTTTCGGGTGCGATCTACTGGCTGATCTGCTTCGCGCTGTCGCGCTTGAGCCGTTCGCTGGAGAACAAGCGCCGGCTCTGATGGGGGCTTTCTGAACCACGCAACAAAAAACCGGCCCGAAGGCCGGTTTTCTTTTTCTCGGAGATGGTTCTCCTGGATCAGGCCCGCACCTTGCTCCGGTCGCGCCGGCGGTCGGCGGCGGGCTGGTAGGCGATGCGCGAGTGGTAGCTGCAATAGGGCATGCCGGTCTGCGAGCGCCCGCCGCAGAAGCGGAAATCCGGGCTCGTCGGGTCGCCCATCGGCCAGCGGCACATATACTCGCGCAGCTCCATGATGGTGACGCGCTCGGAGAACGGGATTACGACATCCTCGGAAGGCAAAGGCGCAGCCTCTGCCTCGATCTCGGCCTCGGGCGCGAATACCGGCGCCAGGGCGTGGGCGCCGCGCGTGGCATGGGTCGCCGGGGTCGCCATCGGGTGGCTGGGCGAGCGCGGCGGCGCCTTGCGGGGGGCGGCATTGCGCGGTGCGGCCGGCTGGGCCGCACTCTTGGCACGGCCCGAAAGGCCGAGACGGTGAACCTTTCCGATCACCGCGTTGCGTGTGACATTGCCCAGCTCGGCGGCGATCTGGCTGGCGCTCAGCCCGTCGCTCCAGAGCTTCTTGAGCAATTCGACGCGTTCGTCAGTCCATGCTCCGGCTTCGTTCATCCGCATCACCTGTCTTGTCCGGCCAGCCCTTGCGGGGCCAGCCTTTAAGGGCGCTTCGTGACGGAATCCGGGATCAACGACCTTGCCACAGGGGCAATGCCGTTGCTGCCGCAACAGACGGTACAGGGGACGCCGCACGAAATGTCGTATCTGACAAGACCGACCATACAAGCTGCGGTGACTCGCGAACAAGAGTCGGCGAATCCGAAAACAGCTTTTCCCCAGACGATTCGCGATTGCGCCGTCAAGCGAATCCTTTCGGCAACACTGTAGCCGCCGCTTTGAATTGACAGTCCGGGCCGCCTTAAGCATATTTATCCACAAGGTGACGCCGCCCCGTTCGGGCGGCGCTTATGTTTGCGGAATCAAGGCCCGGACGATGCGGATGACGGCGCGACGAGAGTTCAGGAGTTGGGTGCGACGATAACGTCGTAACCGGGTCTTACCGTGGCTGCGCGCCTGCAGCATCCATCCCGGATCGTCGTTCTCAATTCAGCGCCAATCCGTTCTCACCCCGTCCCCTTCGCGAGGATCTTCGCCCCATGGCCCCCGCCCCTGCTTCCGCCAGCCAATCCGTGCTCGTGCCGACCTATGCCCGCGCGCCCGTCGCCTTCGAGCGCGGCGAAGGCCCCTGGGCGATCACGGCTGACGGCACCCGCTATCTCGATTTCGGCGCCGGCATCGCCGTCAACGCGCTCGGCCATGCGCATCCGCATCTGGTCAAGACATTGACCGAGCAGGCCGGCAAGATCTGGCACACCTCGAACCTCTATGGCGCGCCCGAGGGCGAGCGGCTGGCCCGCCGTCTCTGCGAGGCGACCTTCGCCGAGCGTGTCTTCTTCACCAATTCGGGCGCCGAGGCGAACGAGTGTGCCATCAAGATGGCGCGGAAATACCATGCCGCGAAGGGCCACCCCGAGCGCTATCACATCATCACCTTCGAAGGCGCCTTCCACGGCCGGACGCTGGCGACCATCGCTGCCGGCGGCCAGCAGAAATACATCGACGGCTTCGGCCCGAAGGTCGACGGCTTCGACCAGGTGCCCTTCGACGACGAGAAGGCCTTGCGGGCCGCGATCACGCCGGAGACCGCCGCGCTGATGATCGAGCCGATCCAGGGCGAGGGAGGGCTGCGCTCCGTGCCGCCCCGCTTTCTCAAGCTGCTGCGCGAGCTCTGCGACGAAAACGGCCTGCTGCTGATCTTCGACGAGATCCAGACCGGCGTCGGCCGCACCGGCAAGTTCTTCGCTCATGAGATGTACGGCGTCACGCCCGACATCATGTCGATCGCAAAGGGCATCGGCGGCGGCTTCCCGATGGGCGCCTGCCTTGCGACGGAGGAAGCCGCCTCCGGCATGACGCTCGGCACCCACGGCACCACCTTCGGCGGCAACCCGCTCGCCATGGCGGTCGGCAACGCCATGCTCGACGTGGTGCTGGCGCCGGGCTTCATCGAGAACGTCGGCAAGATCGCGCTCAGGCTGAAGCAGTCGCTGGCCGAGCTCAAGGACAGGCATCCCGATGTCATCGCCGATATCCGCGGCGAGGGGCTGATGCTCGGCCTCAAGCTCCACACGCCCAACACCGACTTCGTCAATGAAGCCCGGGCACAGGGCCTGTTGGTCGTCGGTGCCGGCGACAACGTCGTGCGCCTGCTGCCGCCGCTGATCATCACCGAGTCGGATGTCGCCGAGGCCGTGTCGCGGCTCGACAGGGCCGCCGGCGCCGTCGAGGCGACGCTGAAGCGCCCGGCCGCCGAATAAGTTCAACCCATCCACCCCGCGAAGCGAAGGAAGCGCCCGTGACGCGCCATTTCCTCGATCTCTCCGATTTCTCCGGCAGTGAGCTGCGTGCGATCCTGCGCGCGGGCGAGGAGATGAAATCGCGACGTCGTACGCCTGCCGCCGCGGGGGATCGCCTGCTCGAAGGCAAGGTCATCGCCATGATCTTCGAGCAGCCCTCCCTGCGCACGCGCGTTTCCTTCGATGTCGGCATCCGTGAGCTCGGCGGTTCGCCGATGATGGTTGCCGGCCATGAGATCGAGCTCGGTGAGCGCGAGACCATTGCCGATACCGCCCGCGTCCTCTCGCGCTATGTCGATGCGATCATGATCCGCATCCTCGATCACGACTCGCTGGTCGAGATGGCGAAATACGCCACGGTGCCGGTGATCAACGGGCTGACCAAGCGCCAGCATCCCTGCCAGGTCATGGCCGATGTCATGACCTTCCAGGAGCGCAAGGGCTCGATCCAGGGCAAGCGCATCGCCTGGACCGGCGACACCAACAATGTGCTGACCTCCTGGGTCCACGCCGCCGGGCGCCTCGATTTCGAGCTCGCGATCGCAACTCCCGAGGAGCTCGCCCCGCCTCCGGCTCTGATCTCCTGGGCCAAGAAGCAGGGTGCGAAGCTCTCGCTGACCAGCCGGCCCGAGGAAGCGGTGGAGGGCGCCGACTGCGTCATCACCGATTGCTGGGTCTCGATGGGTGACGAGGAAGGTACGCGCCACAACCTCCTGCGGCCCTATCAGGTCGATGAGAGGCTGATGGAGCGCGCCGAGAAGGATGCGATCTTCATGCACTGCCTGCCGGCCTCGCGCGGCGAGGAGGTCACCGACCAGATCATGGACGGTCCGCAATCGGCGGTCTTCGATGAGGCCGAGAACCGGCTCCATGCGCAGAAGGGCATCCTCGCCTGGTGCTTCGGCGGAGTGGCGGCCTGATGGCCGCCGACGACACAGGCGTCACCGCGGAGCTCGACGATCGGGTCGTGCCCTTCGCCGTGCCCGATCTCGATGTGCGCGGCCGCGTGGCGCGGCTGGGCCCGTCGATCGACACGATTCTCGAGCGACACAACTATCCCGCGCCGGTCTCGCGCGTGCTGGGCGAGGCGGCGGCGCTGACCGTGCTGCTGGGCACGGCGCTGAAGTTCGAGGGGCGCTTCCAGCTCCAGACCAAGAGCGACGGCGCGATCTCGATGATGGTGGTCGACTTCAACGCGCCCGACAATTTCCGCGCCGTCGCCCATATCGACGAGGCGAAGCTTGCCCAGGCGATCGCGCTCGAGAAGCTTTCCACCGGCGAGCTGCTGGGCGAGGGCCACCTCGCCATGACGGTCGACCAAGGGACGACCACGACCCGCTACCAGGGCATCGTCGCGCTGAAGCGGCAGGGGCTCGAAGAGGCGGCGCATCAGTATTTCCGCCAGTCCGAGCAGATCCCGACCCGCGTGCGGCTCGGCGTCGGTACGGTCACGACCGGCGGCCGGCCGCAATGGCGCGCCGGCGGCATCCTCGTCCAGTTCATGCCGCATTCGCCCGATCGCCTGCGGGCCGCCGACATCCATCCCGGCGATGCGCCGGAGGGGCATGAGATCCTGAGCGGTGATCCCGACGGCATCAGCGACGACGCCTGGATGGAGGCGCGCTCGCTGGTGGAGACGGTTGAGGACCATGAGCTGCTCGACCCGATGCTGGAGAGCGAGCGCCTGCTCTACCGGCTCTTCCACGAGCGTGGCGCCCGCGTCTTCGAGCCGGTCCTCGTCCGCGAGGCCTGCCGCTGTTCGCGTGAGCGCGTGCTGGCGATGTTGCGCGGCTTTGCGCCCGAGGACCGTCGCGCGATGATCGCCGATGACGGGAAGCTCGGCGTCACCTGCGAGTTCTGCTCGCGGCGCTACAGTTTCGACCCGGCCGAGGTCGAGGACGGGTTGTCGGCGGGGCTTTGACGTCATGCTCGGGCTTGACCCGAGCATCTCATGACGAGAAGGCTGCGTTTCCCGAACCTCTCCGGTGGGAGATTCTCGGGTCCGCGCCGGGCGCGGCCCGAGAATGACGCCCGCTTCAGCCGCTCTGACACTCCGCCATCAGCTTGCGCATGAAGGCTTCGCCGGCCTGAAGCTGCTCCAGCGTGATGTATTCGTCGGGCTGATGCGCCTGGTCGATCGAACCGGGCCCGCAGACCACGGTCGCCAGCCCGGCGTGCTGGAAATGCCCGGCCTCAGTCGCATAGGCGACCGCGATGGTGTGGTTGCGTCCGGACAGGCGCATGGCGAGCCGCTCGGCCTCCGAGCCCGGCTCGGGCGCGAGCCCCGGGACATCCGAGGTCATTTCCGTCTCGATCGCCGCGCTCGGTGCGGTCGAGCGCATGCGCGCCTGAACCTTGTCCGACACGCCGGCAAAGCGTGCGGGACCCGCCTCGGGATCGGAGGTCGGCAGGGTGCGGATCTCCCAGAGGATCTCGCTGTGATCGGCCAGGATGTTGCGGGCGATGCCGCCATGGAACGAGCCGATATGGACGGTGTCGTAGGGCGGGTCGAAGCGGCCGCTTGCATCCAGCTTCTGCTTGGCGTCCTCGGCCATGTGGTCGAGCTCGGCTGCGAGCAGCGCTCCGGCATGGACGGCGCTGGCGCCGAGCTGCGGCTTGGAGGAATGCGCGGCGAAGCCCTTGATCACGGTCTGGAACGTCCTGACGCCCTTGTGCGCGTCGCAGATGTCCAGCGAGGTCGGCTCTCCGACGATGACCGCGCGCGGCCGCGGCAGCGTCTTGCCCATCGCGGCGATGCCGTCGACGACGCCGAGGCAGGTCACTTCCTCGTCATAGGACAGGAAGAGGTGGATCGGCGTCTTGAGGTCGGCAGCGAGGAAATCCGGCACCAGCGCCAGCCCCAGCGCCAGAAAGCCCTTCATGTCGACGGCGCCGCGGCCATAGGCGCGGCCGTCCTCGACATGCAGCGTGAACGGATCACGGCTCCAGGCCTGGCCGGTCACCGGCACGACGTCGGTATGCCCGGACAGCACGACGCCGCCGCGATCCTGCGGGCCGATGGTCGCGAACAGCGCCGTCTTGTCGCCCGCTGCATTCGGAAAGCGCACGGACGGCACTCCCCAGCCAGAGAGATAGGCCTCGACGAAATCGATCAGCGGCAGATTGGATTTGTCGCTGACCGTGTCGAAGGCGACGAGGCGGGCGAGCATCTCGAGCGGCGTGTAGCGCTGCCCGGTTTGAGCGGAGGCGGTCAATGCAGAACCTTCTTCACATAGGGGGAGTCGAGCGGGAAGAGCGGCACTTCCACGTCGAAGATCGTGCCGCTCTCATCCTGCATGGCGTAGAAACCGTGCATCGAGCCGTCCGGCGTCGTCAGCGGGCAGCCTGAGGTATAGTTGAAGCTCTCGCCCGGTCTGAGCACCGGCTGCTTGCCGACGACGCCTTCGCCGCGCACCTCGTGCATCTCGCCGCGCCCGTCGGTGATGAACCAGTGGCGGGTCATCAATTGCACCGTCTGCGTCGAGAGATTCACGATCTCGATCGCGTAGGCCCAGAAATAGCGGCTCTGCGCATGTGAGGATTCCGCTTCCAGGAAGGATGGCGCCACGGTCACACGCACGCCGCGCGTCTGTGCCTGATACATCGTCGAGGCTCCGGCTGCAGCCTGTGACGACGTCTGCCGCCACGGTTCAGTTATCGGCCTGCCAGCGGCAGCGTCAATGCATCTGTGCCGTGATTCTGGCGTGGACAACCCTGTGGCTATTGCCCGCATGCGGTCCGCCGTGCTTGGCCTTTCAGGAGTGCTTCGCTAGCTATGATCGATTACCCCTGCGGACCTCGCATGTTGCCCTTCAAGCCCGGCATCCAGCCAGACAGCTCCATCCGCGCCTTCATCGAGCAGGGCGCGATCAGGCTTGCCCGGCCGCCGGCGGAAGGGCAGATTCAGCCCGCGAGCCTCGATCTGCGGCTGGGCGATCGTGCCTACCGTGTCCGTGCCAGCTTCCTGCCTGGCCCCGAGCGCACGGTGCGCAGCCGGATCGATGATCTCTCGCTGCATGAGATCGATCTGACGCGCGGCGCGGTGCTGGAAACGGACTGCGTCTACATCGCCGAGCTGATGGAGGGCCTGAAGCTGCCCAAGGGGCTGCGCGCCGCCGCCAATCCGAAGAGCTCGACCGGCCGTCTCGACGTCTTCACCCGCGTCATCACCGACCGGGCTCGTGAATTCGATCTGGTCGAGGATGGTTATGAGGGGCCGCTCTTCATCGAGATCTCGCCGCGCACCTTCCCGGTGCTGGTCCGTTCCGGCTCGCGGCTCTCGCAGATCCGCTTCCGCTCCGGTGAGACCCGGCTCGGTGACCGTGCACTCGAAGAGGTTCATGCCCGCGAGACGCTGGTCACGGCCGCCGAACCCTCCTTCCAAGGCGGCGTCGCCGTCAGCGTCGACCTCTCGGGTTTCGACGGGTTGCTCGGCTATCGCGGCAAGCATCATACCGCGCTGATCGATGTCGATCGCGTCGGCGCCTATCGCGCCGCCGATTTCTGGGAGCCGATCGCCGCCGACGGCTCGCGCAGCATGATCCTCGACCCCGGCCAGTTCTACATCCTGGCCTCCAAGGAGGCTGTGCACGTCCCGCCGGACTATGCCGCGGAGATGACGCCTTTCGATGCGCTCGTCGGCGAATTCCGGGTGCACTATGCCGGCTTCTTCGACCCCGGCTTCGGCCACAGCGCTGCCGGTGGCCAAGGCGCGCGCGCCGTGCTCGAGGTTCGCTCCCGCGACGTGCCCTTCATCATCGAGGACGGCCAGATCGTCGGGCGGCTCGTCTACGAGACCATGGCGGCACGGCCGGAGGCGCTCTACGGTGCCGGGCTGAAATCGAACTATCAGGGCCAGGCCCTCAAGCTCTCCAAGCATTTCAAGGCCTGACCGGGACTGGGGCGGCGAACGCGCGATGCTTGACACGTCGTCTCAAGGCTGGTCCTTGCCCTGAGCTTCACGGCTGAAGACACTGGCTTGCTCGGAGGCGCGCAAGAATGCCCTCGCGTTTTCTCGTCACCGGCGGTGCCGGCTTCATCGGTTCGGCGGTTGTTCGGAAGCTGATCGGGGAGACCGAGCATCAGGTCTGCGTGGTCGACAACCTGACCTATGCCGGCAATCTGGCATCGCTGGATCCTGTTGCAGGCAGCAACCGCTACCGCTTCGAGCAGGCGGATATCGGCGACGCCCTGCGGATGAAGGCGATCTTTGCCGATTTCGCTCCCGACGTGGTGATGCATCTGGCGGCCGAGAGCCATGTCGATCGCTCGATCGACGGACCGGCCGCCTTCATCGAGACGAATGTCGTCGGCACCTTCACGCTGCTGCAGGAGGCGCTGCGCCACTATCGGACGCTGCCGGTCGAGGATAAGGCGCGCTTCCGCTTCCACCATATCTCGACCGACGAGGTCTTCGGCTCGCTGGGCGCTGACGGCTTCTTCCACGAAGATACGGCCTATCAGCCGAACTCGCCCTATTCGGCGTCCAAGGCGGCGTCGGACCATCTCGTGCGGGCCTGGCACCACACTTACGGCCTGCCGGCGGTGATGACCAATTGCTCGAACAATTACGGGCCCTATCACTTCCCCGAGAAGCTGATCCCGCTGATCATTATCAACGCGCTCGAGGGCAAGCCTCTGCCGGTCTATGGCAACGGGCTCAATGTGCGCGACTGGCTCTATGTCGACGACCATGCCGACGCCCTGCTCACGGTGGCGACCGCCGGCAAGCTCGGCGAGAGCTACAATATCGGCGGCCATAACGAGAAGACCAATATCGAGGTGGTGAAGGCGATCTGCTCCATCCTCGACGAGCTCAGGCCCGACCCGAAGGGTGCGCGCGAGCGCCTGATCTCCTATGTCACCGACCGGCCGGGCCACGACGCGCGCTATGCGATCGATGCAGGCAAGATCGGCCGCGAGCTCGGCTGGAAGCCGAAGCAGACCTTCGAGACGGGCTTGCGCCGAACCGTCGAATGGTATCTCGCCAATCCGAAATGGTGGGGCGACATCCGTTCCGGCATCTATCGCGGCGAGCGCCTCGGCGCGGCCTGAAAGGGGAACGGAAGCGATGCTGAGCGTCGAGGACACGGCGATCCCGGCTGTCAAGATCGTCACGCCGAAGAAGTTCGGCGACCATCGCGGCTTCTTCTCGGAGACCTGGAGCCGCAAAGCCTTCACCGAGGCTGGGCTCGATCTCGATTTCGTGCAGGACAACCAGTCGCTGTCGGCACCGGTGGGCACGCTGCGCGGGCTGCACTTCCAGTCGCCTCCTTTCGCGCAGGACAAGCTGGTGCGGGTGACGCGCGGCCGCATTCTCGACGTCGCCGTCGATATCCGCGCCTCGTCGCCGAGCTTCGGTCAGCATGTCGCAGTCGAGCTCTCGGCACAGAACTGGAAGCAGCTGCTGGTCCCGGTCGGTTTCGCCCACGGCTTCGTCACGCTCGAGCCGGATACCGAGGTGCTCTACAAGGTTACGGCACCCTACGCGTCCGAGAACGATCACGGGCTCGCCTTCGACGACCCGGCGCTCGGCATCGACTGGGGCGCGCCGCTGGCCTCGCTCACCCTCTCCGACAAGGACCGCAAGCATCCGCGCCTCGCCGAGTTGCTGCGTTATTTCGACTGATGACACTCCGCATCGCCGTCACCGGCTGGACCGGCCAAGTCGTCCGCGCCATGCTGGAGCGCGTGCCCGTCGGCGCCGAGGTCATCGCGCTGCGCCGGCCGGACCTCGACCTCGCCATCCCCAGAACGGTCGCGCCGGCCCTGCGCGCAGCCCGGCCTGACGTGATCGTCAACACCGCCGCCTATACGGCCGTGGACCAGGCCGAGAGCGAGCCGGAGCTTGCCATGCGCGTCAACGGCGAAGCGGCTGGCGAGGCGGCCCGGGCCGCCTCGGCTCTCGGCATTCCCGTGATCCAGCTCTCGACCGACTATGTCTTCGACGGCGCGCTCGACCGCCCCTATCGCGAGAACGACCCGACCGGGCCGATCTCGGCCTATGGCGCCAGCAAGCTCGCCGGCGAGCAGGCTGTCGCTGCGGCGACCGACAACCACGCGATCCTGCGCACAGCCTGGATCTACAGCCCCTTCGGCAAGAATTTCGTCAAGACCATGCTGCGCCTGGCCGAGACGCGCGACGAGGTCGGCGTCGTCGCCGATCAGCTGGGCTGCCCGACCAGCGCGCTCGACATTGCCGATGCGATCTTCACTGTGGCGCGCAATCTCGTCGAGCGGCCGGGCGAGGCGTCCCTGCGCGGCATCTTCCATATGGCAGCCCGGGGCGAGGCCGTCTGGGCCGATGTTGCCGAGGCGATCTTCGCCGAACAGGTGCGCCTGGGCGGCAAGCCGGTCGCGGTGAAGCGCATTGCCACAGTCGACTATCCGACGCCGGCGCGCCGGCCGGCGAATTCGCGGCTCGACTCGACGAAACTGGCAGTGACGCATGGCGTCGGCCTGCCGGAGTGGCAAGGCTCGCTTCGGGCTTGCGTCGAGCGGCTTCTCAAGGATCAGGACTAGACGATGAAGGGCATCATCTTGGCCGGTGGCTCCGGCACGCGGCTGCATCCGATGACTCTGGCGATGTCGAAGCAGCTTTTGCCGGTCTACGACAAGCCGATGATCTATTATCCGCTGTCGACGCTGATGCTGGCCGGCATCCGCGAGGTGTTGATCATCTCGACCCCGCACGATCTGCCGAACTTCAAGCACCTCCTCGGCGATGGTTCGGACTGGGGCATGAGCCTCAGCTATGCGGAACAGCCCCATCCCGGCGGGCTGGCCCAGGCCTATCTGATCGGGGCCGATTTCGTCGCCGGCGAACCCTCCGTGCTCATCCTCGGCGATAATCTGTTCTATGGTCACTCCCTGCCCGAGATGATGGCGCGGGCGGCGGCGCGGACCAGGGGCGCGACGGTCTTCGCCTATCACGTGCGCGATCCCGAGCGTTACGGCGTCGTCGCGTTCGATGCTTCCGGCAAGGCGATCTCGATCGAGGAGAAGCCGCAGGTTCCGAAATCCAAATGGGCGGTGACGGGCCTCTATTTCTACGACGGCCAGGTCGTCGACATCGCAAGATCCCTGAAGCCCTCGCCGCGTGGCGAGCTGGAGATTACCGACATCAACCGCATCTATCTGGAGCGCGGCGAGCTTTCGGTGGAATCCATGGGCCGCGGCTTCGCCTGGCTCGACACCGGCACCCCCGACAGCATGCTCGAAGCCGGCGAGTTCGTCCGCACGCTGGAAGCACGCCAAGGCCTGCGCATCGCCTGCCCCGAGGAGATCGCCTATCGCCAGGGATGGATTTCAAGTGTCCAGTTAAGAGTTCTCGGCGAGGAAATCGCTAAGAGTGATTACGGCCGCTACATCGTTCAGATCGCTGAAACGGGGGCATAGCTCGGCGGGCCAGGGCAACGGAGCCAGCAGCCGAAACGACGATTTGGGAGCGCCAAAAGCCGATTCACACCGGTGCCGATTGCGCCGCCGAGAAGAAAAATACGGCGAGCGCCAGCAGGAAAGCGAAGCTGACGAAGCGAACGGGAGACATGAAGACCTGCGCGGATGGAACGTTGCGCGGGACGATGCCGGCAAGCTCTGAAATCGCGATCAATTCGACAGGTAAAATTGCGTCGATTTGCATAGTTTCGGCCTTTGAGGCTGATGTTTTGGCTTTCGCCCGCTCCCGGAGGCAGCCCCGGCAACGCGAGATTTGTTGGCTTCGCCCCTCTGTCGGGATCGAAATCGCGTTTCGCGGGTTCATTCCTCGCGCTGCCAACCGGGCGCAAGGAGTAGGACATGATCACGATCAGGCACACAGCCGTTTCCCTCGCAGCCTTCATGATGCTGGCTCCGCCAGCCATGGCGCAGTCGGCGCGCTCGCTCGGGCCTTCCACGGGTTCCGTCCGCATCGAGCAGCTTCAGGCGGGCTTTATCGCCTCGGGCGAGGGAGGCGGCGGAACCTTGCGCTTCCGTGGCCGCTCCTATCCGATCACTGTCGGCGGTCTCGGAATCGGTACGGTCGGCGCCTCCCGGACCGTCGCGACGGGGACGGTCTATGGGCTGCGCAATGTCTCCGACTTCCCCGGCGCTTATGTCCAGTTGAAGGAAGGCTGGGCCGTTGGCAATAAGGGAAGCGGCAATGTCTGGCTGCGCAACGACAAGGGCGTGACCCTGCGGCTTGCGACGCGTCGGGAGGGGCTTCAGCTATCGTTTGGCGCCGACGGCGTGTTGGTCGCCTTCAAGCAATAGCCTCCATCGCGGGCTGGCACGGGCCGGCGAAGGTCATCTCGCGCATTAGCCACTAGGCTTTTGCGCAGCCTCGACTATGGTGCGGCCCGCTTTGTCGATCCTGTTCATCCCGTTTGTCGCTCTTTTCGCCGCCGCCTTCCTGGCGGCGTTGCTATGCGTTCGGCTGCGCCCGCTTCTGTTGCGCTATGCGCTGGCTCGGCCGAATGCGCGCTCAAGCCACAAAGTGCCGACGCCGCAGGGCGGGGGCATCGCCGTGCTGATCGGAACCCTCCTGGCCTTGGCCGTGGCGCTCTGGCTCGGCCGGGCGGAAAGCGAAGCGTGGCGGACGGTGCTGATCCTCGGCTCGGCAGTCGTGGCGCTGGCCGTGGTCGGAGCCTGGGACGATATACGGCCTCTGCCGGCCAGCCTCCGTCTGGTGCTGCAGGCCGCCTGCGTCGGCTATGTGCTGTTTGGCGCCGCGCCTGGATTGCGCCTGTTTCCGGAGATCGTGCCGCTGGCGGTCGAACGGGCGCTGGCCCTTCTGGCCGGAGTCTGGTTCGTCAACCTCGTCAATTTCATGGATGGGCTCGACTGGATAACCGTCGCGGGTATCGTGCCGCTTGCCGGGGCTCTCGCGCTGGCGGGAAGCCTGGGCGCGATCGATCCGGTTACCGGTTGGCTGGCCGCCGCGCTCTGTGGCGGGTTGATCGGCTTCGCCCCCTTCAACAAACCGGTAGCGCGGCTGTTTCTCGGAGATGTCGGCTCGCTCCCGATCGGCCTCGTCACGGCCTATCTGCTCTACCGGCTCGCCGGGACCGGCGCCTTTGCCGCGGCGGTGATCCTGCCGCTCTACCACATCGCCGATGCCACCATCACGCTGCTGCGCCGGCTGGCGCGCGGCGAGAAGGTCTGGGAGGCGCATCGCTCGCATTTCTACCAGCAGGCGACGACGAACGGCTTCAGCGTGATTGCTGTGGTCCGCCGCGTCGCGCTCTTGAATGTCGCTCTCGTCGTGTTGGCTGGCATCTCGATCGCCTGGCCGCAGACCGGGGTCCAGCTAGGTTGCCTCGTTGCCGCCGGCCTGCTGACGGGTTTGCTGCTGCGCCGCTTTGCGGCAGGTCCGCGCCATGGCTAGCCCATTGATCCTCGTGACCGGCGCCAGTGGCTTCGTCGGCCCGCATGTCGTTGCAGCTCTGACGCAGGCCGGCTATCGCCTGCGTCTCGCCCAGCGCCGGCCCCATGATGTGCCACCCGGCGTCGAAACCATCCTGACGGGCGACCTGGCGGGGCCGATCGATTGGACGCCGGCGCTCGAAGGCGTCGATCACGTGGTCCATATGGCGGGCTTGGCCCACGCCGGGCCTGGCTTGGACGAAGCGCTCTACGCCCGCATCAACACCGAAGCGACGCTGGAACTGGCACAGGCGGCCGCGGTGGCCGGCGTGCGGCGCTTCGTCTACCTTTCCTCGATCAAGGCATTGTCCGGCGCTTTCGACGGGCCTCCCCTGTCAGAAACAGCGGAGCCTGTGCCCGGCGATGCCTATGGCCGTTCCAAGCTCGCGGCCGAACGAGGGCTCGATCAGCTCTCTCTCGCTTGGGTGGCGCTGCGGCCGGTGCTGATCTATGGCCCAGGCGTCAAGGCCAACATGGCGGCATTGCTCAGGCTGGCAAGCCTGCCGCTGCCCCTCCCGCTTGGTGCCCTAAACGCGCCACGCTCCTTGCTCGCCGTCGAGAACATGGCCGATGCCGTCCGTTTCGCGTTGACGCCCGATTGCCCGGCAAGGCAGGCCTATGCGGTCGCCGACCCCGAGCCGATGAGCGTCGCCGACATGCTGGCGGCGTTGCGCTCCGGCCTCGGTCGTTCGCCGGGGCTGATTTCGGTGCCGGAATCGCTTCTCAGGCGGCTGGCGCGTCTCGCCGGGCGCGAGGAAACCTTTCTCAAGCTGGCAGGGAGCCTCGTCGCGCGGCCCGAGCGCCTGCTCAAGGCCGGCTGGCGGCCGCCTGTAGAGACGGGCGCGGCTCTGGCGCGCCTTGCTGCTGCGCCTCGCGCTGGCTGAAATCGGGGATCGCCTCTTCGAGCACTGCATTGGCCGCGCCACGGTCGTCGGCCTTGATCGCCGCTTCAAGCCGGGTCAGCCAGCCTTGCAGGCGGGCGCGGCCGGCGAAGATCGGCTTGGCGGCCATGACGCCGTCAAGCCCCGTTTCGGCCATCGGCTCGTCCCGGGCAAACAGGATTTCGTTCAGGCGTTCGCCGGGCCTGACGCCTGACACGATGATCTCGATATCCTCGCCCGGCTCGAAGCCGGCCAGGCGGATCATCCGCTCGGCCAGATCCATGATCCGCATGGGCTGGCCCATCTTGAGCACATAGACCGCCGCCCGCTCGGCATCCTGCCCGCCGACGGTGGCGTGCGACGCCGCGGTCAGCACGAGGTCGCAGGCCTCGCGGATCGTCATGAAGTAGCGGATCATGTCGGGGCTGGTGACGGTGACGGGGCCGCCGCGCGCGATCTGCGCCTTGAATTTCGGCACTACCGAACCGACCGAGCCGAGCACATTGCCGAAGCGCACGGCCACGAGCCGCATGTCGGAGGCGGCGGCCACAAACTCGGCATCGCGCGACTGCGCATACATCTCGGCAAAGCGCTTGGTCGCGCCGAGCATGGAGACCGGCTCGATCGCCTTGTCGGTCGAGATCATCACGAAGGTCTTCGCCTGCGCCGCAACGGCGGCGTCGGTCACGTTCACCGAGCCGAAGATGTTGGTCTTGATGCCCTCGCTCCAATTCGCCTCGAGATAGGGGACGTGCTTCAGCGCGGCGGCGTGGATCACGATATCCGGCCGGAAGGCGACGAAGAGGGGGATGATGCGCTCGCGGTCTCGCACATCGGCCAGGACGCCCGAGACAGCCGTGTCCGGGGCCTGGACGGCCAGCTGCTCGGTAATCTGGAACAGGGCGGGCTCGGAGCTCTCGACGATCAGCAGTTCGGCGGCGCCGAAGGCGGCGCAGCGCAGGCAGATCTCCGAGCCGATCGAGCCGCCGCCGCCCGTCACGATCACCCGCTTGTCTTTAAGGAACCCGCCGAGCCGTTCGCGGTCGATGGCGACCGTCGAGCGCACCAGCAGGTCTTCGATTTCCAGCGGTGCAACCTCGGTGTCGCGCGCGCCCTCGCCGAGCGCCTCGATGCGCGAGATCGGCAGGGCGAGTTTACGAGTCCGCGCGAGCCATTTCTCCGGCTGCGCCTCCGGCAACAGCGCCGAGGGCGTGGCGACGATGCGGCGGAAGGCCTCGCCACGTTCGGCGGCCTCGGACGCGATTCCTTCGATGTCGGACAGCAGGCCGAGCACCGGGACGCCGCGGATCGATTGGCCGAGATCGTCGGGGCGGGGCGACAGAATGCCGGCAGGGCGTAGTCGCTTCATCGTTCCGGTCTCGATGGCGCGGATCACCATTTCGACTTCGACGCCGCGCCCGAGGATCAGCGTCGGCAGGGTCGCCTCGCGTCCCGCGCTGGAGCGCGAGCGGGCATATTTCAGATAGCGATAGGCAAGGCGCGGTCCGCCCAGCAGCGAATTCTGGACGAGCCAGTAGAGGGCGATGGTGATTTTGCCGAAATAGAAATTGCCGTAGAAATTGGGCGCGACGAGCACATAGTCGACAGCCAGCAGCGAAACGGTGAGAACCGAGACGGCCTTGACGATATTCGACAGGTCCGGCAGCGAGGCGAAGCGCCACTTCGAGCGATAGAGCGAAAAGAACCAGTAGATCAGCCCGGCATAAGCCACGAAGAACGGCAGGAATCGCGGCAGATAGCGCAGATGCTCGTCGAGCAGCGCGCCTTCGAAGCGGACGACGAAGACGAGCCAGATCGCCAGCGCGGTCATCACGAGGTCGTGGACGACGACCGCCGTCTTCTTCAGATTCTGTTTGGGCAGGATGGCCATGTCAGGCGGGGTATCCCGCTCCCTCGATGGCTTGTCAACGCGCGATGGGCGCTTGCTCAGTTAGCGGGCGGCCTGGCTTCCAGCGCGCTGAGGACGAAGGCGATCATTTCGTCGGGCGATGGGCCGGGAATACACTCGCATTGCGTGATCAGCAGCGGGTGCATGAAGCGAATCATCGCCGTGCGGATGCAGCCCGTCGCATGGGCAGGCTCAACAGGCCGAAACTCGCCTCGGGAGATGCCGTCGGCCACGACACGGCGCAGGACAACGTCGAAGCGCTCGATATGGGCGATGATCGCATCCCAGCTTTCCTCCATGGCCGCGCAGACCATTTCCTGCATGCGGGCATGCCCGGCGAAGCGGGCGGCGTTAAGCCGGTAGGATGTCGCGAGGATATCGCGAAGCCGGTCGGCCGCAGGCCGATCCTCGGCGGCGATCGTGGCGATCGCTTCTTCCTGCTCGCGCTTGTAGCGCTCCAGCACGGCTTCATTGATCGACTTCTTGGAATCGAAGAAGCGGTAGACATTGGCGGGGCTCATCCGTAGGGACTTCGCGATGTCCGCCACGGTCGTCTTCTGATAGCCGATGTCCCGAAAAAAGCGCTCGGCGGTGTCGACGATGATCTGCTTGGTATCGCGTTCGGAATGACTCACGGCGTCGCCGGCTTGTTTGTATTTCAACGAATGCGGTGAAGAATTGATCCTTATGACGAATTTCGTCATTCGTCAACATTATGGTAGATAAAGACTTTTGCGTTGACCTGCATCAATTCTGGCTGAAGTGAAATCCTGACAAGCCGCTGCCATGGCCGATGGGTCGCGATCCGCGGGGCTGCCCTATGCGGTCGGAGATCGCGATTTTGCGATGTCGAGCAGCGCATCGATGTCGATATGGCGCTCGATATGGCCTGCAAGCGCGTCGAGCGTGCTGTCGACGGTGTCGCCATAGTCCAGCGCCGAGGACAGGTTGGCACCTGCGATACGGGCGAGCCAGGCGCTGCGCACTGCATCCGAGGCAAAGATGCCATGCAGATAGCTGCCGGCAACCCGTCCGTCGGCGCTGGCCGCACCCTCGGCCCGACCATCGACCTGGAATGGCGCGCGGGCGGTGTCACCGCCCACGGTTCGGCCGAGATGGATTTCATAGGCCTGCCCGTTGCTGGCGCTGGCAACGTGGCTGAAGCCGACCTCGCGAACGGTCTTCTCGGCATCAAGGCTGGTTTCGACATCGAGAAGGCCGAGGCCGGTCGCCTCGCCGGCAGGGCCTTCCAGGCCGAGCGGGTCGCGCACCACGCGTCCGAGCATCTGATAGCCGCCGCAGAGGCCGAGGATATGCCCTCCACGTCGGCGATGGGCGAGGATGTCGATGTCCCAGCCCTCCCGTCGCAGTGCCCCAAGGTCCCGCAAGGTCGTCTTGGAGCCCGGCAGGATGACGAGATCGGCATCCCCCGGGAGCGCCTGGCCCGGGCCGATCATCGCGAGGTCGACGCAGTCCTCCAGCTTGAGCGGATCGAGGTCGTCGAAATTGGCGATGCCCGGCAGGACGGGCACCGCGATCTTGATGCGCGCACCGGGCTTGCGTCCTGAACGGATATCGAGGCCGTCTTCCGCAGGCAGGCGCGCCGCATCTGCGAACCAGGGGATGACGCCGAGCGAGGGCCATCCCGTGGCCGCCGCTATGGTGTCCAGGCCGGGGCCGAAAAGCCCCACATCCCCGCGGAAGCGGTTGATCGCGAAAGCGCGGATCATCGCCCGGTCGGCCTGATCCAGCACTGCATGGGTGCCGACGAGGCTGGCGATCACCCCGCCCCGGTCGATATCGCCGACCAGCACCGCAGGAACGCCGGCGGCTCGCGCAAAGCCGAGATTCGCGATGTCGCGCGCGCGCAGATTGGTCTCGGCCGGCGAGCCCGCTCCTTCGACGAGGACCAGATCGGCCTGTTCGCCGAGGCGCTCGAAGCTTTCCAGAACGCGGGGCAGGAAATCGCCGCGCCGAGCGAAATCGCGGGAAGTGAGCCGCCCGGCGACGCGGCCTTGCAGGATGATCTGGCTGCCTTGCTCGCCCTCGGGTTTCAGCAGCACCGGGTTCATGTCGGGATGCGGCGCGATGCGCGCGGCGCGCGCCTGCAGCGCCTGCGCCCGGCCGATCTCGCCCGCTGCCGTGGCGGCGGCATTGTTCGACATGTTCTGCGGCTTGAAGGGCGCTACGGCGAGACCGCGATTCGCGAAGAGCCGGCAAAGGCCGGCGACCACCAGCGACTTTCCGACATTGGAGCCGGTGCCGAGGATCATGATGGCGGGCGTGGACGCGCGGGACATCGCCCTGCTTAGCCCGGTTTCACGGGGTGCGGAAAGCCGCCAGCCGGGGCAATCGTCACGCAAGGAAGGTGTTGAACTTTGGTGCCGTCTGCATCGGGCGTTCCCAGGCGGAATACGCCCCGGAAGGATCACCATGCTGACAAGGTTCGCCGGTCCACTGCGGCACCTTGCTACGCCAAAGGGGCGAAGTCGTAACAGGATCCCGCCGAGGACCGGCTGAGACTCAATAGACACTGACCGATGATGAATGTCAACATTCATCACTCGGCACTTGATGCGGGCGCTCCGGCTCGGCACAAGCATCGGGATGCGCGTCGCCATCCGGCATGTTAAAGCCGGCTTCGTCCTCTTTTCTGCCGGCCTCTGCGATGAATCCGATCTTCTCCGCCCTTCCGACCACCGTCTTCGAGACGATGTCGCAGCTCGCGCGCGAAACCGGCGCGGTCAATCTCGGCCAGGGCTTTCCGGACGATCCCGGTCCGGAGGATGTGCGGCGCAAGGCCGCGGACGCCGTCTTGGACGGCTGGAACCAATACCCGCCGATGATGGGCCTGCCGGAACTGCGTCAGGCCGCAGCCACGCATTACAGGCACTGGCAGGGGCTCGATCTCGATGCGAACACCGAGGTGATGGTGACTTCCGGCGCGACCGAGGCGATCGCCGGGGCGCTGATGGCTCTTGTCACGCCCGGCGACGAGGTCGTGCTGTTCGAGCCGATGTACGACGCCTATCTGCCGCTCGTGCGGCGCGCCGGCGGCATCCCGAAATTCGTTACGCTGACGCCGCCGCATTTCGGTCTGACGGAGGAGGCGCTGGCCAAGGCCTTCTCCCCCAAGACGAAGGTCGTGCTGTTCAACAACCCGCTCAACCCGACGGCGACGATCTTCGGCAAGACAGACCTCGATCTCCTCGCCGATTTCTGCGTCCGGCACGACGCCATCGCGATCTGCGACGAGGTCTGGGAACACGTCGTCTTCGACGGGCACCGCCATGCCTCGGTGCTGGGCCGGCCGGATATGCGCGAGCGTACCGTCAAGATCTCCTCTGCAGGCAAGATCTTTTCGCTCACGGGCTGGAAGGTCGGGCTCGTCATGGCCGCTCCGGCGATCATGCGGGTCCTTGCCAAGGCGCATCAATACATCACCTTCACCACCCCGCCGAACCTGCAGGCGGCCGTCGCCTATGGGCTGGGCAAGGGCGATGACTATTTCGAGGGTATGCGTGCCGATTTCCAGCGCTCCCGCGACCGCTTCGCCGCCGGCTTGCGCGATCTCGGCTTCGCGGTGCTGCCCAGCGCCGGCACCTATTTCCTGAATGTCGATATCGCCCCGCTCGGCGAGAGCGACGACGCCGATTTCTGCCGCCGCCTCGTCACCGAAAGCGGTGTCGCTGCGATCCCGGTCAGCGCCTTCTACGCCGAAGGAGCGGTCAAGAACGTCGTCCGCTTCTGCTTCGCCAAGCGCGACGCGACGCTCGATTCGGCGCTGGAGAGGCTTGCGATCCGCCGTCCGCGTT
The DNA here is from genome assembly GCF_056394545.1 of Allobosea sp. 10N428. NCBI lineage: Bacteria > Pseudomonadati > Pseudomonadota > Alphaproteobacteria > Hyphomicrobiales > Alloboseaceae > Allobosea > Allobosea sp. 10N428. The sequence continues at coordinate 176,703 of NZ_JBFTIC010000007.1, read as the reverse complement.
GAGGCGGATGGCTCTTCGTCAGCCGCCGATCAGCTTGGTCGCGACGGCGCCGGCGGCGACGAGCCGCTTCTGGAGGTCGGCAGCGAGCGAATCCCCGCCTGGCGTGCGCCGCGCCGTCTCCGTAGCCGCCATCAGCTGGGCCAGCGCCTTCTGCGCCAGCTCCTTGTCCTTGTTGCGCCGCGCCAGCTGAAGCATGGCTTCGGCCTGGTTGGCGAAGCTGCGTGCCCAGAGCAACGGCACCTTGTCCTGCCGTCGTTCCTGCAGGGCGGCGGCAAAGGCTGCGATCGCCTCCTCGACGACGACCGGTTCGCTGTAGCGTTCGCCCATGGCGGCGAGCACGCTGCCCATCTGGTCCTGCAGCTCCGCCCAGCGCAGCGGCTCGCGGCTGCGCTCCGTCGCCATGGACACGCGGTTGAGGCCGTTGAAGGCGCGCTCTAGCAGCGAAAGATCGCTCCGGCGGCGGCCGAGCGTTGCCCGGGCGCGTGAGATCATATGCTCGGCTTCGAGCCAGCGCGGTTCGTCATCGGCGCGGTCCCAGGCGCTGAGGACGCTGGCATAGGTGGCTATGGCTTCCTCGAGAAGCTCGTCATCCTTCTGGGCGACCCCGAGCTTGACCGCGATGCGGCCGATGCGCAGCTTGAGCGCTCGCCACAGCGGTGGATCCTCGTCGCGGTTGAGATATTCGGCGCCCGAACGGCAATGGGCGAGCGCGGCCGTAAGCAGTTTCGCCTCTCCGGTGAGCCCCGCAAGGCCTTCGAGAGCAGCAGCCAGCGCGTCCTGGGCGCCGGCAAAAGCCACGGTGTCCGCCAGACGGTCGAGACCTTCGAGCAAGCGGCGCAATGTTGCGACGGCCCCGTCATAGCCCTCGCGCCCGCCGAAATCGTCGCTGATGCGTGCCAGAGCCTTGGCCTGTTCCAGCGCCGCCGCACGGCTGCGCTCGACATCGGCGAGGCCGATCAGGGTGGAGGCCTCGCCGTAGCGGGTTGAAGCCTCCTGATAACTCTCGGCGGTCGTGCGCAGGAAACTGAGCGCCGCCCGGTCCGCCCGGTTCTCGCCGATCAGCAGCCGGCGTTCGATCGGCAATGCCGAAAGGTCGGTCGATCCGCCGATGGCATGCAGCTCGGCCTGCGCCAGAGCCCTGTCCGCTTCGGCAAGACGCCCGGTGGCCAGGGCGCCGGCGGCCTCGCGGCGCAGGCGCTGGATCTCGCCGTCGCCATGTTCCATCGCCAGGCGCTGGACCAGGGCCTGGAAATCCGCCGCCTTGCGATCGAGCAGGGCCTCAGTGGGAGGTGTCGAGCCGGGGCGGCGCAGCCAATCCGCGATCATCGCCGCCAGCGCCACCGCCGGCAGGCCGTGGCGGCCGGCGACGCGCGCCAGAAGCGGGACGATCTCGTCGGGTTGACTGATGTTTGCCTCCCGCTCCGGCTCGGCCTCAAGCATTTTCGCGCGAAGTGGATACCGGTTCGCGTGAAGAAAATGCGACAGCACAAAGAGATAGAGCATTCCGCGCGTCGAAGAACACGGAATGCTCCAAATACTTATTTCGCGGCGATGACCGCGATCTCGACCGTGAACTGCGGCGCGGCGAGCTTGGCCTCGACGGTGGCGCGGCCCGGGGTCTGGCCGGCAACGACCCATTTGTCCCAGACGGCATTCATCTCGGCGAAGGTCGACATGTCGGAGAGCCAGATGTTGACCATCAGCAGCTTCGACTTGTCGGTGCCGGCCTCGGCCAGGAGCCCGTCGATGATGCCGAGGATGTCGGCGGTCTGCTCGCCCACGCTCTTGCCGGCGGCCTTGTCCGCAACCTGGCCGGCCAGATAGACGGTGTTGCCGTGCACGACGGCCTTGGACATGCGCGTGCCGACGCCGATACGCTGAATGGTCATAATCTGATCTCCTTGAACGGACGCTTCGCTGGTAGCCCGGCCCGGTCGGTTTCGCAAATGATATGCGCCTGACCTTACGGAAGATGTCGCCAATCCCCCTGCCGCGGCAGGGAGGTCAGGCGAAGCTCGCCCAGCCCGCCCAGAGCGCCGCGTAGCGCCCGGCCTTGCCGATGAGCACGAGTGCGACGAAGCGGCCAAAGGGATAGTTCAGCGTGCCGGCAACGAAGGTCAGGGGGTCGCCGACGATCGGCAGCCAGGCCAGGAGAAGCGACGGCCAGCCGAAGCGGGCGAAGAGGCCCTGTGCCTGAGTGAAACGCTTCGGATCGGGCCGCAGGCGGACCGGCAGCCGGTCGACGCCATGGCGCGCGATCAGCCGTCCGAGCCACCAGTTGAGGATCGAGCCGGCCGTGTTCGCCAGGCTCGCGGTCAGGAACAGCGCGAGCGGGTCGACGCTCTTTGCCGCGAGAAGCCCGACGAAGACGGCCTCGGACTGGGCCGGCAGCAAGGTTGCAGCGACGAAGGCCGCGCCCGCCATGGCGGCGAGTGATGCGAGCGGTTCCATGGGGCTCTCGGAGAGGCTGCTACGGCAAGGAGCGCTCGGTGGCTTGAAATGCTCAAAGCCGCCGCAAGGCGACCTGCTGGATGCGGTGGCTCGCGCCCTTGGTCAGGATCAGGCTGGCGCGCTGACGCGTGGGCAGGATGTTCTCTTGCAGGTTCGGTAGATTGATGCCGGTCCAGAGCTTCTCAGCGATCGCGAGCGCCTCTTCCTCGCCGATCTCCGCATATTTGCGGAAGAAGGAGCGGGGATCGCGGAAGGCGGTCTGGCGCAGCGTCATGAAGCGGTTGACGTACCAGCGATGCAGGTCGTTCTCGTCGGCGTCGAGATAGACCGAGAAATCGAAATAATCCGAGACGAAGGGGATGGCCGTGCCGTCCTTCGGCATCCGGCTCGGCTGGAGAACATTGAGCCCTTCGAGGATGAGGATGTCCGGCCGCTCGACCGTCACCGTCTCGCCCGGCACGACGTCGTAGACGAGGTGCGAATAGACCGGCGCTGCTACCTGCGGCTTGCCCGCCTTCACATCCGACAGGAAGCGCAGGATCGCCGCCCCGTCATAGCTTTCGGGGAAGCCCTTGCGCTGCATCAGCCCGCGCCGTTCGAGCTCGGCATTTGGCAAAAGGAAGCCATCGGTGGTGACGAGCTCCACCTTCGGCGTGTTCGGCCAGCGCGAGAGCAGGGCCTTCAGCACGCGTGCAGTCGTCGACTTGCCGACCGCGACCGAGCCGGCGACCCCGATGACATAGGGCACCTTGACCTCGGACTCGGCGATCAGGAAGCGCTGCGTCGCCTTGAACAGCCCCTGAGTCGCCGCGACATAGAGCGAGAGCAGGCGCGACAGCGGCAGATAGATCGCGACGATCTCGTCGAGCGAGATCGGATCGTTGATCGATTGCAGCTTGGTCAGGTCGTCGACCGAGAGCGTCAGCGGAGCATCGGCGCGCAGATGCGCCCATTCGTCGCGCGAGAACAGGCGGTAGGGCGAGACCAGTTCGCGTTCGGGCGCAGGCGTGACGAGACGCTGGTCCATGACGCGGCCCGCAATCCAGGATTCGAGATTCAACGCGGGTCCATCCTCGCGGTACTCAACGGGGCCGGGCCGCCTTTTCCGCCAGTCCGGAGCGGGCGGTGCGGGCCTCAAGCTGGCTCAAGACGTCCCGCAATGCAACATTGCGCGCCTTGAGCACCACCAAAAGATGATACAACACGTCCGCGCTCTCGGCGATCAGCTCATCGCGATCGCCCTTCACGGCGGCGATCACGGCCTCGACCGCCTCCTCGCCGAACTTCTTGGCGGCCCGTTCCGGCCCCGCCGCAAGCAGCTTGGCGGTCCAGGATTCCTCGGGCGAGGCGCCGGCGCGCTCGGCGATGCGGGTTTCGAGATCGGAGAGCGTGAAGTCGGCCATCAGTCCAGCCTCATCCGAAGCCCGGCTTCCGCCATATGCGCCTTGGCCTGCTGGATCGTATAGGTGCCGAAATGGAAGATCGAGGCTGCCAGCACAGCCGAGGCATGGCCCCTGCTGACTCCGGCGACGAGATCGTCGAGATTACCGACGCCGCCCGAGGCGATGACCGGGACCGAGACTGCGTCGGCAATCGCACAGGTCAACCCGAGATCGTAACCCGACTTGGTGCCGTCCCTGTCCATCGAGGTGACGAGGAGCTCGCCCGCTCCCAGCGAAACGACCTCGCGGGCGAAGGCGACGGCCTCGATGCCGGTGGCGTTGCGCCCGCCATGGGTGAAGATCTCCCAGCGGCCGGGCGAGACCTGCTTGGCGTCGATCGCGACCGTGATGCACTGGGCGCCGAACTTCTCCGCCGCTTCCTTTACGAACTGGCGGTTGGTGACGGCGGCGGTGTTGATCGAGACCTTGTCGGCGCCGGCGAGCAGCAGCGCGCGGATATCCTCGACCTTGCGCACGCCGCCGCCGACGGTGAGCGGCATGAAGCAGGCCTCGGCCGTGCGCGTCACCACGTCCAGCAGGATGCCGCGATCCTCATGGCTCGCGGTGATGTCGAGGAAGCAGAGCTCGTCGGCGCCGGCCGCGTCATAGGCCTTGGCGGCTTCGACCGGATCGCCGGCATCGACGAGGTCGAGGAACTTGACGCCCTTGACCACACGGCCTTCCTTGACGTCGAGGCAGGGGATGATGCGGGTCTTCAGGGTCATGCCGCCGCTCCCTTCGTCGCGCTCCGAAGCCGCGCCAGCGCCGCCGCCGGGTCGATCCGCCCGTCATAGAGGGCACGGCCGGTGATCGCGCCTTCGAGGATGGCGGCATCAACAGCGCAGAGGCGCTCGATATCGGCCATCGAGGCAAGTCCGCCCGAGGCGATGACCGGGATCGAGACCGCCTTCGCCAGCGCGATCGTGCCTTCCCAGTTGATGCCCTGGAGCATGCCGTCGCGGGCGATGTCGGTGTAGATGATCGCAGCGACGCCAGCATCCTCGAAGCGGCGGCCGAGATCGGCCGCCGCGAGCGAGGAGGTTTCCGCCCAGCCCTCAACGGCGACGAAGCCGTCGCGCGCATCGATGCCGACCGCGACCTGTCCCGGAAACGCCTTGGCCGCCTCGCGCACGAAGCCGGGGTCCCGCACCGCCGCCGTGCCGATGATGACTCTGGCGATGCCCTTATCGAGCCAGCCGGCGACCGTCTTCATGTCGCGGATGCCGCCGCCGAGCTGCACCGGAAAGGCGACACGCTTCAGGATGGCCTCGACCGCCGCCCCGTTCATCGGCTTGCCGGCAAAGGCGCCGTCGAGATCGACGACGTGCAGCCATTGGAAGCCCTGGACCTCGAAGGCGGCAGCCTGCGCGGCCGGATCGTCGTTGAAGACGGTGGCCTGGGCCATGTCGCCCTGCTTGAGCCGCACGCAGCGGCCTTCCTTCAGGTCGATCGCGGGAAAGAGGATCATGGCTTCCAGCTCAGGAAATTGGCGATGAGCTTCAGCCCCAGCTTCTGGCTCTTCTCGGGGTGGAACTGCGTGCCGGCGACATTGCCATGCGCCACCATCGCAGTAACTGGCCCGCCATGGTCGGTCAGGGCCAGCACGTCCTGCGGGCGCTCCGCCGCCAGCGCGTAGGAGTGGACGAAATAGGCGTGCAGCCCCTGCGGCCCGGTCTCGATGCCATCGAGCAGCTTGTGCTCATCCTGCTTGTGCAGGACGTTCCAGCCCATATGCGGGATCTTGAGGCTGTCGTCGTCCGGCTCGATCAGCGTGACATCGCCGGGGATCCAGCCGAGCCCCTGGGTGACGGTGTATTCCAGCCCGCGCGACGCCAGCAATTGCATGCCGACGCAGATGCCGAGGAAGGGGCGGCCCTTGGCGCGCACGACCTCTTCCAGCGTCTCGACCATGCCCGGCACGGCATCGAGCCCGCGCCGGCAATCGGCGAAGGCGCCGACGCCCGGCAGCACGATACGGTCGGCCGCGCGCACGATGCCGGTGTCGCTGGTGACGTGGATGGTCGAGGCGATGCCGCTTTCCTGCGCCGCCCGCTCGAAGGCCTTGGCGGCGGAGTGCAGATTGCCCGAGCCGTAATCGATGATGGCGACGCTCTGGCTCATCGTCCGCGGGCCTCCGGGAACAGGCCGATGATCGGCAGCGGTCCGCTCGGGCGGACCATCGGGGCAGGAGCGGCAGGCTCTGCACGCGGCGGTGCGGCCTTGCCGGCCAGCGCCCGCTCGAAATAGCGGCGCTCGGCCTCGGGCAGGCTGCGGGCCTCGACCACGTCGGCGACGCGCCAGCCCTTGCGGAGGAGCTTTCGGACGACGAGGTCGTTGCCCTCGACGCCGAGGAACAGCGCGCTCGACCAATAGACCAGCGACAGCGCGCTCGGATGCAGGCCGAAGCGGCTGCGCAGATAGATCAGCCCGGCCACAGCCAGCGCGAACAGCAGCGTCATCAACCACAGCCTCTTGCCGAGGAGCCAGAGGCCGGTGAGCAGGAAGGCGCCCCAGGAGAAGCTCTCGGGAATGAGGCGCGCCCGCTCGATTTCCTCGCCGCGGCCGCCCGCGGCCGGCGGCGGTGTCAGGACCGTGTAGAATGCCATGGCCGCCTCCTAAGCATTTTCGAGCGAAGTGGCTACAGGTTCGCGTGAAGAAAATGCGTAGACGAAGAATCAGAGAGCGCCCTTGGTCGAGGGGATGCGGTCGCCCTCGCGCGGATCGACTTCCAGTGCCTGGCGCAGCGCGCGTGCCAGCCCCTTGAAGCAACTTTCGGCGATGTGGTGGGCGTTGTCGCCGTAGAGCGTCTCCACATGCAGCGTGATGCCGGCGTTGATGGCGAAGGCCTGGAAGAATTCGCGCACCAGCTCCGTATCGAAACTGCCGATCTTCTGCGCCTTGAACTCCGTGCGGAACACCAGGAACGGCCGGCCGGAGACGTCGATCGCAACGCGCGTCAGCGTTTCGTCCATCGGCAGGTGGACATCGGCATAGCGGCGAATGCCCTTTTTGGTGCCGAGAGCTTGCTTCAAAGCCTCGCCCATGGCGATGCCGGCATCCTCGACCGAATGGTGGTCGTCGATATGCGTGTCGCCCTTCACCGCGACCTTGAGATCGATCAGAGAATGGCGGGCGAAGAGGTCGAGCATATGGTCGAAGAAGCCGACGCCGGTGGCGATCTCGGCCTTGCCGGTGCCGTCGATCAGAAGCGAGACCGCAATATCGGTCTCGTTGGTGCGGCGCTTCACTTCGCCCGAACGCATGCTGGCCTCTCAAGCCTTGGCGGGAACCGGCCCCGCTTTAGCAGGGGCGGGCGGAGATGGCCACTGGCCGCTCCAACAGCCGTCATGCTCGGGCTTGGCCCTAGCATCTCATGCCAGGAGAGGTTCCGAAACCTTATCCTGCTCGCGATTCTCGGGTCGGCGCTTCCGCCCGAGAATGACGGCCAGAGTCAAACCCTCGCCAGCGCCTGCTCCAGATCGGCGATCAGGTCGTCGGCGTGCTCCAGCCCGATCGAAAGGCGGATCATGCCGTCGGTGACGCCCATATCGGCACGGACCTCGGGGGTGAAACGCTGGTGCGTGGTCGTCGCCGGATGGACGATCAGGCTCTTGGCGTCGCCGAGATTGTTGGAGATGCGGATCAGCTTGCAGGCGTTGAGCAGGCGGTAGGCGGCTTCCTTGCCGCCCGGCACCTCGAAGGCGATCAGCGTCGAGGGGCCGCTCATCTGGCGGGCGATGATCTCGGCCTGGGGGTGGCTCTTGTGGCCGCAGAAGATGACCTTGGACGGCTTGGCATGGGCGGCGAGCCAATCCGCGACCTTGGTGGCATTCTCAGCCTGCTGGCGCACGCGCAGCGGCAGCGTCTCCAGCGCCTTGAGCATCACCCAGGCGTTGAAGGGGGAAATCGCCGGGCCGGTCTGGCGCAGGAAGGTCTGGATATCGCCCTCGATCAGCTCCTTCGAGCCGACGACGAGGCCGCCGAGGCAGCGGCCCTGCCCGTCGATATGCTTGGTCGCCGAGTAGACGACGAGATCGGCGCCGAGCTCGAGCGGGCGCTGGAAGAGCGGCGTGGCGAAGACGTTGTCGACGACGAGCCGGGCGCCGGCTGCCTTGGCGATCTTCGCGACGGCCGCGATATCGATCACCTCGAGCGTCGGGTTCGACGGCGTTTCGAGGAAGAAGGTTTTGGTGTTCGGCCGGACCGCCTTGCGCCAGGCCTCGATATCGGTGCCGTCGACCAGCGTCGACTCGACGCCGTAGCGCGGCAGATGGTCCTCGACGATGTAGCGACAGGAGCCGAACAGCGCCCGGGCCGCCACGACATGGTCGCCTGCACGCAAGGGCGCCATCACGGCCGCGGTGACGGCAGCCATGCCGGTCGCCGTGGCGCGGCAGGCCTCGGCGCCTTCGAAGGCGGCCATGCGGCCTTCGAGCATCGACACCGTCGGGTTGGAGAAGCGGGCGTACTGGAAACCCGGATCCTTGTTCAGGAAGCGGGCCTCGCATTGCTCGGCGCTGTCGTAGACATGGCCCTGCGTCAGGAACAGCGCCTCGGAGGTCTCGCCGAACTGCGAGCGCATGGTGCCGGCGTGGACGAGGCGAGTTTCAGGATGCAGCTTGGCTGCGGCGTTGTCCGATGCCGACATGGGGAACCTCAGTCCGTTCTTTATAACGGACAAAGCCACTAGCACTTCCCCTTCTGTTCGTAAAGAAGAACAGAATTTCCTTTTTTGAAAACCGCTCTCGCGACAAACCTTCTGCGGCTTCAGGTGCACCGTTCGGTTGGGCGCCCGAGCGGCTTCAGGAAGCCGGTGAGGTCGGCCGTGACATGATGGACGTGTACGGCCTCGACCGCGACCTGTTCCCAGGTCTCGCGGAAGGGATCGGGCGTCTTCGGCACGATCAGCACGGTCTTCATGCCGAGCGCGCTGGGGACGACGAGGTTCTTCTCGATATCCTCGAACATCGCCGCCCGGCCCGGATCGACGGAATGCTTGGCGAGGAAGGTCTCATAGGTCGAACGCTCGGGCTTGGGCGTGAAGCCGGCCTGCACGATGTCGAAGATATCCTCGAAGTGATGGAGGATGCCGAGCTTGCCGGCGACGTTCTCGGCGTGCCCGCGCGAGCCGTTGGTCAGGATCAGCTTGCGGCCGGGCAGGGCCGCGATCGCCTCGCCGAGATCGGGATTCGGATCGAGCAGGGTCAGGTCGATCTGGTGGGCAAAGTCGAGGAAATCGCCGGGATCGACGCCGTGCTCTTCCATCAGCCCCTTCAGCGTGGTGCCGTAGTGCTGGTAGTAATATTTCTGCAGCGCGCGCGAAGAGAGCCCATCGAGTCCGAACAGCTCTGCAAGGAACAGGGTGATGCGCTCGTCGACCTGCGGCCAGACCTTGGCCTCATGCGAGTAGAGGGTGTTGTCGAGATCGAAGATCCAGTGATCGACATGCGCGAAGCCCTCTGTCGGAAAGGGCGGTGCCCCGGTAGGTCTGTCAGCGAGTATTTTCATAGGACTCCGTGATGTGGCGATCCGGAGTCTGCGCCGCAAGTCCTTGGCCTAGGCTTAATCGCCATAGCGCTTCCCACCGTCATGGTCGGGCTTGACCCGACCATCTCCGAAACCAGTGCTTTCTGGCCACGCGATTCCCGGGTCGGCGCTTTGCGCCGCCCGAGAATGACGGGTGAAATCAGCGCCGGATGATCGTGCCGGCGCCTGTGTCGGTGAAGAGCTCGATCAGCGCGGCATGCGGCACCTTGCCGTCGAGGATGACGACGGCCTCGACGCCCTTCTCCAGCGCGTAGATGCAGGTCTCGATCTTCGGGATCATGCCGCCCGAGATCGTGCCGTCGGCGATCAGGCGGCGGCATTCCTCGACAGTGAGTTCCGGAATCAGCTGCTTGTCCTTGTTGAGCACGCCCGGCACGTCGGTCAGCAGCAGCAGGCGCTTGGCATTCAGCGCGCCCGCAATGGCGCCGGCGAAAGTGTCGGCGTTGACGTTGTAGGTCTGGCCGTCGGCTGCGGCGCAGACCGGCGCCAGCACCGGGATGAGCTCGGCCTTGAGCACGGCGTCGAGCACGGTGGTGTTGACTCCGTCGGGTTCGCCGACGAAGCCGAGATCGAGGACCTCCTCGATCTTGGAATCGGGGTCGACGATCGTGCGGGTCACCTTGCGCGCGGTGACCATGTTGCCGTCCTTGCCGCAGAGCCCGATGGCGCGGCCGCCCTCGCGGGTAATGTAGCCGACGATCTCCTTGTTGACCGAGCCGGCGAGAACCATTTCGACGACCTCGACGGTCGCTTCGTCGGTGACGCGCAGGCCCTGCTTGAACTCGGACTGAATGCCGAGCTTCTTCAGCATCGCCGCGATCTGCGGGCCGCCGCCATGGCAGACCACCGGCTTCAAGCCGGACTGCTCGAGCAGCACGATATCCTCGGCGAAGTCCTCGGCGGTGGCGGCGTCGCCCATGGCGTTGCCGCCATACTTGATGACGATGATTTCCTGGTCGTAGCGCTGCATGTGAGGCAGCGCCTGGACGAGCAGCTCGGCGGATTGCGACGGCGTCAGAAGGGGATGGTCGGTCATTCGGGCAGGCTCCGCGCGGCCGCAGGAAGGGTCCGGGCGCGCTTCTACCCGAACTTGCGCGGTGGCGGAAGGACGTCCGGCGCCGGTCAGGCGCGCCCGGTCGTCAACTCCGCCTGGCTGTCACGGCCGCGACGGCGAGGCCGAGCCAGCCGCCGAGCATGAACCAGCCGCCGATCGGCGCCGCGCGCGGGAACAGCGCCTCGTTGGCGAAGCCGCGGCGGGCCAGATCGGCCGCGAACAGCACCGTACCGAAGATGATGGCCGAGAGCGCGAAACGGGCCAGCGCATCCTGCAGATGCCCGCCCTTGCGGGCGGCGGTGGCGCCAATGACGACGGAAGCGTGGAACAGCAGCATCTGCCCGGCAGTCTGGACATTGGCGGTGCCGGTGACGTGGGCGGCAGCCGCTAGCAGCGCGACGCCCGCCAGGCCCATCAGGGCGGCGAAGGTGAGATGGGTCTTTGTCGCGTTCATGCGATTCTCACAACCGCTCGGCGAGAACCCGGCCGATCGCGGCGCGCAATTCGGGAATGCCCACTCCCTTTTCGCTGGAGGTCAGCAGCACCTCGGGGAAGGCCGCCGGCCGGCGCTTGATCTCGTCATAGGTCGCCTCGCACATGAACTGCTGGTCGCCCGGCTTCAGCGCATCGCCCTTGGTGAGCACCACCTGATAGGACACGGCGGCCTTGTCGAGCGTCTCCAGCACGGCGCCGTCGACATCCTTGATGCCATGGCGCGCGTCGATCAGCACGTAGACGCGCATAAGGTTCGAGCGGCCGCGCAGATAATCGTGGATCAGCCTGGTCCAGGCCGCGACCTTCTCCTTGCCGACGGCGGCATAGCCATAGCCGGGCATGTCGACGATCGTCAGCCGCTCGTCATGGTCGACCTGGCGGAAGAAATTCAGTTGCTGCGTCCGGCCCGGCGTATGCGACGTCCGCGCCAGGGCGTTGCGCCGCGTCAGCGCGTTGATCAGGCTGGACTTTCCGACATTGGAGCGGCCGGCGAAGGCGATCTCCTGCCCGACCATCGGCGGCAGGTCGTCGATCTTGGTCGAGGCCCAGACGAAGTCCCACGGCCCCTCGAAGAGTTTGCGGGCGGCTTCGATCTCTTCGGCGTCATAGGGCTTGGTCGTGGAGGTGGTCATGGCTTCCGCTCTTTCGAAATCAGAAGCCCTCATCCTGAGGAGCCGCGCAAGCAGCGTCCCGAAGGATGCTCCCGCGCGTACCGGAACATCCTTCGAGACGCAGCCTGAGGGCTGCTCCTCAGGATGAGGGCTGAGGATGGCTCGCTCTTACACGGCTGCGCGCAGCGCGTCGATGTCGGCGCCCTGGATCGCGTCGATATGGCGCGCGATCCTGTCGGCGTCCCAATCCCACCAGCGGATCGCCAGCAACTCCGCGACGATCTCGGGCGGAAAGCGCATCTTGACGATCCGGCCGGGATTGCCGGCGACGACCGCATAGGGCGGCACGTCCTTGGTGACCTGCGCCCGCGTGCCGATGATCGCGCCGTCGCCGATCCTGACGCCGGGCATGATCACCGCCTCGCGTCCGATCCAGACATCGTTTCCGATGACCATGTCGCCGCGATTGTTCGGGCCGGGCCGCTTGAGAGCCTCGGGATCGCCGAGGCCGAACATCTGGAAGGGGAAGGTCGAGAAGCCGCCGATCGGATGGTTGGCGCCGTTCATGATGAACTGCGCGGCCTGCGCGATCGCCACGAATTTTCCGATGATCAGCCGGTCGCCGATGAAGTCGAAATGATAGCGCACGCAGCGGGCGACGAAATGCTCCGGCCCGCGCGAGTCGTCATAATAGCTGTAGTCGCCGACCTCGATCAGCGGATGATCGACGACCGCCTTCAGGAAGGCGGTGCCCTTCCAGCCGGGGATGGGGTGGCGCGTCTGCGGATCGGGAAGCGGCATCGCGGGAAGGCCTTGGCCTGAAAAGGCGAAGGGCGGGAAGACCCGCCCTTCGATCACTCACTTCTTGTTGGTGTTGGCTGGCTTTGGCGGCGCCGGTGCGGCGGGCGCTGCAGCCTGCTTCTTGCCGAACATGCCCTTGATGTTATCGAACAATTCGATCTTCACCCCGTTCTTGCGCATGATGAAGCCCTGCTGGGTCACCGAGAGCAGGTTGTTCCAGCTCCAGTAGATCACCAGGCCAGCCGGGAACGAGCCGAGCAGGAAGGTGAAGAACACCGGCATCCAGGTGAACATCATCTTCTGCACCGGGTCCGGCGGCTCCGGGTTCATCTTCATCTGGATGAACATCGTGATGCCCATGATGATCGGCCAGATGCCGAGATGCAGATAGCTCGTCATGGCCGCTGGCAGGAAGAAGAAGATGTTCGTCGGATCGGGCGCGGCGAGATCGTGGATCCAGCCGAAGAACGGCGCGTGCCGCATCTCGATGGTGATGAACAGGATCTTGTAGAGCGCGAAGAACACCGGGATCTGCAGCAGCACCGGCCAGCAGCCGGCCACCGGGTTGATCTTCTGCGTCTTGTAAAGCTCCATCAGCACTTGCTGCTGCTTCATCTTGTCGTCGGCGTAGCGCTCGCGGATCGCCGTCATTTCCGGCTGCAGCGCCTTCATCTTCGCCATCGAGGCGTAGGACTTGTTGGCGAGCGGGAAGAACAGCGCCTTGAGCAGCACCGTGACGATCAGGATCGCGACGCCGAAATTGCCGACATGCTTGTAGATCCAGTCGAGCAGCAGGAACATCGGCTTGGTAATGAAATAGAACCAGCCCCAGTCGATCAGCAGGTCGAAGCGCGTGATCTGAAGATCGCGCTCATAGCCATTGATCGCCGCGACTTCCTTTGCTCCGGCGAAAAGCTTCGACTGCGACGCAGCACTCGCGCCCGGCGCCACCGCCACGGCTTCGCCGAGGAAGTCGGCCTGGTAGGTGCGCTCCGAACCGGTCTGGACCGAAGAAAAACGGCCTTCGAACTTGCGCTTCTGGTCGGGGATGACGGTAGCCGCCCAATATTTGTCGGTGATACCGACCCAGCCGCCGACAGCATCCTTCCAGTTCCGGCCGACGGTTCCGGGCGACAGCGCCGGCTCTTTATCGAGCTTATCGTAGGTCCATTCCTGCAGGCCGTGGTCGCCAACATAGCCGACGAGGCCTTCGTGGAGAACGTAATAGCCCAGCGTGTGCGGTCGGCCCTGACGGACGACCTGGCCGTACGGGAAGAGCGTGACCGCGGTGGCGCCCTTGTTCTCGACCTCGTCTTGGATCGTGAACATAGCGTTGTTGTCGACGCTGATAATGCGCTTGAAAATCAGGCCCTGGCCGTTGTCCCAGCTCAGCGTGACCGGCGTGGTCTGCGTCAGGGTCTGGTTATCCGCAGTCCAAACGGTTTTTGCGTTGGGCACCGCTACCGAGCTGCCGGGCGCTGCGACCCAACCGAAATCCGAATAATAGGCGTTGGGGCCGCCGGCGGGCGAAAGCAGGACGATGATCGGGCTATTGGGATCTACCGTCTCGCGGAATGCCTTGAGCGAGACGTCGTCCACGCGAGCGCCAGTGAGCGAGATCGAGCCAGCGATCCGGGGCGTGTCGATCTTGACGCGCGGGCTGGCGGCCAGTGCCTGCTCGCGCGTGCCGACGGCCTGCGTCGCGGGAGCGCCGGGCGCGGCGGAGCCGCCGGGCTGGCCCGGCGTGGCGGGCGTCGGGGTCGAGCCGGAAGCTGCGGGCGCCTGCTGGCTCTGGGCCTGCTGGTTCTGCCGCGCGGCCTCCTGCTGCTTCTCCATCTGCGGCTTGGCATAGAAGAACTGCCAGCCGAGCAGGATGACCACGGACATGACGATCGCGAGAAGCAGATTGCGGTTGTCTTCTTTCATCATGATCGGAAACGAATCTCGCTTGGTCCGGCAGGGGGCGGCGTGTCTGGTCAGCCTCGCGGCGCCGCATCGCGCTTCATGCGCGAGCGGTGCCGGTCAGCATGCGGCTTTTGAGGCTTCGCCCGGTCGATGGCAATGGACAGATCGGCCACGAGTGCGTGAAAATCTGCCTTCAGCACTTCGGAGCGGGCAACGACCACGATGTCGCAGGGCTTCGCGGTCTGGTCACGCAGCGCCTTGGCGGCGGCTGCGCGCAGGCGGCGGCGGATGCGGTTGCGCTTCACGGCATTGCCGGTCTTGCGCGAGGCGGTGAGCCCGAGCCTGAGCCCGTCCCGCTCTTCCTCGGGCATGCAGTCGCGCACCTGTGCCATGAAGGCAGGCGAACGAAAACGGCGGCCGTGGTCGGCCGCCGCCAGAAATTCTTTGCGTTGCGTCAGACGGGCGAGGCGCATGGCGGTTGGCCAGTCTTCCGGAACGGGCGCGCTATGGTCACGCGCCAGTGCTTGTCAGGCCGACAGGCGCTTGCGGCCGTGCGCGCGGCGAGCAGCGATGACCTTGCGGCCACCCTTGGTCGCCATGCGAGCGCGATAGCCGTGGCGGCGCTTGCGAACCAGCTTGCTGGGTTGATAGGTTCTCTTCACGGTCCGTCTCCGGGGCCTTTATGAGCACGACGGCCGCGGCTTTCCGGGGAAAGCATGGCCAACCGAGCCTGTCATGCGATAAGGGTCGGCGCGGCCTTTCGGCTGCGCAGGTGGCGGGCTTATGACGGATGGACGACACCGAGTCAATGCCGAATGATCCGCGAAGCCGCCATCTGCGGCGAAGCTCCGCGCATCATTCAGCGCGGCCGGCGCTTCGTGCCCTGGCGGACGCTGAAGGCCAGAACCAGGATGGAGCCGCCCGTCAGAGCCGCGGCCACGCCGGTCGGGCTGGCGTGCAGGCCGAAAGCGAGGCAGGCGCATAGCCCGACCAGTACAAGGATGGCGAGGGCGAGCCGTTCGTCATCGATGAACAGAGCGGCAATTTCGCGCAGGATCATGCCGATCGTCTTCATGCTGCGGTCTCCATGGAGTTCCGGCGAAAGGTTGCGGCGAGGGTGAGTCCGCTCGCCAGCAGGAGCGCCGCCAGCGCCGGGATCGCGATGTCGCCGCCAGGCCAATCGACGCCCAGCCCTTCCCCCGTCCAGTAGATACCGAAGGCCGATATCATCACGCCGACGGCGAATTTCAGGGTGTTCTCGGGAACGCGGGCGAGTGGCTTGCGCAGGGCGAGGCCGAGCGCCAGCACGAGCGCGCAGGCCGCGAGCGCCCCCAGGCTGGCGGGCCAGAGGAGGCCCCGGCCGGCGCCGACGGCGAGCACGATGAAGACGACCTCGATGCCTTCGAGCATGACGGCTTTGAAGGCGGTGAGCCCCGCTATCCAGTCGTGATGACCTGCCGTTCCGGCATCGCCGGCCTGCAAGGCCCCTGTTTCCTTGATGAAGGCTGCTTCCTCATCATGGAGCGCGATAAAGCCGGTGGCCCGCAGGATGGCCTTTCGCAGCCAGCGCAGGCCGAACATCATGAGCAGCACGCCGATGACGAGCTGAAGGGCTTGCAGTGGCACCCGTGTCAGGGCCGAGCCGAGCAGCAGCACCAGCAATGCGAGCACGGCCAGCGCGCAGCCCGTGCCGATGAGCGCCGGCCGCCAGCCGCGGACGGTCCCGACTGCGAGGACGATGGTAAAGGCTTCGACGACCTCGACCAGCGAGGCGAGGAAGGCAGCGGAAAGCGCTGGAGCGGCCATGGTCCACGTCATGAGCGACCTCTTGTGAATGGTCTGGTTGGCAGGCGACAATGGCGGCTTCTGCTGTCACTGCCGCTTCGGCCTTGAATAGCTATGATAAGATGCTATTTGTAACAGCGGTAACATTCAAGAGGTTCCATGGCGTCGCTCGAATGGTTGTTGCTGACCTACAAGGTTCCGGCCGAACCGGCGCGCAAGCGGGTCTCGATCTGGCGCAAGCTCAAGGGCATGGGCGCGGTCTATCTGCAGGGCGGCGTCTGCCTGCTGCCGAAGACCGACGACCATCTGCGGCGTCTCAAGATGCTCGAGAACGAGATCGCCGAGGCGGAGGGCGAGGCGCTGCTGCTGGCGACGGTCGGCCTCGATCAGAAGCAGCAGGAGAAGGTCGTCGCGCGCTTCAATGCCGATCGCGACGACGAGTACAAGGAGTTCATCGAGAAGTGTCTCGCCTTCGAGACCGAGATCGACGAGGAGACGCGGGTCTCGCATTTCACCTTCGCCGAGCTCGAGGAGAACGAGCAGGAGCTGATGAAATTCCGCAACTGGATCGAAAAGATCCGCAAGCTGGATTTCTACGGCGCCCCCCGTGCCGGCGAGGCGGCCGAGCGCCTGCAGCGTTCCGAAGCGATCCTCGACGCCTACGCGCACAATGTTTTCGCGGCGCAGGAGGAGAATCGCGCTCCCGAGGCGCCGAAGCGACCGTGACCGCGCTGGCGGATCTGGTGCCGGCAGGCTTGCGCTTCGCGCCGACATCCCCGATATAGCGCCCGGGAGGTTGGCGAGGGACGTCTCACTCGCCAACCGGGTCAGGTCCGGAAGGAAGCAGCCCTAACGAGACCGAACGGGTCTTCGTCCAGCCTCCCACCTCATGCGCCGCGTGAAAGCGCCGTGCACCCGCGCCATGCCTGGGCCGAGGTCGAACGGCGCGGCGCGCAAGTTGGCATAGCGCCATTGACCCTCGCCTCCCGATTGGCGAAACCAGTTTCCATGACCGACCAGATCGACGCCGCCTCTGCTGACGAACCGGGTTTCGCCGGTTTCGATCCGGCGCCTGCGCCGCAGGCGGCGTCCGGCGCGGCGCCGGCGCCCTATCGCGTGCTCGCCCGCAAGTATCGGCCGGCGCATTTCGGCGATCTAATCGGCCAGGAAGCGATGGTGCGCACGCTCACCAACGCCTTCGCCGCGGGCCGTATTCCGCAGGCCTGGATGCTGACCGGCGTGCGCGGTGTCGGCAAGACCACGACCGCCCGCATTCTGGCGCGTGCGCTCAACTTCCAGACGCCCGACGGACAGGGCGGCCCGACCACCGATTTGCGCGAATTCGGCGTGCATTGCCGCGAGATCATCGAGGGCCGCCATATCGACGTGATGGAGATCGACGCCGCCTCGAACAACAGCGTCGACAACATCCGCCAGATCAACGACGCCGTGCGCTATGCCCCGGTCTCGGCGCGCTACAAGGTCTATATCGTCGACGAGGTGCACATGCTCTCGACCGGCGCCTTCAACGCATTCCTGAAGACTCTGGAAGAGCCGCCGCCGCACGCGAAGTTCATCTTCGCGACCACCGAGATTCGCAAGGTGCCGATTACGGTGCTGTCGCGCTGCCAGCGCTTCGATCTGCGCCGAGTCGAGGCCGATGTGCTGGTCGGTCACCTCGCCGGCATCTGCAAGGCCGAGGGCGTCGATGCCGAGCAGGAGGCGCTCGCGGCCGTAGCCCGCGCAGCCGAGGGCTCGGTGCGCGATTCGCTTTCGATCCTCGACCAGGCGATCGCCCATGCGGCCGGGCGGATCACGCTCGACGACATCCGTTTCATGCTCGGCCTCGCCGACCGGGCGCGCGTCATCGACCTCTTCGAATCAGTGATGAAGGGCGACATTGCCGCGGCGCTGGGCGAGTTGCGGGCGCAGTACGATGCCGGCGCCGATCCGGCGGTGGTGCTCAACGATCTCGCCGAGTTCACCCATCTCGTCACCCGCCTCAAGCTCGTGCCCGAGGCGGTGAAGGATAACAGCCTCGCCCAGGCCGAGCGCGTGCGCGGCGGCGATTTCGCCCAGCGCCTCTCGGTCCGCGTGCTCGCCCGCACCTGGCAGATGCTGCTCAAGGGCATCAGCGAGGTGAAGCAGGCCGACCGCCCGGTGATGGCTGCCGAGATGGTGCTCGTGCGCCTCGCCCATGCCGCCGACCTGCCGACGCCTGACGAGGCGTTGAAGCTGCTGCGCGACGGTATGGGGTCGATCCCAGCCGGAAACGGCAATGGTGGCGGCGCGCCGCGCCCGCCTTCCGGCGGCGGCAACACCGCGCTCGCCGCCCGGCCGATCCTCGCCAGCGCCAATCCGGCCCCTGTGCCGGTAGCGCGCATTGCCGCCGCCCCCGCCGCGATCGTCGCCTCGATCGAGGATGTCGTCGCGTTGGCGTCGCAGAACCGCGACATCACGCTGAAGATCGCCCTGGAGCGCGATATCCGGCCGGTGCGTTTCGAGCCCGGCCGCATCGAGTTCTCGCTTGCCGAGGGCGCCTCGCGTACCCTCGCGCAGGATCTCTCGCGCCGCCTCAAGGAGTGGACGAACCAGACCTGGATGGTCGCCGTCGTCAACGAGGAGGGCGGCGCGACCCTGCGCGAGCAGGCGGTGGCGGCCAAGGACCGGCGCGAGAGCGACGCTGCGGCTCATCCCTCGGTCAAGGCCGTGCTGGAGCGCTTTCCCGGCGCGCGCATCGTCGACGTCCGTGATCCGCGCGCCATCGCCGCGGCCGAGAATGCAGCGTCGGCGCCGGCCGAGGACGAGTACCTGCCTGATTCCGAGCCGCTTTTCGATGATTCCGAGCCGGATTTCGACGGCATCGATTTCTGAGTTTTTTAAGGAGGATTTCCCATGCGCGACATGATGGGTCTGATGAAGCAGGCTCAGCAGATGCAGCAGAAGATGGCCGACATGCAGGCCGAGCTCGACGCCATCGAGGTCGAGGGCACGGCGGGCGGCGGCATGGTCACGGTCACGATGACGGCGAAGGGCGCGCTCAAGGGCGTGAAGATCGACCCGAGTCTGATGGTGCCGGACGAGCGCGAGATCCTCGAGGACCTGATCGTCGCCGCCGCGAACGATGCCCGGACCCGTGGCGAGCGCGTCATGCAGGAGCGCATGGCCGAGATCACCAAGGGCTTGCCGATCCCGCCGGGCATGAAGCTGTTCTGAGACAGGCCGTCATGCCCGGGCTCGACCCGGGCATCTCGTGCAGAAGGGCTCCGTCCTGAGATGGTCGGGTCAAGCCCGACCATGACGTTTCCATCGACGAGTCATCATGTCCCGCGCCATTGCCGGTCCCGAGATCGAAAGGCTGATCCAGCTCCTGGCCAAGCTGCCGGGGCTCGGGCCGCGCTCGGCCCGGCGCGCGGCGCTGCATCTGGTCAAGAAGCGTGAGCAGCTGCTCGGCCCGCTCTCCGAGGCGATGGCGGTGGCGCGCGAGCGCATCGTCGTCTGCTCGCGCTGCGGCAATGTCGACACCAGCGACCCTTGCGGCCTCTGCTCCGATCCGCGCCGTGACGACGGGCTCATCGTCGTCGTCGCCGATATTTCCGATCTCTGGGCGCTCGAGCGCTCCGGCGCGGTCTCCGGCCGCTATCACGTGCTCGGCGGCGTGCTCTCGGCGCTCGATGGCGTCAGGCCCGAGCATCTCTCGCTCGATGCCCTGGTGGCGCGCGCTTCCGATCCGGCGGTGAAGGAGATCATCCTCGCGCTCAGCGCCACGGTCGACGGCCAGACCACGGCGCATTTCATCACCGACCTGCTCGCGCATCTGCCGGTCAAGGTGACGAAGCTCGCCCATGGCGTGCCGGTCGGCGGCGAGCTCGACTATCTCGACGACGGCACGCTGGCCGCCGCGATACGCCAGCGCACGGGGTTTTGAGACGTCGCGCGTCATTCTCGGGCACAGCGACGCGCAGACCCGAGAATCGCTGGCCGGACGAGGCACGCGAGCGTTTTTGTCAGGGGATGCTCGGGTCAAGCCCGAGCATGACGGCCAAGCGGAAGCGTCCTCAGAACTTGTAGGCGATGCTGGCGCGGGTGCTGTGCGCCGTGAATTCCTGATCGCCTGTCAGGCCCGGAAAGGCGCCGGAGCTCGCGAAACGGTTCCGCCCGAAATCGGTGTAGCGGTACTCGGCGCCCAGGATCAGGTTGTCGGTGAAGGCGAAGTTGACGCCGGCGCCGAGGTTCCAGCCGGTGCGTGCGCTGGTCAGCCTTTCGCCGAAGCCGGCCGGATCGAAAACGCGCCGCTCATATTCGGTAAAGGAGGCGCCGCCTGCGGCATAGATCATCATGCGGTCGAAGGCATAGCCGATGCGGATGCGCGCCGCGCCCTGCCAGTCCTGCGAGACGCGGCCGTTGACGCCGATGCCGGCGAAGCGGCTGCGGCTGTTGACGGCTTCGGTATCGCCCTCGAGGCCGAGCACCACGCTGCCGAACTGATAGTTGAAGCCGGCATGGGCGCCGCCGAAGGCGGAATCGTCGTCGATGCGGAAGCTCATCGGCGCGAAGGGGCCGATCGGCGCGCCGATCCGCACGCGGTTGCTGCCCCAGGAGTAGCCGCCCTGGAGACCGGCATAGACACCGGTCCAGGAATAGAGCGCCGGCAGTTCAGGCGCGGGCGGCAGGGCGACGCCGCGCAGATCGGCCGCGGCGGACGCGCCGGACAGCAGCGCCACGCATCCTGCCAGGGCATATCTCAGCTTCGACATCGGGCTTTCCGAGGACATGTGATGCGCCCGAATGGTCGAACGCGCCCGGACATAACGAAGCATTAAGGTTAACAATCGGCTAAATTGGTGCCGGGGGAGGAAAGCGCGGGAACGATTGCGGCCGAGCGCGGTTCACCGCAAGCTGCGGCGAGGCAGGGCGGAGCGCGAAATCCGAGATGGCATTCCTGAAGCGGATCACCGGTGCGGCCGGCATCGGCGTCGCGCTCGGCTATCTGTCCGGGGTGCTTGCCAATCGCCGCGGCCGGCGCCGGCAAGAGGAGGCTCGAGGACGGCAGGCGCGCACGCCGCTGCAGATGACGTGGCTTGGCTGGAAGGACGTGCTGCTGCGCTTCGTCGGCAATGTCGCCGACAACCGGCTGACCTCCCTTGCCGGCGCGGTCGCCTTCTTCACCCTGCTCTCGCTGGTCCCGGCGCTGTCGCTGCTGGTGACGATCTACCGCTATTTCACCGATCCGGCGACCATCGCCGGGCAGCTCGACGCGGTGACGACCATGTTCCCGCAGGCCGCGCGGGAGCTCATCCACGAGCAGGCGATGCGGCTCTCGACCCAGTCGGGAGTCAGCCTGTCCCTGACCTTCTACATCAGCCTCCTCGTCGCGGCCTGGTCCGCCAACGCGGCGGTGAAGGCGATCTTCGACGCGCTCAACATCATCTATCGCGAACAGGAGAAGCGCAGCTTCCTCAAGCTCAACGCGATCTCGTTGTTAACCACGGTGAGCGGCGTCGTGCTGCTGGTCGCGGCGCTGGTCGCGATCGCCAGCTTGCCGGTCGTGACCGCGCTGTTTCCCTTCCATTTCGAGCTGGAACGGCTGATCCGGCTGGTGCGCTGGCCCGCCTTCTTCGTCATGGCAACGCTCTCGATAGCGGTTCTCTACTGGATCGGCCCGAGCCGCCAGCGCATGCGCTTCGTCTGGGTCATGCCCGGCGCCATCGCTGTGGCCCTTCTATGGGGCGCGGCCTCCTATGCCTTCTCCTGGTATGTCAGCACGCTCGGCAACTACACCGCCGCTTATGGCTCGCTCGCGACCGTCGTGGTGTTCATGACCTGGCTCTGGCTCTCGGCGACCATCGTGCTCGCGGGGGCGGAGCTGAACGCGGAGCTGGAACACCAGACCGCGCACGACACCACGACGGGCAAGCCGAAGCCTCTCGGCCAGCGCGGCGCCACTCTCGCCGACCGGGTCGGCCCGGCGAAGGCGGAGTGATGCTCGATCCCGAAACCACACGCCAGGACGATCTGCGCAGTGGGACCGGTCCCTGGCGCGCCGGCATCGACCGGCCGGCCGGGCAGCCGCTTGAAGCCGATACGCGTTGCGACGTGGCCATCGTGGGCGCGGGTATCACCGGCGCGCTCTTGGCCGAGCATCTGACGGCGATGGGGCTCGACACCGTCTTGATCGATCGCGAGCGCGAAGGGTTCGGCAGCACGGCGGCCTCGACGGCCATGTTGCAATGGGAGATCGATCTGCCGCTGCGCGAACTGGCGGCGCTTTATGGTTTCGAGCGGGCGGCCGAGATCTATCGGCTCAGCGCCGGAGCGGTTGCCGGGCTTAGCCGGCTTGTCGGCGAGCTCGAGCTTTCCTGCAGTTTCTCGCCGCGCCACACGATCTATCTGGCCGCCGGGGAGATTGGGCCGCGCGAGTTGCGCGATGAGGCTCAATTGCGCGGCCGCGCGGGATTGCCGGGCGAATTCGTCGAGCACGCAGCCCTGCTCGGCAGCTTCGGCTTCGACCGCAAAGCGGCGATTGTCTCCCCCGGCTCTGCCGAGGCCGACCCCGTGAGCCTCTGTCACGGCCTGATCGCGGTCGCCGCCCGGCGCGGCGCGCGCCTGATTCGCGACGAGGCGATCGGTTTCGATGGAGCCGCCCGTGGCGCGGCCGTCGGCCTGTCAGGGGGCCATGTCGTCGAAGCCGGGCATGTCGTGCTCGCAACCGGCTATGTCATGCCGGAGATCGTGCGCGACGACCTGCACCGCGTCGCGTCGAGCTGGGCGATCGCCACTGCCCCGCAGCCGCCTGGCGTTTTTTGGCCGGGTCCGGCTCTCGTCTGGGAAGCTTCCGAGGATTATTGCTACTGCCGGACCACGGCCGGCGGCCGCATCGTCTTCGGCGGCGAGGACGAGGATTTCGCGGACCCGGAGCGGCGCGAGGCGCTGGGAATGCTGAAGACGCAAGCCCTGCTGCACCGGCTTCAGGCATTGATCCCGCAGGCGCGCCTCGATGTCGACCGTGCGTGGTCCGGTGCTTTCGGCCAGACGGAGGACGGCTTGCCGCTGATCGGGCGCGTGCCGGGTCATCCGCGTCTCCTCGCCGCCTACGGCTATGGCGGCAATGGCATCACCTTCAGTTTCCTCGCGTCCCGCCTGATCGGCTCGCTCGTCCGTGGCCGGGAGGAAGGCTGGTTCGGGCATTTCGCGATCGACCGCTCGCGGCCTGGGTGAACGATCGCATTGCAGCGCTGCAATCTCGCCTTTGCCGGCGAAGGCGGCGACAAGCGGGGTGGGAAGCGCCATGTTTGATGACGGCGGCCAGTGCGGCTGCCGTGAAAGGATCCCGCCATGTCCGCGACCGCAGAGAAGACCGCGCCTCTCGCCATTCTGGAGGCGCATGACGCGCCCTATCATGTCGGGGCTGTCACCTTGCGCGTGCGCGATCTCCCCAAGCTGGTTGCCTATTATCGCGATGCGATCGGGCTGCGGCTGACCCGGGAAGACCGTGACAGTGCGGAGCTCGGCATCGGCGGGCAGGTGCTGGTCCGGCTTCAGGCCGGGGCGGCGCAGCCGAGCTCGGCGGCCGGCCTCTTCCATCTCGCCATCCTGCTGCCGTCGCGGCGCGATCTCGCCAACTGGCTGAAGCACGCCGCCGAAACCCGCATTCCGCTCGAAGGCGCATCCGATCACCTCGTCAGCGAGGCACTCTACCTTTCGGACCCCGAGGGCAACGGCATCGAGATCTACCGCGACCGCAAACGGGCGGAATGGCCGCGCCGTCCCGATGGCGGCATTGCCATGGCGACCGAGCGGCTCGACCTGGACAAGCTGCTCGCCGAGGCCGAGAGCGCCCCCTATGCGGGCATGCCCGAAGGCACCGGCATGGGCCATATTCATCTGCGCGTCGGCGACACGGTGGCGGCCGAGGCCTTCTATCGCGACCTGCTCGGCTTCGATCTGATGGTCCATTATCCCGGTGCGAGCTTCCTCGCCAGCGGCGGTTACCACCACCATATCGCCGGCAATATCTGGGGCAGCCGCGGCGCCGGGCCGCGCCGGCCCGGGGAGGCCGGGCTCGATCGCTTCGAGGTCGTGGCGCGGGGCGAGGTGGATTTCGCGGCGATGCGCGAGCGCATCCTTGCGGGCGGCGGCAGCGAGGCCGAAGGGGCGCCGACGATTGCCGACCCCTGGGGCAACAGGCTGGTCCTGGCCCGCTGAGCAAGCTCAGCGCGTCAGCAGGTGGGACCGACGACTTCCGCCCGCATCGTGCTTGAAACCGTTCGCCTCCCAGAACGCTGCGGCATGTAGATCGCCAGCGCGCAGCGATAAGCGCGGCGCCAGTGCCAGCCCCTGCTGAATGAGCGCCGCGGCGAGCGCGCGGCCGACACCGCTGCCGCGATGCAGCGGCCTGACATAGACATGTCTGACCCGCAGGAGGTCCGGCTCGGGATCGTAGGGATCGGGCGTGAGGGCGCCGATGCCGGCGAGTTCCCCTTGCTGAAAGGCCGCGAAGGCAGCGAAGCGGTCGTCGCTGCCGGCATAATGCCCTGCCAGCCATTCCTCGCGCAGGCCTTCGACGAAACGATAGCTTTCCGCGCTCGCCTCGTGGCGCAAGGCCTCGAAATCGTCCGGCAGGCTTTCGGCCAGCCGGACGATCTGAATGGCTGGCGGGTTCACAGACCCTCGAACAGGGCGCTGGAGATGTAGCGCTCGGCGAAGGAGGGGATGATCACCACGATGGTCTTGCCGGCGTTTTCCGGCCGCGCGCCGACTTCGAGCGCCGCTGCAACGGCGGCTCCCGAGGAGATGCCGGCCGGAATGCCCTCGCTTCTGGCGAGCGCGCGCGCCGTTTCGAAAGCGGTCTGGTTGCCGACGGTGACGACCTCGTCGATCACGCTGCGATCGAGCACGCCCGGCACGAAGCCGGCGCCGATGCCCTGGATCTTGTGCGGGCCGGGCTGTCCCCCCGAGAGGACCGGCGAATCCTCGGGCTCGACCGCGACCATCTTCACGCTGGGCTTGCGTGCCTTCAGCACCTGGCCCACGCCGGTGATGGTGCCGCCGGTGCCGACGCCCGAGATGATGATGTCGACCTGGCCGCTGGTGTCGTTCCAGATCTCCTCGGCCGTCGTCTTGCGGTGAATCTCCGGATTGTGCGGGTTCTCGAACTGCTGCGGGATGATCGCGCCGGGAATCTCGCTCTTGAGCTCCTCGGCCTTGGCGACGGCGCCGCGCATGCCGGCGGGGCCGGGCGTCAGGACGAGTTCGGCGCCGAGCAAGGCGAGCATCTTGCGCCGTTCCAGAGACATCGTCTCGGGCATGACCAGGATCAGGCGATAGCCGCGTGCCGCCGCGACGAAGGCGAGCGCGATGCCGGTGTTGCCTGAGGTCGGCTCGATCAGCGTGCCGCCCGGCTTCAGCGCGCCCGAGGCTTCCAGCGCATCAATCATGTTGACGCCGATGCGGTCCTTCACGCTGGAGATCGGGTTGAAGAATTCGAGCTTGGCGAGGATCGTCGCCTTGACGCCGCGGTCGGCCGGCAGGCGGTTCAACCTGACGAGAGGGGTGTCGCCGATCGTGTCGGTGATCGAGTTGTAGATGCGCCCGCGTCCGGGGGCCTTTGTCGCTTCAGCCATGGATGAATCCTCCTGGAGGGCCTGCCGGCGGTGAAGCTAGGTCAATTCACAGATTGTGTCGATTAAAGAAACAAATCACAATCTTAAATAGTGAAATCTGCTCCGGAACTACCTCTGCCGAAGACGGATTTAGCCTGCGCCCGCTGGCAGAGCTCTTCCACGGTCACCTTGTCGAGCATTGCCAGGAAGGCGGCCGACGCGGCCTCAACCTCCGGCCCGACGACCTCGTCGACGAGCCGCGATTGCGGCAGGGGGCCGAGCCCTTCTTCGCCGGATTCCTGCATCGCGGCGCGGGCGATGTCGCCGGCGGTGATCTTGCGCCTTTCGCGGGCGAGTTCATAGCCGCCGCGCGGGCCCCGCACGCCCTTGAGAATGCCGACGCGGACAAGCGTCTGAAGCAGCGTCTCCAGATGGCGCGGCGGCAGGGCATGGCGCGCGGCCAGAAGCTTTGCGGCGACCGGCGAAGGCCGGGCGTGCAGCGCGATGTCGACCACGGCTGCGATGGCAAGCAGGCTGCGGCGCGAGAGCAGCATCATGGCCGCTTCTCCCGGTTTTTGCCGCCGCCGACGCCGGTGGAGCCGAAGCCGCCCGCGCCGCGCGCGGTGGCATCGAGGCTTGCGACCTCCGTCAGCGTGGCATGCGTCACGGGCGCGATCACCAGCTGCGCGATCCGGTCGCCGCGCGCAATGGCGAAGGCCTCCTGCCCGAGATTGATCAGCGGCACCTTGACCTCGCCGCGATAATCGCTGTCCACGGTTCCCGGCGCGTTCAGCACGGTGACGCCGTGCTTGACGGCAAGGCCCGAGCGCGGGCGAACCTGCCCCTCGAATCCATCAGGCAGCTGCATCGCGAGCCCCGTCGGAACCAGCGCCCTCTCGCCGGGAGCCAGCACGAGCGGCTCGCCGATGGCGGCGCGCAGGTCGAGGCCGGCCGCGCCGGCCGTCTCATAGGCCGGCAAGGGCAGGTCTGCGCCATGCGGCAGTCGTTGCAGCGCAACCGTCACCATCGCGATCAGCCCGCCCGGTCGGTCGGGGCAAGGCCCGCGATATGGGCGATCAGCCGGCTCGCAACCTCGTCCTTCGGTAGGGTCGGCCAGGTTTCGACTCCCGCGGCCGTGACGAGATGGACCGTATTGGCATCGCCGCCCATCACGCCCGTGCCGCCGACGTCGTTGGCGACGATCAGGTCGCAGCCCTTCTTCGCGAGCTTCGCCTTGGCGTAGTCGATGACGCTCTGGGTCTCGGCGGCAAAGCCGACGACCAGCGGCGGGCGCCCGCTCTTGCGATGCGCCACGGTGGCCAGAATGTCGGGGTTCTCGACCAGGGCGAGCGGCGGCAGAGCCTTGCCGTCCTTCTTCATCTTGTCCGGCGCGGCATCGGCGACGCGCCAGTCGGCGACGGCGGCGGCGAAGATGGCGATATCGGCCGGCAGGGCGGTTTCGACCGCGGCAAGCATCTGGCGGGCGGATTCGACATGGAGAGTTTCGACTCCCGCGGGATCGGGCAGATTCACCGGGCCGCTGACCAGCGTCACCCGCGCGCCCGCCGCAGCCGCGGCCGCCGCGATGGCGTGGCCCTGCTTCCCGGAAGAACGGTTGGCGATGTAGCGGACGGGGTCGATCGCCTCATGCGTTGGCCCCGATGTGATCAGCACATGCCGGCCGGCAAGGGGCCCCGGCTTGGCGTGGTCGCCGCCGGGCAGCCGGCCGAGGAAGCCGATGGCACGGGTGGCCGCGGGCTTTTCGCCGGCCAGCGCGGCCTCGATCGCGGCCAGCAGCTCGGGCGGCTCTGCCATGCGGCCGGGTCCGCTCTCGCCGCGTTCGGCCATCGCCCCGACATTGGGGCCGACGACGAGGACACCGTCCTTCTCGAGCTGGGCCATGTTCCGGCGCGTTGCCGGGTGCTGCCACATCCGGGGATTCATCGCCGGCGCGATCAGGATGCGCTTGTCGGTGGCGAGCAGGGCGGTCGAGGCGAGATCGTCGGCGAGGCCGTGCGCCATCTTGGCGATGAGATCTGCGGTCGCCGGCGCCACGACAATCAGATCGGTCGAGCGCGACAGCTGGATATGGCCGATATCCGCCTCGTCGGTCAGGGAGAAGAGGTCGGTGAAGCAGCGCTCGCCGGCGAGCGAGGAGACGGCGAGCGGCGTGACGAATTGCTCGCCGGCCTTGGTCAGGATGCAGCGCGAGGCGATGCCGCGATCCTTCAGCCGGCGGATGACTTCGAGCACCTTGTAGGCGGCGATACCGCCGCCGATGATCAGGAGAACGGAGCGGGAAGCGGACAAGGCGGCTCCTCGGGCAAAGGCTTGCGGCGAACTGACCGCTTCCTAGCACCCGTGGTGCGGCGCTGTCATGCGCCGCGCAAGCTGCCGCCTTCGTCAGTCGCGCGGCAGGTCCGGCACCTTGTAGGCCGTCGTCGCCTTGATCCTCTCCATGGCGAAGCGCGAGGTGACGTTCTTGAGCGGGATCGTCTCGATCAGCTTCTTGTAGAAGCCGTCATAGGCGGCCATGTCCGCGACGACGACGCGCAGCATGTAGTCGACATCCCCCGCCATCCGGTAGAACTCCATCACCTCTGGCATCGCCGCGACCATCTGCGCGAATTTCTCCAGCCAGGGGCCGGAATGATCAGCCGTCTCGATCTGGACGAAGACGGTGAGGCCGAGCCCGATCTTCTCCGGCGCGACCAACGCGACGCGCTTCAGGATCACCCCGGCCTGTTCGAGCTTCTGGATGCGCTTCCAGCATGGCGTCTGCGACAGCCCGACCCGGTCGGCGAGCTCGGCAATGGAAATATTCGCGTCGGCCTGCAGGACAGTGAGAATTTTCCGGTCGATGGCGTCCATTCTCTCAAACTCGCTCTCTGGAGTGTTTTATGCTTCAATATCGCCATCATAGAGATAAAATATCTTTTTGAGGCTAATCTATTGCATTCAGATAGAAAATCCTTTTCTCAATCTGTCAATGGGGTGCCTTTCCGGCACCGTTCTGAAGGGTTTCGACGATGGATCGCCGCCAGTTTCTCATCGCCGGTTCGAGCCTGGCGGCAGCTTCAACTTTCGCCGGCGTTGCTCGCGCGCAGCAGAGCGTCACGGCCCGCGTCGGCTATATCCCGATCGTCGGTACGGCGCCGTTCTTCGTCGCCAATGGCGAGGGCTGGCTGAAGCAGGGCGGCATCGACGTCGCCGTCACAGTCTTCGAATCCGGCCCGAACATGATCCAGGCGCTCGCCTCCGGCACCATCGACGTCTATGTCGCCGGCGTAGCCCCGCTGGCCGTCGCCCGCTCGCGCGGCGTCGATATCCGGGTGGTCGCCTCGACGGCGATCGGCGAGAACGTGGTCGTCAGCGCGCCGTCGCTGACGAAGTTCTTCACGCCGGGTATCGGCACCGCAGCCGCCTTCAAGGCTTTCCGCGCCGCCAATGGAAAAGCTGCCCGCCTTGCGACCCAGCCGGCCGGCTCGGTGCCGAATACGACGCTGCAATATTGGCTCTGGGAGGTCGCGAAGGTCGACAGGGCGGATGTCGAGATCGTGCCGATGGGCATCGACGCCACCCAGCAGGCGATCCTGGCAGGCGCCGTCGATGGCGGCAGCGTCCGCGAGCCGGCACTGACGATCATCCAGAGCCGCAACCCGCAGATCAAGCTGATCGCCGGCGGCGAGGAGGTCTTCCCCGGCCAGCCCGGCACGGTCGTCGCCGTCTCCGGCGCCTTCGCCACCAAGAACCCGCAAGCCGTGCAGACGCTCGTCGACGGCCTCGTCAAGGCCGCCGCGCTGATCAAGGCGAACCCCGCCAAGGCCGCACCGCATGTCGGCGCCGCCCTGGGCAAAGGCATTGTCGACCCCGAGCTGATCCAGAAGGCGCTGGTCTCGCCCGCGAGCCGGTTCGAGATCGATCCGCGCAAGATCATCGAGCCCTCGCGCGCCATGCAGGCCTACCAGGTCAAGCTCGGCTCGCTCGAGAAGGAGCTGCCCTTCGACGGCCTGTTCGAGACGCAGTATTACGAGCGCGCGGTCAAGACGAACGGCTGACACGGTGGCACGGCTTCGGGCTCCGGCCCTCGCCCTAGTGGGCCTCCTCGCCTTCCTGCTGCTGTGGGAGGCGATGCCTTGGTTCGGGTTGGTGAATCCGGCCTTCCTGCCGCCGCCCAGTGCGCTGCCGAAGGCTTTCATGCGTGAGGTCTCGTCCGGCGCCTGGTTGACGGCCATACTGGGCTCCCTCTGGCATTACTTCGTCGGGCTCTTCGTTGGCGCGGGGCTCGGCATCGCGGCCGGCGTCCTCGTCGGCATGTCGCGGATCGCCGAGGAGGCGACGGCCTGGGTCGTGCGCGTGCTCCGGCCGATCCCCGGCCTCGCCTGGGTGCCCTTCGCCATCATCTGGTTCGGCGTCACGCCGGGCGCGGCGGTCTTCATCATCGCCATCGGCGTGTTCTGGATCGCCTTCTTCGCGGCGCAGGGGGCGATCCGCGGCGTCGATCGCGATCTCGTCGAGGTCGCCGACGCCTTCGGCTTCCGCTCGCCCTGGCAGCGCCTCTTCAAGATCCTCCTGCCGGCGGCGATGCCGGGGATCCTCGTCGGCTTCCGCACGGCGCTGGGCCAGGCCTGGATGGCGGTGGTCGCGGCCGAGATCTTCGGCGTCGCCGGCGTCGGCCAACGCATGATGCAGGCCTCAAGTCTGCTCGCGACCGACATCGTCGTCGTCTACATGCTGACCATGGCGGCGCTTTACGGCCTGCTCGACACCGGCTTCGTCGCCTTCCAGAAATGGGTGCTGCGTTGGAAAGCGTGATCGAGATCAAGGGTCTGTCGCTGACCTTCACCCGCGACGGCGAACAGACCGAGGTGCTGCACAAGCTCGACCTCAGCGTCGGGCGCGGCGAGTTTCTCGCCATCGTCGGGCCATCGGGCGTCGGCAAGTCGACGCTGCTGCGCGTCATAGCCGGCCTTGCGCAGCCGAGCGCCGGCGAGGTCGTCATCCACGCGAAAGATACGACGCGAAGGCCGGTTGCCCTTGTCTTCCAGGATTCGCGCCTGCTGCCCTGGCGCAAGGTGGTGTCGAATGTCGGCTTCGGCCTGGAAGGCCGGGTCTCACGGGCCGAGCGTCTCGCAAAGGCCGGCGAGATGCTCGATCTGGTCGGGTTGCGCCCGCTGGCGCAGCGCTGGCCGCATCAGCTCTCCGGCGGCCAGCGCCAACGCGTCTCGCTGGCGCGGGCGCTCGCCGTCGAGCCCGAGATCCTGTTGATGGACGAGCCCTTCTCGGCGCTGGATGCGCTCACCCGCGAAACCCTACAGGACGAGTTGATCCGCGTCTGGCAGCGCACCGGCAAGACCGTGCTCTTCGTCACCCACGACATCGACGAAGCCGCCTATCTCGCCGACCGGGTGGTGATCCTCTCCGGGGCGCCCGGGCAGATCATCGCCGAGCACCGCATCGACGCGGCCCGCCCCCGCCGGCGCGGTGCCGCGGCCGAGGCCGAGATCGTGCGGGCCGTCCGCCACGGGCTCGGCGCCGACATCGTCATGGACGGAGCGGCGATCTAAACAAGCGCGAAGCTCAGTCCTTGCCGAGAAAAACCTTGAACGCCTCGCTGTAGTCCTTGTGCCAACGCGAGAGCGGCGGGCGGTTCTCGATGATGTCGCCCATTGCCCAGGCCATCCGCTTTTCGTCGAGAGTGCGGGTCGTCTCGCCATCGGGGCACAGGATGTAGAAGTCCCCGGCACCGAGACGCTCCAGCATGAAGTCTACAGTCTGCTCCGGCGTCCAGGCACCGTCCGGCTTCTCGGCACGTCCGCGCGCCGTCAGCGGCGTGAAGACGAAGCCCGGGATCAGCAGATGGGCGGTCACCTTGCAGCCCTTGGTGCTGCGCAGTTCGTGCTGCAGCGCCTCGGTGAAGGCCTTCATTCCGGCCTTTGAGACATTGTAGGCCGGGTCGCCCGGCGGGGTGGTGATGCCCTGTTTCGAGCCGGTATTGATGATCAGCGCCGGCTCGCCATGGGCGATCATCTCCGGCCCGAAGAGCTGCGTGCCGGCGATGATGCCGCCGAGATTGACGGCGAGCGTGCGTTCCCAATTGTCCTGCGGCCCGAAGATCGCGCTGCCCGGCTGGGTACCCGCATTGTTCATCAGCACATGGACCTTGCCGAAGCGGGCGATGACCGCCTCGTGCAGATGGGCGATCTCGTCACGGCGCGAGACATCGGTCTGCACCGCAAGCACATTGGCGTCGCCGATCAGAGCCGCCAGAACCTGACCGGCTGCCTTGAGCGCCTCGGCGTCACTGTCTGCGATCACGATCCTCATGCCGCGCTCGGCGAAGGCGCGGGCAGCGGCGAAGCCGATCCCTGACGCGCCGCCGGTGATGACCGCGACATGCGAGGGAGCGAGAGCGGGGTGGCTTGTCATGATCTTCTCGGTCCAGGATTGGGGCGGTGGAGCTAAGGCGCGAGCCGCGGCGACATCATGGCACGCTGCCCGCCGCAAGCGCATGACGGAGAATGCGGCGAGACCCGCCTCACCGCCTTGTCATTGGTATGCGAGGCTGGATTGAGGCATGGGTCGGGATATTCGAGGACAGTGACGAGATCATGCAGCGCATTTTCGATGGGCGTTTCCTGGGCAAGGCCATGTTGGCGCTGGGGCTGTTGGCGCCCGGGCTGACGCTGGCGGGCGAGTCCGCCCCGGTGACCTCGCCGCGCGTTACCGCCACGCTGCTGTCTGGTCGCGATGCGGTGACGCCCGGCGAGCGCTTCAAGGTCGCGCTGTTCCAGAAGCTCGCGCCGCACTGGCATACCTATTGGCTGAACCCCGGCGATTCCGGCGAACCGACGGCGATTCAGTGGACGCTGCCCGCCGGTGCCACGGCCGGCGAGATCCAGTGGCCGGCGCCGAAGGCGATCCGGGTCGAGCCGCTCGTCAATTTCGGCTTCGAGGGTACGGTGCTGCTGCCGGTCGAGATCACGGTGCCCGCTGATGCCAGAGCCGGAGACAATTTCACGCTCAAAGCGGATGCGACCTGGCTGGTCTGCGAGAAGATCTGCATTCCCGAGGAGGGTTCGTTGACCCTCGATCTGCCGATTGCGGCTGCCGGCATCACCGACGAGGCGGCGCAGGCGCGCATCGATGCGGCCTTGGCAGCCCTGCCGAAACCGGCATCGTTCCGCGGCAAGCTCCGCGGCGAAGGCGACAAGCTCGTGCTGAATCTGCCGGGGCTTCCGTCCGGCGCGAGTGATCTGCGCTTTTTTCCGGTTCTCGATACGCTGATCGAGCATGCGGCCGACCAGCCGCTCGCCGCCGGCGCGAAGCCAATGTTGACGCTGGTGCGCTCGGGCGCCTTCAAGCTGCTGGAGCCGGAGGTTTCCGGTGTCCTGACCTTCAGCGAGAATGGCGAGGCCAAGGCGGTGACGCTCGCCGCCGATGCCGACCCCGCGCTGCTGACAGCGGCCGAAACAGCTACGCCGGAGGCTCGGCCCGCCGTGGTGCGGATTCCGGTCCCGGTCGAAGGCGCCGATCTGACGATCTGGGCGGCGTTGGCACTGGCCTTCGTCGGCGGGTTGATCCTCAACCTGATGCCCTGCGTACTGCCGGTGCTTTTCATCAAGGCGCTCGGCTTTGCGCAGCTCGCTCACGCCCATCGCAACGCGGTGCGTGAGCAAGGTTTGCTCTTCCTCTGCGGTGTGCTCATCGCCTTCACGGCGCTGGCCGGTGCGGTGATTGCGCTGGGAGCGGTCGGCAACAGCGTCGGCTGGGGCTTCCAGCTCCAGTCCCCGCCGCTCGTCATCGCGCTGGCGGTGGTGATGGTGCTGATCGGCCTGAATCTGCTCGGCGCCTTCGAGATCGGAGCCTCGATCGCCGGCGTCGGCGACGGCCTCGCCAGCCGTGGCGGCCGTGTCGGCGCCTTCATGACCGGCGTTCTCGCCGTGGTCGTGGCGACGCCCTGCACGGCGCCCTTCATGGGTGCGGCGATGGGTTATGCGGTGGCGCAGCCGCCGGCCGTCGCTTTCTCGGTCTTCGTGGCGTTGGCGCTCGGCTTTGCGCTGCCGGTGGTGGCACTCTCCTTCGCGCCCGGCCTGCTGCGCCTGCTGCCGAAGCCCGGCCGCTGGATGCTGGTGCTGAAGCAGGCCTTCGCCTTCCCGATGTTTGCGACTGCGGTCTGGCTGATCTGGGTCGCCTCGGTGCAGAGCGGCCCGCAGGGCGTTCTGGCGGCGCTCGTCGCCGTTCTGGCGGCGGCCTTCGTCGTCTGGCTTGTCGGCGTCACGCGCGGCTCTCTGCCGCGTCGCGTCTTCGGCTCGGTGCTGGCCGCGCTGGTCGTGCTCGGCGCCGGCTGGTTCACGGTCCAGAACGCCGTTCCCGGCGCGACGACCGAAGCGCATGCGGGCGATATCGAGGCCTGGTCGCCCGAGCGCGTCGTGGCGCTGCAGGCGCAGGGAAAGCCGGTCTTCGTCAACTTCACCGCTGCGTGGTGCATCACCTGCATCGCGAACGAGCGCGTCGCGCTCTCTCGCCAGGAGGTGAAGGATGCTTTCGCCAAGCTCGGCGTGGCCTATCTCAAGGCCGACTGGACGAATCGCGATCAGCGCATCGCCAAGGCGCTGGCCGAGCAGGGCCGTGCCGGCGTGCCGCTATACCTGTTCTATCCGGGTCGCAAGGACGGGCAGGCCGAGATCCTGCCGCAGCTCCTGACGCCCGATGCTGTGATCGCGGCCGCCCAGCGCGCGGCGGGCCGGGAGGCGAAGACCGCGGCGGCAACGCCTTAATCTTCCGGTGAACAGAGAGGGAGACAGACATGAAAAGCCTGACCAGACAGATTTTCATCGCTGGCCTCGCTATGGCCGGCCTCGCCTTCCCGGCGGTCGCCTTCGCTCAGGGAGCCGCCAAGGTCGGTGCGTCGGCCCCGGCCTTTCAGGCCGTCGATGCCGACGGCAAGACCCGCAACCTCTCCGAGTTCGCAGGCAAGACCGTGATCCTCGAATGGACCAACCACGAATGCCCCTATGTGCGGAAGCACTACAGCAGCGCGACCATGCAGACGCTGCAGAAAGACATGGCGAAGGAAGGCGTCGTCTGGCTCTCGGTCATCTCCTCGCCGCCGGGCGAGCAGGGCTATGTCGATGGTGCCAGGGCCAAGGAGCTGACGGTCCAGCGCGACGCGGCGCCGGCCGGCATTCTGCTCGATCCGAAGAGCCAGGTGGCGCGGGCCTATGGCGCGCAGACCACGCCGCATATGTACATCATCGATCCCAAGGGCACGCTTGCCTATATGGGCGCGATCGACGACAGGCCGTCTTCCGCAGCCTCGAGCCTCAAAGGCGCCAAGAGCTATGTCCGCC
Source organism: Allobosea sp. 10N428 (assembly GCF_056394545.1). Taxonomy (NCBI): domain Bacteria; kingdom Pseudomonadati; phylum Pseudomonadota; class Alphaproteobacteria; order Hyphomicrobiales; family Alloboseaceae; genus Allobosea; species Allobosea sp. 10N428. The sequence goes on along the minus strand of NZ_JBFTIC010000007.1, from coordinate 141,657 downwards.
AGGCGATCGCGGAGCTGAAGGCCGGCAAGCCTGTTTCTGAGGCGAGCACCAAGGCTTATGGCTGCGTCGTGAAATACGCGCCGCTGAGCTGAGGCTCAAAGCAGTCATTCTCGGGCGGAGCGTAGCGCAGGCCCGAGAATCTCCGGTAAGAGTTGCTCGCGTCAGGCCCGGGCATGACGGCCTGCTGTCGCGTGGTTATTGCGAGCGCGGGCCGAGATCGCGCGGGGCTGCGTTGATCGTCACGATCTGGCCGTTGCGCAGCTCCAGCACGGCAAGCCCGCGTTCCACTTGCCCGTCCGGCCGGAAGCGGAAGACGCCGTCGGCGCCGGCAAAGCCGGAGGCATTGGTCAGAACGCTCTCGGAAAAGCGTTGCGAGCCCTGCGTGCGGGCCAGCGCCGCTGACAGCGAAACCGCGTCATAGGCAAGCGTCGCGGTGCGGGTCGGCGCGCTGTTGAAGCGCTGCTGGTAGCGCCCGGCGAAGGCGTTGAAGCCGGCAGTGTCGGGCGAGGCGAACCAGCCGCCCTGGATCGCCGGCACGCGTGCGATCCCGGCATCGTTCCAGACGCCGGTGCCGAGCGGCTTCACCTTCGCGGGATTGTAGCCGGCTTCCTGCAGGAACTGGCCGAGCGTCGGCATAGTATCGGCGGCGGCGGGCACGAACAGCGCGTCCGCCTGCTGCAGCGAGGGCATCAGCCGCTGGACCGCGCCGCGCATCGCCGCGGGATCGGCGCCGAAATGCTCGATCGCGGCGACACGGCCGCCTCTGCTGGCGACGGCCTGCTGGAAAGCTGCCTCGACGACCTTGCCATAGGCGGTATCGGGGAGGAGTGCAGCGAAGGATTTCCGGCCCTGCTGGCTGGCATAGGCGATGACGCGGTTGACGTCGTTCTCGGGCGGGAAGGAGAGCAGATAGACGCCGCGCGAGGCGACGCTGGTATCGCTCGAGAAGGCGATGATCGGACGATTCGCACCGCGTGCGACCTGCGCCGCCGCCTGCACCGAGGGGGCGAAGAGCGGGCCGATGATCAGTTCCGCCCCTTCCGACAGCGCTTCCTGCGTTGCCGCACGCGCGCCTTCCGGCGTGCCGCGGTCGTCCTTCACCAGGAGCGTGAGATCAGCGTTCGGAAACTCGGCCAGCGCCATCTCGGCGGCGTTCTTCAGCGAATTGCCGACGACCGCGCCCTGCCCTTCCGCCGTCAGCGGCAGCACGAGGCCGACCTTGACCTTGCCGTTGCCGATGGTCTGCCCGGTCGGTGCCGCGCCCGGCGCGGAATCGAAGCCCGGCAGGCCCGAGGTGCCGCCGCCGCAGGCGGCCAGCGTGAGCGGTAGAAGGACCGCGAGAGCCCGTGCCTTGAACCGCAGGACCGGCGCGACATACCGATGATGCAACACGGGCGATCTCCAGTCGTGGCCGGGCAGGCAGGCGCTCGCCCGGCGATGAGTTCCAGCGGAAGAATCGCCCCGCCGGACACGTGCCAGTGCGGAATCTTATTTTCAAGTTGTTAACTATGGGTTGCACACGCAGCGCGACGTTGTGCCATGGCGCGGCGGCTGCCGCTGTGGCAGCGTGGCGCGATGTCGAACGATGCCGCCGCCCGCCCTCCCAGCTACACTGCCTTCGGCCTGCGCGCCGAGGCCGAGCCGCTGGCGCCGGGCCTGCACATCGTCGCCACCCCGATCGGCAACCTGCGCGACATCTCGTTCCGGGCGCTGGCGACGCTCGCCGCCGCCGACGCGATCCTGGCCGAGGATACCCGCACGTCGAAGACGCTGCTGGCGCATTACGGTATCTCGACGCCGCTCCTGCCCTATCACGAGCACAATGCCGCGCAGATGCGGCCGAAGGTGTTGGCAAAACTGCGCGAGGGGGGCAAGCTCGCCCTGATTTCGGACGCCGGCACGCCGCTGGTCTCCGATCCCGGCTACAAGCTCGTGGCCGAGCTGGTGGCTGAAGGCCTGCCGGTCACCGGCATTCCCGGCCCTTCCGCGGTGCTGGCGGCGCTGGTGCTGGCGGGGCTGCCGACCGACCGTTTCTTCTTCGAAGGGTTCCTACCGCCGAAATCGGGGGGACGTCGCACGCGGCTGACCGAACTTGCTACCATTCCCGGAACGCTGGTCTTCTTCGAATCGCCCCGCCGCCTCGCCGAGATGTTGGCCGATGCAGCCGCCGTGCTGGGCGCGAGGCCGGGGGCTGTCGCGCGCGAACTCACCAAGTTCTACGAGACGGTCAGGCGCGGCACCCTTCCAGAGCTGGCCGCCCATTATGATGGCGAGGAGGAGGCGCGCGGCGAGATCGTCGTGATCATCGGCCCGCCCGGCGCCACCGAGCTCGTCCCGACCGATGATGTGATCGACGAAAGGCTGCGCGTGGCGCTGGCCAGGGTCTCGCTGAAGGAGGCCGTCGCGCAGGTCGCAGCCGAGACCGGCCAGCCGCGCCGGAAAGTCTACGCGCGCGCCCTCGAACTCACCCGCGACCATCCGTGAGCGGAGCGGCGGCCGATCCGGGCAAGCGCAGCCGCAAGGCAAGACGCTCCGGGCTTACCGGCCACCGCGCCGAATGGCTCGCCATCCTCTGGTTGACCGCGAAGGGCTACCGGCTGCTCGAACAGCGCTTCGGCGGCAAGGGCGGCGAGATCGATCTCGTGATGAAGCGTGGCCGCACCGTGGCCTTCGTCGAGGTCAAGGCACGTGGCCGGCTGGAGGATGCGCTGACTTCGGTGACCCCGGAAAAGCGCCGTCTCGTCGAGCGGCGCATCCGGCACTGGCTCGCGCGCAACCCCTGGGCGAACGATCATCATCTGCGCGCCGATGCGGTGTTCCTGGCGCCCTGGCGACGGCCGCGCCATGTGCCGGCCGCCTTTGCGCTCGTCCTGTGACGCAAGAGCATTGCGCAAAAAAGTGGGTGCCGGTTTTTGCTGCAGAAATGCTCTAAGATTTTAAGATCGATCACGTTTTTCGAATTTTGACGATTCCGTCAGAATGCGACGTGATCGATGCCACCCACTTGCAGGAACCCCGCCCGCGGCCCGATAAGAACCGGCCGCAACAGGAAGGCCTGCCATGACTCTCTCCGTCGCTATCCAGATGGACCCGATCGAGCGCATCCGGATCGCCGGGGACACCGGCTTCTCCCTGATGCTGGAAGCGCAGGCGCGCGGCCACACGCTCTACACCTACACCCCCGACAAGCTCTCGATGCGCGACGGCAAGGTCACGGCGCCGATGCGCCCGGTCACGGTGCGGGATGCCGAGGGCGATCATTTCACGGCGGGAGCCGAGGAGAAGATCGATCTCTCGACGCTCGATGTCGTCCTGCTCAGGCAGGACCCGCCTTTCGACATGGCCTATGTCACCACGACGCATATGCTCGAGCGCATCCATCCGAAGACGCTGGTGGTCAACAACCCGGCCGAAGTCCGCAACGCGCCGGAGAAGATCTTCGTCACCCATTTCCCGGAGCTGATGCCGCCGACGCTGATCACCCGCGACAAGGCCGAGATCGAGGCCTTCCGCGACGAGCATGGCGAGATCGTCATGAAGCCGCTCTACGGCCATGGCGGCGCGACGGTGTTCAAGACCAGCAGGACCGACCCCAATTTCGGCTCGCTCTTCGACCTGTTCAGCAATCTCTTCCGGGAGCCCTGGGTGGTGCAGGGCTTCATCAAGGAGATCACCGAGGGCGACAAGCGCATCATCCTGATCGACGGCAAGGCGGCGGGCGCGGTCAACCGCGTCCCGGCGGTGGGCGACCTGCGCGCCAACATGGTCCGCGGCGGCGCTGCCCGGCCGACCGACCTGTCGAAGAAGGAGCTTGAAATCTGCGAGGCGATCGGCCCGGCGCTCCGCGAACGCGGCCTTTTGCTCGTCGGCATCGACGTCATCCACGGCAAGCTCACCGAGATCAACGTCACTGCGCCGACCGGCGTTCGCGCCATCAAGAAGCTCGGCGGGCCGGATCTGGCGGCGCAGCTCTGGGACGTGATCGAGTCGAAGCGCTGAGCCACGCCTGGCTTCTGATGGAGTGAACCCTCATCCTGAGGGCAGCCTCAGGCTGCGTCTCGAAGGATGATCTAACTTGCTCCGGAGCTTCCTGCATCCTTCGAGACGCTATTCCTTGGGAATGGCTCCTCAGGATGAGGGCTCGGAGGGCTGGATTAGACTAAGCCGCGACGCTGCCGCCGCTCAGCGGGTTCATCTCGTCCCAGCCATAGCGCAGCGTCTCGAAGCGCATCGTCAGCGCGTCGAGCAGCAAGAGCTTGCCGACCAGTGGCTCGCCGAAGCCGGTGATGGCGCGGATCACCTCCAGCGCCATCAGCGAGCCGAGGACGCCCGGCAGGGCGCCGAGCACGCCGGCTTCCGCACAGGTCGGGATCGAGCCGGGAGGCGGGGCCTCGGGGAAGAGGCAGCGCCAGGTTGGATTCGGCACGCCGTCCGGGCCGGTTTCATGGGCGCGGATCGTGGTCAGCGAACCGTCGAAGCGCCCCAGCGCCCCCATCACGACCGGCCGGTGCTCGTGGAAGCAGGCGTCGGAGACGGCATAACGCGTCGCGAAATTGTCGGAACCCTCGGCCACCACGTCGTAGAAGGCGATCAGCGCGCGGGCATTGTGCGGGTCGATGCGGGTGACATGCTCCTCGACCACGACGTTCGGGTTGAGATTGCGCACGAAGCGGGCGGCTGCGACAGCTTTGTGGGCGCCGATATCCTCGGTCGTGAAGATGGTCTGGCGCTGCAGGTTCGAGAGCGAGACGATGTCGTCGTCGACGATGCCGATCTTCCCGACGCCGGCTGCGGCGAGGTACTGGATCAGCGGCGCGCCCAGTCCGCCGGCGCCGATGACGAGCACGCGCGCATTCTTCAGCTTCTGCTGCCCCGGGCCGCCGATCTCCGGCAGCACGATATGGCGCGCATAGCGCTCGATCTCGTCGTCGCCCATCATCATCACGGCAGCGTAAGACCACTGCCGAACTTCGGCAATCGGCATGGTCGATTGCGGCATCGCCGAGCATGAACTTTGGCTGGCTTGGCCGCGCCGCCGAGCCATGCCATCGTGTCGCCATCGAGGGCCGGACAACGGCGCCCGGCTTCAAAGGGGATCGGTTCATGCGTCTGGGTTCTTTTGCGGCGGCACTGGCCGGTGTTGCGCTTTCGGCTGTGGCGGCGCTGGCGCAGCAGGCGATCAAGCCGGCCGTGGTCTATGACAAGGGCGGGAAATTCGACAAGTCCTTCAACGAGGGCGTCTTCATCGGCGCCGACAGGTTCAAGAAGGAGACCGGCGTCGATTTCCGCGATTTCGAGCCGACGAACGATGCCCAGATCGAGCAGGCACTGCGCCGCTTCGCCCGCGACGGCCATTCGCCGATCATCGCGGTCGGCTTCTCGCAGGCAACTGCGCTGCAGAAGGTCGCAGCCGAATTCCCCAACCTGAAATTCACCATCATCGACATGGTGGTCGACCTGCCGAACGTGCAGTCGATCGTCTTCAAGGAGCATGAAGGCTCCTATCTCGTCGGCCTGCTCGCCGCGATGGCCTCGAAGACGGGCAAGGTCGGTTTCGTCGGTGGCATGGATATTCCGCTGATCCGCAAATTCGCCTGCGGCTATGTCCAGGGCGTCAAGGCGGGCAAGGCCGATGCCGAGATCTACCAGAACATGACCGGCTCGACGCCCTCGGCCTGGGCCGATCCGGTCAAGGGCGGCGAACTCGCCAAGTCGCAGATCGATCGTGGCGCCGACGTGATCTACCACGCCGCCGGCGGCACCGGCATCGGCGTGCTCAGGGCCGCGGCCGATGCCGGCAAGCTCGGCATCGGCGTCGATTCCAACCAGAACGCGCTCCATCCCGRCAAGATCCTGACCTCGATGCTCAAGCGCGTCGACGTCGCCGCCTACAACTCCTTCAAGGCTGCGCAGGACGGCTCGTGGAAGCCGGGCATCTCCGTGCTCGGCCTCAAGGAAGGCGGCATCGACTGGGCGCTGGACGACGCCAACAAGGCGCTGATCACGCCCGAGATGAAGGCCGCGGCCGACAAGGCAAAGGCCGACATCATCGCAGGCACCGTCAAGGTCCACGACTACATGTCGGACCAGAAATGCACGATGTGAGCGAGGGATCGTGCCGACGGGACCGAATGATGCGCGGGGAACCCTTCTCCCGTGTGGGAAAAGGGCAGGGATGAGGGCCCGCCCTATCCGTAGAAGGTGCAGCGGCGGTCGCCTCGCCCCAACAATCAGCGGCGGTCCCTCACCCCTACCCCTCTTCCATCCAGGAGAGGGGTTCTACGTCGTGGTTCCCGTGCGATGATGGAGACCGTCTCGCCACCCGCCATTGAGCTCGTCGGGATCTCCAAGCGCTTCGGCCCGGTCGCTGCCAACAGGGACGTGTCCCTCTCGGTCGCGGCCAGCTCGATCCACGGCATCGTCGGCGAGAACGGCGCCGGCAAATCGACGCTGATGTCGATTCTCTACGGCTTCTACGAGGCCGATGACGGCGAAATCAGGATCGCCGGCACACCGCGCCGCATCCGTTCCTCGGCGGATGCGATCGCGGCCGGGATCGGCATGGTCCACCAGCACTTCATGCTGGTTGAGACGCTGAGCGTGGTCGAAAACGTGGTGCTCGGCGCCGAAGGCGGCACCTTCCTCACGGGCGGACTCTCGCAGGCGCGGACCGCTCTGGCCAGGCTCTCGCAGGACTATGGCCTCGTCATCGATCCCGATGCGATCGTCGGCGAGCTTTCGGTCGGCCTGCAGCAACGCGTCGAGATTTTGAAAGCGCTCTATCGCGGTGCGGAGATCCTCATCCTCGACGAGCCGACGGCGGTCCTGACGCCCGCCGAAGCCGATCAGCTCTTCGCCCTGCTCCGGGCCCTGAAGGCGCAGGGCAAGACCGTCATCCTGATCACCCACAAGCTGCGCGAGATCATGGATGTCACCGACAGGGTTTCGGTGATGCGCCGTGGCGAGATGGTTTCCCATGTCGCCACTGCCGAGACCTCGCCGCCGGAACTCGCCGAGGCGATGGTCGGCCGGCGCGTGCTGCTGCGGGTGGAGAAGCCGCCGCGCGAGCGCGGTGCGCCCGTCCTGGAGGCGGTCGGCCTGTCCTGTCGTGATGCGCGCGGGGCTGACACGCTTCGGGACGTTGGCTTGACCCTCCATGCCGGCGAGATCGTCGGCATCGCCGGTGTCGCCGGAAACGGCCAGAGCGAACTCCTTGAAGTGCTGGCCGGGCTGATCCAGCCGACGCGCGGTGTCATCCGCCTTGGCGGCGAGATCCTCTCGGGGACCAATCGCCATCCGGCGCGGCTGCGTGAACTCGGGCTGATGCATATCCCCGAGGATCGCCATCGCAGCGGCCTCGTCACAGCCTTCTCGGCCGCCGAGAACGCGATCCTCGGCTATCAGCACGATCCCGTCTTCGGTCCCGGCCCGCTGCTGTCGCCCGCCCGGATCGAGGCGCACGCGCGCGATGCCTTCGCCGCCTATGACGTGCGCCCGCCCGATCCGGCGCTGAAGACGGCAAAGTTCTCCGGCGGCAACCAGCAGAAGATCGTCCTCGCTCGCGAGATCGAGCGGCATCCCAAGGTTCTGCTGGTCGGGCAGCCGACGCGGGGCGTGGATATCGGCGCGATCGAGTTCATCCATCGTCGTCTGATCGAACTGCGCGATCGGGGCGTCGCGATCCTGCTGGTGTCGGTCGAACTCGAGGAGGTGATGGCGCTCTCCGACCGAATCATCGCCATGTGCGGCGGCCGGATCACCGGCGAGCGGGCTGGGTCCGCCGCTGATGAGCGCGAACTGGGCCTTCTGATGGCTGGCGTCGAGGAGGCCGCATGATGGAACAGAGGCTGACATTGGTGACGCTCGGCGTCGCCGATCTGGAGCGCTCGCGGCGATTCTATGGCTCGCTGGGTTGGCGCGAGATCGAGCCGCGGCAGGGCAGCGTCGCCTTCTTTCAGCTGAACGGCATCGGCCTGTCGCTGTTTCCGCGGGCCGAGTTGGCGAATGACGCGCATGTCGCCGACGGACCGACCGGCTTCTCCGGCATCACCCTTGCCCACAACCTGCGCAGCGAGCACGAGGTCGATGCGCTGTTCGCGGAAATGGTTGCGGCGGGAGCTACGGCGGTGAAGACGCCTCGGAAAGTGTTTTGGGGCGGCTATTCCGGATATGTCGCCGATCCCGACGGCCATCTCTGGGAGCTCGCCCACAATCCCTTCTTTCCGCTCGACTCCGCTGGCAACGTGACGCTCGCTGGATGACCGCGGCCCCGCTCGACCTGCCGCGCTGGGCCGATGTCGCGCTGGTGCCGCTGGTATCGGTCGCTGCCGCGCTGCTCGTGGCCGGGCTCGTCGTGCTCGGCATCGGCGAGAACCCGCTGGAGGCGACGACGCTGCTGTTGCGCGGCGCGCTGGGCAGCGCTGAGGGCATCGGCTTCACGCTGTATTACACGACGAATTTCATTTTTACGGGGCTTGCCGTTGCGGTCGCCTTCCATGCCGGGCTGTTCAACATCGGCGGCGAGGGGCAGGCGACAATAGCCGGCGTCGCGATGGCCGTTGCTTGCCTCGGCCTCTCCTGGGCGCCGGGCATCCTCGCGGTCCCGCTCGCGGTCCTGGCGGCGGCGGCGGGCGGCGCGTTCTGGGCTTTCATCCCGGGCTGGCTCCAGGCGAAGCGCGGCAGCCATATCGTGATCACCACGATCATGCTGAATTTCGTCGCGGCGACGCTGATCGTCTACCTCCTGCGCGAGGTGATCGGGAAACCCGGCTCGATGCAGCCGGAGACGCCGGATTTTCCGGCCCAGGCGGTGCTGACGCCGATGCATCAGCTTCTTGCTCCGCTCGGGCTGAGCCTCCCTTCGACCCCGCTCAACAGCGCCTTCCTGCTGGCGTTGATGGCGCTCTTCGCCGTCTGGCTGCTGATCTATCGCTCGCGGCTCGGCTACGCGATCCGCACCGTCGGAGCCAATCCGCGCGCCGCTGCCTATGCCGGCATCTCGCCGGCTGCCGTCACGATGGTCGCGATGGCGATCTCGGGCGCGCTCGCTGGCGGCCTCGCGGTCAATGAGGCGCTCGGCGTGCAGCATCGGCTGGTGCTTGATTTCACCGCCGGCTACGGCTTCGTCGGCATCGCCGTCGCCTTGATGGGGCGCGGCCACCCCGTGGGCGTCGCGCTCGCGGCCCTGCTCTTCGGCGTCCTCTACCAGGGCGGGGCGGAACTCTCCTTCGACAAGCCGGCCATCACCCGCGACATGGTGGTGGTGATCGGCGGCGTGCTCATCCTCTTCGCGGGAGCGCTCGACGGGCTCTTTCGTCGGCTGGTTGCGGGTGTGCTGCGCATCGGCCGGGGTGCCGTCTGATGGATTGGCTCCAGACGCTCGCCGTCGTGCTCGATTCGACGATCCGGTTGTCGATCCCGCTGATCTGCGCGGCGATGGCTGGCCTCTGGTCGGAGCGGGCCGGCGTCGTCGATATCGGCCTCGAAGGCAAGATGCTGATCGGGGCCTTCGCCTCGGCAGTCGCGGCCTTCGTCACCGGCTCGGCCTGGATCGGTCTTGGCGCCGGCATCCTCGCGGCAGTGGCGCTGGCGCTGGTCCACGGCTTCGCCGCCATCACCTGGCGCGGCAACCAGATCGTCTCCGGCGTCGCCATCAACATGCTGGCTGCGGGTCTCACGGTTGTCCTCGGCAATGCCTGGTACGGGCAGGGCGGGCGCACGCCCTCGCTGGAGGGTGCCGCACGCTTCGGCGAGTTGACGCTGCCCGTCGCGCCCTGGGCGCGGGAGCACGTCCCGATTCTCGGCCAGCTCTATGACGAGGTCGTCTCGGGCCATGCCGCGCCGGCCTATCTTGCCTTCGCCTGCGTTCTCGTGACGGCCTTCGTGCTGGGCCGGACGCGCTTTGGCCTGCGCATCCGTGCCGTCGGCGAGAATCCGGCTGCGGTCGATACCGCCGGTATCTCCGTTGCCGGTCTGCGCTATGGCGCGGTCGCGATCTGCGGCGTACTCTGCGGCATCGGCGGCACCTATCTCGCCGTCGCGCAATCGGCCGGCTTCCTGCCGCATATGACGGCTGGGCGCGGCTTCATCGCGCTTGCCGCCGTCATCTTCGCGAATTGGCGGCCCTGGCCGGCGCTTGGCGCCTGCTTGCTCTTCGGCGTGCTCGACGCGGTCGCGATAAGGCTTCAGGGCGTGACATTGCCAGGTATCGGCCTCGTGCCGGTGGAAGCGATCCAGGCATTGCCTTATCTGATGACCATCGTCCTGCTCGCGGGCTTCATCGGCAAGGCGACGCCGCCCAAGGCCTCCGGCCTGCCCTATGTCAAGGAACGCTGATTTGCCGGCCGCGCCCGATTTCGACACGCTCTTTGCCGCCGCCGCTGCGATCCAGCCGCGCGCCTATGCGCCCTATTCGCGCTTCAGGGTCGGAGCCGCGCTCCTCGGCGATGACGGCGCCGTTTATGCCGGCTGCAATGTCGAGAATGCCGCCTATCCGGTCGGCACCTGCGCCGAGGCCGGCGCCATCGCCGCGATGGTCGCCGGGGGTGGGCAGGCGATCCGCGCAATCCTCGTCTTCGGCGACGGCGCTGAACTCGTGACGCCCTGCGGTGCCTGCCGCCAGCGCATCCGCGAATTCGCCGCGCCCGAAACGCCGGTGGCGATCGCGGGGCCCGAAGGCATCCGCGCGCGTTTCACCCTGGCGGAGCTGTTGCCAGCCTCCTTCGGACCGGCCAATTTGCCGCGGTGATTTGCGACGGCTGCTGCGGTGGCCGGGGAGAGGGACTAATGGCGGCCGATCCGGTGTTCGATGAGGCGGCATCCGTGCTGGCCGCGCGTGGCATAGACACGATCGATTGCGCGCTTGTGCTGGGCACCGGCCTCGGCTCCATCGCCGAGGATGTGCAGGATGCAGTGCGGATCCCCTATGCCGAACTGCCCGGCTTTCCGCGCGGCGAGGTGTCCGGTCACGCCCGCCAGCTTTGCTACGGCACGCTGCATGGCCGCAAGGTTCTGATCTACCAGGGCCGCGCCCACTATTACGAGGGCGGCGATCCGGCCGTCATGCGCGTTCCGCTCGGTGTTCTCACGGCCTTCGGCTCGCCACCGCTGATCCTGACCAATGCGGCGGGATCGCTGTCCCCCGCCATGCGGCCGGGCAGCCTCGCCCTCATCACCGACCATATCAATCTCAATGGGCCCAATCCGCTGGTCGGCGACAAGGGCGACGGCCGTTTCGTCCCGATGGTCGATGCCTATGACCCGCATCTGCGCGGCCGGCTGAAGCGGGCTGCGCAGAAGGTGGCGCTGCCGCTCGGCGAGGGCGTGTACATGTGGTTCTCCGGTCCGAGCTTCGAGACGCCGGCAGAGATCCGCATGGCGAAGACGCTCGGCGCCGATCTCGTCGGCATGTCGACGGTGCCGGAGGTCATCCTGGCGCGGCGCCACGACATCCGCGTCGCCGGGCTCTCCATCGTCACCAATATGGGCGCCGGCCTGCAGGGCGGCGCGCCGCACCATGCAGAGACACGCGATGTCGCGGCTGTGGCGGCCGGCGCGCTGCGGCGCCTGCTGCGCGCCTTCCTTTCGGAGCTCTGAGCTATGTCGGACGCGGATATCGCCAGGCGCGCGCTCGCGCTGCTCGATCTGACCGATCTCGCCGACGACGCGACCGCCGACGGCGCGCGCGACCTGTGCCGGCGCGCCGTCTCCGGCCCGGTGCCGGTCGCTGCCGTCTGCCTCTGGCCGCGCTTCGTCGCCGTGGCGCGCCAAGCGCTCGGCGACAGCCCGGTGCGCATCGCGACGGTGGTGAATTTCCCGGAGGGCGACACCCCGATCGCGCCCGCCATCCGCGAGACCGAGGAGGCGCTCGAGGCTGGCGCCGACGAGATCGACCTCGTCCTGCCCTGGCGCGCCGTGCTGGCCGGGCAACTCGCCACAGCGGCCGCCATGGTCCGCAACGTCAAGATGCGCTGTGGCGACAAGCTGCTGAAGGTCATCCTCGAATCCGGCGAATATCCCGATCTCGACAAGGTCAGGGTCGCGTCCGAGCTCGCGATCGCGGGCGGCGCCGATTTCATCAAGACCTCGACGGGCAAGACGGCGCACTCGGCCAGCATTCCGGCGGCGCGTGCCATGCTCGGCGTGATCGGCATGACGGCGCGCCCGATCGGGCTCAAGCCCTCGGGCGGGATCCGCACCCTGGCTGATGCGAAGAGCTACCTTGCTCTCGCCGATGCGATGATGGGGCCGGATTGGGCAACGCCCGCAACCTTCCGTTTCGGTGCGAGCGGTCTCTACACCGCGCTCATCGAGGAAATCGGCGGCGCTGCGCCCGGAGCGCCGCCGCGTGGGAGCTACTGAATGCGCCTGACCCAGGAGATCATCGCCGCCAAGCGCGACGGTGCCGAGCTGCCCGATGCCGATATTCGCCAGATCATCGCCGGTTTGACCGATGGCTCGGTGAGCGAAGGACAGGCGGCCGCCTTCGCCATGGCGGTCTATTTCAACGGCATGAACGAGAAGGAGCGCGTCGCGCTCACCCTCGCCATGCGCGATTCCGGCACCGTGCTGCGCTGGGACGACCTGCCCGGCCCCGCCCTCGACAAGCACTCGACCGGGGGCGTAGGCGACACGGTGAGCCTGCCTTTGGCGGCCGCGGTGGCGGCCTGCGGCGGCTACGTCCCGATGATTTCCGGTCGCGGCCTCGGCCATACCGGAGGCACGCTCGACAAGCTGGATGCCGTGCCGGGCTATGTCACCCAGCCGGGCATCAATCTGTTCCGCAAGGTCGTGCGGGAGGTCGGCTGCGCCATCATCGGCCAGACCGCCGATCTCGCCCCGGCCGACAAGCGGCTCTATGCCATCCGGGACGTGACTGCGACGGTCGAAACGATTCCGCTGCTGGTCTCCTCGATCCTGTCGAAAAAGCTCGCCGCCGGGCTGCACGGCCTCGCCATGGATGTGAAGTTCGGTTCCGGCGCTTTCCTGCCCGACTACGCCAAGGCACAGGCGCTGGCGCAGGCTCTCGTCGCCGTCGCCAACGATTCCGGGCTGCCGACACACGCGCTCTTGACCGATATGGACGAGCCGCTCGCCTCGGTCGCCGGCAATGCGCTCGAGGTCGCCTATGCGCTCGACCATCTGACCGGCCGCCGCCGCGAGGCGCGCTTCCATGAGGTCACGGTCGCGCTGGGCGCCGAGATGTTGCTCCTGGGCGGGCTTGCCGCCGATCTCGATGCCGCGCGCGAAAAGATCGAGAATGCCTTCGCCTCGGGTGCGGCGGCCGAGCGCTTCGCGCGGATGGTGGCGGCACTCGGAGGACCGGCGGACCTGCTGGAAAAGCCGGCAAATCATCTCGCCGTTGCGCCGATCGTCAAGCCGGTCTTCGCCGAAACGGCCGGGTCGGTCATCGCGGTCGACACGCGCGCGGTCGGGCTTGCGGTCGTCGCGCTCGGTGGCGGCCGCGTCCGCCCGCAGGACCCGATCGACCATGCCGTCGGCATCGTCGAACTGGCTGGCATTGGAACCGAGATTGGCGCGGAGCGTCCGCTCGGGATCATCCACGCGCGCGACGAGGCGCAGTTCGCCGCGGCGAGTGCGCGCTTGCGCAAGGCCTATCGGATCGGTGAGGGTGCGGCGCGCGGCCGGCTCGTCGCGGAACGGATCACGGAGAGGGTGTCGGCATGAGTTTGCTTCTGGCCATGACGGGCTGGCATGTCGAGGACTGGCGCGCCAGGTTCCAGGCGCTGCTGCCGGAGATGCCGATCGTGGTTCTCGGCGAGCCCTTCGACCGCCGCGCCGTCCATTATGTCGCGAGCTGGAAGCACCCGGCCGGCAGCCTGACCGGCCTGCCCAACCTCGCCGCCATCTTCTCGCTTGGCGCCGGCGTCGATTTCCTCTTCGCCGATGACAAGCTGCCGGCGGTGCCGATCGCCCGCGTCGTCGATCCCGATCTGACCACGCGGATGAGCGAGTACGTCGTGCTGCACTGCCTGATGTATCTGCGCCAGCAGCACCGCTACCTCAGCCAGCAGCGCGAAAGGCTCTGGGAGGACGATCGCAACCAGCCAGCGGCCCGTTCGGTTCGCGTCGGCATCATGGGGTTGGGCGAGCTCGGGCAGGATGCCGCCGCCAAGCTCAAGGTCATCGGCTTCGACGTGGCCGGCTGGAGCCGCTCGCCGAAGAGCATCGAGGGGCTGCGCACCTTCTCGGGTGAGGAGGGCATGAAGGAGTTCCTGGCGCGGACCGACATCCTCGTCTGCCTGGTGCCCCTGACGCCGGAGACGCGCGGCATCATCAACGCCGGGCTGATCGCAGGGCTGGCGCAGGATGGTCGCCTCGGTGGTCCATGCGTGATCAATGCCGGGCGCGGCGGCCTGCAGGTGGAAGAGGACATCCTGGCGGCGCTCGAAGCCGGGACGCTGAAGGGCGCGACGCTCGATGTCTTCGAGACCGAGCCGCTGCCGCCCGCCTCGCCGCTCTGGACCCATCCGGGCGTGACGATCACGCCGCATAACGCGGCGATGTCGGAGCCTGAAGCGATCGCTTCGCTGATCACGGCGCAGATCAGGCGCCTGGAAGCCGGCGAGCCCCTGCAGCATGTGGTCGATCCGGCCAGGGGGTATTGAAGGATCGGCCGCTTCTGCGGCTGTTCAGCTCCAGTCCTCATCCTGAGTGCCGCGAGAGCGGCGTCTCGAAGGATGGTTCGAGCGTACACTGGAACACCCTTCGAGACACAGGCTTCGCCTGTTCCCCAGGATGAGGGCTGGTGAGTTCAAATGCCCCGTCACCGAACGGTCGCAGCGCTGTCGTTGGGGCGCAATCCCGGCGCGCGAAGCGGGTTGGTCATTTCCAGCCCGGAGAATTTCATGCGCTCGTCGCTCGTCATTGCCCTGCTCCTGTCCTCGACCGTTCTCGCCGGGGCCCAGGACGCCCAGAAGGAGTTTCCGTCGAAGCTCGTCGGTCACGCCCTGCTGCCGGCGAACACGATCATCCCGGCTCCTGCCGATGCGCCGGCCGATCTTAAGGTGTCCGGCAAGTTCGTAACCCCGGGCAAGCGCGTCGAAACCGTCGGTTCGGTGATGGGCACCTCGGGCGGCCGCCCGACAGGTCTTTCCACGCCCTTCGCCGGCCAGCCCGTGCAGGGCTTCTCCGGCATCCGCTCGCTCGGCAATGGCGAGTTCCTCGTCCTGACCGACAACGGCTTCGGCTCCAAGGTCAATTCGCCCGACGCGATGCTGTTCTTCCATCGTCTCAAGGCCGATTTCGACAAGGGCGCGATCGAGCGTCTCTCGACCACCTTCCTGCACGACCCCGACAAGAAGGTGCCGTTTCGCATCGTTCATGAGGGCACCGAGAAGCGCTATCTGACCGGCGCCGACTTCGACCCGGAATCGATTCAGCCGATCGGCGGCAAGTACTGGATCGGCGAGGAGTTCGGCCCCTATCTCATCCGCGTCGATGCCAACGGCAAGGTCGAGGCGGTGTTCGAGACCACGGTCGATGGCAAGCCGGCCCGCTCGCCTGACCATTACGCCGTGACGACGCCCGGCGCACCGAACCAGTCCGTCGAATTCAATGTCCGCCGCTCCAAGGGCTATGAGGGCATGGCGCAGTCTCCGGACGGGCGCTTCCTCTACCCGCTGCTGGAGGGTCCGCTCTGGAACGCCGAGACCAGGGGCAATGAAGAGGTCGACGGCAAGGAAGTGCTGCGCATCCTCGAATTCGATGTCGCCAACGAGAAGTGGACCGGCCGCTCCTGGTTCTTCCCGCTGGAGCAGAAGGGCCTCGCCATCGGCGACTTCAACATGATCGACGCGACGACGGCGCTGATCATCGAGCGCGACAACGGCGAAGGCACTGCCGACAAGGCCTGTGCCGCGGGCCAGAAGGGCCCGGATTGCTTCCACGACCTCGCCAAGTTCAAGCGCATCGTGAAGATCGAGATGACCGACGCCAATGTCGGCAAGCCCGTGCGCAAGATCGGCTTCATCGACCTGATGAAGATCGCCGACCCCGACAAGAAGGCGAAGCAAGGCGCCATCGACGGCGTGCTACCTTTCCCGTTCTTCACCATCGAGAACTTCGACGTCGTCGATCTCGCCAAGGGCATTATCGTCGTCGGCAACGACAACAACCTGCCGTTCTCGTCCTCGCGTGATCCCAAGAAGGCGGATGACGACGAGCTCGTCCTGCTCTCGGTGAAGGAACTGCTCGACGCGAAGTGAGAACACCCGCATCGCCGGCTCGATTGGCGCAGCGATGCGGCTCATGTCGTCTTGCCCGGCAGTCGGATTCGATCGGCCGCCGGGTGTTCCTACTCTGTTCTTGAGCCGTTGCTGTCCTGAGCGTATAATAAAAACGACCAAGCGCCTCATGCGCGAGGCGTAGTGGTTGGATGATCGTCACCGATGGAGGTGATCATGTTGACCGCGAATACAAACGTCAGGCGACCGCAGGACTGGTGTAATCTGATCCTGGCCGGGCTGCTGTTCTTCTCACCATGGTACATGGGCTTCGTCGGCGACTTCGTGCCGACGCGCAATGCCTGGATCGTCAGCGTGGCTCTCGCCGTGATTGCGGTCGCTGCGCTTTCGGCTTTCGCCGAATGGGAGGAATGGCTGAATCTCGCGCTCGGACTCTGGCTGGTCGCCTCGCCCTGGATGCTGGGCTTCACCGGTAACCTCCGCGCCTTCTGGCCTCACATGATCGTCGGCCTGCTGACTGCGGCGATCTCGGGCTGGGCAGTCTGGGATTATCGGCACGAGCCGCACGCGGCGGCGTAGGGAGCTTCGCGTTTCCCGCCGCTCCAGAATCGACCCGGCGCGATCTAGCTGCGGAGCGCGCCGGGGCCGGCCACCGCGGCCGGCGGGCATTTGCCCGAGATGATCATGCCCAGCACCTCGTCCTGGGTGACGTCGGCAGTGCGCGCCGTGCCGACGACCTTGCCATTCTTCATCACCGTGACCCGGTCGGCGAGATCGAAGACGTCGTGCAGGTCGTGGCTGATCAGGAAAATGCCGATACCCTGCTTCTTCAACTGCAGGATCAGCTCGGCGACCTGCTTCGTCTCGGCCGGGCCGAGGGCCGCTGTGGGCTCGTCCATGATCAGCACGCGGGCGTTGAAATAGATGGCGCGCGCGATCGCGACCGACTGGCGCTGGCCGCCGGAGAGCGCCTTCACCGGCTCCTTGAAGCGGCGGAAATGCGGGTTGAGCCGACCCATCACCTTGCGAGTCTCGGCCTCCATCGTCGCATCGTCGAGCGTGCCCCAGCCGGAGAGTAGCTCGCGCCCGAGAAAGATGTTGGCGGCGGCATCGACATTATCGGCGAGTGCCAGCGTCTGATAGATCGTCTCGATGCCCTGCTGCTTGGCGTCGCGTGGGCTCGTGATCGTTGCTTCCTCGCCATTCACGCGGATCGTGCCGGCATCGGCCCGGTAGGCGCCCGACAGAATCTTGATCAGCGTCGACTTGCCGGCGCCGTTATGGCCGAGCAGGCCGACGACCTCGCCCGGCATCAGGTCGACGCTCGCACCATCGACGGCCTTGATGCCGCCGAAGGCGATCGAGATGTCGCGCATCTCGATCAGCGGCGTGCCCTGGCCCGGATGGGTGTCGGCGAGACCAGCCGATTCCGTGATGCTCATCGCTCCCTCCTCAGCTCAGCCGCTTGCGGTAGACCCCGTCGAGCCAGACCGCGAGGACGAGGACGATGCCGACGACGATGTTCTGTAGCGGCGCGTCGACGCCGATCAGCACCATGCCCGATTGCAGCGACTGCATCACCAGCGCGCCGAGCATGGCGCCCGCGATGGTGCCGACGCCGCCCGCCAGTGAGGTGCCCCCAATGACAGCGGCAGCGATGACATAGAGCTCGTCGAGCGTGCCGGCGGCGTTGGTCGAGGCGTTCAGGCGCGCCGTCGAGATGCAGGCGGAGATGCCGACGAGCACACCCATCAAACCGAACACCAGCATCAGTACCTTGCGCGTGTTCACGCCGGAGAGCTGGGCGGCCTCGGGGTTGCCGCCGATGGCGAAGACATAGCGGCCGAAGCGCAGGCGGTTGGCGATGAAGGTGATGATGACGCCGACCGCGAGCGCGATCAGCACGGGAACGGCAAGCCCGTGGCCGATGGTCAGGCCGCCCTCAGGCCATATGCCGCCTTTCGCCTCGGTGAGGCGCCGGGCGATGCCGGCGGGCAGCGCATAGGCGTTCGCCACCATCACCGTCGCCAGAACCGTGGCGCAGCCGAGCCCGGCGATCGTGATCTCGGCCCAGAGCGGGCGCAGCAGGAAGCCGAAGCGCTTGCGGCGGCGCCGGATCAGCGCTGCGCCGATTGAGATCGCGGCGCAGAGCGCGATGCCGATCGCCCAGGAGGCGCTTGTGCCGATCGCGCCCTCGACGCCGCCGCCGAGCGGTCGGAAACGCGAATCCATCGGCGCGATCGTCTGGCCCTGCGTCACCCACCAGGCCGCGCCGCGCCAGATCAGGAGGCCGCCGAGCGTGACGATAAAGGAGGGGATGGCGAGATAGGCGATCAGCGCGCCCTGCAGCAGCCCGACGAGCCCGCCGAGCGCCATCGCGAGCAGCAGGCTGACGACCCAGGTCAGCGGGTGCTCGAAGCCCCAGAGCTCGGGCAGGAGCCGGACCTGCACGAGCCCGACCACCATGCCGACGAAGCCGAGCATCGAGCCGACGGAGAGGTCGATGTTGCGGGTGACGATGACCAGCACCATGCCGCAGGCCATGATCGCGATCGAGGCGGTCTGGACCAGCAGATTCCAGAGATTGCGCGGCGTCAGGAAGGCGCCGTCCGACAGCCAGTTGAAGCCGAGCCAGATCACCGCGAGCGCGGCGACCATGCCGATCATGCGCGGATCGAACTCGATCTCGCGCAGACGATCGGCAAGGCTGCGCTCATCCTGCGCCGAATTGGCCGGCGCGGGTGCCACGTCAGAGCCGGACGATGTCAGATGGGATCGCATAGCGACCCCATCTGACATCCGAATCCGTCTCTCATCAAAAATCTGGAGCGCGAAAAACCGGTTCCCAATTTATCGCAGCCTGCTCTAGTCACAGGCCTTGACCTTGCCGGACGCGACGCCCTGGCAAACCGCCGATTTCGGTGCCCAGCCGGCCTCGATCACGACGGCGAGGTTGTCCTTCGTCACCGGCACGGGCTTGAGGAAGAGCGCCGTCATCTTCTGCTTGGAAGGGCCCTGGTCCCAGGCAGCCGAACCCGGGATCTCCGAGAGCTTGGCGCCGCCGGCGAGCTTCAGTGCAATCTCGGCGGCGTTGCGACCGAGTTCGCGCGCATCCTTCCAGATCGTCACGGTCTGGGTACCCAGCGCCACGCGGTTGAGCGCCGCGCGGTCGGCGTCCTGGCCGGAGACGGGCACGGAGCCGGAGAGCCCCTGTGCATCCATCGCCGCAATGGCACCGCCCGCGGTGCCATCATTGGCGGCGATGACGGCATCGACCTTGTTCTGGTTGCGCGTCAGGATCTGCTCCATGTTGCGCTGGGCGTTCGCCGGCAGCCAGCCATCGGTGAAGGCTTCGCCGACATTCTTGATCTTGCCGCCGTCGATCGCCGGCTTCAGCACCTCGATCGAGCCCTGATAGAGGAAATTGGCGTTCGGGTCGGAGCTCGAGCCCTTGATGAAGACGTAATTGCCCGCCGGCTTCGCCTTCTGGATCTCGCGCGCCATCATCCGGCCGACCTCGACATTGTCGAAGGTCAGATAGAAGGCCTGCGGAATCTCGATCAGCCGGTCATAGCCGACGACGCCGATGCCCTCGTTCACCGCCTTCTCGACGGCGGGACGAATGGCCTGCGCGTCCTGCGCCAGCACGATGATCGCCTTGGCGCCGCGCGCGATCAGGCTCTCGACATCGGTGAGCTGCTTGGCCGGCGATGACTGCGCATCGGCGGAAAGATAGGTGCCGCCGGCTTTCTCGACCGCCGCCTTGATCGCGGCCTCGTCGGTCTTCCAGCGCTCTTCCTGGAAATTCGACCAGCTGACCCCGATGACCGGGCCTTTCGATTGCCCGAAGGCGCTTGCGTGAACGGATAGGGCGGCAACGGCGATGCTCGCCGCGAGGACGAAACGCTTCATCACACTGACCTCCTGAGCTTCCTCTGCCGCAGACTCTCAGGCTTCTCCGAGCCCCCAAGGCGTCCGGCGCACGAAGCTCAGCCTAGCCGCCGGAGACTGTCAAGCAGGCGAAGGGACGGCTCGGGCAGCGTCAGACGACGCGCTTGTCGGGAGAGTCGCAGAGGTCGTTCTGGATGCAGCGCCCGCATTCTGGCCTCAGCGCCTTGCAGGTGTAGCGCCCATGCAGGATCAGCCAGTGATGGGCATGGCGGCCGAACTCCTCCGGGATCGCCTTCTCCAGCCCGAGCTCGACCTGCAAGACGTTCTTGCCCGGCGCGATCCTGAGCCGGTTCGAGACGCGGAAGACATGGGTGTCGACCGCATGGGTGATCTCGCCGAAGGCGATGTTGAGCACGACATTCGCGGTCTTGCGGCCGACGCCCGGCAGGCTTTCCAGCGCCTCGCGCGTGGTCGGCACCTGCCCGCTGAACTCCGCGATCAACTTCTCGCAGAGCGCGATCACGTTCCTTGCCTTGGTGCGGAAGAGGCCGATCGTCTTGATGTAGTCGCGCACCTTGTCCTCGCCGAGCGCCAGCATCTTCTCCGGCGTGTCGGCGATGGCGAAGAGCGGGCGCGTCGCCTTGTTGACGCCGGCGTCGGTCGCCTGCGCCGAGAGCACGACGGCAACCAGCAGCGTGAAGGCGTTCACGGATTCCAGCTCGCCTTTCGGCTCGGGATTGGCGGCTTGGAAACGCGCGAAGATCTCGCGGATTTCGGCCGGCTTGCGGGCGCGCGGCAACGTGATGCGCTTGACGGGGGCGCGGGGGCGGGCGGGCCTGTTCTGCGGGTCCATGACGGCGTTATAATGCCGCCATGGACCCCGGCAAGAGCCCTGCCAGCGAGATTCCTGCCAGCGGTAGCACCGACGCCATGAGGCGCCCGGTCTTCGACGCGACGATCACGCCGCATCGCTCGCTCGGCCAGAACGGCTTTCGCATCGTGATGACGCTGGTCTGCCTGGCGAGCCTGATCTCCTCGATTCCCTTCGTCGTGCTCGGCGCCTGGCCGGTGGCCGGCTTCTTCGGCCTCGACGTGCTCGCGCTATTCGTCGCCTTCCACGTCAATTTCCGGCATGCGCGTGCCTTCGAGCGCATCGTGGTGACGCCGCTGGAGGTCTTGCTGCGCAAGGTCTCGCATCACGGCCGCGAGGCGATCTGGCGCTCCAACCCCGCCTGGACGCGGCTCGAACGTCAGACCGATGAGGATTACGGCCTGCTCGGCCTCACGCTGGTCTCGCGGGGCCGGAGCGTCGCGGTCGCCACCGCGCTCTCGCCGCGGGAGCGCGCCGGCTTCGCGGATGCGTTGGGAAAGGCGCTGGCGAGCGCCCGGCGCGGCCCCGATTATGGCGCATCCTGAGACGATCAGCCCCTGCGGGCGAGCCAGATCGTGCGGCCGCCGCAGCTTGCGTCCTCGACGACATGCGCGACCACGGAGAAGCCGTTCTCCGCCAGAAGCGCGCGATACTCCTCCGGCGCCAGGCTGCCATGATAGAGCGGCTCGCCTTCGAAGGAGCCGATCGCTTCGCCATGCGAAGGTCCGCTGGTGAACATCAGCGCTGCGGTCGCGGTGGCGTGTTCGGCAAAGACCGGGAACATCGCCCGCTGATCCTCCGGCGTCAGGTGGAAGAAGCTGTCCCAGGCGATCAGTCCGTCGAAGCGGCGGCCGAGCACAAGGCGGCGCATGTCCTGCACATGCCATTCGGCCTGCGGGAAACGCTGGCGGCACAGTTCGATCAGTGCCGCGGCAGAGTCGATCCCGGTGATGGCGCGGTTCCTGCCGAGGAAGTAGCGGGCGATCGGCTCGCCCGAGCCGCAGCCGATATCGAGGATGGCGGCATGCTCCGGAACAAGCGCGAGGAAACGGTCGAGCCACGCGCCTTCGAACAACGTCTTGCCGCGCAGCCGGTCGAAGGCAGCGGCGTGTCGCTCGTAGAGATCGATGATAGCGCTGGAGGCGGTCGCCATTGTCCGTCCAAAATATGGGGGTCTCTTGGGCTCGGAAACTATAGCGGCTGCAAGCCAGCCCTTGTCAGCTTTCGGGTGGGAACGGCATGGTTGGCGCCCTAGATTCGCATCATGACGAATGATGCGAGGTTTCAAGCCATGAACGCTCACGCTCCGATGAAAACGGCGATGACCCCGACGCGTTTTTCCAATGCGGTGCTGGCGCGCGCTGCCGAAGCCATGCCGAGCGAGGCCGATTTCCCCGCCGTGGCGCCGGGCTCGGACTACGATACGGTCCGCCGCATCCTGGCCTTCATCACGCATAACTGGCGCGAGCAGCCGACCATCGAGGCCATCGCGGATGCGGCCGGCGCAACGCCGACCGATGTCCACCATCTCTTCCGGCGCTGGTGCGGCCTGACGCCCAAGGCCTTCCTGCAGGCGATCACGCTCGACCACGCCAAGGGCCTGCTGGCCTCTTCGGCCAGCATCCTCGACACCGCGCTTGAAGTCGGGCTTTCCGGCCCCGGCCGGCTGCACGACCTCTTCGTCACGCATGAGGCGATGTCGCCCGGCGAATGGAAGCTCGGCGGCGAGGGGCTGAAGCTCTCCTACGGCTTCCATGCCTCTCCCTTCGGTGAGGCGCTGATCGTGGTCACGGATCGCGGTCTCGCCGGGCTGGGCTGGGTCTCCAACAGCGTCGACGGCGGCAAGGTCGTCGGCGGGCGCGCCGAGGCTCTGGCCGACATGATGCGTCGCTGGCCGCATGCCGGTTATCACTACGATCCGGTGCTGACGGCACCCTATGCCGCCCGTATCTTCGAACCCAAGGCCTGGACGCCCGAGACGCCCTTGCGCGTCGTGCTGATCGGCACGGATTTCGAGGTCCGGGTCTGGGAGACTCTGCTCCGGATCCCGGTCGGCTGCGCCACGACCTATGGCGACGTCGCCAGCCATATCGGCAAGCCCAGTGCCGCGCGCGCCGTCGGCATGGCGGTAGGCAAGAACCCGATCTCCTTCGTGGTGCCCTGCCACCGCGTCATCGGCAAGTCGGGTGCCCTCACCGGCTATCACTGGGGCCTGACGCGCAAGCGCGCCATCCTCGGCTGGGAGGCGGGTCAGGCGATCACTGGCTGAGCTTGCTGCCTACTTCGGAGATACATGTCCCAGAAGAGCGCGAGCGCGATCCGCCCGCGCTCTTTGCCTGCTCCGCCTAAAGCAGCCCGCGCTTCGCGAGGTGGCGCATCAGATGCGAGGCGCCGAAGGTCCAGGGCTCGCAGGCGTCGGTGCGCTTCATGCGGTTGACGAGGCTGCCGAGCTCGGGCGCGGCGATGGTGACGATGTCCCCGTATTTATGGGTGAAACCGCCGCCCGGTGCGTCGCGATCCTTGATCGGCGCGAACATGGTGCCGAGATAGAGCGCCGCCCCGTCCGGGTACTGGTGATGCGGGCCGATCATCTGTGCCGCGAGATCGGCCGGGTCGCGGCTGATCTTGGCGATCGAGGACGAGCCCTCCAGCGTGAAGCCGTCCTCGCCCTCCACCGTCAGGGTCACGGTCGTCTTGCGGATGTGATCGAGCGTGAAGCCGGCGTCGAAGAAGCGGATGAAGGGGCCGACGGCTGCCGCCGCGTTGTTGTCCTTGGCCTTGCCGAGCAGCAGGGCCGAGCGGCCCTCGACATCGCGCAGATTGACGTCGTTGCCGAGCGTGGCGCCGACGATGCGCCCGTCCGAGGCGACGATCAGGACGATTTCGGGCTCCGGGTTGTTCCAGCTCGACGCCGGATGCAGGCCGGCATCGGCGCCTGTGCCGACCGTCGACATCGCCGGCGCCTTGGTGAAGATCTCGGCGTCCGGCCCGATGCCGACTTCGAGATACTGGCTCCATGCCCCCTGCTTGATCAGCACCTCCTTGAGATGCATCGCCTCGGGCGAGCCGGGCTTCAGCTTGGAAAGGTCGTCGCCGATCAGTTTTCCGATCTCCGTGCGGATCGTCGCGGCGGCGG
Source organism: Allobosea sp. 10N428 (assembly GCF_056394545.1). Taxonomy (NCBI): domain Bacteria; kingdom Pseudomonadati; phylum Pseudomonadota; class Alphaproteobacteria; order Hyphomicrobiales; family Alloboseaceae; genus Allobosea; species Allobosea sp. 10N428. The sequence goes on along the minus strand of NZ_JBFTIC010000007.1, from coordinate 117,554 downwards.
CCGGGTTGCCGCGCGCCTTCTCCTCGATGACGCGTTCCAGCATCGAGACGGCGAAGGTGACGCCGGCCGCCTTCACCGCCTGCAGGTCGAGCGGCGAGAGCAGCCAGGGGCGCTTCGGATCGCGGTCGTCGACGGGCGTATTGGCCAGGATGTCGGCGAGCGAGCCCAGACCTTCGCCTTTCGCGGTGCGCAGCGCGGCCGCCGGATCGGCGCTCTCGCAGAGGTCGCGGCTGGTCGGGAATTCGGCTGTGATGTCGACGAGCTGTCCGTCGCGCAGCGTGACCACTGCCGGGCCGCCGAGATCGGGCCGCCAGACGCGGCCGGCCAGCGCGGCGCCGCCGGCATCCTGTGGCAGGGTTGTCGAGGCGGAAAGGACGAGGCTCGTCATGATGCGGTCCGGAAAAGGCGAGGCAGGACGCGCAGATCAGCCGTTTATGCGTGAATGCGCAAGCCGGCCGCGGCCATAAGTGCCTTGCAAAAACTGTCGTCGTTTTGTCATTGAACTGTCGCCTGCGCTTCATGCTAGCTTGCGCACCAACGACAAGAACCGCGGCGGCGGCCGCCCGCGGAAGGGAGACACTCCATGAGCATCAAATCGCGCATCCTGATGTCGGTCGCCGCCTTTGCGCTCGCCGGCGCTTCGCCGGCTCTGGCGCAGACCGAGATCCAGTGGTGGCATGCCCTGACGGGCGCCAACAACGACGTGGTCGTCAAGCTCGCCGAGGACTTCAACGCCTCGCAGAAGGACTACAAGGTCGTTCCCGTCTACAAGGGCTCCTATCCCGACACGCTGAACGCCGGCATCGCCGCTTTCCGCGCTGGCCAGGCGCCGCACATCCTGCAGGTCTTCGAGGTCGGCACCGGCACGATGATGTCGGCGAAGGGCGCGATCAAGCCGGTTCATGAGGTGATGAAGGAAGCCGGCGAGAAGTTCGATCCGAACGCCTATCTCCCCGCCATCACCGGCTATTATTCGACGGCTAAGGGCGACATGCTCTCGATGCCGTTCAACTCGTCCTCGATGGTGATGTGGTACAACAAGGACGCCTTCAAGAAGGCGGGCCTCGACCCGGCGAAGCCGCCGAAGACCTGGCCCGAGACCTTCGAGGCCGCCAAGAAGCTGAAGGCCGCCGGCTACGACAAGTGCGCCGTCTCGAACGCTTGGGCGACCTGGGCCAATATCGAGCAGTTCGGCGCCTGGCATAACATCCCGCTCTCGACCAAGGTCAACGGCATGGCCGGCTTCGACGCCGTGCTGAACTTCAACAAGAGCCCGGTTTTCCTCAAGCACTGGACCAATCTGGTCGAGCTGCAGAAGGACAAGACCTACGACTACTCCGGCCGCACCAACAATGGCGAGGGCCGCTTCACCTCGGGCGAATGCCCGATCTTCCTGACCTCCTCGGGCTTCTTTGGCAACGTCAAGGCGAACGCCAAGTTCGACTGGGGCAACGCGCCGATGCCGTATTATCCCGATGTGCAGGGCGCGCCGCAGAACTCGATCATCGGCGGCGCCTCGCTGTGGGTGATGGGTGGCAAGAAGGCTGACGAATACAAGGGCGTCGCCAAGTTCTTCACCTTCCTCTCGGATGTCGATCGTCAGGTAAAGCTGCACACCGAGTCCGGCTATCTGCCGATCACCAAGGCCGCCTATGAGAAGGTCAAGGCGTCGGGCTTCTACAAGGACAAGCCCTATCTCGAGACCCCGATCCTCGAGCTGACCAACAAGACCCCGACCGACAACTCGAAGGGCCTGCGTTACGGCAGCCTCGTCCAGATCCGCGACATCTGGTCGGAGGAGCTGGAAGCGGCGCTGAACGGCCAGAAATCGCCGCAGGCGGCGCTGGACGCGGCGGCCGAGCGCGGCAACCAGATGCTGCGCCAGTTCGAGCGGACAGCCTCGCGCTGAGCGGATAGCCCTTGCATCTTCAGGCCATCCCGGACAAATCCGTCCGGGATGGCCGTCTTGTTCAAGGAAGCCGATGCAGAAGAACGCGTACTTCCGGGGGCTGACCATCCCCTTCCTGCTGCTGCTGCCGCAGCTCGCGATCACCGTCGTGTTCTTCTATTGGCCGGCGAGCCAGGCGGTCTGGCAGAGCTTCCTGCTCGAAGACGCCTTCGGCACTTCGACCGAGTTCGTCTGGTTCGAGAACTACCAGCTGCTGTTCGCCGATCCCGGCTATCTCAAGGCCTTCATCAACACTGTCATCTTCTCGACCTTCGTCTGCGTGTTCTCGCTGTCGATCGCGCTGCTCTTCGCGGTGATGGCAGACCGGCAGATCCGCGGCGCTGAAATCTACAAGACCCTGCTGATTTGGCCCTATGCGGTGGCGCCCGCCATTGCCGGCGTTCTCTGGATCTTCATGTTCGATCCCTCGCTGGGCATGCTCGCACGGGGTCTGCAATCGCTCGGCATTCCCTGGAACCCGCGGCTCAACGGCAATCACGCCATGCTGCTCGTCATCCTCGCGGCGACCTGGAAGCAGATCAGCTATAATTTCCTGTTCTTTCTCGCCGGCCTGCAGTCGATCCCGAAGAGCGTGATCGAGGCTGCCGTCATCGACGGTGCCCGGCCGATGCGTCGCTTCTGGACCATCGTCTTCCCGTTGCTCTCGCCGACGACCTTCTTCCTGCTCGTCGTCAACATCGTCTACGTCTTCTTCGACACCTTCGGCATCATCGACACCGTCACCGGCGGCGGGCCTTCGGGCGCGACCGAGACGCTGGTCTACAAGGTTTTCTCCGACGGCAAGGGCGGCTCCAATCTCGGCGGCTCGGCGGCGCAGTCGGTGATCCTGCTGATCATGGTCATCGGAATGACCGCGATCCAGTTCCGCTTCATCGAGCGCAAGGTGAGCTACTGATGGCGTCCGTGCTCTGGATGGACCTAACCGCCGAGGAGCTGCGCGCCAAGGCGGCGAAGGACGCGATCGTCGTTCTTCCCGTCGCCTCGATCGAGCAGCACGGGCCGCATCTTCCCGTCGGCGTCGACACCATCCTTTGCAGCGGCGTCTGCAAGGCCGCGGCTGAGCGTGCTGATGATGTCGACGTCGTCGTCGCGCCGACGCTGTGGTGCGGCATGGCCGAGCATCACATGGCCTTCGGCGGAACCTTCACCTTCGATATCCCGACCTATCGGGCAGTGCTGCTCTCGCTCCTGAAGAGCATCGAGCGCCACGGTTTCCACCGCGTGCTGATCGTCAACGGCCATGGCGGCAACATCGCCGCGCTGACCGCCTTTCTGCCCGACTTCGCCCGTGAGACGCGGCTGCATGTCGAGGCGACCACCTATTTCCTGCTGGCCGAGGCCGCGCTCCCGGCGCTGCTCGAGGACCAGAAGGGTGTGCAGCACGCTTGCGAGGTCGAGACCTCGATGATGATGGTGCTGGCGCCGGGCTGCGTTCGCGAGCCGCGCCTGTCGGAAGCGTTCGGTGCGCGGGGTGGGTCGTCTGGACGCCCGGAGGTTTCTCGCCACCGTTCCTTCCGGGACATGACCGAAACCGGCGTGATCGGCGATGCACGCCGCGCGACGGCTGAAAAAGGTCAAGCCTGTCTCGATGCCTGCGCGGAAGCGCTGGCCGGCCTGCTGCGCGAGATGGGGAAGGGGATCTGATGGTCGAGGACCGCCGCCTGGGCGACATCATCGCCTATGTCATCCTGACGATCGGCGTGCTGATCGTCGCCTTCCCGGTCTGGCTGACCTTCGTCGCCTCGACCTGGGATGCCTCGACCGTGATCAACGGCCAGATGCCGCTCTATCCCGGCCCGTATTTCCTGGAGAACTACAACCGCATCCTCTTCATCGGCACGTCGAGCACGACGCGCGAGCCGGTGATCCACATGATGCTGAACTCCTTCATCATGGCGATGGCGATCGCGCTGGGTAAGATCTTCATCTCCGTGCTCTCGGCCTATGCGGTTGTCTATTACCGCTTTCCGTTCCGCATGGCCGCCTTCTGGATCATCTTCATCACGCTGATGCTCCCGGTCGAGGTCCGTATCTTCCCGACGTTCAAGATCGTCTCGGACCTGCGGATGCTCGACACCTATCAGGGTCTCGCCGTCCCGCTCATTGCCTCCGCGACGGGCACGTTGCTCTTCCGCCAGTTCTTCATGACGATCCCGGATGAGCTGCTCGAAGCCTCCAAGATCGACGGTGCCGGCCCCTTCAAGTTCTTCAAGGACACGCTACTGCCACTCTCGATCACCACGATCGCGGCGCTGTTCGTGATCCAGTTCATCTATGGCTGGAACCAGTATCTCTGGCCGCTTCTGGTGACGACCAAGGACTCGATGCAGACCATCGTCATCGCCATCAAGAAGATGATCGTCACCGCCGACGCGCTGACCGAATGGCAGCTCGCCATGGCCACGGCCATGCTCGCGATGCTGCCGCCCGTCCTCGTCGTCATCGCCATGCAGAGGCTCTTCGTGAAGGGCCTGGTCGAAACCGAGAAGTAATCCGCGAATGGCCCAGGTCACTCTCAGCAACGTCAAAAAGGTCTATGCCGGCGGCGTCGAGGCCGTGAAGGGCGTCTCCTTCGACATTCCCGACGGCGGCTTCTGCGTGCTCGTCGGCCCCTCCGGCTGCGGCAAGTCCACGCTGCTGCGCATGGTCGCCGGTCTCGAGACGATCTCGTCCGGCGAGGTCGCGATCGGCGAACGCGTCGTCAACCAGATCGAGCCGGCCGACCGCGACATCGCCATGGTGTTCCAGAACTATGCGCTCTACCCGCATATGAACATCTACGACAACATGGCCTACGGCCTGCGCAACCGCGGCACGCCGAAGGACGAGATCGACAAGCGCGTGAAGGAAGCTGCGCGCATCCTCGCGATCGAGCCCTTCCTGGAGCGCCGGCCGCGCCAGCTTTCCGGCGGTCAGCGCCAGCGCGTCGCCATGGGCCGCGCCATCGTGCGCAAGCCGCAGGTCTTCCTGTTCGACGAGCCGCTCTCGAACCTCGACGCCAAGCTGCGCGTCCAGATGCGCGTCGAGATCAAGAAGCTGCAGCGCGCGCTCGGCGTCACCGCGATCTACGTCACGCATGATCAGGTCGAGGCGATGACGCTCTCCGACAAGCTCGTGGTGATGAATGCCGGCCAGGTCGAGCAGATCGGCCTGCCCGCCGAGGTCTACCGCAAGCCGGCGAGCAAATTCGTCGCGACCTTCATCGGCTCGCCACCGATGAACATCCTGCCGGGCGTGGTCGACGGCCACGGCATCGTTGCGCTCGGCGACACCGTGTTGCAGGCGCACGACCTGCGCGAGGATCTGCCGCCCCAGATGCCGGTCGAGGTCGGCCTGAGGCCGGAGGATGTCGAGATCGTCTCCGATGACGATGCCGGCTCGCTGCCCTTCGATGTCGAGTTCATCGAGGAACTCGGCGCGACCCAGCTCTTCCACGGCAAGCTCTCCGGCCAGCCCTTTGTGATGCAGGCGGCGACCGGCGACGTTCCCGCTCAGGAGGGCCGGCTCTGGATCACGGTCGATCCCGCCAAGGTCCATGTCTTCGACCCGAAGACGGGCGCGCGGCTGGGGAAGGACTGAGCGGGGCGCTGCGGAAGCCGCAGGCGCTGGTACCTCGTCATGGTCGGGCTTGTCCCGACCATCCACGTCTTCGCTGGACGAGGCTCGTGCTCAGGACCTGGATGCTCGCCACAAGGGCGAGCATGACGGCGGTGACGCCCGCGAACGACGGCGACCCTCAAGCCGCCAGATCGGCCACCAGCGCATCGAGTAGCAGCGCGCCGTCCGGCGTCGCCGCAAGCCTGCCGCCCTGCCTATGCATCAGCAGCTTCTCCTCGATCAGGCTGGCGATGCGCTTGGCATTGAGCTCGCGGCCTGCGAGCGCCTTGAACACTGCGGGATCGATACCTTCGACCAGACGTAGGCCCATCAGCAGATATTCGTCGCCCTGCGATTCCTCGCTCAGGCGCTCGTCTTCGACGAGGGCGTGACCCTCGGCCTCGACCCGTTCCAGCCAGATTTCCGGCCGCTTCTCGGTCGAATGCGCCATGCGCCCCTGCGCCGTCACCAGCCTGCCATGGGCGCCGGGGCCGACGCCGGCATATTCGCCATAGTGCCAGTAGACAAGATTGTGGCGGCATTCCGCGCCCGGCCGGGCGTGGTTGGAGATCTCGTAGACCGGCAGGCCGTGCTTGGCCGTGATCTCCTGCGTTGTCTCGTAGAGCGCCGCACCCGCATCATGGTCGGGGATGGCGAGCTTGCCGGCCCGGAACAGCCGCTCGAAGGCGGTGCCGGGCTCGATGGTGAGCTGGTAGAGCGAGAGATGCTCGGCTGCGTGGCTGATCGCCAGTTCCAGCTCGGCGCGCCAGAGTGCCGGCGTCTGGGCGGGCGAGCGGGCATAGATCAGATCGAAGGAATAGCGCTCGAAATACTTGCGTGCGATCGCGACGGCCGCCAGCGCTTCCTCGGCCGAATGCATTCGGCCGAGCGCCTTGAGGTCGGCATCGTTCAGCGCCTGCACCCCGAGCGAGACGCGGTTGACGCCTGCCGCCCGGAAGTCACGGAAGCGGCCGGCCTCGACGCTGGTCGGGTTAGCCTCCAGCGTCACCTCGCAATTCGGATCGACCGTCCAGTGCTCGCCGATCGCGTCGAGGATCGCCCCGACCGTGCGGCCCTCCATCAGCGAGGGCGTGCCGCCGCCGAAGAAAATCGAGGAGACCGTGCGGCCCGGCGCCAGCGCGGCGCGATGCGCGATCTCACGGCGGAAGGCGGCGATGTACCGGGCCTGATCCGGCGGCTGCAGGCGTACATGCGAGTTGAAGTCGCAATAGGGGCATTTGGCCAGGCAGAATGGCCAATGCACATAGACGGCAAAGCCCGCATCCGCAGTCGGATGCGAGGCGGTGGGCCGCTCCGACAGGGCGGCCGCCGCGCTCACGCCGGTTTCCTCAGACACGCGGCGGCAAGCACATGGAACGCGCGCGCCCGATGCGACAGGCCGGGCGAGCCATCGGCCGGGATGCCGTGCTTCTCGTCCGCCGTCATCTCGCCGAAAGTCTTGCCCTGGCCATCGGGGAGGAAGATCGGGTCGTAGCCGAAGCCGCCCGCGCCACGGATCTCATGAGTGACCGTGCCGAAGACGCGCCCCTCGAACAATTCCTGATGGCCGTCCGGCCAGGCGATGACCAGCGCCGAGACGAAATGCGCCTTTCGCTTGTCGGGCGTGTGCGCGCCGCGCTTGGCCAATTCCACCTGCACGCGGGCGATCGCCGGGGCGAAATCCTTGCCCGGTCCGGCCCAGTTGGCCGAGAACAGGCCGGGCGCGCCGTCGAGCGCATCGATGCAGACGCCGGAATCGTCCGAGAGAGCGGGTAGGCCGCTCGCCTTCGTTGCCGCGACCGCCTTGATCGCCGCGTTCTCGGAAAACATCATGCCGTCCTCGACCGGCTCGGGCAGGTCGAGTTCGCCTGCCGAGACCAGTTCGATGCCGTAAGGCGCCAGCAACTGGCGCATCTCGCGCAGCTTGCCCTGGTTATGGGTCGCGATCACGACCTTGCCGGTGAGGAGGCGGTTTTGGCTGATGTTCATACTGCATGTCCTCCGTCATCATTCGGAGGCTGATAGCCTCGATCGGGGGCTTCGAAGGATTGTCTGCGTGCCTTGTGGCTGGAAGTTAGGCGAAGGCTGGTCACGATCACCGTGGCCACTACGATCACAGCAATCGTAGCTCCGACCGCAATTTCCAGTGCGGACATAGCGGACTACCTTAAGCCACCGCCGCCTTCTGCAGTGCGACGAGCTTGGAAACGCCGCCCTTGGCGAGCTTGAGCAGCGCGAGCAGCTCATCCTCCGAGAAGGGCGCGCCTTCTGCCGTGCCCTGCACCTCGACGAGGCCGCCTGCGCCGGTGATGACGAAATTCGCATCGGTCTGCGCGCCGGAATCCTCGACATAGTCGAGATCGATCACCGGGTTGCCGGCGACGATGCCGCAGGAGACGGCGGCGACATGGTCCTTCAGCGGGTGGGTGCCCTTGAGGAGCCCGCGGCCTTCCATCCACTTCAGCGCATCGTGCAGGGCGACCCAGGCGCCTGTGATCGAGGCAGTGCGTGTGCCGCCATCGGCCTGCAGCACGTCGCAGTCGACGACGATCTGGCGCTCGCCGATCGCAGTCAGGTCGACGACGGCGCGAAGCGAGCGCCCGACCAGTCGCTGGATCTCCTGCGTGCGGCCGGAGGGCTTGCCGGAGGTGACCTCGCGGCGCGTGCGCTCATGGGTGGCGCGCGGCAGCATCGAATATTCGGCGGTGACCCAGCCCTTGCCGGTCCCGCGCAGCCACGGCGGCCCCTTTTCCTCGACAGTCGCGGCGCACAGCACCTTGGTCTCGCCGAACGTCACCATGCAGGAGCCCTCGGCATAGCGCACCACGCCGCGTTCGAGCGTAACCTTGCGCATCTCGTCGGCGGCGCGTTTGGAGGGTCGCATGAAATGATCCTGTCTTGCGGAGAAGTGGCGGCTTTTAGGCTCTCCCGCCCGGTACGGCAAGGCAGGAGCCTTTCCGCCCCTTGATCCATGCGCATCGCATGACGACAATAGGATGGAGGAACGGTTCGCCCGTAAAGGTTCATGAGCGCCCATACGCCCCGCCCCGAGACGATCAGCAGCCTGGTCGAGACCGATCAGCGCTCGCGCGAGATCTTCCGCCAGATCGTCGACGGCTTCCTGGCGACCGGCGAGCCGGTCGGCTCGCGCAACATTGCCCGCCTGCTGCCGATGTCGCTCTCGCCCGCGACGGTGCGCAACGTCATGACCGATCTGGAGCTGGCCGGGCTGATCTACGCGCCGCATACCTCTGCGGGGCGACTTCCGACAGAAAGAGGCCTGCGCTTCTTCGTCGATGCGATGATGGAGGTCGGCAATCTCACCTCCGACGAGCGCAAGCGCATCGAGGCGCAGATCAGGGCTGCCGCAACGAACCGCAGCCTCGACCAGACGCTGACCGAAGCCTCGGCGCTCCTCTCCGGCCTGTCGCGCGGCGCCGGCGTCGTCGTCACCACCAAGGCCGATCCGAGGCTCAAGCACATCGAGTTCGTCCGGCTCGATCCCGCCCGTGCGTTGGTCGTTCTGGTCGCGGACGATGGCACGGTCGAGAACCGCCTGCTGGCGTTGCCGCCCGGCCTGCCGGCCTCGGCGCTGAGCGAGGCGGCGAACTTCCTCAACGCCCGCATCATCGGCAAGACGCTCGCCGAGCTGCGGGGCGAGATCGCGACCCAGCGCTCGCAGATGGAGCGCGAGCTCGATGCGCTGACTGCGCGCCTCGTCGAGAACGGCATCGCCACCTCGTCGGGCCCGAGCAGCGACCGCCATCTGATCGTCCGTGGCCAGGCCAACCTGCTCGAGGATCTGAAGGCGCAGGAGGACCTCGAGCGCATCCGCCTGCTCTTTGGCGATCTCGAGACCCAGACCGACATGATCGATCTTCTGTCGCGGGCGGAGGATGGCGATGGCGTGCGCATCTTCATCGGCTCGGAGAACAAGCTGTTCTCGATGTCGGGCTCCTCGATGGTGGCGGCGCCCTTCCGCGATGCCGAGCAGCGCATCGTCGGCGTCGTCGGCATCATCGGCCCGACGCGCTTGAACTATGCCCGCATCGTCCCGATGGTCGACTACACCGCCAAGGTGGTCGGCAGCCTGCTCGACGGCGAGCGTTGAGGCGAGAGCAGGGTGCAAAGAAGTGAGAACCGTTTTTTCGCAATGCTCCTGCTCTGGACTTTTGAAGACGGATTTGGCTTCCGGCGCGGATGAGGCTACCTCTGCGCGCGAAAGCGACCTGTTCGCGCCCGAACATCCAAGGCCAGAGCCATGTCAGACCAGCTTCCCGACCGCCTCTCCGTCAACCCGGACAGCCCGTTTTACGACGCCGAGGTGCTGGCGCGCGACATCGGCATCCGCTTCAAAGGCGTCGAGAAGACCAATGTCGAGGAATATTGCGTCTCCGAAGGCTGGGTGAAGGTCGCGGCCGGCGCCGCCAAGGACCGCTTCGGCCGCCCGATGACGATCACGCTCAAGGGGCCCGTCGAGCCCTATATCCGCGGCGCGGCTCAGGCCGAGGGCTGACGGAAGGTTCCCATACGGCTGAGGAGGCGAGGCGCCGGGCAGTGGCCGGCGCTCTCGTGAGCCGCTCGCATTAACGCAGTTGCCGCTACGGCATTGCGTTGAGGAGGCGCATATGCATTGATCATGCAACCAATGGTTGCGTGAGGCGATGATGCTGTCTCCTTGGTTGCTGATTGCGAACACCCTCCGAGGCATCTCCGAATACAAGGGCGCAGCCGCGGAACCGCGGATCTTGGAGATGTTCCGCCTGTCGGGGCACGGTCAGGTCCGCAGCGACGAACAGGCGTGGTGTGCGGCTTTCGTCGGTGCCTGCCTCGTGCTTTCCGGCTACGCGTCGAGCCGCTCGCTGATGGCCCGCAGCTATCTCAACCTCGGTGCGAAGCTCGAAGAGCCACGCGAAGGCTGCATCGTCGTCCTCTCTCGCAACGAGGCGAACAGCTCCTATGGTCATGTCGGCTTTTTCCTGCGCGAGGATGACGAGCACTTGTTCGTGCTTGGCGGCAATCAGAGGGATAGCGTCACGGTCTCCAGCTATTCGAAGTCCCGGCTGCTTGGTTTTCGGTGGCCAACCGAGCGGGTGCCGGTTGCGGCCAGCGGCCTCCTGCCGAACATTCTGCAGCTCGGCGTCCCCGGCGAGCAGATCACGACGGAGGCTTTGGAGAACGAGCAACGCGGGGTGCTCGGCGCGATCGATGGAGGGCAAGGCCTCCCCGAGTTTCTGCCCCTCGGTCCTGGCGTCAATCCAGATTTCATCGACAAGGTCGAGGCCGTCCAGAAGCTGCTGAACAAGCAAGGCTATCCGCCCGGGACCGAGGATGGCGATTACGGGCTGCGGACAATGACGGCCGTCTTCTCCTTCCAGCAGGCCAACGGCATCCCGCCGACGGGCATCGTCGATGCCTGGACCTGGTTCCAGCTCCAGAACGGGGAGCCGATGCCGCTCTGGCCGGAGCGGCGCAACGAGACGGCGCGGGAGCTGAAGCGGGAGGGCTCGCAGACGATCGCGCTGACCGACCGCGGGCGCTGGCTCGCGCTCGCGACCGCGCTGTTCGGCGTATTGGGGCTGACGGATGCGCGCACCGGTCTCTTCGAGAAGACCGGTCAGTTGGCCACCAAGGCCGAAGCAGCCGCAACGCAGGTCATGCAATCCTCCTCGGTGACGGACTGGGTCATGCCTGCGGCCCTTGCCGATGAGGCGGGGAGCTCCCTGCCCACGATCCTGCCGGTCCTTCTGGGCGCCAGGGGCGGAGTCTGGATCATATTGATCGCGCTTGCCGTCATGCTCTGGCGCAATGCTCAGGCGACCACCGCCCAGCGCGTCGACGAACACCGGACGGGCGCGAATCTGCGTTACTGATCGAGGGGGAGCCTATGGTCGATTTCACGCAGGACATCGTCAACGAGATCACGCGGCTGGCCCAGACACAGGGGCTGGAGCCGGCCGTAGCTCTCGCCGTCGTCGAGGTCGAGAGCAATGGTCGCGCCTTCGAGGCCGACGGCGCCACTCCCGTCTTCCTGTTCGAGAAGCATGTCTTCCATCGGCTGCTGCGCGAGGCTGCGCCATCGCTGCTGGCGCGGGCGGAAGCGGAGGGCCTCGCCATCCCGAGCTGGCAACGCTCCTCTCAATACGCCGATCAGGGGCGTGCGGGCCGTCTGAGTGTGCTGCAGCGAGCCCGGGCGATTCACGAGGAGCTCGCCAATCGCTCGGCGTCTTGGGGCCTCGGCCAGATCATGGGCTTCAACGCGGTCGCGCTGGGCTACGCCTCGGCCACCGATATGGTCGCGAGTATGGCAACGGGCGTGACCGCGCAGATCGAGGCGATGCTGCGCTTCATCGCGATGAATCCCGCGATGACGCGGGCCTTGCGGAGCCGCGACTGGGCCGGTTTCGCGTATCGCTATAATGGCAAGGGCTACGCCGCGAACCGCTACGACACGCGGCTGGAAACAGCCTACGGGGCCTGGGCGGCGCGGTTGCGCATGCCCGGTGCCGCCGCCACGGTCCTCTCCCCTTCGGTCACGCGCGGGCGGACCGAGATGGAACGCGTGCAGGAGCACCTTGCCCGTCTGGGCTATTCGGTGGGCAAGATCGACGGTCTCTTCGGTCCAATCACCTCCGGCGCCCTCTTCGCCTTCCAGATGCAGAATGGCCTGTCGGCGACGGGACAGCCCGACGATGCGACCTTGCTGGCTCTCGCGGGCGGGTTGCCGATGCCGATCGCGCGGGCGCGAGCGCAGGCGACGCCGGGAGATCTGTATGAGGATGGCGTGCCTGCCATCGTGGCCGCCGACAACAACCGCAAGGCCGCGATCGGTGTCGGCGCAGCCGGTGTCGTCGGCGGGCTGGGAACGATCCCCGGCATAGGTCAATCGGTCGAAGGCATTTTCAAAGCCATTTTCATGCCGGGGTCCGGAGCTGGCGATGTTGCGAAATCTCTCGGCGACTTCGCTGTCGGCGCCCTGCCATATCTCGGGTCCGCTGGCCTCGTTCCGGCGGCGGCCGTCGGGGCGGGATTGTTTCTGTTTCGCAGTATCGCGGGAATTGCGGAGGAGCGCGTCGCCGACCGCCGCAAGGGCTTCGAGAGGAACTCACCGTCCCGTGCGGTCTTCGCACCGGTCGAGCACTGGAGGGGATGATGCTAGGCAGATCGGTGCATGTGGCATGTCGCGGCATCGCCGTCTGCGGTGCCGTTTTCGCCGTGATCGGGCCCCTCGCCGCGGCGCCCGCCCTTTCCGATCTCAAAGGCGACTGGGTTCTCGTCGTTGAGCGCGAAGGTCATCTCGGCCTGGCGATCGATGTCGTCGGCCAAGAGGTGATGCTGCGGGAAACGATCCGCGTTGGTTATGCCGAATGCATGCTGACAGGCAGCGGCTCCCAGATAGGGGGCACCGCAAGCGCCAAGGTCAACGCCTTCGTCGTTCACTGCAGCGGCAGACGCATGTTCGGCCACCCGCGGGATTGCACGTTCAAAGCCGGCCAGTTCGCTGACATCGCCGAGGTTTCCTGCAGCACCGGCAAGCAGGCCGGCCCGACCGTGGTGCTGCGCAGGATCCGCAAGAGCTGACCTCGCAAGAGCCCCCTCAGCGCAGATCCTTGTAGAAGAAGGTCGATCCGCAATCGGCCCCGCCGGGCATCAGCGCAAAGCGCGGGATGGTGCCGACCTCCGTCCAGCCGAGGCGGTTGTAGAGCCGGCGCGCGGCACCATGTTCGTCGGTGTCGAGCACGAGCAGATTGCGACCCATGTCCCGCGCCGCCGCCTCGGCACGTCGCATCAGCGCTTCGCCGATGCCTTGTCGGCGCGCATGTGAATGCACCAGCACCTTGGCGATCTCCGCCCGGTGCGGCTGGTTCGGCTTGCCGATCAGATGCAGTTGCGCCGTGCCGACGAGGCCCCCGGCAGTTCGTGCAACGAACAGGATGACCTGCCGGCTTGCGACGCCGGCTGCGACATCGCGCCAGAAGCGCTCATAATCCGCCAGAGTGTTCCAATCCATGAAGCCGACGGAGGCGCCATTGGCGACGCAGTCGCGCAGGATTTCGGCAAGCGCGGGAATGGCTGCCTCGATAGCGCCGGCATCGAGCGTTTCGACGGCGACGGTGAGCGTGGTCGCGTTCATGCGGTATGTCCCGGAAAGGTGCCGCTTCTGGCGGCGAGGATGACGGTGTAACGAGCGGGCGCGATGCCCGGATTGCGGTAGATGATCGCGCCGCGCAGATGCATCTGCAGGCAGTCGCCCTCGGCGAGCTCGTGGCGGACGCCTTCGACCGTCAGGTCGAGCCGGCCCCGGAGCACCCAGACCTGCTGATCGAGCGCCGGAGCGCCGGTAGCGCTGTCGAGCCGCACTTCCGCGCCTGCGGGCAATTCGACCTCGACGATCTCGAAGCCCGAGCCCGTGCCGCGCGGCGAGACATTGCGGCGCAGATAGCCGCTCGCAGGATCGCGCCAGACCGGCTGGGCGTCGCGGCGCGCGAGCGGGCCGGTTCCTGTTTGCTCTTCCAGCAAGGCCGAAAGCGAGAGGCCGAGCCCGGAGCCGAGCCGGACAAGGAGCGCCGCCGTCGGACTCGATTCCCCGCGCTCGACGCGTGAGATCATGGCACGGCTGACGCCGCTACGCTCAGCGAGGGCGTCGAGCGTCAGGCCATGGCGCTGGCGTGCCGCTTTCAGCCGGAGCCCGAGCAGGCGGTCGATCTCTATGTCGTTTTCGAATTCCATAATTAGAGAATAATTCTGATATATTGGAATTGGCAAGGGGGTGCGTTCAGACGGGTCCGCGACGGAGCCTCCGCCATCCGGGGTTTGACCCGGGACCTGCCGGAGGCTTCTGTCGCGCTACGATGGATCCCGGATCTCCGCTTTCGCTTCGTGCGGGATGACGAGGCGGCTCGGGGAAAAGCGCCCCGGAGCGACCTTCGGACAGGTCAACCGCTTGGCGCCACCCCGCATCACTGCTATGGCGCGCGCATGAGCACCCGCACCATCGACAATATCCGCAACTTCTCGATCGTCGCGCATATCGACCACGGCAAGTCGACGCTGGCCGATCGTCTGATCCAGCAGACCGGCACCGTCGCCGCCCGCGACATGAGCGAGCAGATCCTCGACTCGATGGATATCGAGAAGGAGCGCGGCATCACCATCAAGGCCCAGACGGTGCGGCTCGACTACCGTGCGCAGGACGGCAAGGATTACGTCCTCAATCTGATGGACACCCCCGGCCACGTCGATTTCGCCTATGAGGTCTCGCGTTCGCTGGCGGCCTGCGAGGGTTCGCTGCTGGTCGTCGACGCCTCGCAGGGTGTCGAGGCGCAGACGCTCGCCAACGTCTATCAGGCGCTCGACGCCAACCACGAGATCGTCACCGTCCTCAACAAGATCGACCTGCCCGCCGCCGACCCCGAGCGGATCAAGCAGCAGATCGAGGATGTGATCGGGCTCGATGCCTCGGAGGCCGTGCCGATTTCGGCCAAGACCGGCCTCAATATCGAGGGCGTGCTCGAGGCCATCGTCCAGAAACTGCCGGCGCCCAAGGGCGATCCCGACGCGCCGCTGAAATGCCTGCTGGTCGATAGCTGGTACGACGCCTATCTCGGCGTCGTCGTTCTCGTGCGGGTCATCGACGGCGTGCTCAAGAAGAACATGACGATTCGGATGATGCGGGCGAAGGCGTCCTATGGCGTCGACCGCGTCGGCGTGTTCAAACCCAAGATGCAGGAGGTCAAGGAACTCGGCCCCGGCGAGGTCGGCTTCTTCACCGCCTCGATCAAGGAGGTCGCGGACACCGCCGTCGGCGACACCATTACCGACGACAGGAAGCCGATCGCCGAGCCGCTGCCGGGCTTCAAGCCGGTGCAGCCGGTGGTGTTCTGCGGCATCTTCCCGGTCGACGCCGCCGATTTCGAATTGCTGCGCGCCGCGATGAGCCGGCTGCGGCTGAACGATGCCTCGTTCTCCTACGAGATGGAGACTTCGGCCGCGCTCGGCTTCGGCTTCCGCTGCGGCTTCCTCGGCCTTTTGCATCTGGAGATCATCCAGGAGCGGCTGGAGCGCGAGTTCAACCTCAACCTGATCTCGACCGCGCCCTCGGTGGTCTATCATCTCAAGCTGCGCGACGGCACGACGCTGGAACTGCACAATCCGGCCGACATGCCGGATGTGATGAAGATCGAATTCATCGAGGAGCCCTGGATCAGGGCGACGATCTTCACGCCTGACGAGTATCTCGGCTCGGTGCTGAAGCTGTGCCAGGACCGGCGTGGCCTGCAGATCGACCTCAACTATGTCGGCTCGCGGGCCAAGGTCGTCTACGACCTGCCGCTGAACGAGGTGGTGTTCGACTTCTACGACCGGCTGAAGTCAATCTCGAAGGGCTATGCCTCCTTCGACTACCAGATCACCGACTATCGCGAGGGCGACCTCGTGCGCATGTCGATCCTGGTCAATGCCGAGCCGGTCGATGCGCTCTCGATGCTGGTCCACCGCTCGCGCGCCGATGCGCGCGGCCGCGCCATGTGCGAGAAGCTCAAGGAGCTGATCCCGCCGCACATGTTCCAGATTCCGGTGCAGGCTGCCATTGGGGGTAAGATCATCGCCCGCGAGACCATCCGCGCGCTGCGCAAGGACGTGACCGCCAAATGCTATGGCGGCGACGCCACCCGCAAGCGCAAGCTTCTGGAGAAGCAGAAGGAAGGCAAGAAGAAGATGCGGCAGTTCGGCAAGGTCGAAATCCCGCAGGAAGCCTTCATCGCCGCCCTCAAAATGGACGATTGAGCCGGCGCAGCCGCGCGGTTCCTCGTCACAACCACCACTGTCATTCCGGGGCTTCGCGAAGCGAAGAGCCCGGAAGCCATGACTGGGTCACGGTTTATGACGAGGTGCGGGATGGCTCGCCCGGTCGTGGGTTCCGGGTTCGCGCCATGGCGCGCCCCGGAATGACAAGGGTAGCGCTCAACGACCGCAATTGACCTGCTAGAGCGCTTCCGCGCCGAGCTTCGCCTGCCAATGGGCGAGACGCTCCTTCAGCACGCGATCCCGCACATAGGCGATATCCTCGTCCGCCAGCCTTTCCAGCGCCTCGAAGCGAAAGGCATCGGGGCCATGCGCGTTCCACGCCGCCTGTAAGGAGCGCTGGCGGTGGCTGCCATGGCGCAGCGTGAAGCGCAGGCGGTTCTCGATCGTCGTGAGATCGGGCGCCCGCCCGACCCATGTCAGCCCGGCCGCCTCACAGCGGAGGGCGAAGATGCCCGCCACCGTCTTCCGTTCCTTGTAGGCGGCCGTCGCCGCTTTCCTATCCGCCATCTGCATCGGTGCAGTCCGTCCTGTTTGATGGCACACAAATAATACCCGGATTTTAATAAGGCAATATTTTATCCGGGTATTTATACCGCCGTGGCATTCCAGGTGAACAATCGCGCCGTTGAGGCGTTCTTTCCGGGAATCCACACTCGCCTAAGGAGGTCCCGATGGACTGGAACCGCGTCGAAGGAAACTGGAAGCAGCTCAAGGGCAAGGTGAAGGAGCAGTGGGGACAGCTGACCGATGACGATCTCGACGTCATCGCCGGTAAGCGCGACCAGCTCGAGGGCAAGATCCAGGAGCGCTACGGGATCGCCAAGGATAAGGCCCGCAGCGATGTCGACGCCTGGTACGGCCGCCAGACCTGGCAGTGAGCGACGGCCGTCGGCCGGGCATGAATGGACCGAGGAAGCCCGGCGCATCGCGCCGGGCTTCGACGTTTGGGCGCCTTGATCGCAGCGCGCGGCCGGCCGAGACTGGGCCGCGTTCGAGATGGGATGCCGGATGTTCGAGGATCTCTCAGGAAAAAGCGCCCTGGTGACGGGGGCCTCCGGTGGGCTGGGGCTGCATTTCGCCAAGCTGCTCGCGCGCCACGGTGTCGAGGTCACGCTGGCCGCGCGTCGGCAATCGGCGCTGGATCAGGCGAGCGGGGAGATTGCCGAAGCAGGCGGTATCTCGAAAAGCATGGTGCTGGACGTGGCCAGTACCCCGTCGATCGTGGAAGCTCTCGCCGGTCGGCATTTCGACATCCTGATCAACAATGCCGGCGTGAGCGGGGTGGGCCTGGCGGCGGATCTCTCCGAAGGTGATTGGGATGCCGTGCTCGACACCAATCTGAAGGGCGTCTTCTTCGTTGCCCAAGCCGTCGCGCGCGGCATGCGCGAAAGCGGCCGGGGCGGCAGCATCGTCAATATTGCTTCGATCCTCGGTCATCGCGTTGCCGGCAACGTCAGCGCCTATTCCGCCTCGAAGGCGGGCGTGATCCAGTTGACCAAGGCGCTGGCGCTCGAATGGGCGCGTGACGGCATCCGCGTCAACGCGCTCTGCCCCGGCTATATCGAGACCGACATCAACCGGGATTTCTTCGCGACCGAACCCGGCATGCAACTGATCAAGCGCATCCCGCAGCGAAGGCTCGGCAGGCCGGAGGAGCTCGACGGAGCCTTGCTGCTGCTCGCCTCGGCAGCGGGCAGCTACATCACCGGCGCGACCATCGAGGTCGATGGCGGCCATCTCGTTTCGTCGCTGTGAGAACGACCATGGATTTCGAGATTTCCCCGCACATCGAAGATTACCGCGTCCGCATCGCCTCCTTCGTCGAGCGTGAGATCATGCCGCTGGAAGCGGACCGGGCCTCCTATGATGCTCATGGCAACATCGCGCTGCCCCTGCTGCAGACGCTCCGGGGGAAGGCACGCGCCGAGGGGCTCTGGTGCCTGCAGCTCAAGCCTGAGACCGGTGGAGCCGGGCTCGGCAAGATGGGCATGGCGGTCGCTTACGAGGAGATGAACCGCTCGATCTTCGGCCCCGTCGTGTTCAATTCGGCCGCCCCTGACGACGGCAACATGATGGTGCTGGAGGCGCTCGGCACGCCCGACCAGAAGGAGCGCTGGCTGAAGCCGATCGTCGAGGGCAGGGTCCGCTCGGCCTTCGCCATGACCGAGCCGCATCCGGGGGGCGGCTCGGACCCCTCGATGATCCTGACCAGGGCCGAGCGCCGCGGCGACCGTTACGTCGTCAGCGGCCGCAAATGGTTCATCACCGGCGCGGAGGAAGCAGAGCATTTCATCCTGGTCGCCCGGACCTCGGACGACCAGCGCAACGGCCTCACCGCCTTCCTCTTCCATGCCGATCAGCCGGGCTGGCGCATCCTGCGCCGCATCGAGATCATGGGGCCGGAGGAGCATGGCGGCCATTGCGAGATCGAATTCGACGGCTTGGAGATTCCCGTCGCAGACGTGCTCGGCGGCGAGGGTAGGGGCATGAAGGTGACGCAGGTTCGCCTCGGGCCGGCCCGCCTGACCCATTGCATGCGCTGGCTCGGCCTTTCCAAGCGCTGTATCGAGATCGCACAGGCCTATGCTGCCGAGCGCTACGGCTTCGGCCAGCGCCTCGCCGATCGCGAGAGCATCCAGCTCAAGCTCGGCGATCTCGCCATGCGCATCGAGATCGGCCGCATCCTGGTGATGAAGGCCGCCTGGGAGCTCGACCGCGGCGGCTTCGCCCGCAAGGAAGTCTCGATGGCGAAGGTTCAGGTCGCCAATGTCTTGCACGATGCCGCCGATGTCGCCATCCAGATCAATGGCGCGCGCGGCTATTCGAAGGACACCGTCTTGGAGTGGATCTACCGCTATGCCCGTCAGGCGCGGCTGGTCGATGGCGCCGACGAGGTCCACAAGATGGTGCTGAACCGCTTCCTCACCGAGGAAGGCCGGGATTTCTGGCGCTGGCCCGTCGCCGGGCAGGCACGAGGCTAGGGCATCGCCATGACCGGAGGGAGCGGCGAGGCTGCAGGCGGCAAAGCGGATTTCGACCCCGCCGCACTGGCAGGTTTCCTCGACGAGTGCTTTGGCCGCGCTCCGCTATCGCTTGAGCGGATTGGCGGAGGCCAGTCAAACCCGACCTATTTCGTTGATCACGGCAGGCGGCGGCTGGTGCTGCGCAAGCAGCCGACGGGGCCGATCCTGCGCGGCGCCCATGCGATCGACCGGGAATATCGCGTCCTCGAAGCCCTGGCATCGACCGAAGTGCCCGTGCCCCGCGCCGTGCTGTTCCACGCCGAACCTGAACCGCTCGGCACGCCCTTTTACCTGATGGAACGGCTGGACGGCCGCGTCTTCCACGATTGCGCCTTGCCCGGTATCGCACCGGCAGAACGGCGCGGCCTCTATCTCGGCATGGCCGAGGCCCTGGCGAAGCTCCATGCCGTCAGGCCCGATGATGTCGGTCTCGGTGATTTCGGCAGAACGGGAAACTATTTCGAGCGCCAGATCGCGCGCTGGACCAAGCAGCTGCGGGAGTCACGGGGCGAGGTTATCGCCGAGCTGGAAACGGTGGCCGGCTGGCTGCCCACGCATCTGCCTGATGACGACGGGCAGGTCGCGATCGCCCATGGCGATTTCAGGCTCGGCAATCTGCTCTTCCATCCGACGCAGCCCGAAGTGATCGGGATCCTCGACTGGGAGCTCTCGACGCTCGGCCATCCGCTCGCCGATCTCGGCTACTGCTCCATGCCCTGGCATACCGCGCCGGACGAGTATGGCGGCATCCTCGGGCTCGACCATGCGGCGCTCGGCATTCCCAGCGAGGCCGAGTTCCTCGCGCATTACTATGCGCATGCGGTTCCGACCGCTCCGCTCACGCGCTTCCATCTCGTTTTCGCGCTGTTCCGCTTCGCCGTGATCTTCGTCGGCATCGCCGACCGTGTCAGGAGCGGCACGGCGGCGGCTGCCAATGCCGCCGACTTCGCGCCGCTGGCACAGCGCTTCGCGCGGCGGGCGCTCGAAGCCATCGAAGGGGCAGGCGTCATTCTCGGGCGAAGCGAAGCGTAGACCCGAGAAACTCTGGACCAGAGCGCACTGGTCACGAGATGGCCGGTTCCAGCCCGGCCACGACGGCAGGGTTCAGGGCGCGTCGGTGCCGAGGCGAGAGCTCGTTCTGGCCGCGCTCTCGTCCTTGAGCGCGACGCCCGAGAGAGCCCGCGACAGCGAAGCCTCGATCAACCAGGCGGCCCGCCCGGCGGCTTCGATCGGCGACAGGCCGGCGCCGTGGATGTTCGAGACACAGTTGCGTTCGCCGTCGTTGCGGCCAGGATGCGGACCGTAGGTGACGTAGAGCCCCAGGCTGTCGGGGCAGGAGAGGCCCGGTCGCTCCCCGATCAGCAGCAGCGTCAGCCTGGCGCCAAGGAGCTCGCCGATCTCGTCGCCAACGGCCACCCGGCCCTGCGAGACCATGACGGCTGGTGATAGCGACCAGCTGCTGCGTTCCGCCAGCGGGAGGAAAGCCGCGATGAAGGGCGCAGCATGAGCCTGCACAGCCCGCGCCGAAAGGCCGTCGGCGATGACGAGCGCGATATCGCAGCCGGCAAGGCCGCTGGCCGCGACCGCCGCGCGGCTTTCCGGGGCGAGACTGCGGCCAAGATCGGGCCGCAGCAGATAGGAGGCGCGCCCGGCCGCCCGGCTGGCGACCTGCAGGGAGGCAAGCCCCAGAGATGCCAGCTCGGCGGCGACCACGGCCGCATCGAGCTCGGCATGGACGGCGTCGCGAGCCCGCGCATGGGCGAGGGCGAAGCGCAGGGTTTCGTGCGTGCCGAGGCCCGAACCAGCGCGGCCGATGCCGATGCGCGCCGGCGTCAGCGCGGAAAGCCGCCGCCAGGGATCGGGCGCGCTCACGCCACCATCTCCGCCAAAGACGTCACCAGGCGCGGTGCCCCAGCCTGGGCCAGCAGCCGGCCATCCGCCCCCGTAAGGCCCTGCTCCCGGAGCCAGCGCTCGAATTCGGGTGCGCGCTTCAATCCGAGGACGTCGCGGATGTAGAGCTGGTCGTGGAAGGAGGTCGACTGATAGTTCAGCATCACGTCGTCGGCGCCGGGCACGCCCATGACGTAGGTGACGCCGGCCGCACCGAGCAGCGTCAGCAGGGCGTCCATATCGTCCTGATCGGCCTCCGCATGGTTGGTGTAGCAGACGTCGCAGCCCAGCGGCAGGCCGAGCAGCTTGCCGCAGAAATGGTCCTCCAGTCCGGCGCGGGTGATCTGCTTGCCGTCATAGAGATATTCCGGGCCGATGAAGCCGACGACGGTGTTGACCAGCAGGGGATCGAAGGCACGGCAGACCGCATAGGCGCGCGCCTCCAGCGTCTGCTGATCGACGCCGTGATGAGCCTCCGCCGAAAGCGCCGAGCCCTGGCCGGTCTCGAAATACATGAGGTTCTGCCCGAGCGTGCCGCGCTTCAGCGAAAGCCCGGCCTCGTAGCCCTCGCGCAGCACGGAAAGATCGATGCCGAAGGAGCGATTGGCCGCTTCGGTGCCGGCGACGGACTGGAAGACGAGGTCAACCGGCGCGCCGCGCCCGATCAGTTCGATCGAGGATGTCACATGGGTCAGCACGCAGCCCTGCGTCGGGATGGCGTAGCGCTGGATGACCTCGTCGAGCAGCTTGAGCAGGTCCGAGAGCACGCCGAGATTGTCGGAAACCGGGTTGATGCCGATCACGGCATCTCCGCAGCCATAGGAGAGCCCGTCGATGATCGAGGCGGCGATGCCGCGCGGATCGTCGGTGGGGTGGTTCGGTTGCAACCGCACGGCCATGGTCCCGGGCAGGCCGATCGTGTTGCGGAAGCGGGTCACCACCCGGCATTTGCGCGCGACTGCGATCAGGTCCTGCAGCCGCATGATCTTCGAGGCTGCCGCTGCCATTTCAGGCGTGATGCCCCGGGCGAGCCGGGCCAATGCTTCGCTCGACGCCTCGTCCGAAAGCAGCCAGTCGCGGAAGTCGCCGACCGTCAGGCTTGCTACGGGCGCGAAGGCCGCCGCGTCATGCGTGTCGAGGATCAGGCGGGTGACCTCGTCGGTCTCGTAGGGGACCAGCACTTCACTGAGGAAGGTCTTGAGCGGCAACTCGGCCAGCGCCATGCGGGCAGCGACGGCCTCTTCTGCGGAGGCAGCTGCGAGGCCGGCGAGCTGATCGCCCGAACGCAGCGGCGTGGCCTTGGCCATGAGGTCGCGCAAATCCTCGAAGACATAGCTCTGCGAGCCGATGACATGGCGATAGGGCACGGATCCTATCCTTTCCGCTGCCGCCGGCCTGGGCGGGCCGATCATGAGCGATGCAATTTCCAGCACAAATCGTGCCGTCCGGCAAAAGCCTCGTCGGCCCCCTGCGCCTGGGTGGAAATCCGGGTCTCAGCGAGCGCGCGATGCTCTTGGGGGGCAATGTTCCGTGATCGAATGCTGTGCGTTCCCAAAGAAAATCACAGTATTCATTTCTTTAGAATAATTAAAATCTGAAGATTTGCTTTGTCTCCCGGCGAATGATTGTGTTAGCGCGGGGCGATTTTCTCGATATGGACGGCTATCATGTTCGCTCTGTCCCGCCTGACGCGCCTCCTGCCTGCGGCCGCATTGGCTCTGGCGGTCTTCTCCGCTCCCTCCGCCAGCGCCGAAACGATCGAGGTCACCGATCTCGCCGGCCGCGTCGTCAGCGTCACGCGCGATCCGTCGAAGATCGTGCTGAGCGAAGGCCGCCAGCTCTATACGCTGGCGATGCTCGATCGCGAGGACCCGTTCAAGCGCGTCGTCGGCTGGGGCAACGATCTGATCGAGAATGATCCCGGCGCCTGGGCGAAATATCTCGCCAAGTTCCCGAAGGCCAAGGATGTCGCGAACATGGGCAACCCCTATGCCGCCGATGTCAGCATGGAGAAGATCGCCGCGCTCGGCGCCGAGGTTTACGTCCTCGATCTCTCCAATTACTTCAAGGCGCAGGAGACCGGCCTGCTCGGGAAGCTGGAGAAGGCCGGCATCGCTACGATCTTCGTCGATTTCCGCCAGGATCCGACCCAGAACGCACTGCCGAGCGTACAGCTCCTCGGCCGTGTCCTCGGCCGCGAGAAGGAGGCGAACGCCTTCGCCGATTACTATCTGCGCCAGACCCGGAGCATCTACGCCCGAATCGGCGCGATCCCCGACAAGCAGAAGCCCATGGTCTTCGTCGAGCGGGCTGCCGGCCTCCTGCCCTGCTGCGCCACTTTCGGCCCCTTCAATTTCGGCCGCTATATTGAGGAGGCCGGCGGCCGCAACTGGGGCAGCCAGTTCTTCTCCGCCTTCCAGGCGCAGGCCGCGCAGGAAAAGGTGCTCTCCGACAACCCCGACATCTACTTCCTGACCGGCGCCAACTGGTATGGCAGCAATCCCGGCAGCAATGCCGTCAGCCTCGGTTATGACGCGACGCCCGAGAAGGTTCAGAAGGAGATGGCGGCGCTGATGAACCGGCCCGGCTTCCAGCAGCTCAAGGCCGTGCAAGGCAAGAAAGTAATGGCCTTCTACCATCAGTTCTACGACATGCCCTATTATTTCATCGCCGAACTCGCCATGGCGAAGGAGTTCTATCCGGATCGCTTCAAGGACGTCGATCCGGAGGCCGTGTTCAAGGAATTCCACGAGAAGTTCCTGCCGATCTCCTATTCCGGCGTGTTCTGGGCCAAACTCCAGTGAGCGCGGCCAAGCGATGACGGCAGTCCTGCCCGTGACGCCGGCTGCGACCGCAGATTACCGCAAGCGCAGCACGAAGCGCCTGAAGCTCGTTCTGCTCGGTGTGCTGGCCTTGCTGCTTGCGGTGGCGCTCGATGTCTCGATCGGGCCCGGCAATCTGCCGCTTGGCGACGTCCTGCGCACGCTCGCCGACCCGCAATCGGCCTCGCCGCGATTGTCCGTCATCGTCTGGGACCTGCGCCTGCCGATCGCGCTGATGGCGCTCACCGTCGGCGCCATGCTGGGCCTGAGCGGGGCCGGCATGCAGACCATCCTCGCCAATCCGCTGGCCGATCCCTTCACGCTCGGGGTCTCCGCCGCAGCGACGGTCGGCGCCTCCGTGGCCATCGTCTTCGGCTGGAGCGTCCTGCCCGGCGCCGGCCCCTTCATCGTCACGGCCAACGCCTTTGTCTTCGCTCTCTCCGCCTCGCTCGTGCTGTTCTTCATGACGAAGCTGCGCGGCGTCAGCGCCGAGACGATGATCCTGGTCGGCATCGCCCTCCTCTTCACCTGCAACGCCATCACCGCGCTGCTGCAGTATCGTTCCAACGAAGTTCAACTCACCCAGATCGTGTTCTGGACCCTGGGCAGCCTCGCCCGCGCGAGCTGGGGCAAGGTCGGCGTGGCCGCAGTGCTGATTGCGCTGGCCCTGCCCTTCTTCCTGATGCGCGGCTGGGCACTGACTGCGCTCCGGCTCGGCGACGAGCGGGCGGAAAGCCTCGGCGTCCGCGTCGACCGGCTGCGGCTGGAGATCCTGATCGCGACCTCGCTGCTGGCGGCGGTCTCGGTGTCCTTCGTCGGTGGCATCGGCTTCATCGGCCTCGTCGGCCCGCATATCGCGCGGCTTCTGGTTGGCGAGGACCAGCGCTTCTTCCTGCCGGTCGCGACGATCGCGAGCGCGGTGCTGCTCTCGCTCGCCTCCACCGTCTCGAAGGTGATCACGCCGGGCGTGATCTATCCGATCGGCATCATCACCGCGCTGATCGGCGTGCCCTTCTTCGTCAGCCTGGTCATGTCGATCCGCAACAGGGGGGCCTGAGCCGTGGCGCTGCTCATCCGCGATCTCGATTTCCGCTATGGCGCCACGCCTGTCCTGCAAGGGCTGGGCACCGGCGAGTTGCCGCGCGGCGAACTGACCGCCTTGGTCGGTCCGAACGGCTCGGGCAAGTCTACCCTGTTCCGCTGCGCGGCTGGCCTGCTTGCCCCGCAGGCAGGCATGGTGAAGCTCGACGATCGCGACCTTGCGATGCTTCCGGCGCGGGAACGCGCGCGCAAGGTCTTCTATCTCGCCCAGGACACCGATGCGCGTGTCGCGCTCTCGGTCTTCGATATCATCCTGCTCGCCCGCAAGAGCCTGCATCGCGGTTTCGCGCTCGCGGCCTCTTCCGAGGATATGCGCGCCGTCGAGGCGGTGATCGCGGAGCTGGGCCTCGCTCCCTTCGCCTCGCGTGACATCGCCACGCTCTCGGGCGGTCAGCGCCAGCTCGCCGCCATCGGCCAGGCGCTGGTGCGCGAGCCCGACGTGCTCCTGCTCGACGAGCCGACGAGCGCGCTCGACGTGCGCCGCCAGCTCGACGTCATGGCGACGATCCGCGAGGCTACGCGCCGGCGCGGCATCGTTACCGTCGTGGCGATCCACGATCTTTCGCTCGCGGCGCGCTTCGCCGATCGTGTCCTCGTGATGAACGGCGGACGCATCGCCCAGGCGGGCGCACCGGCCGAAGTGCTTGCGCATCCGGCCGTCTCCGAGACATATGCGGTCGGCGTGCATCTGGAGCATTCCAGCCGGGGCACGCTTCTGGTCGAGCCCTATATCCAGGTTCATTGAGCCATGTCCGCTTCCGCTCCCCACGACAATTTCACGCTGAAGGAAGAGATCCGGGCCTATTGGTCGGCGCGGGCCGAGAGCTTCGATCTTTCCTTCGGCCATGCGATAAAATCCGACCGGGAGTTGCAGGCCTTCCAGCGCCTGATCCGCGATTCCTTCGGCCCCGCACCGCTCGACGTGCTGGATCTCGCCTGCGGCACCGGCGAGATCACCCGTGCGCTGCTTTCGCTGAACCACCGTGTCACCGCGCTCGACTTCTCCGAGGCCATGCTGGCGCGCGCCCGCGCCAAGCATGGCAAGGCGGCGCGTTTCCGGCTCGGCGATGCCGAGCACTTGCTCGACGACGACGCCAGCTATGATGCGGCGATCACCCGCCATCTCGTCTGGACGCTGACCGATCCGGAGGCGGCTCTCGGAGAATGGTTCCGGGTTTTGCGCCCCGGCGGGCGGCTGCTCGTCATCGACGGCGACTGGGTCAATCGCACGCGCTGGCAGGCTCTGGTCAACCGTTTCGGCAATTGGTTGCGCGACAGGCGCGGAGCGCCCGTCCACCAGATCGACGCGGACACCCATGCCTCGATCACCAAGCGCTTCTACTTCAAGGACGGCCTCAGCCGGCAGCGTCTCGAGGAGATGCTGAAGGCCGCGGGCTTCGTCGATATCGTCCCGGCCGACTATATCCAGGTCGTTCGCGAGCAGCAGCGAGCTGCTCCGCTGCACGACGCGATCCGGCTGGCATCCTCGACCCGCTTCGCCCTGCTCGCACGGAAGCCTTCGGCATGACCGCAAAGCCCGACTGGGACGCCGCACAATATCTGCGCTTCGAGGATGAGCGTACGCGCCCGTCGATCGATCTTCTCGCCCGGGTCCCGCTCGGCGATCCCAAACGCTGCATCGATCTCGGCTGCGGCCCCGGCAACAGCACCGAACTGGTCGCGCAGCGGTTTGCGGGTGCCGCGACCGAGGGGCTCGATTCCTCGCCGGACATGCTGGAGAAGGCACGCAAGCGCCTGCCGAACCTGTCCTTCGTGCTGGGCGATGTGAACTCATGGTCGGATGCGGCGGGCTACGATTTGATCTTCGCCAATGCCGTGCTGCAATGGTTGCCCGACCATGAAGGCCTGTTTCCGCGGCTGGCAGGTTCGCTCAAGCCGGGCGGCTGCCTCGCCGTGCAGATGCCGAACAATCTCGCGGAGCCCTCGCATGTCGCGATGCGCGAGGTCGCGGCGCAAGGGCCTTGGGCAGAGCGGCTGGCCACCGCCAAGGCGGAGCGCTCGGCGATCGGTTCCTTCGGCGATTACCGCCGCTGGTTGATGGCCGCAGGCTGCCGGGTCGACATCTGGCAGACGACCTATGTGCATGCGCTCGCCGGCGTCGAAGCCATCGCCGAATGGTTCAAGAGCACGGGGCTCAAGCCCTATCTCGACCGTTTGACGGCTGAGGAGCGGGAGGTCTTCCTCACGCGCTATCTCGCGCGCATTGCGCCGGCCTATCCGCCCGAACAGGACGGCAAGGTGCTGCTGCGCTTCCCGCGCCTGTTCATCGTCGCGGTTCGCGAGGGCTGACGCTACCGGCGCCGGGCACGCGGCCTAGAGATAGGGCGGCGTGCAGGCGCTGACGACGATGCAGCGCTCCGTGCCGATATTGCGGTAGCGATGCGGGATGCGGCTGTCGAAGAGATAGGCGTCTCCCGGCTTGAGCACCTTGACCTGGTCGCCGACGGTGATCTCGAGCTCTCCGGCGAGCACGACGCCGCCTTCATGCGAATCGTGCTTGAGCATCGCGATGCCGGTATCGGCTCCGGGCTCGTAGGATTCGTGCAGGATCTGCAGGTTGTGCGCCTGCGCATCGCCGACCTGGCGGAAGGACATCTGCCCCCGGCTTTCGCCGCCATTGACCTGATGCAGCCGCGAGGTGAGGTCGAGCAGGTCCGGCGCCTCGAAGAAGACCTTGTCCTTCGGCGCCCGGGCTTCGTCAAAAAAATTCACCATGCTCATCGGGATGCCGTCGAGAATCTTGCGCAGCGACGCCACTGACGGGCTGTTCCGATTCTGCTCGATCAGCGAGATCAGGCTGTGCGTCACGCCCGAGCGCGCCGCAAGTTCGCGCTGGGAAAGCCCGGCCGCGAGCCTTATTTCCTTCAGCCTTCCGCCGACATCAAAGCTCATCGCTGTTCAGCCTCCCCGTTTTGCGCGCCTTGTCGTTTCTGCGCGTCATGCAGGGCGCGCCCGCTCGACGGCCCTTGCCATGCTCAATATTCTGAGCAATGCTGACGGAAAGCCAATAAGAAAATAGTGTCATGGGGAACCGGCGGAGTGGAATAGTTTTCGCGTTTAGAGCAGGCCGTCCAGACTAAATTTCCGATCCTGTCCGGTAGGACCGCGTGGAAGCGATGTTTCGTTCCCATGTGACGGTAGCTGCTTGCCGAATACTAGTCGCATGCCAAGACCCCGGGCGAGAATTCAACAGGGAAAACAGGGTAAACAGGGTCGATGACGCAGGCCGAGACCGTTTTGTTGAATGGCCGCATCTTCTGCGGCTTGGCGGAAGGCTTCGTGGAAGCGCTGGCCATCGCGGGCGACAAGGTGCTCGCAGCCGGATCGGCTGCTGAGATTGCCGCTCTGCAGGGCGCGGGAACGAAGGTCGTCGATCTCGCCGGTCGCGTCGCCATTCCCGGCCTCAACGACGCGCATATGCATCTGCTGCCGCTCGGCCTCGCCATGGGCGAGGTCAATCTGCGCCCCGAGGAAGGCGTCAACAGCATCGACGAGATCCTGCGTCGCATCGCTGCCGCGGTGAAGGGCAAGAAGCCCGGCGAATGGGTCACCGGCCGCGGCTACGACCATAACGAGCTCGCCGAGGGGCGCCATCCCACGGCCGAGGAGCTGGATCGCATAGCGCCGGACAATCCCGTCTACATCAAGCGCACCTGCGGCCATGTCGGCGTCGTCAACAGCCGGGCCATGGCGGCCGCGGGCATCGGCCACAATACTCCCAGCCCGGCTGGCGGCCTGATCGAGCGGCGCGACAACAAGCTGACCGGCCTGCTGGCCGAGAGCGCCATGCGGCTGATCGTCGAGGCCATGCCGCAGCCGAGCATTGCCGAACTGAAGGCGGCGATCGAGAAGGCCGGCCACTACATGCTCGCGCAGGGCTTCACCAGCGTGATGGATGCTGGTGTCGGCATGGGCGCGGGCATGGCCGAGATCGAGGCCTATGAGGAGGTTGCACGCGCCGGCACGCTGCCGGTTCGGACCTGGGTCTGCATCTACGGCAATGCCGATGGCATCGGCGACGAGGCGCATGCGGCCGGCTATCGCTTCGGCCGCGAGACGGGCCTGCTGCGCTACGGCGCGATGAAGGTCTTCGGCGACGGTAGTGCCGGCGGTCTGACCGCCGCGATGAGCGAGCCCTACTTGGTCGGCGACCCCGACAATCGCGGCATCTTCATCTATTCCGACGCCGATATGCACGGCTACCTCGCGCATTATCACAAGCTCGGCTACCAGCTCGCCATCCACGCCATCGGCGACGCCGCGATCGAGCAGGTGCTCTCCGGCATCGAGAAGGCCGACAGCCCCGAGCATCCGATCCGCGGGCGCCGCCACCGCATCGAGCATTGCGGCTTCCTGACCGACGGCCAGCTCGCCCGCATGGCGGCGGCCGGCATTGACCCCGTGCCGCAGCCGGCCTTCATCTACGAGTTCGGCGATCTCTACGTGATCAATCTCGGCGAGCAGCGCGCCGGCGCCTCCTATCCGATGCGCAAATGGCTGGATGCCGGGCTTCACGCCGCGGCGAGCTCGGATGCGCCGGTCTGCGCCACCGATCCGTTCAAGAACCTCTTCACCATGGTCACCCGCCAGACCAAGCGCCACACGGTGATAGGCGGCGCCGAGCGGCTGAGCATGGAAGAGGCGGTCCATGCCTATACGCTTCTCGGCGCCTACACCCAGTTCGCCGAGGACAAGCTCGGCCGGCTCGCTCCCGGCCAGTTCGCCGATATCGCCGTGCTCTCGCACGACATCTTCTCGGTTCCGGTCGAAGCGGTCGAGAACGAGGTGCGTTGCGACCTGACGCTGCTCGGCGGCGAGGTCGTCTTCGACCGTCACGGTCAGCTCGCCGCTGCCGCGCAATAGGCCGGGGACCACTTCATGCTCCGACATACGCTGCAAAGGCTGCTGCTGGTCCTCCCGGTCCTGCTCGGCGTGCTGCTGATCGGCTTCCTGCTGATGCAGGTGGTGCCGACCGACCCGGCGCAGGTCCGCGCCGGCCCGACCGCGACGCAGGACGTCGTCGAGGCCATCCGTCAGGAGCTGGGGCTCAATCAGCCCCTCTGGAAGCAGTTCCTGATCTATATTGGGCGCCTTGCGCAGGGCGATCTCGGCGTCTCCATCATCAACAACGTCCCGGTCGTGCAGGAGCTTGGCAATACCATTGGCCCGACGCTCGAGCTGATGTTCGCATCGCTGGTCTGGGCTATCCCGCTCGGCATGCTGCTGGGCACGCTCGGCGCCTATTTCCGCGGCTCGCTGCTCGATCGCGCGATCATGGCGGTCTCGGTCGCGGGCGTCTCGCTGCCGGTCTTCTTTCTGGGGCTCGGCCTGATCTGGCTCTTCGGCTTCAAATACCCGATCCTGCCTTTCACCGGCCGCGTCGGCCCGCTCTGGACCTGGGAAGGGTTGCAGGGCGTGATCCTGCCGGCGCTGACTTTGGGCGGCGTCTTCGTCGGCCCCGTCGCCCGCATGACCCGCACTTCGGTTCTCGACGAACTTGGCGCCGACCATGTCCGCACCGCCCGCGCCAAGGGGCTGGCTGAGTGGGTTGTGCTGATCAGGCACACGCTGCGCAACGCGCTGGTCCCGGTCGTCACGCTGATCGGCCTGCAGATCGGCTTCCTGCTTGGCGGCGCCGTCGTCACGGAAACCGTGTTCTCATGGCCCGGCATCGGCCGGCTCGCGGTCGGCGCCATCCTGTCGAGCGACCTGCCGATGGCGCAGGGCACGATCATCGTGTTGTCGCTGGGCTTCATCCTGGTCAATCTCGCGGTGGACGTCCTCTACGCCGTGCTCGACCCGCGTGTGAGGGGCGCCTGATGAGTTCCGCCACCAGCCCGTTCCAGCCGGGCGCCAAAACCGTGGAGGCCGCCATCAGCGTGGCCGCCGCCACGCCTGTCCGCCGGAAGACGGTGCTCAGGATGCTGCTCTCCGATGTCGGCGCCTGCATCGCGCTCGCCCTCGTCGTGCTCGCGATCCTCGGCGCGGTGTTCGCGCCCTGGCTCGCCCCGACCGATCCTTACGGCAACGACCTCGCCAACACGCTGAAGCCGCCGGGCGAGGCCGGGCTGCTCGGAACAGACGGCCAGGGGCGCGACATGATTACTCGCCTGCTCTTCGGCCTCAGGACGACGCTGCTCATGGGCAGCGCCTCGGTGATCTTCGGCTGCCTGATCGGTGGCGTCATCGGCTTCGCCGCGGCCTATTATCCCAAGCTCTCGGGCGTCCTGATGCGCCTGATGGATGTGCTGCTCTCCTTCCCGGCCATCCTGTTCGGCCTCGCCATCGCCGCTATCTTCGGGCCCGGGCTGACGGCGGTCATCATCGCGCTCTCGATCGCGACCGTGCCGCTGATGGCGCGCGTCGTGCGCGGCTCGGCGCTGGTGGTGCTGCAGCAGGGCTATATCGAGGCGGCCCGCTCGCTCGGCCTCAGCGATCTCCGCATCATCCTGCGCTACGTCCTGCCGAACTGCCTCTCGGCGATGTTCGTCTTCGTCACCTTGCGCTTCGGCCAGGTCATCCTGCTCGGCGCGGCGCTCTCCTTCCTTGGACTGGGCGCCCAGCCTCCGACCGCCGAGCTTGGCGCGATGGCCGCCGACGGCCGCAACTTCCTGTTCTTCGCGCCGCATGTCTCGGTCCTGCCGAGTCTCGCGATCTTCGCGGTCGTCCTCGCCTTCAACGTGCTCGGCGATGCGTTGCGGGACGCGCTCGATCCGAAGCTGCGCAAGTAAGCCGCTCATTCCAGTCAAGAAACGTCAAAAGGGGACCAGACCGATGATGAAACGATCCACCCTGCTTCTGGCCGGCGCCGCTGCCGCGACCTTGGCCGCCATGCCGGCCCTGGCGCAGCAGAAGGCGCCGCTCTCGATCCTGCGCGTGATCGACGCCGACAACTACGATCCGATCCGCACCACCGCCACGGCCGCCGCCGAGGTGCTCTACATGATGGCGGATACGCTCGTGACGGTCGACTTCGACATGAAGACGATCAAGCCCGGCCTCGCCAACAGCTGGACGGTTTCGCCGGACGGCATGACCTACACCTTCAAGCTGCGCAACGACGTCAAATTCTGCGACGGCCGGCCGATGACGATCGACGATGTCGTCTATTCGCTGAAGCGCTGGACCGACCCGGCCAACAAGTCGCCCGTCTCCTTCCGTGGCGGTCCGGTCAAGGATATCCGCGCCGAGGGCGATTCCACGCTGATCTACGAGCTGAAGGAGCCCTATAGCGACCTGCTGTTCCAGATGGCGCTGTCCTTCGCCTCGGTCGTCGACAAGAACACGGTCGAGAAGCTCGGCCCGAACTTCGGCGTGCAGGGCTTCAATGGCACCGGCCCCTATTGCTGGTCGAAATGGACCCCGCGCCAGGAGCTCGTCCTCAAGAAGAACCCGCACTACAGCTGGGGCCCGCCGATCTACAAGGACCCGAAGCCGCAGATCGACGAAATCGTCTGGAAGGTCATCCCCGAGTCGAACACGCTGATGGCCGCGATCCAGGCCAAGCAGGCCGACGTGACCTATTACATGCCCTATATCGCGCTCGACACGATGCAGCGCATCCCCGGCATGACGGTGCAACGGCAGGAAAACTACATCTACGACATCTTCATGGGCTTCAAGGTCGACAAGCCCGTCTCGAAGGACGCCGCTATCCGCGAGGCCGTCAACATGGCCACCGACAAGCAGGCTATCGCCAAGGCGATCTTCTTCGGCAAGGGCACGGCGCTGCCCTCGCTGCTCAACCCGGCCGTGCTCGACTACGACAAGGACTCGGCCGGCAAGATGCCGAAGCATGATACGGCCGGCGCCATCAAGGTGCTGGAAGCGGCTGGCTGGAAGCCGGGCGCCGACGGCATCCGCGAGAAGGACGGCCAGAAGGCAACCTTCATCGTCTACGGCATCCGCAACGACGTGAATCCGCGCATCTCCGAGGCGATGCAGGCCGATCTGCGCAAGGTCGGCATCGACCTGAAGATCCAGCTTTGGGACGCCACCGTCGCCTGGGGCAAGCTCGCGACGCAGGAGTTCGATGCCTTCTACATGTCCTACCCCTATGTGACGGCCACCGAGGCGCTGAACCTCTACTTCGCCAGCCGGCAGGCGCCGACGCCGAACCGGATGAACTGGAAGGATCCGAAGACGGACGAGCTGCTCAAGGCCGCGGCGACCGCCGTCGATGCGGACAAGCGCAAGCAGGCGATCGGCGCCGTGCAGAACCAGCTCACCGAGGCGAATGTCTGGGTGCCGCTGGCGTCGCAGCCGCTCTGGGTGGTCGCGGGTGACCGGGTTGAGGGCGTGCGCGCCCACGGCATCTACGGCGCCGGCCTCTACAAGGGCCTCGACATCAAGCTGAAGCGCTAAGCTTCCTCACCGCCGCGTGGCCCCGGCCGCGCGGCGCTTTTTCGACGTCTGGCTGGAGAAGCATTTTCGAGCGAAGTGGCTACCGGTTCGCGTGAAGAAAATGCGTCAAAACAAAGGGATAGAGAATTTCAACGCTTCGAAGCAGCGCGGGAATGCTCTGAGGAGGGAACATCATGACGATCACGGTCATCAAGAACGCCGACGTCGTTGTCGCCTGGGATGCGGAAGCCTCCCGGCATGTCTATCTGCGCGGAGCCGATGTTGCCTTCGAGGATGGCACGCTGCGCTATGTCGGTGCCCGCTATGAGGGGCAGGCCGACGAGACCGTCGACGGCCACGGGCGCATGGTCATGCCCGGCCTCGTCAACATTCATTCGCACCCCTCGAGCGAGGCGCTCAACAAGGGCTTCCTCGACGAGCTCGGCTCGCCCGCGCTCTACAATTCCTCGCTCTACGAGTTCATGCCGATCCTGCGGCCCGATGCCGAAGCGGTGCCGGACTGCGTGCAGGTCGCCTATTCCGAACTGTTGCTCTCCGGCGTTACCACGCTCGCCGATCTCTCGGTCGCCCATCCCGGCTGGCTCGATCTGGCCGCCGATAGCGGCCTGCGCGTCTGCGTCTCGCCGATGTTCCGCTCGGCACGCTGGTACACCAAGAACGGCCATGTCGTGGAATACGAATGGGACGAGAAGGCCGGTGCCGCTGCCATGGCGACCGCCTTCGAGGTCATCGAGCAGGCCCAGAAGCACCCGTCCGGCCGGCTCTTCGGCATGGTCTGCCCCGCCCAGATCGACACCTGCAGCGAGGGCCTGATCAAGGACAGCTACGCCGAAGCCAGGCGTCGCGGCCTGCCCTGGCAGATCCACGCCGCCCAGTCGACGGTCGAGTTCCACGAGATCACCCGCCGCCATGGCGTGACGCCGATCCAGTGGTTGGAGAAGCTCGGCGTCCTCGGCGCGACCAGCATCGTCGGCCACGGCATCTTCCTCGACGATTATCCGCGCCTCGGCTGGCACAGCCGCCGCGACCTCGCGCTGCTCGCCGAGACCGACACCATGGTCGCCCATTGCCCGACGGTCTTCATGCGTCGCGGCATCGCGCTCGATGATTTCGGGCGTTATCGCCGCGCCGGCGTCCGGATCGGCCTGGGCACCGACACCTATCCGCATAACATGCTCGAGGAGATGCGCCATGTCGGCTATGTCGCCCGGCTGATGGCGGAGAACCCGCGCACGCTCACCACCACCGACATCTTCGAGGCCGCGACCACGGCCGGCGCCGCCGCGCTCGGCCGCAACGACATCGGGCGGCTTGAAGCCGGGTGCAAGGCCGACCTCGTCATGGTCGATCTCAGGCACCCGATGATGCAGCCGCACCGCGACCCC
Source organism: Allobosea sp. 10N428 (assembly GCF_056394545.1). Lineage (NCBI taxonomy): Bacteria > Pseudomonadati > Pseudomonadota > Alphaproteobacteria > Hyphomicrobiales > Alloboseaceae > Allobosea > Allobosea sp. 10N428. The sequence goes on along the minus strand of NZ_JBFTIC010000007.1, from coordinate 82,576 downwards.
GTTCGCAGCATGGTCTATGCCGCTGCCGAGCGCGCGGTCGACCGCGTCTATGTCGACGGGAAGCTCGTCGTGCGCGACGGCACCGTCCTGACCATGGACTATCCCGCGGCGGCTTTGCGCCTCCACGAAGCCCAGAAGCGGACGGAAGCTGCGGCACCGGGCAATGACTGGATCAAGCGTCCGGTCACCGACTATTCGCCGTTGACCTTCCCCGTGAAGTAAGCCGGGGGGCAGAGCCCTGGCCGCGTCGTCGTGCGGCGGCCAGCCCGGGCTGTGCCTTGCGCATGGCCGCATCGCCGCATTGTGAGCCCCTGCGTCACGCCGCCCGCTTTCGGGCGGCGCCGGCTGGCGATAGGGTGGCGGAATGGTGCAGGTGGATCCGACAGCGCAAGCCGGGGCGGGCTCTTCGAGCCGCAACGGGCTTCTGTTGCTCGGCGGCGGCTTCTTCGGGCTGTTGCTGGCGGGCCTGCTGCTATGGTGGCGCGAGGGGGACCGGCTCTTCACCGACGGGCTCATCGCCGCCATCGTCGCGTGTTTCTAGCGGCTTGTTGTCCGCTCTTCCGGGAAGCTCTTCGTGAACCGCCGTATCGTCCTGCCTCTCGTCGTGTTCCTTGCCGGCGCGCTCGCGCTGGCCGCGGCTGCGATCCTGACCTTCGCGCCTGGCCGCCAGGGCGGGGGGAGCGGCACCGCGAGCGTCGGCGGCCCCTTCACGCTGACGACGCAGGACGGCACGCCGCTTTCGGACACGGATCTGAAGGGTTCGCCGTTCCTGGTCTTCTTCGGCTTCACCCATTGCCCGGATGTCTGCCCGACCAAGCTCTTCGAGATCTCGGAGGCGCTGCGGGCCGCTGGCGAGAGCGACAAGGCCAAGAGGCTCAAGGCGCTGTTCATCACCGTCGACCCGGAGCGCGACACGCCGGAAACCATGAAAAGCTATCTCGGCTCCTTCGATTCCCGCATCATTGGCCTGAGTGGCGACCGGCCGGCGATCGACGCCGTGGTCAAGGCCTACCGCGCCTACGCCAAGAAGGTGCCGCTGAAGGATGGCGACTACACGATGGACCACACCGCACTGGTCTATCTGATGGGCAAGGACGGCAGCTTCATCGGCGCGTTCAATATCGAGCAGACTCCGGCACAGGCTGCAGCGGAATGGCTGCGTCACTCGTAGCCGGCGCCTCGACGGGTGCGCGCCGGCGCGCCAGCCCGTGCTCGGTCTTGTTCCAGACGAAGCGGCGATTGAAGTACTCGTAGAGCGCCATCCAGGCGGCGACCGAGACCAACGCGTAATAGAGCGGCAGCAGCGGCAGCAGCAGGAGCAGGCCGGGCGAGCCCCTGCGCAGCGCGCCGACCGCCGGGGGCGCGAAAAGTGCGACGCTTCCGAGAAGCCAGACGCAGAGAGCGATCGTCGAGGTGACGGTCGCGAACGTGCCCACCGGCGCGAACAGCGAGCCGTCCCAGTAGGCGAGCAGCGCGGCGAGGGTGAAGACCGGATAGCCCAGCGCTGTCGCGATCGTGCCGAAAGTCAGCGACAGGAAGGCAAAGCTGGCGCTCAAACCGGCCTCTCGCAGCAGCGCGAGCGGGTTCCGCGAATGTGTCACCAGGGTCTGCATGTAACCTTTGATCCAGCGCGAGCGCTGCTTGAGCCAGGCCAGGATCGTCAGGGGCGCCTCCTCACGCGTCGTCGAGGGCAGATCGCAGATGCGATAGCCCGCACGCACCAGCCGCAGGCCGAGATCGGCATCTTCCGTGACGTTCCAGGCGTCCCAGCCGCCGACTTTGCGCAACACCTCGGTCCGGAAATGGTTCGAGGTGCCGCCCAGCATGATCGGCAGCTGGAACAGAAGCAGGCCGGGGTTGAGCACCTCGAAGAGCCCGGCATATTCGAGGGCGAAAAGGCCAGGGAGAGTGCCTTCCTCGGCGTGGTCGATCACGAGCCTCGCTTGCAGACAGGCAAGTTCAGGCGGGGCGCCAAGGAAGCGTGCTGCCGCCATGCGCAACTGCTGCCGGTCCGGGATGTCCTCGGCGTCGAAGATGGTAAACAGCGAACCGCGGGCTTCGAGCAGCGCGAGATTGAGCGCCCGCGGCTTCGTGCGCGGCACGCCCGGCGGCACGACCATCACGGTGAAGTGCGGCGGCAGCGCCAACTTTGCCAGCGCCGTGCGCATGCCCGCATCGTCGGCCTCGATCAGCAGGCGGATATCGAGCTTGGCTGGCGGATAGTCGAGGGCGCAGAGCGCATCGGTCAATTGCCGCAGAACCGCCTCCTCGCGGTACATCGGCACGGCGACCGTGTAGACTGGCAGGCGCGCATCGTCGACGCGCCACCGATGGCTTTGCCAGAGATCGGGCGTGGTGCGTTCGATCGTAGTCGCGAGGCGCAGCATGATGAGGCCGAGAAAGAGCGGGCCGAGCAGCAGGGCGAGCGCAAAGAACGTTTCGAGCGGCGCGAAGATGCCGCCGATCGCCGCCGCAGTGAGACTGATGCCCGTGGCGATCACCTGGCCGCGGCCGGCGCCGGTGCGGGCGCTGTCGCGGAGGAGCCCGGTCTCGTCGAGGCCGGCGGCATGGCGCGCCAGTTCGGCGGCGTTGGAACGGCGCAAGGCCTCGGCGAAGCGGCGCGGCGTCGTCACAGCGATATCCGCGCGCCGTCGCGGGCCGCCTTCGAGCATTCGACGCAGCGCCGGCCCTTCCGGCGCGAGTACGAAGCGGAGCGCGGCCCCTTCCCCCGTGGGCGCGATGCCCTGGCGCAGGATCGCGCCATATCGGCCACCCGGCAGCAGCGGCGGGGGAGTGGATCGGAATGGTAGGCCCATCTCGGCCGCCAACGCCCGGTAGAAACCGACTTCGTCGACCAGGCCGAGCGCCATGGCCTCGCGCGCGGGATCGGTGCGGTTGCGCATGGCGCGCTCGGCCGCCCGCGTCAGCGCGGCAGGGGCTACGCCGTGCCGCGCGAGAAAAGCGATTTCGACCGGAAAACCCGCAGTCGCGAGTCCGGGATCGATCGAACAGCTGTCGCTACCGCTGTCCCCCACCGGCCCGGTCCCGCCTCATGCAGCAGTTCCGGTGCGAACGCATCGGAACAACTCATGGTTGCCGATTATATACCGGGAGTCGAGAGCCTCGAGGCAAGAACTTTGGGCGTGCGAGGCGACGATCAGCGTCCCGCGAGGATCTCCGCGACCTGCGGGATATCCTTGTCGCCGCGGCCAGAGAGATTGACCACCATCAGATAGTCCTTCGGCTTCTGCGGGGCAAGCTCGGCGACGCGGGCGAGGGCATGCGCCGACTCCAACGCTGGAATAATACCCTCCAACCTGGAGATTAGCTGGAACGCCTCCAGCGCCTCCTCGTCGGTGGCCGAGAGGTATTTCACCCGGCCGACATCGTGCAGCCAGGAATGCTCGGGGCCGATGCCGGGATAGTCGAGCCCGGCCGAGATCGAGTGAGCGTCCTTGATCTGCCCGTCCTCATCCATCAGCAGGAAGGTGCGGTTGCCGTGCAGCACGCCGGGGCGCCCGCCGGTGAGCGAGGCCGCATGCAGGCCGCTCGGGATGCCGTGGCCGGCGGCCTCGACGCCGTAGATCTCGACGGAGGCGTCGTCGAGGAAGGGGTGGAACAGCCCCATCGCATTGGAGCCGCCGCCGATGCAGGCGATCAGCGAATCCGGCAGGCGGCCTTCGGCCTCCTGCATCTGCTCGCGGGTCTCCTTGCCGATGATCGACTGGAAGTCGCGCACCATCGCCGGATAGGGATGAGGGCCCGCGACCGTGCCGATGCAGTAGAACGTCGTCGCGACATTGGTCACCCAGTCGCGCAGCGCCTCGTTCATCGCGTCCTTCAGCGTCTTGGTGCCGGATTCGACCGGAACGACGGTGGCGCCGAGCATTTGCATGCGGAAGACGTTGGGAGCCTGCCGGGCGACATCGACCGCGCCCATATAGACGATGCATTCGAGGCCGTAGCGGGCGCAGAGCGTCGCGGTCGCGACGCCATGCTGGCCGGCGCCGGTCTCGGCGATGATGCGCTTCTTGCCCATGCGCCGCGCCAGCAGGATTTGGCCGAGCACGTTGTTCACTTTGTGGGAGCCGGTGTGGTTCAGCTCCTCGCGCTTCAGGTAGATCTTGGCGCCGCCCGATAGGCCGGAGGCCGTCGACTGACTACGAAAATGCTCGGTCAGTCGTTCGGCGAAATAGAGTGGCGAGGGCCGGCCGACATAATGCTTCAGCCCATCCGTCATCTCGGCGTGATAGGCCGGATCGGCCTTGGCTGCGCTGTAGGCCTGCTCCAGCTCGAGGATGAGCGGCATCAGCGTCTCCGCGACGAAGCGGCCGCCGAATAGGCCGAAGCGGCCGTTCTCGTCGGGGCCGTTGCGGTAGCTGTTGGGGTTGGAGGGGGCGTTCATGCGCTCGAGCCTTCCTGTACTGCCGCGGCGGCCTTGCGGGCCGCCGCGATAAATTCCGCGATCCGTTGCGGGTCCTTGACCCCCGGCGCGCTTTCCACACCCGAGGAGACGTCGACAGCCGCCGGCCGGGCGATACGAATAGCGTCCGCGACATTCGCCGGATCGAGCCCGCCCGATAGCATGAAGGGAAAGCCGGGGTCGAGATCGGCGAGCAGCGTCCAGTCGAAGGGCCGGCCGTGGCCGCCGGGATAGGCCGCGTCCTTCGGCGGCTTGGCGTCCAGCAGGATGCGGCCGGCCACGTCGCGATAGGCCGCGATGGCTGCGAGATCGCCGATTTCGGCGATGCCGAGCGCCTTCATCACGGGCCTGCCGCTCGTTGCAGCGATGGCTGAGACCAGTTCCGGCGGCTCGGAGCCATGAAGCTGCAGCCAGTCGGGCTTCAGGAACCGGGCCAGTTCGGCGGCGCGCTGCAAGTCCCAGTCCACGACCAGCGCGACGATCTCGGCCTTGCCGCGTGCCATGTCGGCCAACTCGGCGGCGCGCTCGGGCGTGACGAAGCGCGGGCTCTTCGGGTGAAAGTTGAGCCCGATCATGTCCGCGCCGGCATCGAGCGCGGCACGCATGGTCTCGGGGGTCGAGAGACCGCAGATCTTGACCAGGAACGGGGAGCCAATCGACATGGCCGAGCCTTTAGCATGGTCCGTTCGCCGGTGCATGCCGTACTTGCGACATGATGGCGAAGGAAGTCATGCTGAACGGGGCGACGAAGGGGGCACGGATTGGTCCGGCTGGGCATGGGCAGGCGCGGTTTGGCGGTTTTGGCGGCATTGCTCGCCATGTCCGGCCTCGCTGCCGCGGGGTTTTACTATGTCAGCCAGCCGCACACGCTGCGTCTGGCTGTCGGCCCCCTCGGCTCCGAGGATGCGCGCATGGCGGCGGCCTTCGTCCAGGGCCTCAACCGCGACAAGGCCGCCATCCGCCTGCGCCTCATCCTGACGGAAGGCTCCGAGGACAGTGCGAAGAAAATCGATGCCGGACAGGCCGATCTTGCCATGCTGCGGGCCGACATCGCCATGCCCTCCACCGCAGACACGGTTCTGATCACCCGGCGGACCTTTCCCTTCTTCATCACGACCAAAGAGAGCGCCATCGCCCGCATTGCCGATCTGCGCGGCCGCAAGGTCGGCGTGATCCGCAACCCGCCGGGAAATCTCACCCTGCTCAAGCGCGTCCTGACGCAGTACGAGGTGCGGCCCGAGGATGTCGAGATCGTCGCCCTGGCGCCCGACGAGGTGATCCCGGCGGCGAAGGAGGGGCGCATCGAGGTGTTTTTCTCGATCAATGCCGTCGGCTCGCACACCAACAATGAAGGCCTGCGCCGCCTGCGGGCCGCCTGGGGCGAGGACCCGGTCCTGATCCCAATCCGCGAGGCCGACGCGCTGGCGGCTCACTATCGCGCGATCGAATCCGGTGAGATCGTCCGCGGCGCGCTGGGCGGCGACCCGCCCCGGCCGGCCGAGGGCCTGCAGACGATCTCGATCACCTCGCGCCTCGTCGCTGCGCAAAGCCTCGACGACAATCTGGTCGGCGACCTGACCAAGGACGTCCTCGGTCTGAGACTGACGCTTGCGGGGGAGGTGCCGGCAGTGCAGGCGCTGGAAACTCCCTCGACCGACAAGGACGCGCCGCTGCCGGTCCATTCGGGCGCCGCAGCTTATATCGACGGCGAGCAGGAGACCTTTTTCGATCGTTACGGCGATTGGTTCTATATCGGTGCGATGGCCCTGTCGGCGGTTGGCACCGGCGGCGCCGCGCTGCTCAGCCGCGACAGCGCCAACCGGCGCCGCCGCGCCATGTCCGGCCTCGACGAGCTATTGGAGTTGCTTACCGTGATCCGCTCCTGCGAGGACGAGGCGGAACTCGCCCGGCTCGGGCGCGAGGCGGACCAGATTCTGACCCGCGTTCTCGCCGACTATGCCAAGGGCGACCTCGATACCGCCGCTCTGGCCGCTTACCGGCTTGCCATCGATCAGGTCGGTCGGGCCGTTGCCGAGCGGCAGCGGGCACTGGCCGAAGTCTGAGCATGCTCACCTTTCGGCAGCCTCAACGGTTGCCGAAACGCCTTCCAGCGTTTATGTGCAGCGCAACGAATTCCGGATTCACGTGAAACTGGCTGCGCCGGCAGGGCTTCGAACCTGACCGGCTCGTGGCCTTGAAAGCAAGGCCCTATCCGCATGTCCATGCGCAACATCGCCATCATCGCGCACGTCGACCACGGCAAAACCACGCTCGTCGACAAGCTGCTGCAGCAGTCCGGCACCTACCGCGACAATCAGCGCGTCATCGAGCGCGTGATGGATTCGAACGACCTGGAGAAGGAGCGCGGCATCACCATCCTGGCCAAGGCGACCTCGGTCGTCTGGAAGGATACGCGCATCAACATCGTCGACACGCCCGGCCACGCCGATTTCGGCGGCGAGGTCGAGCGCATCCTGAACATGGTCGACTCCGCCATCGTGCTGGTCGACGCGGCCGAAGGCCCGATGCCGCAGACCAAGTTCGTGGTCTCGAAGGCGCTGAAGCTCGGCCTTCGCCCGATCGTGGCGATCAACAAGGTCGACAAGCCCGACGCACGCGTCACCGAAGTCATCAACGAGGTCTTCGATCTCTTCGCCGCGCTCGACGCCACCGACGAGCAGCTCGACTTCCCGATCCTCTACGGTTCGGGCAAGCAGGGCTGGATGGCCCATTCGCCGGAGGGTCCGCAGGACAACGGCCTCGCGCCGATGTACGACCTCATCCTCTCCCATGTGCCGGAGCCGACCGTCGAGGAAGGCCCGTTCCGCATGATCGGCACGTTGCTGGAGGCCAACCCCTATCTCGGCCGCATCATCACCGGCCGCGTGACCTCGGGCACGGCGAAGCCGAACCAGACCGTCAAGGTGCTCTCCGGCGACGGCTCGGTCGTCGAGACCGGCCGCATCTCCAAGATCCTCGCCTTCCGCGGGCTGGAGCGCCAGCCGATCGAGGAGGCCGTCGCCGGCGACATCGTCTCGATCGCGGGCCTAGTGAAGGGTTCCGTCGCCGACACCTTCTGCGACCCCTCGGTCGAGACCCCGATCAAGGCGCAGCCGATCGATCCGCCGACGGTGTCGATGACCTTCATGGTCAACGATTCCCCGCTGGCCGGCACCGAGGGCGACAAGGTCACGACCCGCGTCATCCGCGACCGCCTGTTCAAGGAGGCCGAGGGCAATGTCGCGCTGAAGATCGAGGAAGCCTCCGACAAGGACAGCTACATCGTCTCCGGCCGCGGCGAATTGCAGCTCGCGATCCTGATCGAGACGATGCGCCGCGAGGGCTTTGAGCTCGGCGTCTCGCGTCCCCGCGTCGTGCTGAAGCGTGGCGAGGACGGCCAGCTGCTCGAGCCGATCGAAGAGGTCGTGATCGACGTCGACGAGGAGCATTCCGGCGTCGTCGTGCAGAAGATGTCGGAGCGCAAGGCCGACATGCTGGAGATGCGCCCGTCGGGCGGCAATCGCCTGCGTCTCGTGTTCCACGCCCCGACCCGTGGCCTGATCGGCTACCAGGGCGAACTGCTGACCGACACGCGCGGCACCGCGATCATGAACCGGCTGTTCCACGACTACCTGCCCTACAAGGGCGAGATCGGCGGGCGCCGCAACGGCGTGCTGATCGCGATGGAGACCGGCGAGGCCGTCGCCTACGCGCTGTGGAACCTCGAGGATCGCGGCCCGATGATGATCGAGCCCGGCTGGAAGGTCTATCAGGGCATGATCGTCGGCGAGCACACCCGCGAGAACGATCTCGAGGTGAACGTGCTCAAGGGCAAGAAGCTCACCAACATCCGCACCACCTCCAAGGACGAGGCCGTTCGTCTGACGCCGCCGATCCGCATGACGCTGGAGCGTTCGCTGGCCTGGATCGACGACGACGAGCTCGTCGAGGTCACGCCGAAGTCGATCCGCCTCCGCAAGGCGATCCTCGACCCGAACGAGCGCAAGCGCTCGCAGAAGCAGAAGGCCGAAGTGGCCTGAGGAATTGGGCCGCCATATTGGCGGCCCTTTTCATTTCGGCCCGGTTCAGCGGCTCATCAAGAGCGGCAGCGGCGTGGACTTCAGCAGCGACTGCGTGACACCGCCGAGCAGCCATTCGCGCAGTCGCGAATGCTTGTAGGCGCCGCAGACGATCAGATCGGCGCGGAAATCCGCTGCCGCCTGCCGGATCGTCTCGGCCACATCGTTCTTTCCGCTCACCGCGACGTTTCGAACGGTCACGGACGCGCCGTGGCGCGCCAGATGCGGCGCCAGCTCCGTTCCCGCGACGAAGCGCGACAGATCCTTCTCGCCTGTGACGGAGAGAATCTCGACCTCGGCACCTTTCAGGAACGGCCGGACTTCTGCGACCGCGCGCGCGGCGCCCGCACTGCCGTCCCAGGCGATCAGGATGCGCTTGGCGGCAAAGGCTTCGGCACCTGGCGGCACGATGATCACTGGCCGGCCGCTGTCGAACAGGGCGGCTTCGATCAGGCCCCGGTCGCGCTCGGCCGCGTCCTTCTCGACATCGAGCACGGTAAGGTCGTGGACGCGGGCTTCGCTGACGAGCCGGTCGGCGAGCTCGGCATAGACCAGTTGTGGCGTCTCGATGGTGCTGGTTACGCCCGCGAGGCCAGCGCTGGTCTTGGCGTGCTCGGCGAAGCGCTCGGCGAGCGCGCTGATGCGGCGGTTCTCGACGTTGACGAAGCTGGCGCCAAAGTCTCCGACGAACGAGGCCGGAACGGCGTAGCGCATCGCCGCCGCCTGGATCGTCAGATGCGCGCCGGCCTGCTCGGCGAGCGACAGGGCATAGCCCAGCGCGGTGTCATGCTCGCCCAGACCTTCCTCGGTATAGGCGGTGAAGACGCTCTTGATCGACGGGGCCATCGAAATCTCCGGTTGTTGGGCAATGTCCGGCACACGTTTGCCGGATCATTCTGCCTGCGCCTTGCGCTGGGTCAAATGCCCCAAGGGAAACCGGAGGCGCGTCGGCATCGAAGTCTCCGTTCTGCGCGGGGCGCAGTGCCTGGGTGACGGCGGCTGCGCTTGTCGGCCTGTCCCGGCTCTGATCCTGTGTGCGCCTTCCGGAGGAGGATCACTGCCATGCAATTCCGCAATCTCGGCCGTTCGGGCCTGCGCGTCTCGCTCGTCGGGCTCGGCTGCAACAATTTCGGCGGGCGCATCGATCTCGACGCGACCCGCAAGGTGGTCGATGCTGCGATCGAGCACGGCATCACCCTGTTCGACACCGCCGATGTCTATGGCGAGCGCGGCGGCTCGGAGACGGCGCTGGGCGAGGTGCTTGGCGCAAGGCGCAAGCAGATTGTGCTGGCGACCAAGTTCGGCATGGAGATGGATGCCGAGGGCGTGAAGAAGGGCGGTTCGCGCCGCTACATCATGAGTGCGGTCGAGGATTCGCTGCGCCGCCTCAAGACCGACTGGATCGATCTCTACCAGCTCCACCGGCCCGATCCGCTGACCCCGATCGAGGAGACGCTGCGCGCGCTCGACGACCTCGTCCGCCAGGGCAAGGTCCGCTATGTCGGCTGCTCGAACGTCGTCGCCTGGCAGGTTGCCGATGCGCAATGGACGGCGCGCGATCTCGGCATTCCCGGCTTCGCCTCGGCGCAGGATGAGTACAGCCTGCTGAAGCGTGGCGCCGAAAAGGACCTGATCCCGGCCATCGCCCATTACGGCATGGGGCTCCTGCCCTATTTTCCGCTCGCCAATGGCGCACTGACCGGCAAGTACAAGCGCGGCGCGGCGATGCCGGAAGGCGCACGCCTGACGAAGCTGCCGCAACGTGCCGGCGAGATCTTCAGCGAGGATAACTGGCGCAGGATCGAGGGTTTGACTGCCTTCGCCGAGGCGCGCGGCCACAGCCTCGTCGAGCTCGCCTTCTCCTGGCTCGCCGCGCAGCCGGTCGTCTCCAGCGTCATCGCCGGCGCGACCAAGCCCGAGCAGGTCGCGGCCAACGTCAGGGCGGCCGACTGGGCGCTGAGCGCCGAGGAATTGGCGGAGATCGATGCGATCGTGAAGTAACTTGCCGTCATTCTCGGGCCGCGCATCGCGCGGACCCGAGAATCTCAGGACAAGGGTGCACTGGCTAAAAAGATGCTCGGGTCATGCCCGAGCATGACGGCTTGGGCGCCGCCATTCCTGACAGCTTCTTGCACGTCGCGCCGCCATCGCAATGGACCCGCTGCCTGCGCCCGCTTATGGTCCGCGCCATGAGCGATGCAGCCACGAACGCCCCCGCCCTGAAGCCCGGCGACCACCTCTTTCTGGTCGACGGCTCGAACTTCATCTTCCGGGCCTATTTCCAGTCGATCAACCAGGACCGGAAATACAACGCCCGCTCGGACGGCTTGCCCTCCGGCGCGGTCCGGCTCTTTGCCACCAAGCTCTTCCAGTTCGTGCGCGAGGGCGTGCTCGGCGTGAGGCCGACCCATCTCGCCATCGTCTTCGACAAGTCGGAGAACTCGTTCCGCAAGGCGATCTATCCCGCCTATAAGGGCAACCGCTCGGAGCCGCCGGCCGATCTCATCCCGCAATTCCCGTTGATGCGCGAGGCGGTCCGCGCCTTCGGTCTCATCCCGGTCGAGCAGGATGTCTACGAGGCAGACGACCTGATCGCGACCTATGCCCGTCAGGCCCGCGAGGCCGGTGCCGAAGTGCTGATCGTTTCCGCCGACAAGGACCTGATGCAGCTCGTTGGGCCGGGCGTCGCGATGTACGATCCCGCCTCCGGCGACCAGAAGAAGGGTGCCGGCTTCCGGGCCGAGCGCCGCATCGGCGAGCCGGAGGTGGTCGAGTATTTCGGCGTCACGCCGGATAAGGTCACGCATGTGCAGGCGCTCGCGGGCGATGCCACCGACAATGTGCCGGGCGCGCCGGGCATCGGCATCAAGACGGCCGCGCAGCTCATCGGGGAATATGGCGATCTCGAAACCCTGCTGGCGCGGGCCGGCGAGATCAAGCAGCCCAAGCGCCGGGAGACGCTGACCAATCCGGAAGTGATCGAGAAGGTCCGCATCTCGCACAAGCTCGTCACGCTGGTCGACGATGTGAAGGTCGAGACGCCGCTGGAACACCTGACGCTCGAACAGCCGGACCCGGCGAAGCTCGTCGCCTTCCTCAAGGCGATGGAATTCACCACCATCACCAAGCGCGTCGCCGAGGCCTATGAGGCCGATGTCGGCGCGATCGACCCCGATCCCGCGCTGGCGCCGGGCGGCTCGCGCGCGGCCGAGCTCAAGGCGCTCTATGCCGGCGCCGATGCCATAGAGGACGCCGTCTCTGCCACCGGCCCCGCTGCGCCGTCGCCGGCCGCGACTGCGCCGGAGGCCGGCGGTGGCGAGGCCGGCTGGATGAAGCCGGCCGATCTGGCCGCGTCCCGCAAGAACGAGGCGATCGCGGCCAAGATCGACCGCTCCAAATACGAATGCCTGCGCACGCTCGCCGATCTCGAACGCTGGATCGGCTGGGCCTATGAGGCCGGCCATGTCGCTCTCGATACCGAGACGAATTCGCTCGACGCGATGCAGGCCGATCTCGTCGGCATCTCGCTGGCGGTTGCGCCCGGCCACGCCTGCTACATCCCGCTTCAGCATCGTGCCGGGGATGGCGGCCTCTTCGACGAGGGCTTGCTGCCGGAGCAGATCCCGCTGGCGCAGGCCGTCGCGGCGCTGAAGCCCCTGCTTGCCGACAAGGGCGTGCTCAAGATCGGCCAGAATCTGAAATACGATCTGCTGGTGCTGGAGCGCCACGGGCTCTCCGTGTCCCCGATCGAGGACACGATGCTGATTTCCTATGCGCTCGATGCCGGCACCAACAGCCACGGCATGGACAAGCTCTCGGAGCTGCATCTCGGCCACGAGACGATCCCTTATGCGCAGGTCGCCGGCAGCGGCAAATCGCAGGTGACCTTCGACAAGGTGCCGCTCGACAAGGCGACCGACTATGCAGCCGAGGATGCCGATGTCACGCTGCGCCTCTGGCTCGCGCTGAAGCCGCGGCTGGCCGCCGAGAAGAAGACGGCGGTCTACGAGGTGCTGGAGCGGCCGATGGTCGCCGTGCTCGCCGCGATGGAGACGCGCGGCATCGCCATCGACCGGCAGATCCTGTCGCGGCTCTCCGGCGATTTCGCGCAGGGGCTGGCGCGGCTCGAGGACGAGATCTACGAGCTTGCCGGCGAGAAGTTCACCATCGGCAGTCCCAAGCAGCTTGGTGACATCCTGTTCGGCAAGATGGGGCTGGCGGGCGCCAAGAAGACCGCGACCGGCCAATGGGCGACCGGCGCCGGCGTGCTGGAGGATCTCGCCGAGCAGGGCCACGCCTTGCCTTCGAAAATTCTCGAATGGCGCCAGCTCGCCAAGCTGAAATCGACCTATACGGATTCGCTGCCGGGCTATGTGAACCCGCAGACCAGCCGGGTCCACACCTCCTATGCGCTGGCGGCGACGACGACGGGCCGGCTCTCCTCCTCCGAGCCCAATCTGCAGAACATCCCGATCCGCACGGAAGCGGGCCGCAAGATCAGAACGGCCTTCGTGCCCGAGAAGGGCTACAAGCTGGTCTCGGCCGACTACAGCCAGATCGAATTGCGGCTACTCGCCCATATCGCCGAAATCCCGCAGCTCCGGCAGGCCTTCGCGGATGGCATCGACATCCACGCGATGACGGCCTCCGAAATGTTCGGCGTGCCCGTGCAGGGCATGCCGAGCGAGGTGCGCCGCCGCGCCAAGGCGATCAATTTCGGCATCATCTACGGCATCTCGGCCTTCGGCCTCGCCAACCAGCTCGGCATCGGCCGCGAGGAGGCGAGCGCCTATATCCGCAAATATTTCGAGCGATTCCCCGGCATCCGCGACTACATGGACCAGACCAAGACCCATGTGCGCGCCCATGGCCAGGTCACGACGATCTTTGGCCGGGTCTGCCATTTCCCGGCGGTTTCCTCGAAGAACCCGTCGGAGCGCGCCTTCGTCGAGCGCCAGGCGATCAATGCCCCGATCCAGGGCTCGGCCGCCGACATCATCCGCCGGGCGATGACCCGCATGGACAACGCACTGGCCGCCAGCCGGCTCAACGCCCGGATGCTTCTGCAGGTCCATGACGAGCTCGTCTTCGAGGTGCCGGAGGAGGAGGTCTCAAAGACCTTGCCGATCATCGAGAAGGTCATGGTGGAGGCTCCGCATCCGGCCGTGCAGCTCAGGGTGCCCCTCGCCGTCGAGGCCCGCGCCGCCGACAACTGGGACGAGGCGCACTGAGCCGCCGGGAACCGGGCCGATCCATCCCGCGTTGACGCTACCGACGCGCCAGGGGGGCGCGTGCTCTAACGCGTTGGAAGCAGGAAAATGCTCAGCTCATCGGCCTGGCGGCCGTTTCCGCGTTATATGGCGGAACCGGATCCGGTGGAGGAAAGCGCGGAGGTCACGGCTTACGAGCATGATCTCATCGTCCGCTACGCCATTGTCGGCATCTTCGTCATCCTGGCGACGGCCTCGCTCGCGCTGACCAAGGTCATCGCCATGCCGGTCATGGCAGGCGTCATCTTCGGGCTGGTGCTCGGCCCGCTGGTCGACGGGCTCGTTCGCTATGGCGTGCCGCAGCAGGCGGCATCGGCGCTCGTGGTTCTGTTCTTCATTGGCCTGCTGCTCGGAGCGGTCGCGATCCTTGCCGTGCCGGTCGCAGGCTGGAGCGATCAGGCCCCCGCGATGATGGCGGCCCTCCAGACCAAGCTCGCCGGCGTCTTCGCCTTCATGGACGAGTTCAAGCGCGGCATCGCCGCGATGACGGGCAAGGGCGCCGAGCTCAGCGTTTCCCAGGGCAACCCGCTCTTCGATATCGCCCTGACGTCCTCGGCGGCGGCGGGCGGCATGCTGATCTTTGTCGCCACCGTCTATTTCTGGCTGGCGACACGGCGTCACCTCAAGGCCCGGATCCTCAGGCTCTGCCTCGGCCGCGGTGCGCGCCGATCCGCCGGCTCCTTCTTCGAGGAGATCGAGACCCGGGTGGCGCGCTACTTCGCTTTGGTGACGGTGATCAATCTCGGGATGGGCGTGCTGACCATGGCCATTGCCTGGCTGGCAGGGTTGCCTTTCCCGGTTTTCTGGGGAGCGCTCGCCTTCCTGCTCAACTATCTCGCCTTCATCGGTCCGGCGATCGTCGCTGTTCTGCTTCTGGCGGGCGCGCTCCTGGATGCGCCGTCACTTCTCTCCGCGCTCTGGCCGGCCGCGGCCTACTACGCCCTCCATCTCGTCGAAGGGAATGCCGTGACGCCGGTCTTCGTCGGCAATCGGCTGACGATCTCCCCCTTCCTCGTCTTCATCGCCTTCATCTTCTGGCTCTGGCTTTGGGGGCCGATCGGAGCGGTGCTCTCGACGCCGATCGTGATCGTCGCCATGGTGGCGCAGGAGGAATTCGCCCGTTATCGCCGCGAGAAAGCCAAGGCTGACGGCGAGGAGGCGCAGGAAGCCCAGGCGGCCTAGCCGGAACAGAACCGCAGCCGGGCGCGTTGCGACAGCGGCGGTGCCTCTTGCGGCGGCGCAGCCGCCCCGGCACCATCCCCTTTCAGGAAAGCGACAGGAACCGATCGCCATGGCAACAACGACATCCGCGAAACGTCAGGCGGCCGCGGCCGCCAAGCGCGCCAAGGCCGAAGTCGAGGCGGGCGCCGAGGATGTTGCGGCCGAGATGCGCCAGTCCGGCGCCCGTGCCAAGCGGCAGGCGAGCGCGCTCGAGGACACCTTGACCCGCAGCGCCGAAGAAATCGCGGCGACGGTGACGGATCGGCTGCGCGCCGTCGGCGTCGACACCGACAAGATGGTCGATGTCGCCAAGGAGCAGGCCACCGAGTTGCAGAGGTTGATCGAGGACGAGATCCGCGAGCGCCCGCTGCGCGCCCTCGGCCTGGCGGCTGCGGTCGGACTGTTCGTCGGCTATCTGTCGGCGCGCTGACCATGCTGGGGGGGCTCGGATCTTTCATCGCTTCGGAGGTTTCCGGGGCGGTGAAGCGCAACGTCACCGTTTACGGCCTGTTCGGTGTTGCCGCCTTGCTGCTGCTCTGCGCGGCCGGCTACGCGCTGAACGCCCTGCACACGCTGCTTGCGCTTCGCTACGGCGCGATCGCTGCGAGCCTGTGGATCGCGGGAGGGCTGTTTGCAGCGGCTCTGCTGGCCTTCGGCATCGGGCTTTTTGTCAAGAACCGGCGCCGACCGCCGCGCCCGACCGCCGCGGCGGCGCTCGCTGCAGCGCCATTGGCCGCAAAGCTGATCGGTCCGCGGCTGAGCTGGCGCATGGCTGTCGCCGGTGGCGTAGTCGTGCTCGGCGCCATTCTCGGCCGACAGATCGTTGCCGGCGGCGACAAGGACAAGGACGAGGCGTGACCTCCCAGACCTGTTCGGCGCCGCCGCGGTGGACGGCCTGTGTCATTTTACATAGGGATATCGGCATGCGTCCTTTAACAAGGCTGGCATGCCTGCCCAAGTGAGCACACGCAGTCGATTTTCGCTTCCGGCCCTCCCGGCCTTCGGCACGCGGCTTCGCTCGGCGACGACCACGATCATTGCGATCGGCGTGGTTGCCGTGGCGATCGTCGTGGCTGCGTGGATCAACCAGCAGGCGCGCGAGGCCGCCGACTCGGCCGCGCATGCCGTTGAGATCCGCGAGCGGGCCGAGCGCTTCCTCGGCCGGCTCCGCGATGCCGAGACCGGCCAGCGCGGCTATCTCCTCACGGGCCAGGCGAGCTATCTCGAACCCTTCACGGAAGGGCGGGCGGCAGCCGGGCCGGAGCTCGATATCCTCGCCGCCCTCGTCGATGCCGATCCGCTCCAGACGGCGCAGGTGGCCAAGCTGCGCGTCGACATGCGCCTTAAATTCGAGGAGCTCGACCGCACGATCGTGCTCGAGCGGGCAGGGCGCCGCGATGAGGCGCTGGCCCTCGTGCGCGATGCCACCGGCAACGACGCGATGGATCGGCTGCGCGACACGGTGCGGGAGATCCAGCAGACGGAGAACGTCCGCCTCCTGTCTCTCTATCGCCGGGAGGAGCGCCGCCGGCTCTGGGGCAGCACGGGTATCGTCATCGCGCTGGCGGGATTGGCGTTCGCCGCCTGGCAGCAGCTGCGCCGGCGTCAGCGCCGCAGCCTGGCGCTGGCGTTCAGCAATGCCGAGCTCGAAAAGATCGTCAGCGAACGGACCAGGCAGCTCGAGAACGAACATCTGCGGATCGAGGCGCTGCTGCGCGACGTCAATCACCGTGTCGGCAACAACCTGGCTATGGTCTCGGCGTTGCTCAACGTTCAGAGCCGGCAGACGCGGGAGCCGGCGGTGAAGGCAGCGCTGGCTCAGGCGCAGTCGCGCATCCAGGCGATTGCGGCCGGCCAGAGGCGGCTGCGCCTCGATATCGAAACGGACGAGATCGACGCGCGCCCTTATATGGAGGACCTGCTCGCCGAGATCGGCAAGGCGGCGGAAGGTCGCCCGATCACCATCGATCTCGATATGGATTCGATCCGGCTGCCGGGGCGCGATGCCGTCTCCTTCGTCGTCATCGTCAACGAGCTCGTCACCAACGCGATCAAGCATGCTTTTCCGGACGGCATGCCCGGGAGAGTCATGATCCGCTTCGCACGCGAGGACGCGCCGGCCCTCACCATGTCGATCGAGGACGATGGCGTCGGTCTGCCCGCCGCAGCCGAGAACAAGGGCCTGGGACAGACGGTGATCGCGAGCCTGCTGCGCAGCATGCGGGCCACAATGACGACCGAGCCGCTGCGCCCGGGAAACGAACGGCCCGGGACGCGTGTGACGTTGACGTTTCCGAAGCGGGAGAACTCGCAGCCTTCGCCTTGATGCATTGAGTTTGTGCGGTGATCGAGCGCTTGGCCGCTAGCCTTGGGTGGCCTCGTCGGGGACCCCGATCGCATTCACGACGAAACGGGCCACTTCGCCAATCGAGAACGGCTTGCGCAGGAAGCGTTCGCTGCGCAGAGGGGCGGGAACATCGCTCGGAGCCGATCCCGAGACGAAAGCGAAGGGTGTTCCGGCTTTCTGAAGAGCACGCGCGACGTCGAAGGTCTTGCCGTCGACGACGTCGATGTCGAGCAGCGCGCAGGACAATTTTCTAGCCGCGGCGCGGTGTGCTTCGGCGACGGATTCGACCACGATCAGCTCGGCCTCGGCGCCGAGCTGCTCCGCCACGGCACTTTCGATGTCCATGGCGATGAACGGGTCATCTTCGACGATCAGAACGCGGATATCAGCCATCGACCGGCGACTTCTCACTCTGCAACCCCATGATGTCTCGATAACGTCAGGGAATTGGCGATGTTCCTGCTTCCATCTCGATCGTGGGGTAGAAGCGTTGACTTTGAGTCAATTTTGCCAGGTCAAGGTTAGCGAAAAGTAATTCTTCGGGGAGGATCACGCTGGCCCAGAGGTTTTGATCAGGTCGTGGGAACGCGTTCCCGCCCTATCGAATGTCGGTCTTTCAGCGCCGCTTGCCGGGAGGCACGAGCGTCAGTTCCAGGGCGGTCACGCCCGTCGCGACATTGATGCCGCGATGGCCCTGGAACGGCAGCGGCTGCAGCGTCACTTGGTTTTTCTCTCCCCCGTTCAGGACATGTCCGCTTGTTCCGGCGCCCGTCCCCGACGCGCTGTACTGACCCGTCAGCGCGCCGAGCGGCGCGCGTGCATACGGACCGAAGACGCGCCAGGCCATTGCCGCGCTGCGAATCGACGCGAGATCCATGCTGAAGCCGCGGACGACGCCGGTATATTGCTGGAGCGGCCCGCGCCTGGGGCGGAAGCGGCACTCCATCGGCTTCTGCGTCGTCACCGTTGCGGCAGGGGGGCTGCTGAGCGTGCAGGATAGCCGCCCGGTGGACGGCCCGGTCGGCTGCTGGGCCGATACCGGGCTGGTCAGGCATGCCAGGCCTGCGAAGGCGGCGAGGGCAAGGCTGGATCGGGAATGCCCAGTAATCATCGCATATGCTCCTGGCGGTGGACCGATCGAAACGCCCCAAGAAACCCACAGTTCCGCCGTAAGGGAACCAAAGCTAGCCTGTTGCGTTGACTCGTTATCTTGGCATGGGAATGTCGATGTCCGTGAGTCGTCTGCGGGGAGAAATCCCAACAATCCACGACCAGGCCTCCGAGGCGGTTCTTCCGCCATTTTGGGAGCTTGAGGATCTGCTGGCGACCGGACTTGATTGCGACGCGGCGCTGGCTGTGATGGCGGCGCGGCGCGCCGCTCCGCGGCTTGTCGATGGCGACGGGGTTGATGATACGCCGGAATCCCGGTCCTTCCTGCTGCGCTTCGACACTGGCGCCTAGATCTCCCCTACTGGCAAAAACGTGATGTGCGCGAACGTCGCGTCTGGATGTCGACGTGCAGGTGGTTGGCATGGGCGGCGTCGGAGCCCGGCCCCAGCGCCGTCATGAACGCCCCGCACGCCGACTGACGGACTGCGTCGAGGAAGCGGTTCTGGACAAGGCCGGAGGGCTTCTCGACCAGGACTGTTTCCGACGTGCCGCCTTCCGCGAGTTTGAAGGCGAAGATGTCCAAGGCCTGACCGCTCGCATGCTCGCTGATCGGTCCGGTGGAGGCTCCATTACGTCGCCGGCATTCCTGCCCGCCGCCGACACGCATCGCGGCGAGGCTGAGGTTGAAATATCCGCGCGCCAAGGGCTGAATGCTGGTGTCGAGCCAGTCTGCGACGGCCGATGCCATCGCGCAGCTGATCAGCGGCGCCGGCTCGAAGGTCACCGTCTGTCCCGATGCGCTGCCCCGGATTGCGAGGGCGTGGAGGCGGACCGGCTCGTCCACGCGGCAGGCGGGGTCGGCCTTCGAGACATTCGAAACGGCAGACTCCAACCTGTTTCCGGGAATGGAGGCCATCCTGACGAGGCAAGCCTGGGCCTCTACGCTTGTCGTCTGGGGTAAGGGTTGGGAAGGCGGGGAGGTCGAGGGTTTGGCTCCCTCCCGGGGAGGAGCGGGCGTGCGCGCCGGAAGCTCTGCGGGCCGCGGCGGCGGCAATCTTTGCTGGGACCATCGTTGCACGGACCCCTGCAACCGCGGCGCCGTGACCTCCGCGCGGACTGGCGTGGAGACGAGGCCGACGGCGATCAGCAGAAGAATTCGTGCGGCTGAACAGCCGAGGCGGCTTGCCAAGTTCAGCTGTCGAGAGCGGCTGCTCCAGCCACGGCCAGGCTGGTCAATGCGGCCAGTACCAGTGACAGAATTTCGCCGCTCATGGCGCCCGGTGCCACGGCTCCTGAAAACAGTGTTGCCGCGACCGAAATCGCTGCGATCGCTGCCGACAAGCAGGTCATCGCCATGGTCCATGCCCTCCCGCACCGAAAACCAAACCGACATCGTGTTGCGGAACGTGCGGCGGCGGTGCTGGTTCCGGGCGCGACAAAAAAAGCCCGCGGCGCGCCGCGGGCTTCTGATCGGCAAGGAAAGGGGCTCAGGCGGCCTTGCGGCCGGCCCGCCGATCGAAGAACAGCGCCTGGCTGATCGCGGCCTTCACCGCTTCCGGCTGGAACGGCTTGGTAATCAGGAAGGCGGGCTCCGGCCGGTCGCCCGTGAGCAGCCGCTCAGGGTAGGCTGTGATGAAGATCACGGGCACGTCGATCGAGGTCAGGATCTCGTTGACCGCATCGAGCCCGGAGCTGCCATCGGCCAGCTGGATATCGGCCAGCACAAGGCCGGGGCGCTTCTTGGCGACCAGCGCGATCGCCTCGCGCTGCGTGCGGGCCACACCGGTGACGCTGTGGCCGAGTTCCTCGACCATCGTCTCGATGTCGAGCGCGATGATCGGCTCGTCTTCGATGATCAGCACGTCGGTCGCGACCTGCTCGGCAATCTCCTGGCCGGCGGTCTGGACGAGCGCGGCCGCCTCGGCCGTGCCGACGCCCATGATCGTCGCGACCTCTTCGATCGAGAAGCCCTCGACGGTTCGCAGCAGGAAGGCTTGCCGTGGCCTTGGCGTCAGCGCCTCGAGATTGCGCTCGGCCGGAGCCCGCGTGAGCTCGACAATCGGCTCGCTGGTATCGACGCCGGCCGAAGACCACAGCTTCAGGAAGGACTGATAGAGACCGACGCGCGGATCGATGCCACGAGGAAAGCCGGATGGATCGGCGACGAGCGCTTCCAGCATTGCGACGACATAGGCGTCACCGCTGGCCTGAGTGCCGCTGAGGGCGCGCGCGAACCGGCGCAGGTAAGGAAGATGAGGCGCAATTTCTTTTGCGATAGACATGAACGCGTCCCTTTTATCGTGCCTGGATAATGGCTTAGGATGAGCCGCTGACAAGGAATTTATTTTTTGCCGGATGCGGAACCTTTTGAAATCGCGGCTGTTATTAGGGCGCATTGGTGTCGCCACCGCCATCTGGCTCTGGTTTCGCCGACAGAGAGATGAAGTGCGGGACTTGCTGGAAAAGCAGGCCCGGTTGCGGCGCGAGGGCTGAGATGAGCAACGTGGATACAGCGATGTCCGAGCCGGACGGAGGCGACAATGACGACTTCGAACTGGTTCTGGATGCGAAGGTGCAGGAATCCATAGGTCGCTCGCTCAAGGCGCACTACGACGACATTGTGAACGCACCTGTCCCGGACAAATTCCTTGTGCTGCTGGCGCAGCTCGAAGCGACGGAACTGCGCGCAGCCGGAGCGTCGTCCGATGAGTGCAAATGATCTCCCTAAGGCTTCCCGCGCTGCCAACGAGTTCAAGGACGGCCTGATTCGCGAAATCCCGAACTTGCGCGCCTTCGCGGCTTCGTTGTCGGGGTCGATGCAGCTCGCTGACGATCTCGTCCAGGATACGCTTCTCAAGGCGTGGGGCAACTCCGACAAGTTCGAACCGGGCACCAGCCTGCGCGCCTGGCTTTTCACCATCCTGCGGAACACCTATTACTCGCTCTATCGCAAGCGCGGGCGCGAGGTGCAGGACAGCGAAGGCACCTATGCCGAGAGGATGGCGACGCATGGCAATCAGGAAAGCCATCTCGACCTCGCCGATTTCCGCAAGGCGCTGGCGAAGCTTCCCGAGGAGCAGCGTGAAGTCCTGATCATGGTGGGCGCGACCGGCTTGTCCTACGAGGAGGCGGCGGACATCTGCGGCGTCGCGATCGGCACGATCAAGAGCCGGGTGAACCGCGCTCGGACGAAGCTCGCCGAGCTGCTTTCCATCGGTGGCGTCGACGATCTTGGGCCGGACCGCACCAGCGCGGCCGCGATGCAAAGGGTCGGTTCCGAACCAGTCGGCTCCTGATGCGTCTGGCGCGGTTCAGCACCGTTCGAGGGCGCCTTCTGGCCCTTCTGATCGCTATTGCGGTCCCGGTTGCTTGCGCCACGGCTTTCGCTGCCTATGCCACTTATCGCGCCGCCGTCGCGACGATCGAGGCAGCCCAGCTGCGCGCGGTCGATGATTTTGCGGTGCGCACGCGCGTCTGGTATCGGGGGGCTTCGCGCGCATTGCTCGCCTTTGGAACGATGGCGAGCGATCCGCGCGTCGATCCTGCTGTCTGCGAGGAAGCGGGGCTGGAAGCGATGCAGCGGGCGAGCGGCTTCCACGCCTTCTTCCTGCGCAGCGCCGATGGTCGCATCTGCGCGGCTTCTCTCAATGCCGATCTCTCGAAGGAGACGCTGGGCGATGTCGCCAGACAGCTGGCAAAGCTTCCCTCCGTCGCGAACTGGAACGGCGCCGATCTCGGCAGAATCCGTTATGATCAGGTCACGCTCGCCGGCCGGCGTTATCTCGCCATCCTGATGGCCGACCCGGAGACGGCCGGCAGGGGTCTGCAAGAGGCACTTCTCCTGACCGCGCCGGAGCTGCTGGAGAACGTCTTCGATCTTGGCGATGGGCGGCGGGACATGAATGTCGCGTTGATCGGCCGGGGCAGTGACATCGTGGCCAACCGCGGCGACGATGCGGATATGAATTGGCTGCCGCAACAGAATCGGGTTCCGAACGGCCGCGAACGTTGGACGGCGCCCAGCCGCGCCGGTCCCGATCGCGTCTATTCGGCCCGGATGGTCGCCGATCCCGACTTCTACGTCATCGCCAGCTTCGACGACGGGCCGGCCCAGGCCGCACGCCTGCAGTTCTTCGTGCTCCTGCTCGCGCCGCTGACCACTCTTGCTCTGCTTTGCGTCGTCTACCTGCGCGCGATCGACAAGCATTGCGCCCGCTGGCTGCGCGGCATCGAAGCGGCGGCCCGTGCGCGGGCTTCGTCCGGGCGGGCCAGAGTGGCGCTCGCCGAGGACATGCCGAGCGATATCCGCAGCGTGGCGGAAGCTTTCAACGCCATGGTCGACGAGCAGGAGGTGCGTCAGCGCCGCCTGCAAACCGCCCTGGACGACAACCGTTTCCTCGTGCGTGAGCTGCATCACCGGGTGAAGAACAGCCTGCAGGTCGTCCAGAGTTATATCGGCCTGAGTAAGCGCGATTACCGCGACGAGGCCCGGCTGGCGCTCGCCGATGCCGAATGTCGCGTCCATGTCCTTTCGGCAGCCTATCGCTTCACGCTGGCGGACGGAGAGATGCAGCCGGTCCGCGTCGATCTCTTCCTCGACGACGTCGTCACGATGATCTCGAATCTGATCCGCAGCCGCGATCAGTGGGTGACGAGCCGGATCGATACGGCGGCGACGCTTTCGGTGGATCGCATCATCCCGCTCGGATTTCTTGTGGCTGATGTCGCTTCGCGCGCGCTGCGCAGCACGCCGGGCGTGCGCGTCACGGTCAACGTCGTCGATATCGACGACGACACGATCGAGGTCTGGCTCGACGCCGATCGCGAGATCAGCCACGGCGCGCCGCCGCGTATTTTTGCCGGCCTCCTCGCCCAGATCGAGGCGGTGCAGACAGCCGAGCCTCAAGGCGGTTCGCTTGGCCGCTGGCGTGTCAGGCATGCGTCCTGACCGAACTCTTTCGAAGTCAGAGCGGGACTGGCCGATCACATTGATTCAGCCAGATCCGATCCGGCTTGGGGCGCGTCGACCGGTTCGATCGATACGCCGACGCTCAGCCCCAGGAAGGACCCTGCCGGCCCGGTGAAGCTGCCGGCGATGGGTGAGGCATCCTCCGGCACGCGGGCGACCGCGACGCGCAGGAGTTGGCGATCGGCAACGAGATCATTGGTCGGATCGAACTCGACCCAGCCATCGCCGGGGATGAAGACGTCCGCCCAGGCATGGGTCAATCCCACCGCGCTGGTCAGCAGGGCGTCGTCCGGGCTCCTGTCATGGATGTAGCCGGTGACGAAGCGTGCGGCGAAACCCATGCGCCGTGCGAGTTCGATGAACAGCCAGGCGTAGTCGCGGCAGGAGCCAAAACCGCTCTCCAGGGTGTCGACGGGGTGCTGCGTGCCTTCGTCGAAACGGGTGGTGTAGCTGAGTGCGCCATGGAGCGCGTGAGCGAGATCGCGCAGGAGATGGCCCGAGCCCTGGCCGGTTCTCGCCCTGAAATCGGCGAGCCAGCGGTCGAGCATCTTGTCGGGGTCGGCGCTGGCGAGAGCGAGGAACGGCTGCAGCACCGACCGCTCGTTTTCGCCGTAGACGACCCCGGTCAGCGCTGTGCCGGGCTTGATCTCGGAGCGCGGAATGGCGGGGCCGAAGCGCTGGAGTATCAGGGTGCTGACGATGTCGAGCGTATCGGCCTCGGCCTCGAAATTCGCGATGGCGACGGGATTGCCGTAGGCGTCGTGCATCCAGCTCAGGCTGGCGGAAGGCGAGATCGAGAGGGCGGTATCGACGACGCGCAGGTCGAAGCTGTCGCGTGGCCGCAGCATCAGCCGATGTGGGCCGAAGGCGACGGGCTGCGCATAGCGATAGGTCGTCGCGTGTCGGATACGCAGCATGGGGGCTCTGCCTGCACTCAAAAAATAAGCCGCCAGAGGCGGCCTTGAAGTGCGACGCGAGGATGCGCCGCGCATGTAACGCGGGAATCCGCGTCAGGTTCCGCTGGCAGGCTCAGCGTACGACATGCGTTATAGGCCCGCTTGCAAGCGCCTGCTGAGACGGCGAGGCGATCGCCCTCTTCGCCGTGCTGCGCGTCCGGTCAGCGGAATCGACCGCGGCGAAGCGGAGATCCGCGGCCTTGTCGCGTTCGCCCTTGGCCATGGCGACGCTCGTCGAACTCTGGTCGGAGGGGATCTGCAGTTGCGCTCCGATGGTCAGACCCGTGACGGCCGCACCCATGAAGCCGAAGAAAAGCAGGGCTCGTGCAGCGGGGGCAAGGCTGGCTTTCGGCATGTCCATCTCCCAACGCTTCCGGCCCGGATGGGCCGGATTTCGACAGGAAAACGCAGCGCAAGCCGAGATGGTTCCTTTGGAGCCGATTCGGAACGCGCCGCCGTCTTGCGCGTTGGACGCTTGCCGATGCGTTCCGCGGCGGAGTCGGGGGGACCGATAGGTTCATGAACATCGTCAGTAAGCAGGGCCGCTTGGGAACGCCTTGCCTTGCCTGCCCGCTGCGGCTCAAGCCCGCCTTCAAGGACAAGGCAGACGACGAGATCCGCTTCATTCAGGCCATGAAGATCGACCATCGCAGCCTTCCGGCCGGTGCCGACATCATTCACCCCGGCCAGGAGGATGCCGAGCTCTACACGCTCTATTCGGGCTGGGCCTTCCGCTACCAATCCTTGCCTGACGGACGTCGCCAGATCCTCAATTTTCTCCTTCCGGGAGATCTCGTCGGCCTGCAGGCTTCCCTGCTCAGCGCGGCCGAGCACGGCATCGAAGCGCTCACCGATGTCGAGCTATGCGTCTTCCCGCGCAGGCGGATCTGGGACCTCTTCGTCAGAATGCCGACGCTGGCCTATGAGTTGGCCTGGCTGGGCTCACGCGAGGAGAGCCTGATCGACGACAACCTGACCACGGTCGGCCAGCGCAACGCGGGCGAGCGCATCGCCACTCTGGTGATCTCGCTCTACCATCGCGCCGAGACGCTTGGCCTCGTCAGCAACCACAGCTTCGCCTTTCCGCTCTCGCAGCAGCAGCTCGCCGATGCGCTGGGCTTGTCTCTGGTCCACACCAGCAAGACCTGGTCGCGTCTGCGCAAGGCCGGGCTGTTCTCGCTCTCGGGCGGGCGGCTGACGCTGCTCAACCCGCGCCTGACCGCACATATGGCTGCGGTCTACGAGCAGGCTTCGCCGCCGAGGCCGTTGATCTGACAGCTTTTTGCCGGAACTGCGGAAAAGAACTTGGCGGGCGGCCGCTCTTGACCCCATATGCCGCGCAGGTAACGTTCGGCTGCGTCAGACGCGTCGTCTCTGCGGCGATCAAGGGGTGCCATGTCTTCGACGATCCGTCATCGTCCGCGCGCAACGTCGCTCGCCGCTCGCCTCGGGCAATCCCGCGTGGCGTCGCGGATCGAGGGCGAGGTGCGGGTGACGGCGGCTGACCTTGTCGACAGCGTCGCGGAAGCCAAGCTCAAGGTGGCGGCCGTCCGCTACAAGGTCGAGAGCGAAGTTCGCAGCACCGCCGAGAAGTTCAAGAGTCGAGTCAGCGAAGCCAGGGCGAAGCTCGGCGACGAGGCCCGCTTCATCAAGTCCTGGATCGACGACCCGCTGCGCACCGGCTCGGTGACGCCGTCGAGCCCGGCACTCGCGCGGCGGATGGCCTCCTTCGTCGATCCCGAACAGCCTGGCCCGGTCATCGAGATCGGCCCCGGCACCGGCCCGGTCACCGAAGCGCTGATCGAGCGTGGCATCGACGAGAGCCGCCTCATCCTTGTCGAGTACAGCCCGGAGTTCTGTGAGCTCCTGCGTCAGCGCTTCCCGCGTGCGACGGTGGTGCAGGGCGATGCGTATGCCCTGTCCAAGACTCTCACCGGCCATCTGCACGAGAAGGCGATCGCGCTCGTCTCGAGCCTGCCGCTGTTCAACCGGCCGCCGGCCACCCGCACGGCCTTGGCGCGCGAGGCCTTTCCGCTGCTTGTCGAGGGTGCGCCGTTCATCCAGTTTACCTATTCGGTGATCTCGCCGATCTCGCGCAAGGGATCCGGCCTCAAGGCCTTCGTCTCCGATTGGGTGCTGCGCAACATTCCGCCTGCGCGGGTCTGGGTCTACCGCCAGATCCGGTGACGATCCGAGTTTTCAGCAGCCCTGCATTGCATACAACGCTTGATTCGCGCGGCGTTCCTCACTGAATCGTAACCCCTGATTGCTAGGCACCCTTCGCGACCGGGTGCTCCGCTGGCCTGCTCGCCAGAGGAGCCGGATCAGCCGATGAGTGCCCCAGTCCTCCGTTTCAGCCTGCCGCGTTGGCGTGTGACGCGCTGGCTTGCGGATGCCGGCCCGGATGTCCCCCCCGATATCCGGGGCGCGCTGGTTGCAAGCCTCTACGGCACGCTGCCGATCTTCGCCGGCGGCGTCATCAACTCGCTGGCGGTGTCCTTCCTGATCGCCTGGCGCATCCCGACCCTGCCATTCACGCTCTGGTGCGCTTTCGAGATCGTTTGCTGCATCGTGCGCCTGTGCGTCCTGCTTGCGGCGCGCAAGCGTGCCGCGCGCGGCCAATCGACCCCCACCGACATCTATCTGCTGCTCGGAGTCGCCTGGGCAGCCGGCATCGGCGCCGGCACGTTCCTGAGCCTGATGAGCGGCGACTGGGTGGCGTCCACGCTCGCCTGCCTGTCGGCGGCTGCGATGGTGGGCGGCATCTGCTTTCGAAATTTCGCGGCGCCGCGCATGGCCGGCGTGATGGTCGCACTCACGCTCGGTCCCTGCGTGCTTGCGGCGCCTTTCCTGTCCGAGCCGATGATGCTCATCACCTTCATGCAGATCCCGTTCTATCTCTTCAGCATGACGATGGCGGCCTACAAGCTGAACGGGATGCTGATCTCGACCATGCGGGCGGAACGCGAGAATGCCTTCCACGCGCGGCACGACATGCTGACGGGGCTGTCGAACCGGACCGGGCTGGCCAAGGCCTTCACGACGAAATTCGACGATGCGAAGCCTCCCAAGGGGCTTGCCCTGGTCTATCTCGATCTCGACGGCTTCAAGGCCGTCAATGACAGCTACGGCCACATGGCGGGGGATGCTTTGCTCCAGCTGGTGGCCGAGCGGCTGCGCGGCCTCGTCCGGGCGTCCGACATCGCGGCGCGCATCGGCGGCGACGAGTTCGTCGTCCTCTCCGAGCAGACCGAGCACGTTCAGCTTCAGCGCTTCGGCGAGCGGATCGTGCGGGAAATCTCGGAGCCTTACGAGCTCGACAGCGGCCACAGGCTCCATATCGGCGCCTCCGTCGGCATTGCGCTCGCTCCCGAGCATGGCCGCGACATGAACAGCCTGATGACCGCGGCCGATGCCGCGCTGTACCAGGCGAAGTCGCGCGGCAAATCGCTGTGCGTCATCGCTTCGCAGCGTCCGGTGATCGGGGGCGCCTCCTCCGGCGGGACGCTTCGCCTGCAATAAGCGGTTGCCGGCGCGGCGGGGCTTGACCCGGCGGCCCCGCTCGGGCTTGCCTGCCATGCGCAGCAGCCGGGATCTCAGGCGTGACGGATATCGGGCGGCTCGTCCGCGACATTGCCGACGAGATGCGCGACGCCAGCGAACGCGGCGAGGTTGCGACCTATATCCCGCCGCTCGCCCGCATCGACCCGCGGCAGTTCGGGCTCTGCGTCGTGACGGCGGATGGCGCAGTGCACGCCGCCGGCGACAGCGAGGAACCCTTCTCGATCCAGAGCGTCTCCAAGGTCTTCGCCCTGACCCAGGCGCTCGGCAAGGTGGGCGACACCCTCTGGCGCCGGGTCGGGCGCGAACCGTCCGGCACGCCTTTCAACTCGATCGTTCAGCTCGAGCGCGAGCAGGGCGTGCCGCGCAATCCCTTCATCAATGCCGGCGCGCTCGTCGTCGCCGACATCAATCTCGCCGGCCACGAGCCCCGCGTCGCGATCGGCGAATTGCTGCGCTTCGTGCGCTACCTGGCGGATGACGACAGGATCGTCATCGACGACGCTGTCGCGCGGGCCGAGCAGGCGACCGGTTTCCGCAACATCGCGCTCGCCAACTACATGAAGGCCTTCGGCAACGTCATCCACGCGCCGGAGCTGACGCTCGGCGTCTATTTTCATCAATGCGCGATCGCCATGAGCTGCCGCCAGCTCGCCATGGCCGGGCGCTTCCTGATGCATGGCGGGGTCTACGAACCGGGCGGCCCGCGCGTCGTCTCGGCCCAGCGGGCGCGGCGCATCAACGCGCTGATGCTGACCTGCGGCCACTATGATGCTTCGGGCGACTTCGCCTTCCGCGTCGGCCTGCCCGGCAAGTCCGGCGTCGGCGGCGGCATCCTCGCCGTCGCTCCGGGCAAGGCCGCGATCGCGGTCTGGTCGCCCGGCCTCAACGCCAACGGCAATTCGCTGCTCGGCACGCTGGCGCTGGAACGCCTGGCCGAGGCGACCGGCTGGTCGGTCTTCGCGCGCTAGCGAGAACGTCTAGCTCCGCAGGCCCGGCGCCTCTTGCCCGGTGCGCGCAACGTATTCCGTGTAACCGCCGCCATAGGCATGGACGCCTTCGGGCGTCAGCTCCAGCAGCCGGTTCGACAGTGCGGCGAGGAAATGCCGATCGTGCGAGACGAAGAGCATCGTGCCCTCATATTGCGAGAGCGCGGTGATCAGCATCTCCTTGGTCGCGATGTCCAGATGGTTGGTCGGCTCGTCCAGCACGAGAAAGTTCGGCGGGTCGTAGAGCATCATCGCCATCACGAGGCGCGCCTTCTCGCCGCCGGACAGGAAGCGGCAGCGCTTCTCGACATCGTCGCCGGAGAAGCCGAAGCAGCCGGCCAGCGACCTGAGCGAGCCCTGCCCTGCCTGCGGAAAGCGGTCTTCCAGCGCCTCGAACACGGTGCGCTCGCCGTCGAGCACCTCCATGGCGTGCTGGGCGAAATAGCCCATCTTGACGCTGCTGCCCACGGTGACGGTGCCCGCGTCGGCCTCGGTCGCGCCGGTGACTAGCTTGAGCAATGTCGACTTGCCGGCCCCGTTTACGCCGAGGATGCACCAGCGCTCCTTGCGGCGGATATGGAAGTCGAGCCCCTCATAGATGCTGCGGCTGCCATAGGCCTTGTGCACGTTCTTGAGGCTGGCGACATCGTCGCCGGAGCGCGGCGCCGGCTGGAACTCGAAGGCGACGGTCTGGCGCCGGCGCGGCGGCTCGACGCGCTCGATCTTGTCCAGCTTCTTCACCCGGCTCTGCACCTGCGCGGCATGCGATGCGCGGGCCTTGAAGCGCTCGATGAAGGCGATTTCCTTGGCGAGCATCGCCTGCTGGCGCTCGAACTGCGCTTGCATCTGCTTTTCGGCCAGCGCGCGCTGCTGCTGGTAGAATTCGTAGTCGCCGGAATAGGTGGTCAACGCGCCGCCGTCGATCTCGATGATCTTGCCGACGATGCGGTTCATGAACTCGCGATCGTGCGAGGTCATCAGCAGCGCGCCTTCGTAACCCTTGAGGAAGGATTCCAGCCAGATCAGGCTTTCGAGGTCGAGATGGTTGCTCGGCTCGTCGAGCAGCATCGCGTCCGGGCGCATCAGCAGGATGCGGGCGAGCGCGACACGCATCTTCCAGCCGCCCGAGAGCGCGCCGACATCGCCTTCCATCATCTCTTCGCTGAAGCCAAGGCCCGCCAGGACTTCGCGGGCCCGCCCGTCCAGGGCGTAGCCGTCGAGTTCCTCGAAGCGGCCCTGCACCTCGCCATAGCGGGCGATGATGTCCTCCATCTCGTCGGCCCTGTCCGGGTCGACCATGGCGGCCTCGAGCTCGGCGAGCTCCGCCGCGACCGTGCTGACCGGCCCGGCCCCGTCCATCACCTCGGCGACCGCGCTGCGGCCGGACATCTCGCCGACATCCTGGCTGAAATAGCCGATGGTGACGCCGCGATCGATCGAGACCTGACCCTCGTCCGGTGCTTCCTCGCCAGTGACCATCCGGAAAAGCGTGGTCTTTCCAGCGCCGTTGGGGCCGACGAGGCCGACCTTTTCGCCCTTGAGGAGCCCGGCCGACGCCTCGATGAAGACGATCTGCTTTCCGTTCTGCTTGCTGATGTTCTCGAGGCGAATCATGCGTTTGGAAACCCTGGGAAGCGGCGCCCCCGTGCCACTAAGCCATCGGGAGCGAGTGGGAAAGGCGGCGCGAGGCCGCGATCAGGTTGAGAGCGGGGCGCTGCGCGCGTCGGCAGCACGCAGGAGATCGGCGGGCGTGAGCGCGATCTGCAGGCCGCGCTGGCCGCCATTGACGTAAACCAGCGCCTCGCCTGCCGCCGCTTCGTCGACGATGGTCGGCAGCTTGCGCTTCTGGCCGAAGGGACTGACGCCGCCGACCTTGTAGCCGGTGAGCCTTTCGGCATCCGGCACCGGCATCATCGCTGCCGACTTGCCGCCGAAGGCCGCCGCGACCTTCTTCATGCTGGCCTCGCGATCGGAGGCGAGCACGATGCAGACCGGCTTGCCGTCGACCTGCGCGATCAAGGTCTTGAGGATGCGATGGGGCGGCTCGCCCAGCGCTTCGGCTGCCTGCAATCCGACCCGCTCGGCATTGGGATCATAGTCGTAGCTGCGCAGCTCGAAGCCGACGCCGAGCCGCTTCAATGCCTGGGTGGCAGGGGTCGTCTGGGCCATGATCCGGTGAATACTGGGCTAGTGACGGAGCCGGTGCAGGGCGCGAGCGCTCTCACCGCGACAGCCAAGTACCCCCTTGCCGGCGACTTGGAAAGCGCAGCGCCCGCGACTTCCTGCAGATCCTTCGACGTCGGTCGGCTAGTACTTTACCACACGGGCGCCAGGCACGGGCTCGGGCGGCGGCGCTGCCTGCGCGACGGCGCCGAGCGGGAACGCGATGCTGAAAAGACCGATCGTCCCCTGTGGCCGGTTCTCGACGCTCACCTCGCGCAGCACTTTGAGGCGTGCCGTGACCGGCGTGCCGGCGACGGCGAAGGAATAGGCGATCGTGCCGCCGACCGCGGTCGGACGCGGTAACGAGGACATGGCGGCGCGGGCCGAGCTTTTCGTCGATGCACTCGCCATGATGCTGCAGAGGGCTTCCTTCTCCATCCGCGTGGTGCCGTCGGATGAGCGCCGGGCGGCAGTTGAGTCGATTCAGGCCATCTACTCCGCGCCGCATGAGGCGTTTTCGCTCGATATCGCCGTGCGCCCCGTCGACAGCACGATGCGCTATCCGCCGCCATCGGCCTGCGTCGGCACGCGCGCGGCGCCGGGCGACCGTAACTGTTACAAGCTTAAGCCCGGAATGCCCCCGTGCGATGCATTCGATCGTGTGCGCGGACGAACGCTGTGTCGGCAATGTCTCCACTGTCGCGATGCGAAACCAGGAGCATTTCATGGAACGCCAAAAATTCCTGGCTGCGGTGGCGGCGGCGGCGTTGGCCACCGTCATGGGCCTCTCAGGGGCCGCAAAGGCCCAGCAACCCGCCCCGGCCTCGGCCCCTGCTCGGCCCAACATCCTCGTGATCTTCGGCGACGACATCGGGCAGAGCAACATCAGCGCCTATTCGCATGGGGTCGTCGGCTACCGGACGCCGAACATCGACCGCATTGCCCGGGAAGGCACGATGTTCACCGATTATTACGCGGAGAACAGCTGCACGGCCGGCCGTTCCACCTTCATCACCGGTCAGGTCTGTCTGCGGACCGGCCTCTGCAAGGTCGGCATCCCCGGCGCCACTGTCGGGCTGCAGGACCGCGACGTCACCATCGCGCAGACGCTCAAGCCTTTGGGCTACGCGACCGGACAGTTCGGCAAGAACCACCTCGGCGATCGTGACGAATATCTGCCGACCCGGCACGGCTTCGACGAGTTCTTCGGCAATCTCTACCATCTCAATGCCGAGGAGGAGCCGGAGCGCCCCTATTATCCGAAGAACGACGCCAACTTCGTCAAATCCAATTCACCGCGCGGCGTGCTCAAGACCTCCGCCGACGGCAAGATTGAGGACACCGGCCCGCTCACGGCCAAGCGGATGGAGACGATCGACGACGAGACCACCGCGGCTGCGATCGATTTCATGCAGCGGCAGGTGAAGGCGCAGAAGCCCTTCTTCACCTGGATGAACACCACCCGCATGCATGTCTACACGCATGTGCGCGAGTCGATGAAGGGCCGCAGCGGCATGCCCGGCAACGACTATGCCGACGGGATGCTCGAGCATGACGAGGATGTCGGCAAGCTCCTGAAGGCGCTCGACGATCTCGGTGTCGCCAACAACACCATCGTCGTCTACACCACCGACAACGGCCCGAACCAATGGTCCTGGCCCGATGCGGCGACCACGCAATTCCGCTCGGAAAAGGATACGAATTGGGAAGGCGCCTTCCGCGTCCCGGCAATGATCCGCTGGCCGGGCAAGATCAAGGCGGGCGAGGTCTCGAACGAGATGGTCTCCGGCCTCGACTGGTTCCCGACACTGGTCGCCGCCGCTGGCGATGGCGATATCAAGGACAAGCTCGCCAAGGGCACGACGCTCGGCAACCAACAGGCCAAGGTCCATCTCGACGGCTACAATCAGCTGCCCTACCTGACCGGCCAGCAGCCGAAATCGGCCCGCAACGAGTTCTTCTACTTCAATGACGATGGTGAACTCGTCGCCTATCGCTACAACGACTGGAAGATCGTGTTCTGCGAGCAGCGTCAGCCTGGCGGTTTCATCGTCTGGGCGAACCCCTTCACCTGCCTGCGCGCGCCGAAAGTCTTCAACCTGCGCATGGACCCGATGGAGCGGGCCGACATCGTCTCGGACCAGTATTATGACTGGCTCGCGAAGAACGCCTATCTGATCCAATACGGCGTCTGGAAGGTCGCGCCGTTCCTGCAGACCTTCAAGGAGTTTCCGCCGAGCCAGCGTCCGGCGAGCTTCAGCGTCGACCAGATGGTGGATGCTCTGATGCGCAATCTGGACCGCACGGGCGCCTCAAAATAGCCGCCGGCCGAACGAGGGGGCCTGCGAAGGCGGGCTCCCCAGCTTTCGCGGGGGCGGAGGACGGGCGTGGTCGCAAATGGCGATTGCGCCCTCTTGGGGCGGCATGCGATCCAAGCAGGGAAGTGTAGCAGAATGCCGCGGCGTTGCCTGCGCGGCCGATCTTCGCGAGAAAGGGCTGGCGATGCGGCCGGATGACATCATCGCTCGCTTCCGGGTCGCCGATGGCGACAGCTTCCGACTGAAGCAGTTCGATCCGGCCGAGACCTGCGGTCTCGACATCGAGAAGGACGAGGCGAAGGAGCTGCTGCAGCTTGGCGTCAAGCGTCTGCACGACCTCCAGGAGCGTCTTTACGCCGAGCGCCGCTGGTCGATCCTGATCGTTCTGCAGGCGATCGACACGGCGGGCAAGGACAGCACGATCAAGCACGTCATGTCCGGCGTAAACCCGCAGGGCTGCATCGTGCATTCCTTCAAGGCTCCGAGCCTGTCGGAGCTTCGCCACGATTTCCTGTGGCGGGCCGCCTGCAAACTGCCGGAGCGCGGCGAAATCGGCATCTTCAACCGCTCCTATTACGAAGAGGTGCTGGTCGTGCGCGTCCATGAGGATTTGTTGCGCAAGCAGAACCTGCCGCCCGAGCCCGCCGGCGAAGAGCTCTGGACCAAGCGCTTCGAAAGCATTCGCGACTTCGAGAAACATCTCGCGCGGAATGGCACGGTCGTGCTGAAGTTCTTCCTGAACCTCTCCCGGGAGGAGCAGAGGCGTCGGTTGCTCGCGCGCATCGACGAGCCAGACAAGAACTGGAAGTTCGATCTGAACGACATCGTCGAGCGGGAACATTGGGACGACTACCAGCGGGCCTATCAGGCCGCGATCGCCGCCACCGCGACGAAGGTCGCTCCGTGGCATGTCGTGCCGGCCGACAATAAATGGTTCACGCGGCTCGTCGTGGCGGCGACGATCGTCGAACGCCTTGAAAAGCTCGACCCGCGCTTTCCGGCCTTCGACGAAGATCTGCGCAAGGCGATGGCGAAGGCGCGCAAGCAGCTTCTCGCCGATGGCGAACGCAAGAACGGCAAGGGAGACTAGGGCCATGGCAGATGCCGCGGAGATCGAGGCCCGCGCCGGGACGGATGGAATGGTGCATCTCCCCGGCGGCCTGTTCCGGATGGGCTCGGACAAGCACTATTCCGAGGAGGCGCCGAGCCATCGTGCCTGCGTCGACCCGTTCTGGATCGATGTGACGCCGGTCACCAACCGGCAGTTCCGCGCTTTCGTGGAGGCGACGGGGCATGTCACCTTCGCCGAAATCGCCCCGGACCCGAAGGACTATCCAGGCGCCCTGCCGCATATGTTGCGGGCGGGGTCGCTGATGTTCGACCCGCCTTCGCATCCCGTCGATCTGCGCGACTGGTCGCAATGGTGGACCTTCAAGTTCGGTGCGACCTGGCGCAAGCCCTATGGCGCAGGCTCCTCGCTCAAGGGGCTGGACGATCACCCGGTGGTCCATGTCGCCTATCGCGATGCCGAAGCCTATGCGGCCTGGGCCGGCAAGGCGCTGCCGACGGAGGCGGAATGGGAATTCGCCGCCTGGGGCGGCCGCGACGATTCTGAATTCGCCTGGGGCGACGAGCTCATGCCGGGTGGCCGACACATGGCCAATACCTGGCAGGGGAACTTCCCCTTCGAGAACACCAAGGAGGATGGCTGGGCCCGTACCTCGCCGGTCGGGACCTTCCCGCCGAATGGCTATGGCCTCTATGACATGATCGGCAATGTCTGGGAGTGGACCGCCGATTTCTGGTCGGTGCAACATCAGGGCGATGCGCCGAAAGCCTGCTGCGTGCCGCAGAATCCGCGCGGCGGCCCCGAAGCCGAAAGCTATGATCCGCGCATGCCGGACATCCACATCCCGCGCAAGGTCCTGAAGGGCGGTTCCCATCTCTGCGCGCCGAATTATTGCCGGCGGTACCGGCCGGCGGCGCGTCACGCCGAACCGATCGATACCTCCACCAGCCATGTCGGCTTTCGCTGTGTTGTCCGCGGGCGCTGACCCCTCTAGAGATGAGCTGCAACCACGCGCGACAAAAGGACGGCTGAGGCCGAAATCCGCATGATCGACACCAGCAGTCTCCGTTTCTCCGCCTTGCTCACGCTCATCGTTCCCGCCGCCATGCTGGGTGCCTGTACGACCCAGGAGGCTGCTTCGTCGCCGGAGCCGCAGCTCAGCGTGACGTCGGTGCCGCCGCCGCGCAGCTATCTTGATCCCGGTCCGATCCCGGCGCGCGCCGGCGGACCTGCCTACATCCAGGCCGGCACGAACAGCTTCGCGCGCCAGACGGACAGCTTCGGCAACGATCTCGTTCCCAAGATTCCCTGAAGCCGGCGATGCCGGTTCGGGGCTTCGGCCCCGACCCGGCATTTACGGTTACACGCTTGACGACGCAGGCATGGGCCGCACAGAGCCGCTTCTCGCCATGGCGCGGGCGCGGCCGCCCCCTGCCGCCGTAACGGTTACGCGGCTGACTTGAGCTCAGCTTTCGCCACAGTCCGATCCGGATGCAGTTGAGGGATCGGGCCATGGATGGAGCCGGGCGGACCGCGCGCGATACCGTGAATGACCTGCAGAGCCGGATGAATGCCGACATCATCGGGCAGGAGCGGGTCGTCGAGCGCATCGTCGTCGCGCTGCTCGCCAACGGCAATGTCCTGCTCGAAGGACTGCCGGGCCTTGCCAAGACGCGGGCGATCAAGAGACTCTCGGCCAATCTCGAATCCGAGTTCAGCCGCATCCAGTTCACGCCGGACCTGCTGCCCTCCGATGTGACCGGCGGCGAGATCCTGCGGGCCAATGGCCAGTTCGAATTCCGCAAGGGCCCGGTCTTCGGCAACCTGATCCTCGCCGATGAGATCAATCGCGCCCCGCCCAAGGTCCAGTCGGCCTTGCTCGAGGCGATGGAGGAGCGCCACGTCACCGTGGCCGGCAAGCGCTACGACCTACCGCCGCTCTTCATGGTGCTCGCCACGCAGAACCCGATCGAGCAGGAGGGAACCTATCCGCTGCCCGAGGCGCAAATGGACCGGTTCCTGATGCATGTTCGCATCGACTACCCCTCCGATGCCGACGAGGTGAAGGTGATGCGGCTGGTGCGCTCCGAGCCGCCGCGAATGTGAGGCCGCCGGAGACAGCCGCGTCGATCCCGCAGCAAGTGATCTTCGACGCCCGCGCCGAGATCGACCGGGTGACGACGAAGGGTGTTGTCGAGGCCTATATGGTCGGGCTCGTCGCGGCGACGCGGCGGCCCGCCGAATATGGCGAGCGCCTCAAGAACTGGATCGCGGTCGGCGCCAGCCCGCGCGGGACGCTGGCGCTCGACAAATGCTCACGGACCTATGCCTGGCTGCAGGGGCGGGACTACGTCACCCCCGAGGATGTGCAGGCCGTGGCGCATGACTGCCTGCGGCATCGGATTTCGCTCGGCTACGAGGCGGGTGCCGCAGGTGTCAGCGCCGATGCGGTGCTCGACGAGGTGGTGAAACAGGTCGCCGTTGCGGCGTAGCGAGGCGCGTCATGGCGTTGATGCGGGAGAGGGCGAGGACGGGAGGGCCGGCTCCGGCCGCGGGAGCCCGTGCCTTCGCCACGCTCGACGACCTGCTTCGGCTCAAGCATCGCGCCCTTGGCTTCAGCTTCCTGCCGCGCCAGCCCGTGCATAGCCTGCTCGCGGGGCGCCATGCCTCGCGCCTGCGCGGGCGCGGGCTGAATTTCGAGGAACTCCGGCACTATTTCGAGGGTGACGACACCCGCACCATCGACTGGCTCGCGACGGCGCGGCTCGGCAGCCCGCATGTGCGGGTCTATTCCGAGGAGCGCGATCGTCCCGTCATCCTGCTTGTCGACCAGCGCAGCACGATGTTCTTCGGCAGCAGGCGGGCGATGAAGTCGGTTGCCGCCGCCGAGGCCGCCGCGCTCGCGGCCTGGCGTGTCACCTCCCTCGGCGATCGCGTCGGAGCCGTCGTCTTCGGTGACGACGAGGTCGTGACGGTCCAGCCGCGCGCCCGGGATCTGGGCGCCGTGCGTGTCCTCAGCGAGGTTGCCCGGCAGAATGCGGCGCTCGAACATGCCTCGCCATCCGACCGCAGCCCGGGCCGGCTCAACGAAGCGCTGAGCGCGGCTGCGCGCATGGTGAAGCATGACGGGCTGATCTGCGTCATCTCCGATCTCGCCGGCGAGGACGAGGAAACCCGGCGGCTTGTGACTCGTCTCTGCGCCCATAACGACGTGCTTGCGGTCTTCGTCCAGGACCCCCTGGAGCAGGATCTGCCGGATATCGGCCGGGCGACCTTCAGCTCGGGGCAGGCGCAGATCGAGGTCGATGCCTCCGGGGCGTCGCTGCGCCGGCGCTTTTTCGACGAGCGTGTGGAATGGCGTGCGCGAATGGCGGGGCTCTCGCGCAGCCGCGCCATCCCGGTGCTGCCGATCGCGCCTGATCGCGACGTGGCCGAGCAGATGCGCGAGCTGATCGGCCGGCGGCAGGCGCAGAGGCTCGCGAGCGCCAGCGGGAGATCGCCATGAGCGGCGATCCCGGCGATCTCGCCAACATGGCCGATCTGGCGCCGCCGCCGGCGATCGCCTTTTGGCCGCCGGCCGTCGGCATCTGGATCGTCGGAAGCGCTGCGGTCGCGGCTCTCGCCGTGTTCGGCTGGCGCGCCCTGCAGCGTTATCGCGCCGACGGCTATCTGCGCCGTGCCGCCAAGGAGGTCGATAGCGCTGCGCGAGATGGCGACGCGGTCGGCGCCATTTCGGCCGTACTCAAGCGCGCAGCCATGGTCGCCTATGGGCGCGAGCGCGTAGCCACCCTGACCGGCTCGTCCTGGACGGCCTTCATCCGCGCAACCGCACCTTCCGGCACGCCGATGGACGGATTGGCCGCCCGTCTCGACGCGTTGTTCGCGGCAAATGACGGGGCGCAAGCTCCAGCTCAGGTGGCGCTGGCCACAGAAGCCAAGGCCTGGCTGCGCGGCCAGCGCGGCCGTGTCTCAGGGCGGAGGTGACGATGCTCTCCTTCGCCTATCCCTGGGTCGGATTGCTGGCGCCGCTGCCGCTGCTCGTCTGGTTCGCGCTGCCCGCCCATGCCGAACGGCGCGCCGGCCTGCGGGTGCCCTTCTTCGAGAGGCTGGCGCGGCTGAGCGGAGAGCAGCCCTATTCCGGCGGCGTGGTCGCGCGCCGTCATCTCGGGCGCCTGCTGCTCCTGACGCTGGCCTGGTTCCTGACGCTCGCCGCGCTCGCCCGGCCGCAATGGATCGAACCGCCCCTGCATCACGATGTGCCGACCCGAGACCTGCTCGTCCTGGTCGATCTCTCCGGTTCGATGGACACCAAGGATTTCGTCGACGCATCCGGCAAGACCGTGGATCGGCTGACAGCGGTGAAGCAGGTGCTCGACGAGTTCCTCTCGCGCCGCAAGGGCGATCGCGTCGGCGTGGTCGTCTTCGGCGATGCACCCTTCGCGCTCGTGCCCTTCACCACCGATCTGGAGTTGTGCCGCGCGATGTTGCGCGACACCGATGTCGGCATGGCCGGCCCGCGCACGGCCTTCGGCGATGCCATCGGCCTTGGGATCGGCCTGTTCGCCCATAGCACGGTCAAGGCCAGGACGATCATCGCGTTGACCGATGGCAACGACACGATGAGCAAGGTCCCGCCGGCCGAGGCCGCGCGCGTCGCCAGGGACAAGGGCATCGTCATCCATACGGTCGCGGTCGGCGATCCGCAGGCGGCGGGCGAGGACAAGCTCGACGAAGCCGCGCTGAAGGAGGTCGCGGATACGACCGGCGGCGGCTTCTTCCGTGCGCTCGACCGTGCCCAGCTTGCCGATATCTATCGCAGGCTCGATGAGATCGAGACCCGCCATATCGATACGGTGAGTTTTCGCCCGCGCCGCGACATCTACTGGGTGCCGGTGGCGGGCATGCTGGTGCTGAGCATGCTGGCCCAGGCGCTGTTCATTCTGCGGCGTCACCGGGGCCGGGGAGCGTCTGAGCCCCCCGCGATCGCGGGAGCGCTGCGATGATGGACGCACTCGGCGCCTTCCATTTCCTGCGGCCGCTCTGGCTTTTGGCGCTGCTCCCGGCGGCGGCGCTGTGGCTGATCGAGCGCCGCAGCTCCGACGCGTTGCAGCAATGGCGCCGCGTCATCGATCCGGCGCTGCTGCCCTATCTCCTCATCGGCACGGATCGGCACCAGCGCATCACCCCGTCGGACTGGCTCTTCCTCGCGTGGATCATCGCGACGCTCGCCGTGGCCGGCCCTGCCTGGCAGCGCGAGCCCTCGCCCTTCGCGCAGGCCAAGCCTGCCGTCGCGGTCGTGCTGAAGGTCACGCCCTCGATGCTGACGCAGGACCTCGCGCCGACGCGGCTCGACCGTGCCCGGCAGAAGCTCGCCGACATCATGGCGGCGCGCGAAGGGGCTTCGACGGCGCTCGTCGCCTATGCCGGCTCCGCGCATCTCGTGCTGCCGGCGACGCCGGATAGCGGCGTCGTGCTCGATCTCGCCAAGGCGCTCTCGCCGCGCATCATGCCGAAGGACGGCGACGATCTCGCGGGGGCGCTGAAGCTGGCCGGGCGCGCGCTCGCAGGCAGTGCCGATGGCGGCTCGATCCTGGTCATGGCCGATACGATCGCGCCCGAGGCGGTCGCCGATCTCGGTCGGATCAAGGGGCCGGCCGTGACGCTGCTCGCCCTGGTCCCGCCGGAAGTCGATACGAGCGGCGTGGCCGATGCGGCGCGGGCTATGGGCGCCGCCACGATTCCGACCACGCCGGATCAGACGGACGTCGCCGCCGTGGTGCGCCGCCTCGACAGCGGCGATGCCGCTGCCAGCGTCGCGGGCGAGGGCGAGCATTGGCGCGAAACCGGCTACTGGCTGGTTCCCTTGCTCGGTCTGCTCAACCTGCTCTGGTTCCGCCGCGGTTGGGTGCTGACATGAAAAGCCCCCGCTCCCTGTGGTCTTCTCCCTATGCGGCCATCGCGCTTGTTGCGATCCTGGCACTGTCGGCTGCGGCATATCGGATCGGCTGGCGCGATCTCTGGCTGACGCCCGATCAGCGTGGTCGGCTGTTGATGAGCCGCAGCCGTCCGGCGGATGCCGCGAAGGCGTTTCGCGATCCGCTCTGGCGCGGTGTCGCGCTGTTCCGGGCCGGGGAATTCAAGGAAGCGGCGCAGGCCTTCGCCGCGCGCGATACGGCCGAAGGCGCCTTCAATCAGGGCAATGCGCTGGTGATGCTCGGCCAGTACGATGACGCGATGAAGCGCTATGACCGGGCGCTGGCGCTGCGTCCCGGCTGGTCGGCGGCGGTGAACAACCGCGAGATAGCCCGTATCCGCGGCGAGCGGAAGAAGATGGAAGGCGGCGAGACCGGCAACACCGACGACAAGCCCGACGAGATCGTCTTCGACAAGACGAAGAAGGGCGGCGAGGATTCGACGGTCGAGGGCGAGAAGCCGATGTCGGACGAGCAGGTCCGCGCTCTCTGGCTGAAGCGCGTCCAGACGCAGCCCGCCGATTTCCTGCGGGCCAAGTTCGCCTATCAGCTCCAGTCGCGGGCGGAGGGAGCGGCGCCATGAAGCTCGCCATGGCGTTCGTCTGGACGCTGATCCCGGCTTTGGCCTGGGCGCAGGCCCCTGCGGGCCAACCGGTGATCCGCACGACGATCAGCCCCGCTCAGGGCATCGTGATCGGCCAGCCGGTGCGGCTCGACGTTCAGGTCATGTTTCCGGGCGAGATGCTCCATCCGCCACGCGTAAGCATCTCCGAAGTCCCCGGAGCGCAGATCCTGCGCTTCGAGACGCAGGCGACGACGATGCGGGACCGGATCGACGATCAGGACTATGTCGGCCAGAGCTTCGAATTCATCGTCTTTCCGCGCCGCGGTGGTGAGATAGCCGTTCCCGCGCCGAATGTGACGCTGCTCGATCGCAATGGCGATTCCGTCGGGACAGCGAAGGGCGACCCGATACGGATCGCGGTCACGGTGCCGCCCGGTCTCGATCCGTCCGGTCCGGTGCTCGCTGCCGACGGCGTCAGCGTCGCGCAGAGCTGGTCGCCGGATCCCCGGACCGCGCAGTTCAGGCCCGGGAGCGCGCTTGTGCGGACCATTCGGCGACAGGCGGATGGCGTGCCTGCGCTCGGCATGGCCGAGTTCGCATTTGCCGCACCTGACGGCGTGCGCATCTATGCCGATCCGCCGGTCGTCGAGGATCGCAGCGAGCGCGGTGCCGTCGAAGGCCACCGCACCGACAAGGTCACCTATGTCTTCGAGAAGGCCGGAGCCTATGATCTGCCGGCGCTGACGCAGCCCTGGTGGAGCCTCTCGGCCAAGCGGGCGCGGACGGAAACGCTGCCCGGCGTCGCGGTGACGGTCGCAGCGCCGGCGGGCCGTCCCGAAGTTCTCTTGGGTTGGACGTCGAGACCTCTATGGCTCGCAGCCGGCTTCATTCTCGCCGCACTCGCTCTTGGTTTGATCCTGCTGCGCGGGAGGTTGGCCGCGCTCTGGCAGCGGGCCGAACAGCGCCACCGCGCATCGGAAGGCGCGGCGCGACGGGAGCTGGCGCGCACGGCCAAGGCGGGAGATGCTTCAGCGACCTACTGCGCGCTCATTCAATGGCTCCAGCGTCTGCCGGCCGATCAGCAAGCACATGCGCGTTCGACCGGCGAACTGGGCTCGGCCATCGCGTCGCTCGAGCGCAGCCTCTTCGGCGCCGGCCCGACCTGGGATCGCAAGATGGGGGAACGGCTGGCGGGTGCGGCAGTCGCCTTTCGCAAGCGAAGCGACGGCTCAATACGAGGCTCCGGGAATTCACTGCCACCACTGAATCCAACTGCTTGGAGCGCGAGCATGAACAAAGCGTCCAGCGATGTCCGGCCTTGATCTCTTCGCCTGGATCGTCCTGATCGTGCTGGCCGCCAGCACGGTCTTCGTCATCGTCTTCATGGCGATGTGGCCCGGCATGGTCGCAAGACGACGCAACCATCCCTGGGCCGAGGCGGTGGCGATCGGCGGCTGGATCACGCTCTTCTTGGGCTTCGTGCTCTGGCCGGCCGTGCTGATCTGGGCCTATGTCGATATCCCCGCGAGGCCGGAGCGCCCATCCTCCGGAGCGGAGGCCGCGCGATGATCGTCGTCCTCCTCAACGCCTATCTCGCCCTGCTCTTCATCCTGGTGAAACTCAGGATCGTGCCCTTCAACTCCTTCTGGAAGGTCTCGCCCGTCCTTGTCTTTCTGCTGCTGCTCATCGGCCTTTTCATCCCGATGGGCTGGGGCGCGCCGCAGGGCAGCGTGCTTGTCGTCCGCAACTCCGTCGCGATCGTTCCCGATGTCGCCGGTGAGGTGATCGACGTTCCCGTTCAGGCCAATCAGCCGTTGAAGGCCGGCGACATCCTGTTCCGGATCGATCCGACGCCTTTCCAGTCGCAGGTCGACGCCATCCAGGCGCAGCTTTCGCTCCAGGAGACGCGCCTTGCCCAGATGACGCAATTGCAGACCCAGGGCACCGGCCGCGCCTTCGATGTCGAGGAGCGTCAGGCTTCCGTTGCTCAGCTCCGGGCCCAGCTCGACGGCGCGAAATGGAATCTCGACAAGACGACAGTCCGCGCACCGGCCGACGGCTATGTCACGAATGTCGCGTTGCGCAAGGGCGCTCGCGTCTCCAGCCTGCCGCTCTCGCCGGTCATGGCCTTCATCGACACGGCAGACACGATCACGGGGGTCGAGATCAACCAGGTCGATTCGCGCTATCTCGCGCCGGGCCAGCCGGTTGAGCTCACCTTCAAGATGACGCCGGGAACGGTCCAGGCCGGCAAGGTCGAGAGCATTCTGCAGGCCGTCTCGACCGGACAAGTCCAGACCTCGGGTGCCGCCGTTACGCCGAGCGCGATCACGGCCGCTCCTTTCGTGGTGCGCGTGAAGCTCGACGACGAAGCCTTCGCCCGTTCTCTGCCGGCGGGCAGCACAGGCACGGCGG
The DNA here is from genome assembly GCF_056394545.1 of Allobosea sp. 10N428. Taxonomy (NCBI): domain Bacteria; kingdom Pseudomonadati; phylum Pseudomonadota; class Alphaproteobacteria; order Hyphomicrobiales; family Alloboseaceae; genus Allobosea; species Allobosea sp. 10N428. Next base: position 39,149 of record NZ_JBFTIC010000007.1, on the reverse strand, counting down.
CGATCTTCACCGACCGGGTCAAGCCGGCCCATCTGATCCGCAAGGTCCTGCTGCGGCAGATCGCGATCACCAACTACATCAATCCCTTCTGAACCGAGGAGACCATGATGAAGCACGTTGCAAACGCTCTTTCCCTGCTCGTGGCGATCCTGATGCTGGCGCTGCCGGCCAGCGCGCAGCAGGGCAATCTTGGCCCGGCGACGGGCAGGGTCCATATCGAGCAAGTCCAGGTCGCGTTCATCGGCTCTGGCCAGGTGGGTGGCGGCACGCTCAACTTCCGCAAGCGGAATTACGGCATCACTGTCGGAGGCCTCGGCGTCGGCGGCATCGGCGCATCGAAGCTGACGGCGAACGGAACCGTCTATGGGCTGACCCGGCTCGACGACTTCCCGGGCGCTTATCTCCAGCTGCGTGAAGGCTGGGCGCTTGGCGGCCAGGGGCGCGGCACGCTCTGGCTGCGAAACGACAAGGGCGTGACCCTGAAGCTGGCCACCCGCCGCAAGGGGCTGCAGCTTTCGCTGGGCGCGGACGGCGTGCTGATCGGCTTCAAATAACGAGAAAACCCGCGCAGATCAGGGTCCGCGCGGGCTGCCGACTTCCCGGATCGGCCTCGGCACCGAATGCGGGGTGGCCGGGCGTCCTCGCTTCGGCCTCGTCGGCGGCCTTCCTCAGCCCTGAGCTGGTGCCGGCGCCGCGGGAGCGCGCACCAGCGGCACCATCTGGTCGCCCCAGTTGCCGCTGCCGTCATGAAAGCGGGAGGCCCGCACCAGTTCGATCGAAATGCCTGCCTCGACCGCGCGCTGGACGGCCTCATTGAGGCGGTGAACCGCATCCGCAAGGCGGTGGATGGCGCGATCCTCGGTGGAAAGTTCGGCCTTCGGGACGATCTTGAATTCCGGCTGGGACATGACGGCCTCCCTCTGGTTGATGGGGCAGAAGCCGGCGCGGGAGCGCGCCGGCCGATTGGATCAGGCGGCGGCGAACTGGTTCATGGTGTTGGCGTGGCCGCCCGCCTTCAGCGCGCGCTCGCCGGCGACCATTTCCTTGAAGCTGTCGCCGAGATCGGAGCCGACTTCGTGCTGGTGCTTCACCGCCGAGATCCCGCGCCGGATTTCCTCGCGTTGGACGGTGTTGACATAGGCCTTCATCCGGTCCGCCCCGAAATAGCCGCGGGAGAGCTCGTCGACGCTCTTCGCGGTGAGGTGGAAGGTCGGCAGCGTGATCAGGTTGTGGAAGACGCCGGCCTCGGCCGAGATATCGACCTGGAAGCAGGCGAGCCTCTCATCGGCCTCGCGCCCGAGCGCGCTGTCGTCGAAATCGGGGCCCATCAGCGCATTGTTGTCCGGGTAGTCCTCGGCCTTGATGCGACCGTCCTTCAGCCATTCGGCCCGGACCTGCTTGCGCAGGTTCAGCGTCCAGTTGAACGAGGGCGAGTTGTTGTAGGCGAGCTTGGCGCTCGGTGCCGCCTTGCGGATTTCAGCGACCATTGCAGCGATCTCGTTGACGTTGGGCGTGTCGGTCTCGATCCAGAGCAGGTCGGCTCCGCCGTCGTTGATGAAGGCGATGCAGTCCTCGATGACGCGCGCGCGCCCCGAGCCTTCCTGGAACTGGAACAGGCCGTTGGGCAGCCGTGCCGGCTTGACGAGCTTGCCGTCCTTCCAGAGCGCGACGTCGCCGTCGCGTAGCGGCGCCTCGGCCGTCACCGGCTCGGTCTTGAGCCATTTCGTATATTCCGCCGCGAGGTCGCCCGGCTGCTGGCTGACGGGGATCTTCTGGGTGAGGCCGGCGCCGAGGCTGTCGGTGCGGGCGACGACAACGCCGTCGGTCACGCCGAGCTCCTCGAAGGCGAGGCGGCAGGCGCGCAGCTTCTCGATGAAGTCCTCGCGCGGCACCGTGACCTTGCCGTCCTGATGGCCGCACTGCTTGGCGTCGGAGACCTGGTTCTCGATCTGCAGGCATGAGGCCCCGGCCCTGATCAGCTCCTTCGCGAGCAGATAGGTCGCATGCTCGTTGCCGAAGCCGGCATCGATATCGGCGATGATCGGCACGACATGGGTCTCGAACGTGTCGATGGCCGCGATCGCCTCGGCCTCGGCCTTGGCGTCGCCCGCCTCCCGCGCCGTCTTCAGCGCACGGAACAGGTCGTTCAGCGCGACCTCGTCGGCCTGGCGCAGCGAGACATAGATCTCCTCGATCAGGTCGGCGACCGCCGTCTTCTCATGCATGGACTGATCCGGCAGGTGGCCGAAGCGGTTGCGCAGGCCGGCAATCATCCAGCCGGAGAGATAGACATACGCGCCCTTGGCCGTGCCCCGCAGCCGCTTGACCGACTTGATCATCTGCTGGGCGTGGAATCCCGACCAGCAGCCAAGCGACTGCGTGAATTGCGATGGGTCGGCGTCGTAGATCGCCATGTCGCGGCGAACCACGCTCGCCATGGCGCGGGCGATGTCGAGATGCGTGTCGAAGCTGTTCTGCTGCCGCAACTGCACGATATCATCCACCGCGACGCCGCCGGGGCCGAAGCCGGAGGGATAGCGGGCCAGAAGCTCGGCCCTCAGTTCCGAATAGGTTTTGCGGGGAGCCGCCTGCGCCTTGGCGGCGGTGTTCGTCCCGCGATGTCCGGCGACTGGGTCGAAACCGATCACATCCATTGCGAAAGCCCTCTCGTTTGATAAGAATGACTCACACAATATTCGCTATTGCTGCAGCGCAAAATGATTGAAAATGTGAAATAATGCGAACGGCATAGGACCTGTTTGCGAATTTTGCGAATGGAACTTGCCTATGAAGAAGGTCTTTGCGGGCGTCCGCCTCAAGCGCCTGCGCGAAGAGCGCGGCTTGACCCAGCTCGCGCTCGCCCAGGCGCTCGAGGTGTCGCCGAGCTATCTCAACCAGATCGAGAAGAATCTGCGCCCGCTGACCGTCCAGGTGCTGCTGAAGATCAACGCGGTCTTCGGCGTCGACGTCCAGCTCTTCTCGGAAGGGGATGAGGCGCGGATGGTCGCCGACCTGCGCGAGGTCTTCGCCGATCCGGCCAATGGCGATTCCGTGAGTGTCAGCGAGATTCGCGAGGTGGTGGAGAACATGCCCGCGCTCGGCCGGGCGGTCGTCGCCCTGCATCGGCGCTACCGCAACGCGCTGGAGCGGGCCGATGCGATGGCGGGGGAACTCGGGCTCGGCAGCGGCGGCGAGGCGACCTTCCGGGCGCTGATGCCGCATGAGCAGGTGCGGGACTTCTTCTACGCGCACCACAATCATTTTTCCGAACTCGACGAAGCGGCGGAGCGCATCTTCGATACGGCGGATTTGAAGGTCGGGCAGGTAGCGGAGGGGTTAGCCCGCCGCCTCGATCGCCGGCATGGCGTCCGTATCCAACTCTCCAACGACATGGCGGGGCAGGCCCAGCGGCGCTATGATCCGAAGGAGCGCCGACTTCACCTTTCGGCTCTCCTCGATCCCGGACAGCGCGCCTTCCAGATAGCCACGCAGATCGGCTTCCTGGAAATGGAGGAGGCGATAGGGCGGCTGGCCGAGGAGGCTGCGGCCGGGGCGGCGGAGGTGCACGCGCTCGCCCGCATTGGCCTCGTCAATCATTTCGCCGCGGCGCTGCTCATGCCCTATCGCACCTTCCTCGATGCAGCGGAGGCCGAGCGCTATGATATCGACCGCCTCGCCCGGCGTTTTGGTGTCGGCTTCGAATCCGTCTGCCACCGCCTGTCGTCGCTGCAGCGGCCGGGGGCGCCCGGCGTGCCGTTCTTTTTTGTCCGGGTCGACCGGGCCGGCAATATCTCCAAGCGGCAATCCGCGACCGATTTCCACTTCTCGCGGGTGGGCGGAACTTGTCCGCTCTGGAACGTCTACGAAGCCTTCGCGCAGCCCGGGCGCATTCTGACGCAGACCGCGCAGATGCCGGACGGGCGGACCTATCTCTGGATCGCCCGCACCGTGAACGATGCGGTTGGCGGCTATGGCGACATCGGCAAGACCTTCTCGATCGGGCTTGGCTGCGATATCCGCCATGCGAGCCGCCTCGTCTATTCGAAGGGGCTCGATCTGGGCGACCCGAGCGCGGCGACGCCGATCGGCGCCGGCTGCAAGGTCTGCGAACGCTCGAACTGCCCGCAGCGGGCTTTCCCGCCGATCGGCAAGCCGCTCGCCATCGACGAGCGCATGCACGGCTTCGTGCCGTACAATGCCGTGTAAAGCCCATCATACTGGACGCTGTGGTATGCCTTCCCGGCCGAAGGCGGCGATGATCGAAAGCGCGAATGAAGGGCATAGCGACCTATTGACACCGGAACGGCGTTGACCACTAGATCTGGTGGTCGATGGTCTCTCGAATCGCAAGATCGAGAGCTAAGAGGGAACCCGGTGAGACACCGGCGCTGCCCCCGCAACTGTAAGCGGCGAGTTCGCGTCCACGATTGAGTCACTGAGACCGCAAGGTCTTGGGAAGACGGGACGAGAGCGCTGACCCGCGAGCCAGGAGACCTGCCGCGACACCATGAACGTCCACGGGCGGGGTGTCCCGGTGGTGCGCTGGCAGGTCACGATCCTCGAGGTCGTGCGCCCTTTCCAAGCGTCCGCTCTGGCCTTTGCCCCCAACATTTGGGGTTGATGCCGATGTCTCTTTCTCTCGAAGCCGAACGGCCTGCCGCCGTTTCCCTTGCCGTGAATCCTTCGGAGAGGAAGGCACCCGGCAGTGAACCCGGATATCAAGTCATCCGGCGCAACGGCGCGGTGACGCCGTTCGACCCTTCGAAAATCTCGGTCGCGCTGACCAAGGCGTTTCTGGCGGTCGAGGGATCGAACGCCGCCGCTTCGCGTCGTATCCACGAAGCCGTCGCGGAAATGACCGAGCAGGTCGTTGCAGGACTGACCCGCCGCGCCGCCACCGGCCGCACCTTCCATATCGAGGACGTGCAGGATCAGGTCGAGCTCGCGCTGATGCGCGGCGAGCACCACAAGGTCGCTCGCGCGTATGTCCTTTATCGCGAGGAGCGTGCCAGGGAGCGGGCAAGGGCGGTTGCCGAGACGCAGCCTGTCGCCTCCGCGGCGCCCTTGCTGCACATGAAGCTCGCCGACGGGACGCTCGTCCCGCTCGACGCTGCCCGCTTGGAGAAGGTCGTGCGCGAGGCCTGCGCGGGTCTCGACGGCGTCTCGGCCGAGCCAATCCTGACGGAAGCGCGCCGCAACCTCTATGACGGCATCTCGCTCGACGAACTCGCGCTGGCACCGATCCTGGCCGCGCGCACCTTGATCGAGAGCGAGCCGAACTACGCCAAGGTCTCGGCCCGCCTCCTGCTCGACAAGCTCCGCCGCGAGGCGCTGAGCTTCGTCCGCGGCAGTGCCGAGCAGGCGACGCAGGAAGAGATGGCCGCCGGGTACGGCGAGTACTTCACCGCTTATCTCAAGACCGGCATCGAGAACGAGCTGATCGATCCTGAGCTCGGCCGTTTTGACATTTCCCGCATCGCGGCTGCGCTGAAGCCCGAGCGCGATCTCCAGTTCGACTATCTCGGCTTCCAGACGCTCTACGACCGCTATTTCCTGCATGTCCGGGGCAACCGCTTCGAGCTGCCGCAGGCCTTCTTCATGCGCGTCGCCATGGGCCTCGCCATCCGCGAGATCGATCGCGAGGCGCGGTCGATCGAGTTCTACGATCTGCTCTCATCCTTCGATTTCATGGCATCGACGCCGACGCTGTTCAACTCGGGCACGCTGCGTCCGCAGCTCTCCTCCTGCTTCCTGACCACGGTCGCCGACGATCTCGACGGTATCTTCAAGGCAGTGAAGGACAACGCCCTGCTCGCCAAATATTCCGGCGGGCTCGGCAATGACTGGACGCCGGTGCGGGGCTTGGGCGCCCATATCAAGGGCACCAATGGCGAGAGCCAGGGCGTGGTGCCGTTCCTGAAGGTCGCCAACGACACCGCCATCGCCGTCAACCAGGGCGGCAAGCGCAAGGGCGCGGTCTGCGCCTATCTCGAGACCTGGCATGTCGACATCGAGGAGTTCCTCGATCTCCGGAAGAACACCGGCGACGATCGCCGCCGGACCCACGACATGAACACGGCGAACTGGATTCCCGACCTGTTCATGCAGCGGGTCGAGGCCGGCGGTGACTGGACGCTGTTCTCGCCGGATGAGGTGCCTGACCTGCACGATCTCTATGGCAAGCCGTTCAAGGCGGCTTACGAGGCCTATGAGGCGAAGGCTGCCAGCGGCGAGATCAAGGTCTTCAAGCAGATCAAGGCTGTCGATCTCTGGCGGCGCATGCTGACCATGCTGTTCGAGACCGGCCATCCCTGGATCACCTTCAAGGACGCCTGCAACCTGCGCTCGCCGCAACAGCATGCCGGGGTGGTGCATTCCTCGAACCTCTGCACCGAGATCACGCTCAACACCTCGGCCGACGAGGTCGCGGTCTGTAATCTCGGCTCGGTCAACCTCGCCGCGCATGTCACGGCGGAGGGGCTCGACCGGCCGCGGCTGGCTCGGACGGTGACAACCGCGATGCGGATGCTCGACAACGTGGTCGACATCAATTTCTACACAATCCCCGAGGCGCGCCGCTCCAACCTGCGCCATCGGCCGGTCGGGCTGGGCCTCATGGGCTTCCAGGATGCGCTGCAGACACTGCGCTTAGCTGCAGCGTCCGAGGATGCCGTCGCTTTCGCTGACTCTTCGATGGAGGCGATCAGCTTCCATGCGATCTCGGCCTCGGTCGATCTCGCCGCCGAGCGCGGCCGCTACCCGAGCTTCGAGGGTTCGCTCTGGTCGAAGGGCATCCTGCCGATCGACTCGCTGGATATCCTCTCAGAGGCCCGCGACGGCGATGTCGAGCTGGATCGCTCCGCGACCCTCGATTGGGAGGGCCTGCGCGAGCGGGTGAAGACCACCGGCATGCGCAACTCGAACACGATGGCGATCGCGCCGACCGCGACGATTTCCAACATCGTCGGTGTCTCGCAGTCGATCGAGCCGTCCTATAGCCAGCTTTACGTCAAGGCGAACATGTCGGGCGACTTCACCGTGGTGAATGCCGGGCTCGTCCACGACCTGAAGGCGAGGGGGCTCTGGGACGAGGTCATGGTCTCCGACCTGAAATATTACGACGGCAAGGTCAGCCAGATCGATCGCGTCCCGGCCGATCTCAAGGCGCTCTATGCGACCTCGTTCGAGATCGATACGAGCTGGCTGATCAAGGCGGCGGCGCGCCGGCAGAAATGGATTGATCAGGGGCAGTCGCTGAACCTCTACATGGCCCAGCCCTCCGGCCGGAAGCTCGACGAGGCCTATCGTCTGGCGTGGCGGCTCGGTCTGAAGACGACCTATTACCTGCGGGCGCTGTCGGCGACCCATGTCGAGAAATCGACCCTGAAGGGTACCGACGGCAAGCTCAACGCCGTCTCTGCCACCATGCCGGTTGCCGCGAAGGCGGCCCAGCCGATCCTCGTCGATATCCCGCTTGAGAACGGCATGGCCGTGCCCAACGCTTGCTCGATCGACGATCCGACCTGCGAAGCCTGCCAGTAACGGCCGCCTTCATCGCAATCCGCGTCATTCTCGGGCGAAGCGAAGCGCAGACCCGAGAATCTCTGTCCGAACGAGGCGCCGGAGCCTCCGTGTCATGAGATGCTCGGGTCAAGCCCGAGCATGACGCCCCGCACTCCATTGAACGGAACATCCCATGCTCGACTGGTCCGACACCAAGCCGGCGACCCCGGCCGACCCCGCCATCCTGACCAACCCATCGCCCGCGCCCGATGCCACCGGCCTCGGCGAGATCGACCGCAATGGCGGGCGCGTCACGGTCGACGAGAAGCGCATGATCAATGCGCGCGCCGACGTGAACCAGCTCCTGCCGCTCAAGTACAAATGGGCCTGGGAGAAGTACCTCTCCGGCTGCAACAACCACTGGATGCCGACCGAAGTCTCGATGCAGGCCGACATCGCGCTGTGGAAGTCGAAGGATGGCCTCAGCGAGGACGAGCGGCGCATGCTCAAGCGCAATCTCGGCTTCTTCGCGGCATCCGAGAGCCTCGTCGCCAACAACATCGTGCTGGCGATCTACCGCCACCTCACCAACCCGGAATGCCGGCAGTATCTGCTGCGCCAAGCCTTTGAGGAGGCGATCCACACCCACACCTTCCAGTACATCGTCGAGAGCCTGGGCCTCGACGAGGGTGAATTATTCAACATGTACCGCGAGGTGCCCTCGATCACCGACAAGGCGGCCTGGGTGCTGAAGCACACGCAGAGCATCGAGAACCCGGAGTTCTGCACCGGCACGCCGGAGAACGACCAGGCCCTGCTGCGCGACCTGATCACCTTCTACGTGATCTTCGAGGGGATGTGGTTCTACACCGGCTTCGCGCAGATCCTCTCGCTCGGCCGGCGCAACAAGATGGTGGGGATCGCCGAGCAGTACCAGTACATCCTGCGCGACGAGTCGATCCACCTGAACTTCGGCATCGACGTGATCAACCAGACCAAGATCGAGAACCCGCATCTCTGGACCAAGGCCTTCCAGGACGAGGTGCGCGGCATGCTCCGGGAAGCCGCCGAGCTCGAGGCCGCCTATGGCCGGGACACGATGCCGAGGGGCTTCCTCGGACTGAATGCAGCCCTGTGCGAGCAGTACATGCACTTCATCGCCAACCGCCGCTGCGCCCAGCTCGGGCTGACGCCCGTCTTCGCCGAGACCGAAAACCCGTTCCCCTGGATGAGCGAGGCGATGGACCTCAAGAAGGAGAAGAACTTCTTCGAGACCCGCGTGATCGAGTACCAGAACGGCGGCGCGCTGAGCTGGGAATGAGGATGACCGGCGAGGCGGCCTGATATGGCGGCGCCGACGAGCCGGCCATCGAGCGCATCATCGCGGAACACGGGCTCGGAAGCGAACCAGCGGCGGAACCGAGCGGGCTCGCATCGGCGGCGCGCCGAGCTTCCCGATGCCCCGGGGCTCGCCTGAGCGGATCAATGCGCTCCTGGTCAACTGCGAGCGGAGAAGCCGACGCAAGTTCCTGTCGGCCTGCGACCGCAAAGCCATTTGATCTCGGCCGCGTCGGTGATATCGAGGCATCGGAGGTCGATGCCTTGAGCCATCGCAGCGGATCTGATGTCAGGAGCTGGGTCGCGATTTTCGCGGCCTATCTGCTCGTGATCCAGGCCCTGTTCGCGGGCTTCGCCGCCGGTACATACGCCAACGCGCTCTCGTTGGACCGCACGCTCGCGTTGACGCACTGCGCGCCGGGCGGCGATGTGCAGACGGGAAGCGACCATGACAAATCGCAGAACCACGCCGGCATGAGCTGCTGCACGGCCGGCTGCCCAATGCTCGCTGGAGCCGATCCGGCCCAGCCGGAATTCCAGCTGCTGCTGCACCGGCCGGTCGATCAGGTCGCCTTTGCTCGCCGGCTCGACCGGCCCGTCGGATTCCTGTCCGACCATTCTCCCGCGAATCCGCGCGCGCCTCCGGCTATCGTCTGAGCCGCCGTCCGGCGCTCTGAGCGTCCGCGACGGCTGACTTCAGCCTGCCGCCGGCCGTTGTGACGCGCTTCATAGCCCGATCCGACGCCGGCACGGCGCGGATCCGGTGCCATGCCATCCCATACCCCGGCTCGCCTCGCGGGCTGCTTCGCGACAGGCGCGCTCGCAGCCGCCATCGCGCTCATCGATGATGTCCTGGGCGGACGCGAGCGGCCACTTGCCGCCGCCGGGCTGCCGCATGGCGCATCGCTTCCGCACTGTCGTTCCCCGCTTTTCCCAATCCGGCGGGCTGCCAGCCTGTCGCAAACCGGCCGACGAAACGGCCTCAATCAGCAAGGGCAAGCATCATGAAATATCTTCTCGCAGTGGCCGGCCTCATCGCTGCCGGTCCGGCTTTCGCGCATATCACGCCTGAAGGCCCCTCAGCCGCCCTCGGCTCGACCTACAAGGCGGTGCTCCGCGTACCGCATGGCTGCAAGGGCGCGGCGACGACCAAGGTCCGCGTCCAGATCCCGGAAGGCGTCATCGCCGTGAAGCCGATGCCGAAGCCGGGCTGGACCCTCGAGACCGTCAAGGGCAAGTACGACAAGTCCTACGACTACTACGGCACGCCGACTTCCGAGGGTGTGAAGGAAGTGGTCTGGAGCGGCGGCAAGCTGCTCGACGAGCATTACGACGAGTTCGTCCTGCGCGGCTATCTGACCAAGGATCTGAAGGCCGATACGACGCTCTATATGCCGGTCGTGCAGGAATGCGAGGGCGGCGCCGTCGAGCGCTGGATCGAGATTCCGGCCGCCGGGAAGGTAGCGGACGATTACAAGTTCCCGGCGCCGGGCGTGAAGCTCACCCCCGCGAAGTGACCGCTTGGCGGCGGGGCGCATCCTGCGCTCCGCCGCGAGGATTCGCCATGTCAGTCCGATTCCGCCTCTATTTGCTGTTGCTTCTCCTTGCTCTGGTTGGCGCCGGGGCGCCCGGTCTCGCCTGGGCGCATGCGGCGCTGAACCGTGCCGTTCCGGCCGATGGCAGCGTGCTCATGGCTCCTCCGGGGCAGATTGATCTCGTTTTCAGCGAGCCGGTCTCGCCGCTTGCGCTGAGGCTGTTCGGGCCGGATGGCGCAGCCCGCATACTCGATCGCTTCGCGCTGAAGGACGGCACGGTCGTGATCACTGCTCCGGCCGGACTGGTGAGCGGCACCTACGCGCTGAGCTGGCGCGTCGTCTCGGAGGACGGCCACCCCGTCGGCGGCACGTTGGTGTTTTCGATCGGTGCGCCCAGCAGCACGGCGCCCGAGACCGGCGAGCAGTTCGATACGAGCGTGCGAATGCTCGTCTGGCTGAGCCGGCTGGGTCTCTATCTCGGATTGTTCCTCGGCTGCGGCGCCGCTGCGAGTGGGGCATGGGTCGGCCCGCTCCCCGGCCCGGCGAGGCGCTTCGCCACCGTCATGACCGTGCTCGGCCTGATCTGCGTGCCCGCCGCTTTGAGCGCGCAGGGCCTCGACGCGATGGGGGCTTCGCTCGTTGCCTTCTTCCAACCGGCGATCTGGAAAGCCGCGGCGTCGACCAGCTATCTCTGGACCGCCGTCGGCGCGGCCATGGCCCTGGCCATCGCCTTCGTCGGAATCCAGCTGCGTGGAACGGCGGCGGGCGTAGCCGGGCTTCTCAGCGCATTGCTGGCCGGGGTTGCCCTCGCGAGCAGCGGCCATGCCAGCGCCGCCCATCCACAATGGCTGATGCGTCCTGCCGTGTTCCTGCACGCGAGCGCGATCGCCCTCTGGACAGGCGCGTTGCTGCCGCTGTCTCTGGCCCTGCGGATCAAGGCAGGTCGTGGCGCACTGCGGCGATTTTCCTCCGGAATTGCGATCGTCGTCGCCGCGCTTCTGCTCAGTGGATTCGTTCTGGCCGTCGTGCAGGTCGAAACGCCTGCGGCGCTGCTCTGGACGGCTTATGGCCGCGTCCTGCTCGCCAAGCTTGCCCTTGTCGCCGTGGCCTTCACGCTGGCCGGATTCAATCGCTGGCGCCTGACGCGGCGGACCGAGGCCGGCGACCTCATCGCCGCACGCGTCATGAGGCGTGTCATCGCTGCCGAGCTTGCTGTGCTGGTCGCGGTCCTGGGCACCGCTGCGCTCTGGCGCTTCACGCCGCCGCCGCGCTCCATTCTGGCGGCGCAGACGCAGCCAGCCTTGGTCCATATCCACACCATGCAGGCGATGGCGGACGTCACCGTCTCGCCCGGCCGGGTGGGACGGGTCTCGGTCGATGTTGTGCTGATGAACGGCGAGTTCGGTCCGCTGCCCGCCAAGGAGCTCAGCCTCGGCTTCAGCAACCCCGCGGCCGGGATCGAGCCGATCGAGCGGCGCGCGCGTCTTGGGGAGGACGGCATCTGGCGGGTGGATGAGCTGAACCTGCCGGTGCCTGGCCGCTGGGAGGTCGAGCTCGAAATCCTGATCTCCGACTTCGAGATGCGCCGGATCAAGGACGCCGTCCTGATCCGGCCATGAGTTTCAAACCGCGGACGACAGGAGCATTCCATGAACAAGCGCATTCACTATGTGGCTCTGAGGGCGATGTGACGAGGTGCTCTACCGGAACGGGGGCGAGTATTGCAGTCCGCCTTCCATCCAGAGGGCGTTGGGCCCCCGCTGGAGCTTCATGGGCGAGCTCATGCCGAGATTGCGCTCGAAGCTCTCGCCGTAATTGCCGACCGCGGTGATGATCCGAACGGTCCAGTCGGCGGTCACGCCGAGACCTTCGCCATATTTCCCGTCCTTGCCGAGAAAGCGGCGGATCTCGGGATTGGCTGAAGTCTCCGCCAGCTCCCTGACATTCGCCTTGGTCACGCCGAGCTCCTCCGCATTGATCAGGGCGAACAGGGTCCAGCGTACGAGATTGAACCAGGTATCGTCGCCGCTGCGGACCCAAGGACCCAGCGGTTCCTTCGAGATGATCTCCGGCAGCACGACATGTTCGCTTGGGTCGCGGAACTTGAGCAGATTCGCAGAGAGCGCAGAGACGTCCGTGGTGTAGGCATCGCACCGTCCGGACTCGTAAGCCTTGAGAGCATCCTCCGCCGTGCCGAAGGCTGCGACCTCGTATTTCATCTTGGTGCGGCGGAAATAGTCGGCGAGGTTCAGCTCGCTCGTCGTGCCCTGGGCGACGCAGATCGATGCTCCGTCGAGCTTGCTCGCACTGGCGACCCCGAGCTTCTTCGGCACCATGAAGCCTTGCCCGTCATAGTAGTTCACGCCGGTGAAGGTGACGCCCTGGCCCGTGTTGCGCGCCAGCGTCCAGGTGGTCGTGCGCGGCAGAACGTCGACCTCTCCCGCCTGCAAGGCGATCAATCGGTCCTTGGAAGTCAGCGGTACGAAGGAGGCTTTCTCCGTATCGTTGAAGATTGCGACGGCGAGTGCGCGACAGATGTCGATGTCGAAGCCCTGCCAGCGGCCATTGGCGTCCTGGGTCGAGAAGCCGGCGACGCCTGTGCTGGTGCCGCATATGATTTTGCCGCGATCTCGAATCGTCTTGAGCGTATCCGCGGCAGCCGGCTGCGTGGCGAGACACGCCGCCACGAGGGCTGCGCCGAGCCCGGTGAAAACCATCTTCATCGTACTTCCCCTTCTTTTTGTGTTCCAGACGCCGTCTTCGGGCAAAGTTCTCCCGATCACGGCGCGAGCCTCGCGCCGTGTCTTCGTCGTCCCCGGCTTGGCTTTGCTTCTTGTCAGGCAGCCTTGTTCGCGGGGGCCTGTCCGAGGACCGAAAGCAGTCGGCTCAGGTCGGCCCACAGCTCCTCCGGATCTTCGAGGCCGATGCTGATGCGCAGCAGCGGACCTTTGGCTGTCCAGTTCGTCGCGGTCCGATCCTGCACGACCGCCTGCGGCGCGACGAGGCTGCGCGTGCCGCCCCAGGAGGCTCCGATCGCGAAGATGCGCAATGCGCTCAACGCCGCGCTCATGGCGTCGTCGTCGACAGGCTTCAGCACGAGGCTGAAGAGCCCCGAGGACCGCCCCATATCGCGCTTCCAGATCGCGTGACCCGGGCAAGACGGCAGGGCCGGATGCAGCACGCGCTCGACCATGGCATGATGGACGAGCCGGCGCGCGAAATCCTCCGAGACCTTGCCCATGTGAGCAACGCGCAGGCCCATGGTCTCGATGCCGCGCAAGGCGAGCTGGCATTCGTCCGGCGAGACGCCGACGCCGAAGCCGCGCAGGATCTCCTTCATCTTCTGGCGCAGCGCCATGTCCTTGACGGTGATGGAGCCGAGCAGCAGGTCGGAATGGCCGCCGACATATTTGGTGAGCGCCTCGCAGGCGAAATCGGCGCCATGCTCCAGCGGCTTGAAGATCAGCGGCGTCGCCCAGGTGTTGTCGCAGCCGACGAGCGCGCCCTTCGCCTTGGCGGCAGCCACGATGGCGGGCACGTCCTGCACCTCCATCGTATTGGAGCCGGGCGACTCGACCCAGACCAGCTTGACGGTCTCGTCGATGAGATCGGCGATGCCGGCGCCGATCAGCGGATCATAGACGCCATAGGCGATGCCGCGCTGCGCCAGATATTCGGCGCAGAAACTGCGGACCGGCGGATAGACATGGTCGGGGATCAGGACCTTGTCGCCGGGCATCAGCACGGACAGCATCACGAGAGTGACGGCCGCCTGCCCTGAGGGCACCAGCACGGTGCGGACACCATCGTGCAGGACCGTCAATTGCGCTTCGAGCGTGCGGGTCGTCGGCGTGCCGTGCAGGCCATAGGTATAGCCGTCGAAGCCGCGATACTTGCGGGCCATGAAGCTTGCTCCGTCCGGATAGACGATGGTCGAGGCGCGATGCGTCGGCACGGCGAGCGAGGCATAGCCCTCCTCGTCGACGGCCGGGTGATGAACGCAAAGTGTCAGGTCGTGCATGGTCGTTTTCCCTTGTCGGGCTGATACTCAAAGCTTTGGAAATTGGCGGCAATCGACCGGAGGGTATCGAGCGATGCCGGGATGTTATGAATTCGGAGGGTCGGCCCGCAGCGCACGCGTGGCGACGTCGTACATTCAGCTGCTCGCGACGGCGGGATGGCGTCATTGACGCCGTGGCGGACCGTCCGGCCGATACAATCTCGACATCCGGCGCTGGAAGGCCGTCCTGATGCCGGCCGCAGGCCCATCGACGCGGCGGGTAGCATCAGCTTGCCGCCGGATTGAACCTTTCGGCCGTGCGCGGGGTGCTAGCGCCGCATATCCTGAAACAGGGCAAGAAATCGATCCTGTGCAGGCAGCATGTCCATTCTCGCCAACTCGCGATCACGCGGTTGCCGGCCTGCGAGGCCTTCTGCATTCTGCGGAAAGAACTGGACCGCCGGGGTGCCGATGATCCCGTAACGGGCGGCAAGCCGCTTTTCGGTCAGCCTGGTCCCGTCGAAATCCGTCACCTCGCGCGAACCCAGGATGTTGAGGTGCAGGATGGCGAAATGGTCGCGGATATAGGTCTCGATCGCGGGGTCGGCCATGTAGACCTCATGCATTCGCCGGCAGGCGGGGCAATTGCGCAACCCCCACAGGATCGCAAAGCGCTTGCCGTCTCGCGTTGCCGCTCCGAGATCGTCCGCGAGATCCAGAAAGCTCTCAAGATACCAGTCGAACGCGTAGAGGCCGTCCTCGCCGAGCCGCGCCTTGCCGAAGACCGGCCGCAGGTTCGACGCGGCGAGGGCCGCGCCCAAGGCCGGGGCGAGCAGGTCTCTTCTGGTGATCATGGGCAGCCTCCCGCGGCAGGCTTGGAAGTCGCTGGTATAAACATATGAATATGACTATGTTGTCGATATGATTGCAAGCTGGTGGCATGGGGGGAAGATCGCTGCGGCAGCCTTTGTGCTGTCGGCCCAATCCCTCGCATCGGCAGGTGCTGCGGAACTTGTCATGTACCGGCGCAACGGCTGCCCGTTTTGCGTCCGCTTCGAGCGCGAGGTCGCGCCGGTCTACGCCAAGACGCGCGAAGGCGCGCTCGCCCCGTTGAGGCGCATCGATCTTTCGGCAGGAGGAGTGCGAGATGCCGGCCTGCGGGAGCCGGTCATCGCGACGCCAACCTTTGTGCTGGTCGACGATGGCCGTGAAGTCGGCCGCATCACCGGCTATCTGAACGACGATATGTTTTGGGGTTTGCTCGGGCAGCTCTTAGCTGGCATGGACAAGCGCGATGGCAAACCGAAGCCTTGAGATGGGGGCAGAATGACCGCGATCGTCTCGAAAGCGCTCGAAACCGAGCTGCGCGACGGCGCCGAATTCTCGCCGGAGCTCGATCAGCTCATGCGCAAGGCGCGCAAGGCGAGCGATTTCCTGAAAGCGCTCTCGCATGAGAATCGGCTGCTGCTGCTGTGCCTGCTGGCCGAGCGCGAAAGGACGGTGACGGAGCTTGAGAACCTGCTCTCGCTTCGTCAGCCGATGGTTTCTCAGCAATTGGCGCGGCTCCGGCTGGATCAGCTCGTCACGACGCGGCGCGACGGCAAGGCGATGTATTACAGCCTCGCCAATGACGATGTCCGCCGCGTGATCTCGGTCATCTACGATATCTTCTGCGGCACCGGCGCAAGCGAGACGACCAAGCTGTGAGCCCGTTTCCGGCGGACCGGCTGCTCGGACCATGACGGAGTTCTCCGCCTGGGGCGCAGCGCTGGCGGGCGTCGCAACTGGAGCGGTCTGCGGCTTCACGGTCCGGCGCGCGCGGCTGTGTTCCTTCGGCGCGGTCGAGGATGCCTGGATCGGCGGGGATACGCGCCGGCTGCGCATCTTCGGGCTGGCCCTCGCGGTCGCGCTCGCAGGAACGCAGTCTCTGGTCGCTCTCGGCCTGCTCGACCCCTCCAGCTCGACCTATGTCCAGCCCGCCTTGCCATGGCTGTCGATCATGGTCGGCAGCACGCTGTTCGGGCTCGGCATGGCGTTGGTCGGAACCTGCAGCTTCGGCTCTTTGGTACGGCTCGGCGCCGGCGATCTGCGCAGCCTGATCGTCATGATGGTGTTCGGCTCGGTGGCCTATGCCACGTTGCGCGGAATGCTGGCGCCCGTTCGTATCGATGTCCTCGAAAAGGTCGCCTGGCCGCTGCCGGGCCAGATCAAAGGCAATCTCGACAGCGTGCTGGACTATTTCGGGTTTCCGCACTCCCGGCTGCTTTTGACGCTGCTCGGAGCCGCCCTGCTCGGAACGCTGGTCTGGATCGATCCGCGGCTGCGGCGGTCGCCTCGCCTGCTCATCGCCGGGGCGACGCTGGGGTTGGCGGTTGTGGCGGGCTGGTGGGTGACGGGCGTTGCGGTCGACGCTTTCGAGCATGTTCCGCGCGCCCAGAGCCTGACCTTCGTTTCGCCCGTCGGCCGCGCCCTTTACGCGGTTCTGACGGCGCCGGCGGCGCTGCTCGAATTCGGTATCGGAACGCTGGCCGGCGTCGTGCTCGGTTCCTTCCTTTCCGCGCTCTATGACAGGGAGTTTCGTTGGGAAGCGTTCGATGACGATCGCGAAATGCGCCGCCATCTGCTGGGTGCCGTGCTGATGGGCGGCGGCGGCGTGCTGGCAGGGGGATGCACGATCGGGCAGGGGATTTCGGCCGGTTCGATGATGGCGCTTTCTTGGCCGCTCGCGATCGCGGGCATGATGATCGGGGCAAGGATCGGCATCGCCTTTCTGATGGAAGGCTCGCTCAGAGGGCTTCTGCAGAGACGCTGACACCGGCTTCGCTTCCGCAATAGAGCCGGTGAAGCGTTTCGAGAACGGCCGCCGCCTCCGCGCTCGCCAGGGAAAACATCACAGAAATCCCGCGGCGGCGCGCGGCGATCAGGCCGAGCCGCCGCAATTGAGCGAGGTGAGACGCGACGCCGGCCGAACTCAGGCCCGTGACGCCCGCCAATTCCGCGGCTGCAGCCTCGCCCTCGACGAGCCGGCACAGGATGGCCAGCCGCCGCGGATTCGCCATGGCCCCGAGCAGGGCGGCAGCTTTCTCGATTGGCGGCGCCGTCAGGCCGGCTCCGGAGGCGATCGTGATTGACATATTCTAATTTCGATATATATCGACTATTGCATATCAAATAGACCCGGAGCCTGACATGGTCAGTATCGGTTCTCGCGATCGCATGCTGCGCTTCATTTTCGGCGCGGTGCTCGTCGCAGCCGCCTTCGTACCGCCGCTGGCCGGTTGGGCCGCGCCGCTCGGAGCCTGGAAATACGCGCTCACCGCGTGGGGTGCGGTGATGCTCCTGACGGCGACCATCCGGCATTGCCCCGTGTATGGTCTGCTTGGCATCAGCACTTGCGGCGTGGGGCGTTCGTCATGATCGCGACCAGCTTTGCGCCGTTCGCCCCGCTTGCCGGCGGGGCGCTGATCGGCCTGGCGGCCGTCGCGCTGATGCTGTTCCAGGGACGCATCGCTGGTATCAGCGGTATCGTCTCGCGTCTGTTGCCGCCGGAGCGCGACGGGCAGACCTCCGGTCGCGTCGCGATGGTCCTGGGGCTAGTGCTGGCGCCTCTCGCCTATGCGGCGCTTGTCGGGGTCTGGCCGGTGCCTCAGGTGAGCGTGGCGATGCCGGTGCTCGCGGCCGCGGGGCTGTTGGTCGGCTTCGGTTCGGTCTGGGGCAATGGCTGCACCTCCGGACACGGCATCTGCGGGCTCTCGCGGCTCTCGCTGCGCTCGCTCATCGCAGTAGCGACCTTCATGACGACGGCGATCGCGACCGTCTTCGTCGTCCGGCACCTGTTGTGAGCCGACCATGTCGATTCTGATCCAATTCCTCGTAGGGCTCGTCTTCGGTCTCGGCCTGATCCTGGCCGGCATGGCGGATCCGGCCAAGGTCCTGGCCTTCCTCGATCTCGGCGCCATACCGCGCGGAACGTGGGATCCGAGCCTGATCTTCGTGATGGCCGGAGGCATCGGCGTGACCCTGGTCGGTTATCGTCTCGTGCTGGGCCGGGGCCGCCCGCTGCTTGCGAAGCGCTTTGCATTGCCAGCAGCGAACCGGCCTGACAGGCGGCTCGTCACCGGGGCGGCGCTGTTCGGCATCGGCTGGGGGCTCGCCGGCTTCTGCCCGGGCCCGGCTCTTGTCGCCACCCTGACCGGCGGCCTGCCCGCTCTCGTCTTCATCGTGGCGATGCTGGCCGGGATGGCTCTCGCGCGGCGGCTCGCCGCAAGCCCGGCAACATCGCCGACCGCGCCGGCTCACCGCAGCTGAGGATCGATCCCATGCAAGGCATTCCCCATCCCGTCGACCTCGCGACCAGGCCCGAGGTCACCGCCTTCTTCGACAGGGCGACCAACACAGTCAGCTACGTCGTGAAAAACCCGGCCTCGACCGCCTGCGCGGTGATCGATTCCGTCATGGATATCGACTATGCCGCCGGCCGCATCTCCTATGAGTCCGCCGACGCGATCATCGCCTTCATCCGCGAGCGCGGGCTTCTCCTCGAATGGCTGATCGAGACCCATGTGCATGCCGATCATCTCTCGGCCGCGCCCTATATCCAGGGCAAGCTCGGCGGCAGGATCGGGATCGGCGAACGGATCACCGTCGTTCAGGAAACCTTCGGAAAGATCTTCAACGAAGGCACCGAATTCCAGCGCGACGGCAGCCAGTTCGACCGGCTCTTCGCCGATGGCGACACCTATGGCATCGGGGGATTGACCGCCTTCGCCATGCATACGCCCGGACATACGCCGGCTTGCATAACACATGTCATCGGCGACGCCGCGTTTGTCGGCGACACCATGTTCATGCCGGATGGCGGGTCCGCGCGCGCCGATTTTCCGGGCGGGGATGCGCGCACGCTCTACCGCTCGATCAAGCGGGTCCTGGCGCTGCCGCAGCAGACGCGGCTGTTCATGTGCCATGATTACGGTCCCAATGGCCGTGAAATCCGCTGGGAAACCACGGTCGCCGAGCAGCGCGAGCACAACGTCCATGTGCGCGACGGCATTGGCGAGGATGAGTTCGTGGAGAAGCGCGAGGCGCGCGACCGCACGCTCGACATGCCGAAGCTGATCATCCCGTCTCTGCAGGTGAACATAAAGGCCGGCGAGCTGCCGAAGGCCGACGACAGCGGCAAGCGCTTCCTCAAGGTGCCGCTCAACGTGCTCTGAACCGCCCGCGATCCACTCCGGGGGCCGGTTCACGGGCTCCGACCTTGCCCAGAGAGAGAGAGAGAGAGCGCGGATGGCGCCGGACTCGGGAGGACGACCATGCAGATCGAATGCATCGACGACACCCTGTTGGGATCGGGACGGATCGGGCGGGCGGACGCCGCAAAGGCGGAGCTCGCGGCATGATCGCGGCGCTCGATATCGCTTCGGTCGGATCCGGCTCGCTGGTCGGCTTCGTTCTCGGCCTCATCGGTGGCGGCGGTTCCATCCTGGCCGTGCCCCTGCTGGTCTATGTCGTCGGCGTGGGCTCCCCGCATATCGCGATCGGCACCAGTTCGGTCGCGGTGGCGCTCAGTGCATTTTCCAACCTCGTCGGGCACGCGCGGGTCGGCAATGTGCGCTGGCCCTGCGCGCTTGTCTTTTCCGCCGCCGGCATCGCCGGAGCCGCTGCCGGCTCGGCCATCGGCAAGCGCTTCGACGGGCAGAAGCTGCTTTTGCTGTTCGGGCTGCTGATGATCGTGATCGCGGTCATGATGCTTGTTCGCAAGAAGGGCGATGGCGTCGCGTTCCAATCGCTCGGCCGGGCGACGGCCAGGACGCTGCTGCCGAGGTTGCTCGGCATGGGCGGGCTGGTCGGCGGCCTGTCGGGGTTCTTCGGAATCGGAGGCGGCTTCCTGATCGTGCCGGGTCTGATGGGTGCGGCGCGGATGCCGATGATCATGGCAATCGGCTCTTCGCTCGTCGCGGTCACCGCCTTCGGGATCACAACGGCAGTGTCCTATGCGCTGTCAGGCCTGGTCGATTGGCGCATTGCCGCCCTCTTCGTCGCCGGCGGGATTGCCGGCGGCATCGGAGGGACGCTGCTCGCGCATCGGCTCGCAGCCGGCAAAACGCTGCTCACGCGTGTCTTCGCTGGCATTGTCGCGCTGGTGGGCTTCTACGTCGTGTGGCGCGGCTATGGCGCGGTGTTCGGCGGGGTTGGTACCTGATCGCCGCTCAGCTCACGGCGAACCGATAGGCCGCGCCGTGCTTTTCGACACGGCCTGCCGCTCCGGGAAGATGATAGCCGATCGCGATCGTCCGGTCCGCGCTCAGCCTGTCGAGCAGGGATCGACGCGTGGCGACCGCCACATCGGCGTCTTGGTCGGATACGGGCCGCCATTCGGGATAGGCGAAGGAAATTCGCGGATGGGTGAACGCATCGCCCAGAACCATGACGGGCTGGCCTCCCGCCTCGAAGGCGAAGGAGACGTGTCCGGGCGTGTGACCGGCCGTCTCGACTGCCGCGATTCCGGGCAGCCATTCGCCCCCGGCCTGCAGACGCTCCAGCTTGTCGCCAAGCCCTCTGGCGATGCGCTGCGCCCCTGCGGCGAAGGCGTGCCGGTCGGCCGGCAATTGTTCGTAGACCTTCGGCGCCGTCCAGAAATCGATCTCCCGGGCGGCGGCGAGCCAGCGCGCATTCGGGAAGAGGGGGCTATCGAACTCGTCGAGCGCGCCCCAGAAGTGATCCGGATGCAGATGGGTGAAGAGCACATGCGTCACGGCTTCCGGCTCGATGCCGGCAGCGCGCAGGCTCTCCTGCAATTGCCCCGAGCCGGGCAGAAAATGTGCGCCGGCTCCGCAATCGAACAGGATGAGGTCGGCGCCGCGCCGCAGGCAGGTGATGTTCAGCACCGTCCGATAGGGATCGGCCGGTCCGGTCTCGGCCGCGATCGCGTCGGTCGGCACCTCGCGCGCCAGCATCGCGAGCGGCATTTCGAAGCCCCCATCGCTCAGGATGGTGAGCTGCTCCGCCTCGGGCCCGAGCCTGGTCACGACTTGGGCGGCGGCCGGAGCGGCGAGGCTCGCGGCTCCGGCGGCGAGCAGCAGGCGGCGTGTCAGCATGGCCCGGCCTATTTGTTGACCGGCGATTCGGGGTCGAACAGATAGGCCATCACATCCTTGATCTGGGCCTCGCTGAGGACCTTGTTCACGCCGAAGCGCGGCATGTTGGAGCAGGGCACCACCGCCATCGAGTTGTAGATTTTGGTGTAGGCGTCCTTGATGGTCTCGGCATCGTATTTGCGGTCCTTGCCATAGGCGGTGAGGCTCGGGCCCAATGTGCCGTAGCTCACTTCCTTGGGATCGAGCTGGTGGCAGGCGAAGCAGTTGCCGCCGGCGACCGTGCCGGGCGGATCGGAAAACTGGCCGCCGCGGCCGTTATTGGCGACGGCGTAGCCCTTCTTCCAATCGCCGAGGAACTTGCCGTCGGCCGGGTAGGTCACGCGCGTGGCCTCACGCTTCAGGATCTCGTCGGACTGCGCCGACGACGGATTGTTCCGCGTCGTGTTGCAGATCGCGAGGGTTTCGTCGGGCTTGATCCGGGCCTGCCATTCCGGCGAGGCCTTGCCGAAGGTCGAGTGCAGATAGGCGTCGATGACCGCCTGGCCCGGGCGCTCCTGCGCAGCCGCCTGCCCGGCGAGGAGAACGCCGGCGGCGAGCGCGATGGCGAGTTTCAGCATCGTCTTGTCCTCAGCGCTTGATCGAGGGAACGTTGAGCTCGCCGCCTTCCGCCCGGGTCTCCAGGAAGACGGTCAGGGCGGTCAGTGCCTCCGAGCCGTAGGCCGGCTCGGGCCAGCGCTGCTGGCGGTAGCAGTCCCAGAGCCGATGCTGCATGGTGCGCAGCGCGCTCTGCGAGACGCGATAGGTCGGCCAGGAGGCCATGGTTTCCTGCGCGGTCTTTCCCTTGACCGAGAGATTCGGCAGGCCCTGAAGGCGGATGCGCTTGCCTTCCTCGGCATGGCAGGTGGCGCAGGAGAAGTCGTTGACGCCGCCGCGGGTGTAGAACAGGGCCTCGCCGACGGCGGCCGCCTCCTTCTCCTTCGGGTGCGAGAGCGGTGGCTCGATCTTCATGCCGTTCGACTTGTTGGCGATGAAGGCGACGAGATCTTCCAGGTCGGAGGCCTTGCCTGGACCGGAGAAGCGGCGGGCGACGACGTCCTTGGTGTCGAGCCCCTGGACCTTCTCCATGCACCAGACCAGGCGCTGCTCCAGATCCATGACCTTGTCCGCATCGGCGAAATGGCGTGGCAGCTTCGCATAGG
This sequence comes from Allobosea sp. 10N428, assembly GCF_056394545.1. NCBI lineage: Bacteria > Pseudomonadati > Pseudomonadota > Alphaproteobacteria > Hyphomicrobiales > Alloboseaceae > Allobosea > Allobosea sp. 10N428. The sequence continues at coordinate 16,477 of NZ_JBFTIC010000007.1, read as the reverse complement.
CGCCTTCGAGCTTGCCGGCGCCTTCGCCGAGGTCGCAGCCTTCGAGCGAAACGTTCTTCGTTCCTCTCGCCTCGCTCCACAGCGCCTCGCCGCGATCGACTGCCAGGAAGCCGGGATTCGAGAACGGGTCCGACAGCATCTGGCGATAGCGTTCGATCTCTTTCTCGCTGTCGTCCTGTGGTGACTGCGCCGACACGAGGCCGGCAGCAAATGTCAGGGCAGCCGCGAATGCGGTTGCCGCGATCACCGGAATCTTCATCCCTAGCCCTTTCGTTTCCTCATCGCCCGCTTATGCTGCGGGTGCCTTCAGCCCTTCGAGGGGCTTTACATTCAAAAAAATCGATATAACGATACGTGCAAATGATGTGCGGCGTTTCGCCGCCCCGTCAAGCATTAAAATGAGACCAGTTCCAGGGAGGAACGCGAATGAAGAAGGGCCTTTCAGGGCTGTCGCGCCGCGACTCGATCAAGGCCGCGGCCATGGCTTTCGCCGCTGCGGCGATCGCGCCGCGCCTGGCTTTCGCCGACGAGAAAGCGGTCGCTGCCGAGATCAAGAAGCTCTACGGCGACAAGAAGATGGCGCCGGGCAAGATCAAGCTCGACGTCCCGGAAATCGCTGAGAACGGCCTCGTCGTACCGGTCAATGTCGAGGTCGAAAGCCCGATGACGGATGCCGATCACGTCAAGGCGGTCCACGTCTTCGCCGACGGCAATCCGCAGCCCGGCGTGGTCAGCTACCAGTTCACGCCGGCCTGCGGAAAGGCTTCCGCCGCGACCCGCATGCGCCTCGCCCAGACGCAGGATGTGATCTGCATCGCCGAAATGTCGAACGGCGACCTCTACTCCGCCAAGGCGAATGTGAAGGTCACGATCGGCGGCTGCGGCGGCTGATAAGCCGACCCGGCGAAACGACGAAAAAAGGCGAGGAAACCATGAGCACGAAACCGACGCCCCGCGTCCGCGTCCCGGCCAAGGCTGCGCCCGGCGAGATGATCGAGATCAAGACGCTGATCTCGCATGAAATGGAATCCGGGCAGCGCAAGGACGCCAAGGGCGAGACGATCCCGCGCAAGATCATCAACAAGTTCACGGCGAGCTTCAACGGCAAGCCGGTCTTCGTTGCGGACTGGAACCCGGCGATCTCCGCCAATCCCTACCAGTCCTTCTTCTTCAAGGCCGCCGAGTCCGGCGAGTTCACCTTCGTCTGGAAGGATGACGACGGCTCCGATTACACGGCCAAGAGCAAGCTGACGGTCGGCTGACGCCGGTCCCCGCCGGCGCGCTCCGAGGGCGCCTACGGATCCGCTTCGACCATCGATCATCTCCCGGGGCGCGACATGCGCGTCTCCGAAGGACGACCCATGATCTCAAGACGCGAATTTCTTCAGGCGACGGCCGCGGCGGCGGCGATCACCGCCGCCTCGGGGCTCGGTCCCCTCGGACGTGCCGCCGCGCAGCAGAAGCTCTCGCAGGCCGACATCCTGCGCTTCGATCCGCTGGGCACGGTCACCATCCTCTACCTGGCCGATATCCATGCCCAGCTCGTGCCGCTGCACTTCCGCGAGCCCTCGGTCAATCTCGGCGTCGGCGAGGTCAAGGGCCTGCCGCCGCATCTGACCGACGCCGCCTTCCGCGATTACTTCAAGATCGCCGCGGGAACGCCCGACGCCTTCGCTCTCACCTCTGACGATTTCGTCCAGCTTGCGCGCAACTACGGCCGCATGGGCGGCCTCGATCGTATCGCGACGCTGGTCAAGGCGGTACGGGCCGAGCGTGGCGACGGCAACGTGCTGCTGCTGGATGGCGGCGATACCTGGCAGGGCAGCTGGAGCGCGCTGCAAACCAGGGGCCAGGACATGGTCGACGCCATGACGGCGCTGAAGGTCGATGCGATGACCTCGCATTGGGAGTTCACGCTTGGTGCAGACCGGGTCAAGGAGATCGTCGAAACCGCGCCTTTCGCCTTCCTCGCGCAGAATATCCGCGACAAGGAATGGAACGAGCCGGTCTTCCCGCCGCGCAAGATCTTCGAGAAGGGCGGCGCCAGGATCGCCGTCATCGGCCAGGCTCTGCCGCGCACCGCCATCGCCAATCCGCGCTGGATGTTCCCGGACTGGGAGTTCGGTATCCGCGAGGAGGAACTGCAGAAGCAGGTGGACGAGGCCCGCGCCGAGCGTGCCCATGTCGTGGTGCTGCTCTCGCATGACGGCTTCGACGTCGACCGCAAGCTCGCTTCGCGGGTCAAAGGTATCGACGTCATCCTGACGGCTCACACCCATGACGCGATGCCGGGATTGATCCGCGTCGGCGACACCGTGCTCGTCGCGACCGGCTCGCATGGCAAGTTCCTGTCGCGTCTCGATCTTTCGGTGAAGGACGGCAAGCTCGCCGATCTCCGTTTCAAGCTGTTGCCGGTTTTCGCCGACGCGATCGCGCCCGACCCTGAAATGGCTGCCTTGGTGACGAAGCTGCGCGAGCCCTTTGCCGCCGATCTCGCCAGGGAGATCGGCCGGACGGACGCGCTGCTGTATCGTCGCGGCAATTTCAACGGCACCTTCGACGACCTGATCTGCGATGCGATGATGCAGCAGCGCGACGCCGAGATCACGCTCTCGCCGGGCTTCCGCTGGGGCGGCTCGCTGCTGCCGGGCGAGGCGATCACCTGGGAAGCGATCACCAACGCCACCGCCATCACCTATCCGAACTGCTACCGGATGGAGATGACCGGCCAGCAGCTCAAGGATGTGCTGGAGGACGTCGCCGACAACATCTTCCACCCCGACCCTTATTTCCAGGGCGGTGGCGACATGGTCCGAGTCGGCGGCATGGGCTACGCGATCGACATCGCCAAGCCGATGGGCAGCCGCATCTCCGAGCTCACCCACCTGAAATCCGGCCAGCAGATCGAGGCCGGCAAGCACTATGTCGTCTCGGGCTGGGCGAGCGTCAACGAAGGTACGCAAGGCCCGCCGATCTGGGACGTGGTGCGCGATCATGTGGCCGCGACCAAGACGATCGCGCCGAAACCCAACAATGCCGTGAAGGTCAGCGGCGCATGAGCGCCGCGACCGCCTGGCCGCGAAACCGATCGGAGGACATGAGAGAATGACCTCGCACGCTGACAATCCGGCGCCGAGCCGGCGTGGTTTCCTCGGTGGCGCCGCATTGGCCGGTGCCGGCCTCGCGACGGCAGGCGTCGCCCGCGCGGAAACGGCCAAGCCCGATCCGCTGATTACCGAGGTGCAGGATTGGAACCGCTATCTCGGCGAGGGGGTCGACAAGCACCCTTACGGTTCGCCCTCGCGCTTCGAGAAGAATGTGATCCGTCGCGACGTGCCCTGGCTCACGGCCTCGCCGGAATCCTCGGTGAACTTTACGCCGCTGCACGATCTCGACGGCATCATCACGCCCTCGGGGCTGTGCTTCGAGCGTCACCATGCCGGCATCGCCGATATCGACCCGGCTAACCACAGGCTGATGATCCACGGTCTCGTCGACAAGCCGCTCGTCTTCACCATGGAGGACATCAAGCGGATGCCGCGCGAGAATCGCGTGCACTTCCTCGAATGCGCGGCGAATTCCGGCATGGAATGGCGCGGGTCGCAGCTCAATGGCTGCCAGTTCACCCATGGCATGGTCCACAACGTCATGTATACGGGCGTGCCGTTGAAGGTGATCCTCGCCGAGGCGGGGCTGAAGCCCAGCGCGAAATGGCTGATGCTGGAAGGGGCCGACGCTGCCGGCATGAACCGGTCCCTGCCGCTGGAGAAGGCGCTCGACGATGTGCTCGTCGCCTTCGCCATGAACGGCGAGGCGCTGCGCCCGGAGCAGGGCTATCCGCTGCGGGCGGTCATCCCGGGCTGGGAAGGCAATCTCTGGGTGAAGTGGCTTCGCCGCATCGAGGTCGGAGACATGCCGTGGATGGCGCGCGAGGAGACCTCGAAATACACCGACTTGCTGGCGGATGGGCGCTCGCGCCGCTTTACCTTCATTATGGATGCGAAGTCGGTCGTCACCAACCCTTCGCCGCAGGCGCCGCTCAAGGCCAGGGGCCGCAATGTGCTCTCGGGTCTCGCCTGGTCGGGCCGCGGCACCGTCAAGCGTGTCGACGTCACCTTGGACGGCGGCAAGAACTGGCAGCAGGCACGCATCGACGGCCCTGTTCTCGATAAATCGCTGACGCGCTTCTATGTCGATTTCGATTGGAATGGCGGCGAGTTGCTCGTGCAGTCGCGCGCGATGGACTCGACCGGCTACGTCCAGCCGACGAAGGAGGAACTTCGCAAGATCCGCGGCGCGAACTCCATCTACCACAACAACGGCATCCAGACCTGGCATGTGAAGCCGAACGGGGAGACCGAGAATGTCGAAATCTCCTAGGATCGCGCTGCTCGCCGGCGCGGCCGGGCTCGTGGTCGCTATTGCCGGGCCCCTGCTGGCACAGCCCGCGCACAAGCAGCATTCCCAGCCGAAGCAGCCCCATGCCGTCCAGTCGCCGCCGCCCGGCGGGGCCCTGGCCGCTCCCGCCAAGACGGGTCTCGGCCGCGAGGCGTTGCCCGAGGAAGTGAAAGCCTGGTCGATCGATGTCCGGCCCGATGGCAAGGGCCTTCCGCCGGGCAAGGGCACGGTCCGCCAGGGCGACGAGATCTTTCAGGCGCAATGCGCCAACTGCCATGGCGAGTTCGGGCAGGGCAATGGTCGCTGGCCTGTGCTCGCGGGCGGGCAGGGTTCGCTCAAGGACGACCGGCCGGAGAAGACGATCGGCTCGTTCTGGCCCGATCTCTCGACGGTTTACGACTACATCCATCGCGCGATGCCCTTCGGCAATGCGCAGTCGCTGGAGCCGGATCAGGTCTACGCGCTGACGGCCTATCTGCTCTATCTGAACGACATCGTGAAGGACGAGGATTTCGAGCTCTCGGACAAGAACTTCACCTCGGTGAAGCTGCCGAATGCCTCCGCCTTCTACGACGACGACCGCGAGACGACGGAAAAGTCGTTCTGGGGCAGGCAGCCCTGCATGAAGGACTGCAAGACCGAGGTGCGGATCACCGGGCGCGCCACTGTGCTCGACGTGACGCCGGACTCCAAGACCGCGCCGAAAGTCGATTGATGGGGATGGCACAGGGCACGTCCGGCTGGATTGGCTTTGCCGCCGTGGCGGCAGGGCTGGCTGTCGGGCAGGCCCATGCCGCGGGCGATCGCGCGCTCGGTGAATATCTCTCGGCGGAATGCGCGACCTGTCACGGCAATGCGCCGACGGCCGGCGCCATCCCTGGGCTCGCGGGAATGCCGGTGGATCAGTTCACTGCATTGATGGACGCCTATCGCTTGGGAGACCGGGACAACGCCGCGATGCGCAACGTCGCCCGGCAGCTTTCCGCGGAGGAAGTCGCGGCTCTGGCCGCCTATTACGAGGGGCTGAAAACGGCCCCCTGACCGTCGATATGCGGCGGCGAACAGGGAGGAAGACGATGACGGATTGCGCTGGGATACCATCGCGCCGCGGGCTGCTCGCGGCTGCGGCTTCTGGCTTGGCCGCCGCTGCGACGGCAGCCGCGGCCGCTCCGCCACAGGTCAGCCTGGCGGATCTCAAGAAGGAGGCCGATGTCGCCTGCGTATACCACTGCGATTTTGGCGACCCGCAGCGTTTCGTGCAGATGCTGACGAATATTTCGAACCATTATTCGGCTTATGGGGCCGATCCCTTCGCCTTGCAGATCGTCGTCGTCGCCCATGGTGCAGGCGTCAAGTTCTTCCTCAACTCCCTGGAGGGAACGAGTTGGGCGGACGAGGCCATGGTGCCGAAAATCTTCGAACGGGTCGAGGATGTCGCCAAGAGCGGCCTGCGGATCCACCTCTGCGAGATCACCTTTCAGCGTAACAGGATCGACAAGGCCAAGGCGCGTGACGCGTCCTTCATCAGCTTCGTGCCCTCGGGAGTGGCTGCCGTCGCGGCGCTGCAGTCCAAGGGCTTCGCCTATATGAAGATCGGTTAGCGCCATGCGGATCGATCGCAGGGGATTGATGCGATCCGGCCTCATCGCCGCGGCGACGCTGGCGGCGCCTGCCGTGCTCGGCCAGGCCAGGCCCCGAGTGGTGGTGATCGGCGGCGGTGCCGGCGGGGCCACAGCCGCCCGCTACCTGGCCAAGGACACCGGCGGGGCCCTTGCCGTAACGCTGGTCGAGGAGAACGAGCTCTACCACACCTGCTTCCACTCGAACCTCTATCTCGGCGGGTTCAAGAGCTACGACGAGATCACCCATCGCTATGATGCGCTGGTGAGCCGGCACGGCATCACGCTGGCCAGGGCCCGCGCCACGCAGATCGACCGAGACAAGCGCGAGGTCGTGCTCGCCGACGGCCGCAGGCTGCCCTACGATCGCCTCGTCGTCTCGCCCGGCATCGACCTCAAATATGATTCCGTTCCCGGTTGGTCGGAAGCCGGGGAGGAGGCGATGCCCCATGGCTGGAAGCCGGGAACGCAGACGCAGCTCATCAAGCGCAAGCTCGATGCCGTGCCGAATGGCGGCACCATCGTGATGATCGCGCCGCCCAATCCCTATCGCTGCCCGCCCGGACCTTATGAGCGCGCCTCGATGTTCGCCCATGTGCTCAAGAGCAGCGGCCGGGGCGATGCGCGAATCGTCATCCTCGATCCCAAGGAAAGCTTCTCGAAGCAGGGAGTCTTCCAGGAAGGCTGGGAGGCGCATTACGGCACCATGATCGAATGGCTCGGGCCGAAGGTGCATGACGGCATCAAGTCGGTCGATCCGGCGACGAACACCGTGGTGACCGGCTTCGAAACCTACCGCGACTGCGCCTTCGTCAACGTGATCCCGGCGCAGATGGCCGGCGAGATCGCGCGCAGCGCCGGCCTTGCGCCCATGGGCGGCTATTGTGCGATCGACCCCGCGACGATGAAATCAGCGGCCGATCCGAACATTTACGTCCTCGGCGATGCCTGCATCGCCGGTGATATGCCGAAATCCGCCTTCGCGGCCAACAGCCAGGCCAAGGTCGCGGCAATGACGATCCGCGCGGAGCTCACGGGCGCGCGCAGCTTTCCGCCGCGCTATCTCAACACCTGCTGGTCGTTGGTCGAGACCGACGACGCGATCAAGGTCGGCGGGCGCTACGAGCCGCGCGACGGACGCATCGCGGCGATCGAGACTTTCGTGTCCCAGAACGGCGAAGCGGCCGAGCTTCGTAAGCAGAACGAGGTCGAGAACCTGTCCTGGTATGCCGCGATGACGGCCGACATGCTCGGTTAGCGCAGCTTTTTCCTGTTCACACCGCCACAGAGGAATCCGATGAAGACGTTGATCCCCGTTCCCTTCCTGCTCGCACTTGTCGCGGCGCAGCCGGCCCCTGCGCAGGATGTCTCCGCCGGCGAGCGCTCCTTCAATAAGTGCAGGGCCTGTCACCAGCTTGGTGAGACGGCTAAGAATGGCGTTGGTCCAGAGCTGAACGGCCTCTTCGGGCGCCATACGGGCTCGGTCGAGGGCTACAGCTATTCGACGGCGAACAAGGCGGCGAATCTGACCTGGGACGAAACCAATTTCGCCGAATACATCAAGGACCCGAAGGCCAAGATCCCGGGAACGAAGATGGTCTTCGCCGGCATCAAGAACGAGAAGGAAATCATGGATCTGACGGCCTTCCTCAAACAATTCGGCAAGGACGGCAAGAAGATGTGATTTACAGACCGGCCGCCATCCGGCGGCTGGTCTCCCGTTCGCGGCCTTGCACCCGCGAGTCGCAGCCTCGGTCCCGATTCAAGGCGTTCGGATAAGCTGGTCCGTAAGTCAAAAAGCGAGAATGCACGTTGTTATCTTACAATGACATAAGAAAGACGCGTCAATCAAAACAAGAGACAGTTTCTAGCAAATAATGAGAATGGATCGTCTGCATCAATCAAAAAATGAGACTGGAGTCTCCTGCGTCGGAGAGAACGGCGCCCGAATGCGCGGCTTATCGATCGAACGCTAGCCTGAACCTTCAGCCGCTACGCGCCCTTGCCTGGGCTGCGGCAGCCGGAGTTGTCATCGGCTTCTGGGCCGCGAAGTAGGCCATGGGCGGCCTCGTCGCCCAACTGGTGTCTGCGGCGACGGCGGCGCTCAAGCGCCAGTTGATCGTGTATGGCCTCTGGGTCGCCAGTGCCCTATTGGCAATCTTCGCGGCCGCCTACGCGCTCAATGCGCTGCATGCATCGGCTTGGCCGCACCCAAGTCGTTGCGGATCGTGGACGGCTGCGGCTCCAGACGTCGGCGAGGGGCCAGCTCCAACATTCGGCTGCCGCCGCTTGTCACCTTCTGGAAGCCTAGCCGCGGGCGAACCATTGCCGCTCTTCGCGCTCAACCGACCAAGCCGGCACCGCGCTCGGCACCGCCGCGCATAAGTCATTAGTGCCTGGCCAAAGGGGGCGTTACCTTAGGCCTTTCGTCCATTAGAGTTTTCTGGCACCGAATGAGAGAATTGAACTAACGTCGGATCGCCGCCAGACTGAGGATATCCCACGAGTTGAGTTGGGTGGCACGATTGGCTGCAGTCCGGCGGACCGCAATCTGGAAATAATAGCTCGGGTGCTGGACTTGGCTGCCGTCGCGACCTCGCTCCCAAGGATATAGTTTCGCCGAAAAGCCTCGACTGACGCCGAGGAAATCCGGCTCCGATCGCGGATGCGTCCGCCCGACGATGTGTCGAGCAAGCCCTTTCTGGTCAACGCGGTAATCATGCGCGGATTGACCTGAAGAGCCCTCGCGGCCACGTGAACGCTGATTGCTCGAGGGGTGTTGCTAACTACGCCGGGATCGCTGACGAGAAAATCCAAAAGCGTCACCGGCCGCTTTGATGGTGTCGCTCGGTGAATGGACAGCTTGCGTGCGAAAACTGCCGAAAATACGCCTAGCGCATTGCCCGTACTGCGAGAAAAAACTTCACGCATACTTATCGCATCGGCAGTCGCCGGTGCGGTTAGCGCATCTAGACGCCAGACAAACTGCGCTAGATCTCTCTCCGAAAATACGCCTCGGTGCTGTTCTGGGATTATCGGGCTAATATTTCTCATTGCGACAATCGATTTCATCAACCTTACAGGAATCGCCAAACGAATCGATGCTTCATGCAGGGTGAAATAGGGGGCGGTTTGGGCTCGAAATTTCTCGACAGACCTCCGCGTCAGAACCCAGTGCACCCGGCTTTTGGTTATCCTACGCTCACCGACCAACTGTTTTGCGGAGACTAGCAGTTTCAGTTCTCGGCGCTTCAAACCCAGGAGCTCCGCGGCCTCTTCAATGCGGACGTATTCTCCCGGTTCTGGGTCCTTAGAGCGAAAGTATGCTGTCGACTTGATGAACGGAGCTTCCGGCGACAATGAAACGAATCGCCGTGCTTCCGCGAGGATGTTATCAGCTTCCAAACCCGTGAGGCTCCGCCGTAGGGAGTCAAATAGCTTTCCATACGCAGCGGATAGAGATCCTTGCCTTGCAGTGTCTCGACGCTGCCGCTCCAGCCAGGACCAAAAGCCGTATGGCCAGTCCAACAGGGCATCTGCACAATCGTGAAGAGCGATACCGCTAGCTTGGATGGTGGGCTTTGAGATCCGGAAGCTCCGCCCTCGATCTTGTCCGTCTTTCCACGAGGACAAAAACTTCAGCAGGGAAACGGCTGAACGCAGGCTAGTGAATGGCATAGCCGTAGGATCCAGCGCGCGGCCATCTTTAAGGGCCGTCAGTGCCTCCGAGATTGATAGCAAACGCGGGCTGGGCAAAGCTGATGGAGTAGCGAAGCTTTGACCACAGCGGCAACGCGAAATTCCTCGCCGCAGCCATGTCGATACCTCTCCGCACGAGGAGCAAGTATCGGTTAAGAAGCAACCGTGGGTCGGGCAACAAACAACGCCGTAGGTATCCCATAGAGCTTGATAGCTGGCCCCCGTTGAAAGGCATTCGCAACAGATCCGCTGCGTCGAAACAGAAACCAAATTCCGCCCAATCTCGTGGCCGTTGATTTGGAATGTCTGGCTATCTGGACACCCCGACCAGAGAGCGGTCGAGGAATACTGGCCTGGCTCACACCCGCAGAGCTTTGCAAGTTGAGAAAAATCGCACGGCTCTGTTGCAAAGCTTCCTGGCAAGCGCCCCAGTGAAAGTAGCGGGCGGATGTTTCGAAAGCCATTTGCTTCCGCCAACCTCAGCAAATTCGCAGTCAACGGCTCCGAGGCGTTGGGGGCAATGCGTATTACCAGTCGTGTCGACATCATGCAGCCCGGGTGAGCGTGCCAACAACGTTGTGCTTTTTCTCCCGCTTGGTGCCTCCACCTCGACTCTTTTTGGGACGTTCAAGCAGCATCGTGTGATCTGGGAGCGGGGGCGGCAATCGAGCCTCCCAGTGAGCCACGAATGGATCACCGGAATTAGCAACATCGAACTCGTCGGAAATAAATGCCTCGGCCAATGCACTGCTGAGCGTTGCAAAATCGATTTCGGACAAGCTCTGGTACATTGCGATCTCGGTCGCTTTGATCAGCAATTTTTTCAGAGATCCGATGACACCGCTTGTTACGAAATAGAAGCGCCGGGCGGTCATCGGCTGGGAAACATTGACCTCGTCAGCTAGTGGGATTGGCAGGGTGTCGGCATAGGATTTCAGGATGCTCATGAAGGTCAACGCTTCCCGAGCCGCCTTTCCGTTTCCAGCCGGATCAGACCAGACGTAGGGAGCTAAGGAGATTTCGTTATCCCATCGCCTGCGGATCTGCGCGTCGTGTGCGAACAGATGCTTCGTTCGCCCCATGCCAAACAGGCAAATGCTGACGCCGCCCAGCTCATGAATGTCCTTTAGAAAATCCGCAATATCATATCGACGCACAACACCGTCTCGATCGACCGCGCGCTGAGCCTCGTCAATGAAAACGATCTGAACTCCGCACATCCGAAGATAATGCTTTACGCGATATGTGAGCTCACTCTTGTCCCCTTTCTTCCAGGCGGGATCACCTAACTCGCGCAGCAAAGATCGAGCTATCGAGTTTGCAGTGGGTTGCTTGAGCATCATTATGGACAACGCCGGAATATTGTCGCAGGTAGCTTCGAGGCCGTGGCCTGTATGAACCCTGCGTCCGTCTAGTTGCCGAGGAAACATCCCCTCCAGGTGCTTCCGAAGCGTCGTCTTTCCGACTCCGGTCGGCCCCGTAATCAGGAAGTTGGGCTTTTCTGACAACTCCTGCGCGAATTTGATCCCGAAAAGCAGCCGGTCGACCACCTGCATAAACGAGGGGTGCATGATGAACAATCTGTCCAAGCTGGCGACGGTGTTGTGAGTTGGCATGAGGTCCCCGCCTAACCCGGGAGCTGCGAAGTGGGTAGTGTCGGAATTATGAGTGGCGTAGCTAGGCTTTTGGCCTCACGAGGTGGTGGCGAGCCATCGGAGAACTGCTGATCCTGCGAGATTTGGGGGTGGGGTTGAGCGGGGATCAGCATCCTGTTTGAATGATGTGTGCCCAAGCCATGGGCGCGCGCGACGCGCGCGTTCGTGCCAACGCCAAAGTCCTCGCTCATCCAGGCAGCCAGCTGATCCTCCAGATCAAGTTTGGCTTGCAGGTAAGCCTCAACCGATCTATCCCGCCCAAACAATTTTTCCTGATGCTTAAGCGTGATCTTGTGACAGAAAAGCGTCATACCAGAGGTTATGCTGGGGTTTGTCGAATTGCATTCGATGAAACAGTGGCGCTCGTTGTCAAGGAGGTAAACTTTGGAAATGTCGCTCGGATTCACTTTTATCTTAACGGAAGCTGTCAATCCGTTCCGGTAGCGAAATTCGTGTAATTGGTCGCTGTAGTACCATAAATTCTTGTAGCGGACGCCTTTATGGTTGACCGTAGCGTCACGCATAATTCCAAACATCGCGTCGAGATTCATCTTCGTGCTTAGGAATTGCGGTTTGACGAGCTTGGTTCCTTCGATCCAACGTTCGTTTGGAGAGAGATGCGAGGTAGAATGGGGGAGAGGTTTGCTGTTGCGTTCCATAATCCATTTGTGGATAATGTACAACAACTGCTCAAATGAGATCAATCCGTTCCTCAGCGGATCATAGTCGCCAATGATAAGTTTTAGCGGCGGCGCGTAACCCGGCATATTCTGCAATAATGAGCGATTAATAACGCTAAATGCACTCTCGACGTCTGGCTTCGTGTAAGGCTCGCGTGGCCTGCAAAATTTGTACTGAATGTCGAGGTCGCCATAGATCTGCTCCAGGGTTTTTCCATGCGCGCTCAACGAGTTATCAAATGTCGTCAGTCGAGGAATACCAGACATTAAATAAGGAATCCCAATATCTGGGTAATGGTGGGCTATGTATGATTTGGGTAAGCAGCAATGGCGCAAGACGCTTGAAAATACTTCATCCCCTGGCGGCTCGAACCCTAGGTAAAAACCAAGAATGCCGCCGCTATAGATGTCAATCATCCAAGAGAAATAGGGCTTTCCAAGAGGAATTCGGCGTTCGCCCCAATAGCAGTACACGTCTAAGCGCGTTTCGTCATACTGCGTCTGCTCTAGGCATGCTTCGGGTTCCGCATGGCCGTATGGCCTGCGCATAGACTGCCGAGCAAAGGTTATTCCCCTTCTTGCGGCGAGCAGTTGATATTGATCGCCGGCTGCAATCGCCTTGCAAACAGTAGTTCGCGACGGCACCACCAATACATCAACCAAGCCGGGGTGGGCCTCACGAAGTACTAACAGTTTCCTAAGAAGTCGAGCTTGCACGCTTTGCGACGTAAAAGTTGGAGAGCGGGCGGTGCCGTGAGCGTGGCTGCATTCCTGGAGTCTTTCAGTAATTGCCTCGTTCAGCGCACGCTTCACGAAGGGATGCAATTGCTTCCGGTTGCCTCGCGCGCGATAATTGGGCTCAAGATCCGTTAGGTCGCCGGATATGTAACGCTTCCGGATCTTGTAGTAGTAGGAAACGCTGACATTCTTGGGTTTGCCGTAAATCTTGGTACCGAGACGGGCGCCGGCATCCTTTAGAACAACTGATAGTTCGCTCTGGCTCAGAGCGTCATTGCCGGCAACAGAATAGGCAGCCCTCGTGAAAGAAGCATCGCTAACAGCACGAATTACAGCTCGCCAGAAGGTTATGTAATTTCGCTCTACCTCCGGCCTATTTGAGAGTTGAAGCCGACTTTTCCGGCGCTCCGAACCCGTTGCCGTCGATCCGTTGTGCTCCTCATGAAACTCGAGCGTTCCGTCGCCCAACTGTTTCTCTAATAGCTCCAGGCTGTGGCACTCGACAATCGGCTCAAACTCGACGCCAACTTGTATCACCTGCCAGTGCGGCAAACCTTTGATCTGAACACAATTGAGAAGGCGGTAGAGCTTGCCTTCCACCAGAACTATTTTTCCCTGCTCAAACGAGTGCTTTTGCATGAAACATTTCCTCGCGCACGGGATCCGCCTTTGGGCGATGTCCGCGGGTGAAAGTCGAGCTGTGATCGACGGGACGTGAAATATCCACTGAGATGAAGCCCTGGCGAGTGAGCGCCAAGAGAACGTCAAAGCTGAGCGAGAACCGCTCCATTAACGCCTTGGCGTTTGTGCCACCGGAAGCAACTACGTATTCACAGATCTGCATTCGAATGTGGCATTCGGGCAGTGTTGCCATCCGGTGCGCAAGAATGAGCTTCGCATTCTGATGGTGAGTTGAGTTGCGGATCGAAGCGTCAGTGAACACTTCAAAATCTATGCCAAGGTCATTAAGCGAGCGTGCTATTCTTGGCCAACGCAACTCGTTCTCTGGCCTCGCAGCGTCCGCTTCCATCTTGACCTCTCCGGCCTTCATCTTCCCATTCTCAATAGTAAAAATGTCCGGTGTGTAGGAACGCTCCTTACCGAGCAGCGTGTATTTTATGGAGAAGGGATGCGGGACGATGCGGGTAACATCAGGGTCGACCTCGCAATTTGCTGCGTGATCCATTTCCAGCGTGGAGTCTAACCGGAGGGTGCTCTGAGCCTTCCAGCTGTAAAATCGACAGCGGAGGCCGCGACTCCATGATCTACCTGACGGGCCGATTTTGATTTCCGGCACGGCGGGGAACAGGTCGCACAGCGCGGGGTGTCTTCTTGTGAGAAACGACGCAGCGTCAGCGCTTGGTTGGCGCGGGCAATCCCACCGCCGGATTTTAATCGCAGATTTAGGGCCACGCCGAGTTGGAACTGGCTCATTGAGACGTTCCGCAACCCAGCTTACCAGTTCAGAAGATGCGTTGTATGAATCGCTCATCGTACCGCTCGGCAAGGAAAGCGCTCAAACGACTATAGATCTCTAGCGATCAGGCTACGCGAGGGCAGCAACTAAAACGGCGAAAATATACCCTAAGCCTTTGGCGGAGGCTTTGACGCTTCAATTAAGCGCCTCACTCTCTTTATATGCTGGATCAATCGGTATGATTCCTCAATCCAACCCGCCCTAAATGCTGTGGATATTTCAGGTTGGGACGTCGCTCCGTAGGTTTTGGGTTGCAGGCGTTTCGCTGGGTCGCTTGGACCTATCGCAGGATGACGCTCGCCTGTAAGCAGTTCGGTATGGGCCGGCTCCGGGCAAGGGCAGGCGACCGTTATGCCAGCAATACGAGCTCTTGATGCGCGAGCCCTCTATCAAGCGACAATCCCGCCGATCCGGCGGTTCGGGTGATGTTGCTCAGAATGCACCCTCCCAGCTCAATCAATGGGACTATGCTACGAATATAAAAATATTTCATACGGAAAAGTCAAGGCCGTTGCCGGTCTCCCAGTTGAATCTGGCCCCACTCCCACCGACATCCGAAATCCAAGGGTTCTTATGTCAGGCTGCGCGAGAGGTGGCCGGCGTGACTCAGGCGTGGCTCTGGCGAGCCTCTGGGGTCTCGCGGAAGACGATTAACGATTTTGAGAACGGCTTTATTTCGCCTAAATCGGCGTTGATCGCAAAGTTGCGCGATTCCTTGGAGAGTGCCGGCGTCGCATTCGTCGCGGGGTCTAATTTCGTTGGGGTCGTCTGTTACCTGAGACGTTTTGACGTCGAGCAGCGTGGGTAGCTGGCTCCGCTAGAGAGTATATTGCAGATATAATAACATGGTGATATGGTCACTCCAGTGGCGTGGGTCAGGGGAGTGCCTGGTATGCGTTTCAGGGGTGGCTTACCGCTGGGAAGACTCTCTCGATCTCTTCCTCGCGTTCTACTCGACACGAACCCCGCGGGGACCTCCTATCGGAACCGCGCTCTGAGATTGAGCGCCCCTTCGCGGGCTATGATGCAGCGGCTACGCTCACGCGAGTTTTGGGTGCTCGCGATGCTATCGGGCGTCTGGCTACGTTGCAGGTCGGGGCGAATTCCAGCGCAGCAAGAAACCGGCTTGGCCTCTAGTTCGAGACGGGCGCCGTCGCAGGCGCGCTTTCGTTAGGTCATTGATGCGGTGCTCGTAGCTGACGAAGCGGATTCCGAGCAATTTCGGCGCCGGATGGACGACATGAAGATGGGGCTGCACTCGTGGACACAATTCGGGCTGTGTGTTTCGACGGGGCGGGCGCCTTCGTCGAGTTTGGGCGCCTCGAAGGCAACATAGGTTGCAAGCCACGCGATGGAGCAGATTTCATTTGGGCGGCGCTGCGGCGGCTAGACATAAGGATCGCCCTGAGGGCGAATTGGCCACGATCGTTCGACGAACATGTGCTGAGCTGTGTGCCTGGCATACCCGACAGGTATTTTTCGGGTGAGATTTTCCGAACAGCCTCGAACCGAGCCGCTTGGCCAGTGATCTGCGAAACTCTGGCAATTTCGAGCAGGCATGTTCTCTTTCTCGTTGGCGACAGAAATCGGCTGACCGCCGTCGCCGATTTTCCGCATGTTATGCGTCTTTCAGCATTCTCGGACCTGATTAGGCACGGCCGCTTAGGTGACCTCCAAAGAAAGACGCCGGGAGGCGCGATTTTGGCGTTGCTCGAAGCGATCCGCGGCGTTTTAGAAAGTGATTTAGCTGTCCCTTGGGAGCGGCATCACACCCGGCTTTCCTCTCCTGCGGGCAAACGTTGGAGCGGCTTCCGAAAAGCCCGGCGAAAAACTGTCGAGATCACAAGTTGGCCTCGACCAAACTCGAGACGCCGTGCTCGCCTGGTTCGTTACTAGGTCCTTCATAACCGGGTAGCTCGATGGAACGGAACTTCGAAGAGCGGGCGCGCCTGAGCGCGCCCGGGATGAGAACGTTTATCAGCATCCCCCGTCGGTGGCAGCTGACCTCGCGTCAAGAAGCCCAACTGCTCGCATGTGACGAAGCCTCGTTACAGTCGTGGTCCTGATCCGCCCCCGCGGAGAGGTCCGATGTGATTGTTAGTGTACGGTTGGCCTCGGCGCTAGCGCGGGCGGCGTAGCCGGTCTGGTTTGCGCAGCCGGCCGCGCGGTCATGGCTGGGATGAAGACCTCTGGCGCGGGAGGCCTGTAGCC
>NZ_JBFTIC010000006.1:0-374757 GCF_056394545.1 Allobosea sp. 10N428 | reverse complement strand
TTACCGCGGGGTGGAGCAGCCCGGTAGCTCGTCAGGCTCATAACCTGAAGGTCGTCAGTTCAAATCTGGCCCCCGCAACCAAACACAAAAACCCGTCGCAAGCAGCGACGGGTTTTTGCGTCTAAAATCCAAAAAAACAAGAGAAAAGCAGGCGTCCGCACCAAGTGATGCGCGCGTCACGGTTATGGATCGGCCTGCGGGGCGCCGGCAGATTTGCTGTCCGCTTCGCTTTTTCCATCGACTGCGACGGCCTCGACCAGACGGATTGCGAGAAGCCGCAGTTTCCGCGAACGGATTCGCGCGAAGGCCTCGTCCAACCGGTGGCTTTCCGAAGGCGGCGTAGGCTCGGCCTCGTAATCGGCCGCCGGCTCCTCGGCCAAGCCGCTCGCCGCTGGACTCGTGGCCAGGCCTTCGAAGAAGAAATGCAGATCGACGCCCAGCCGCTGAGAGAGAACGAAAATCGCGCCGGCGGTCAGCCGATCGGACCCATCCTCGTAGTTCCCGATTTGCTGATGCGAGACACCAAGCAATCGAGCGATGTCCTTCTGAGCGAGGCCCATCTTGCCGCGAAGCAGCCGAAGACGGTCGCCCACATGCCGATTCGCGTGAGTCAGTTCCGGTTTCATCGGGCCGCTTTCAGTCTCGATCTGGAGGAAAGCCGCTCGCATTATGCTGCTGACTTTCGAGGCGTCCACTGTCGGGCCGTCTGTTTCTCCTGACAGCGGAGCAGCGCCAGCCCTAATACCATGACTAGCCGCTGGAAACGGGTGGTGCTTCAGGAGTCGCCGAGGCAGGATCGGCGATCCCAGGGAGATGGAGTGAGGCATGGCGCAGGAAGCAGGGCAAATCCATATCGGCATAGGCGGCTGGGTCTACGAACCCTGGCGCGGATCCTTCTACCCGAAGGATCTGCCGCAAAAGCGCGAGCTCGAATATGCCGCGAGCAAGCTGACCTCGATCGAGATCAACGGCACCTATTACGGTTCGCAGAAGCCGGAGAGCTTCGCGAGATGGCGCGAGGAGACGCCCGAGGATTTCGTCTTCGCGCTGAAGGGTTCGCGATTCTGCACCAACCGGCGCGTGCTTGCCGAGGCCGGTCCATCGGTCGAGAAATTTCTGAACAGCGGGCTGACCGAGCTCAGGCATAAGCTCGGGCCGATCAATTGGCAGTTCATGCCGACCAAGAACTTCCACCCCGCGGATTTCGAGGCGTTCCTCAAGCTGTTGCCCAAGGAACTGGATGGTATCGCGCTGCGCCATGCCGTCGAGGTCAGGCACGACAGCTTCCGCACCCCTGATTTCATCGCGATGCTGCGCGAGCACGGTGTCGCCGTCATCACCTCGGCCGACGCCGACTATACGCAGATCGCCGATGTGACGGCACCCTTCGTCTATGCGCGCATCATGGGCACGCTGGAAGCCGAGCCGACGGGTTATTCCGAGACCGGTCTCACTCGCTGGGCGAAGGCCGCTCGGGACTGGGCCGAAGGCGGAGTGCCGGAGGGGCTGGAGACGGTCGGGCCGGCCGCGCCCAAGCAGAAGCGCGACGTCTTCCTCTATGTCGTCAGTGGCGGGAAGGTTCGCAATCCCGCGGCGGCGATGGAGTTGATTGCGCGAACAAGAGATTGAGGTTCAGGCCGTCGCGACCGCCTCCTGCACCACGACTTCCTGGCAGACATCGACCCATTCGGCCTGGGTCAGCTCGGCCATGCGCTGCGGCGCGATTCGCAGCGCACTATGCGTCGAGCCAGCCGCCGGGACGACGATATCGAAGGCCTTCAACGAGACATCGCAATAGACCTTGAGCGGCGTTGCCAGGCCGAAGGGGCAGACGCCGCCAACCGGATGCCCCGTCAGGGCCTCGACCTCCTCTTGCCCGAGCATGCGCGGCTTGCCGCCGAGCCCGGCCTTCGCCTTCCTGTTGTCGAGCCGCGCATCGCCGCGCGTCACGACCAGGACGACCTCCTCGCCGATACGCAGCGAAAGCGTCTTGGCGATCTGGCCGGGTTCGACACCATGGGCCGCGGCGGCGAGCGGCACTGTGGCGCTGCTCTCATCCGTCACGATGACGCTGATGTCGGGAGCGTGTTCGGCGAAGAAGGCGCGGACGGATTGAAGGCTCATCGGGCAATTCGCGAGGTCGACCAGAGGATCAGCAGGCTGGCGATGGCCGGCACGCCGAAGACGATGAGGAAGATCGGCGCTTCCTCCATGACGGTATAGCCCGCCCGGCTGACGCCGATCCAGAGGTTGATCAGGGCGCCGACCAGCCAGAGCGGCAGGAACAATCGGATGGCGAATGCGATCGGACGGCCGGCGGAGATGGCGAGCCGGGGCGCGGCGACGAGCAGCATGCCAAGCAGGGCGAAGCCGATACCGATGACCTTGACGGTGTGCATGCGTCAGCCCTGCCCAATCGAAATCAGGATGAAGAACAATCGATTATCTCGCTCTGCGCAAGCCGCGGGCATGCACGGTTCATCCTTTTGCCGGGCCGCGCGCCCTGACGAGCGATCCGGCGGCGCGGCCGGCGGCTTCGATATAATCGGGATTGCGATGGATCAGCATGATCGAAAAGGCGCCATCCATCAGCAGGACGATTTCGCGGGCCAGAGCCTGCGCGTCGGCAAGGCCGCGACCCTGCATCTCCTGCGACAGCCAGTTTTCGAAATTTGCCTTGTGACGTGCCCCCGCCTTGACGGCCGGGTGGCCGGGCATGGCAGCCAGTTCCGCGGCCGTGCGCAGGAAACCGCAGCCCTTCCATTTGGGATGCCGCGCGACGCGGGCCAGATTGGCGAAGATCGCTTCCACCTTGCAGTCGACGCTGCCATCGGCAGCCTCGAACCAGCCGGCCATCTGCTCCAGGTTCGGCTGATCCCGGGCCTCGAGATAGGCGGCGACCAGATCGTCCTTGCTCTTGAAATGATAGTAGAGCGTCCGCTTGGTCAGCCCAGCCTTCTCGGCCACGGCGTCCACGCTGACGCGGCCGATGCCCTCCGCATAAAAGAGCTTGCTCGCGGCGTCGATGATGCGCTTGCGCGTCGGGCTGGGTGCATCGGACATTCCACTATGTATACCGACTAGTGAATATACACAAATCGCAAAGGCCGCGATCGTCATCCGGTGAACCTGCTGGAAAGGAACGCCGATGAGCGATCTCGTCCTAACCGACACCCGCGATGCCATCGCGACGCTGACCCTGAACCGCCCCGACAAGCTCAATGCCTTGAGCTACGCCCTGATCGACCGGCTCCTCGAATTGCTCGACCTGATCGAGACCGAGGAAGCCATCCGGGTGGTGATCCTGACGGGAGCGGGCGACCGCGCATTTTCGGCAGGGGCGGACATTCATGAGTTCTCGCAAAGCGTCGCGCAGGGCGCCGATGTCGCCATGCGGGATTTCGTCATGCGCGGCCAACGGCTCACCGCGCGGCTGGAAGCCTTTCCCAAGCCCATCATCGCCGCGGTCAACGGCCTGGCCTTCGGCGGCGGCTGCGAGATCACCGAAGCCGTTCCGCTGGCGATCGCGAGCGAGCGAGCTTCATTCGCCAAGCCGGAGATCAATTTGGGCATGCCGCCGACATTTGGTGGAACCCAACGTCTGTCCCGGCTGGCCGGACGCAAGCGCGCGCTGGAGCTGCTGTTGACGGGCGACGTCTTCTCGCCGGAGCGAGCCGTCGAGCTCGGCCTCGTCAATCAGGTCGTCGCGCATGACCAGCTCATGCCGGCCGCGCGCGATCTGGCCGGGCGAATTCTGCGGCATTCGCCGCTCGCGGCAGCGAGCATCCTGCGGGCGGTCACGCGCGGCCTCAACCAGAGCATCGCCGAGGGGCTGCTGATCGAAGGGGAGCAATTCGCCCGGATGGCGCCGACTGCCGATCTGCGGGAGGGGCTCGACGCCTGGATCGCGCGCCGCAAGCCGGCCTATCCCGGATCCTGGTCGGCTAAGGCCGCGGTGTAAGTGGGAGGCCAGCCATGACGGGTTTCACGAGCTTCTCACGCGAGGCCTTCGCCGCGTTCCGCGCAGACAACCGGCCGGGGCCGGTCCATATGCTCAATCTGATCCGGCTGCATGCCGAAGCCCGTTATCCCGACGGACTGAGAGCTACTGGCGCGGAGGCCTATTCCAGCTATGGCCGGATCAGCGCGCCGGTGTTCGCGCGGCACGGCGGCCGTATCGTCTGGCGGGGCCGCTTCGAGCTCGGCCTGATCGGTCCGGAGGAGGACCACTGGGATATCTGCTTCATCGCGGAATATCCCAGCCCCGATAGTTTCGCCGACATGTTGCGCGAACCGATCTACCGGGAGGCGATGGCGCATCGCCTGGCGGCGGTGGCCGACAGCCGGCTCATCCGACTGGGAGTCCTCCCAAGCGGCACCCGTTTCGACGGGCCTTCATGACGCGACCACCCATTGCCGCTCGGCTCAGGTGGTTTCGATCAAGCCTTTCTCCCGCGCCTCAGCAGAAGCCTGCTGGGCCGCGAACTTCAGTGCTGGGCAGAGCATCGAAACGCCCTTTGCATTCCCTACGAGATCGTCCTTGGCAAACAGCTCCGCCAGCCAGTCGACGAAAACGCGCACCTTGTTGCTGAGGTGCCGGTTTGGCGGATAGACGATGTGAAGCGGCTTTGGCGCTGCGCACCAATCGAGCAGGAGCGGCACGAGCCGCCCGTCTGCGATCGGCTCTCGGGCCATGAAGGTCGGCAGCTGCACGATGCCATGGCCGGCCAGGCCGGCGGCGAGATAGCCGGTGCCGTCATTGAGCGAGATGGCGTAGCGGCCGTTGATTTCGATCGTCTCGGCCGGGTTCTGGTAGATCATCGACAGCACGCGGCCGCCGAGTGCCGGTCGGTAGGCGACGATCTGATGGCCGTCCTCGATGTCGCGCGGATGGCGGGGCGTGCCGAAGCGGGCAAGATAGTCCGGCGAGGCGCAAGTGATGAGCTGCATCTCGCCGATCCGCCGGGCGATCAGGCTCTGGTCCGTGATCTCGCCGGCCCGCACCGCGCAATCGAGGTTTTCGCCGATGAGATCGGCCGGGCGGTCGCCCAGGCCGAGATCGAGCTGGATGTCGGGATAGCGCGCCTGGAATTCGTGCAGCGCCGGGATGATCACCGAGATCGCCAGTGCCGAACTGCAATCGACCCGGAGCCGGCCGCTCGGCCGCGCCTGCGCCAGCGTGAGACTCGCGTCGAGTTCGGAGAGTTCGTCGAGCAGGCGCAGCGCCCGCTCGTAATAGGCCGCGCCGTCCATGGTCACGGTCACGCGCCGCGTTGTCCGATTCAAGAGTTTGGCGCGCAGATGCGCTTCGAGCTGCTGGATCAGCTTGGTGATGGTTGGCTTGGGCATGTCGAGGAGATCGGCGGCGCGCGTGAAGGTTCCGGTCTCGACGACCCGCACGAAGGCTCGCATCGCTGCCAACTGGTCCATGACGTCAAATTGTTTCCGTAGGGAAATAATGAATGAGTGGATAGCGTATTTATTCCGAAATGCCGATTCACTAATCCGTGCTGCAACGCAACAGCGAGGGTGAGCCAATGCCCGCGATCGCCGCGCAGAAGCTGCAGCCGGTGCTTTCCGTCTTCTGGCGGGAAGAAAGACTGAGCGCCGGTCGAGAGACCTTCACCGGCCGCCTCTACGTTCCCGCCGAGGTTCCGGACAATGCCGGCCTCGTGCTGCATCTGCATGGCGGCCATTTCAACAGCGGCTCGCCGGCCGAGGGGCAGGCCGTCGCCACCGCCCTGACGGAGGCCGGCGCGGTCGTGTTCTCGCTCTCTTACCCGCTTGCTCCGGTGCAGCGCTTCCCCGAGACGCTGGAGCGCATCTATGCAGCGCTCGAGGCTCTTGCCAGGGGTCGCAATCGCTGGGCGACGCGCGGCGCGCCGATCTATGTCGCCGGTGAGGAAGCCGGCGGCAATCTCGCTGCGGCGCTGGCCATGATGGCGCGGGATCGCGGCGGCCCGGTGCTTGCTGGCCAGATCCTGTTGTCGCCGATGCTCGACGCCTGCCTCGGTACGGCTTCGCTGCGCGGCGCCCAGGCCGGACCGGTCGGCTGCCGCTGGGCCGATGGCTGGGCCGAGTATCTCGGCACGCCCGAGCGCGCCGCCCACCCTTACGCGGCTCCGCTTCAGGCGACCCGCCTCGCCGGCCTGCCGCCGGCTCTGCTGATCAGCGGGCAGGACGACCCTATGCGGGACGAGGCGGCGCAATATGCCGCCCGCCTCGGCCAGGCCGGCATCGCCGTTCGCCATGTCGAGTTCACCGCGCCGACGCGCTGGCCGCAGGCCTATGCGGATGCGGCGGAGGAAGGCTCCTGTCTCTGCAAAAGCTGCGGCGAGATCGCCGCTTTCTATGAACGGACCGCGCCCTCCTAGCGCTCGCCCTCTTTCGACACCCACGGCATTTCCAAGGAAGGACCGACCCATGATTCTGGGAACGAACCGTCGCGGCCTTTTGGCCGGCCTCACCGCCTCAGTCGCACTGACCGCCATCACGGTCTTTGCCCTCTCCGGGACCCGCGCGCAGGGCGATACCGCGCCCGCGGCGCCGCCCGCCATCCCCGTCTCCGTCGCGACCGTCGAGGCCCGCGAGATCGTGCCCTGGGCGGAGTTCTCCGGCCGGCTGGAGGCGATCGAGCGTGTCGAACTGCGCTCGCGTGTGGCCGGCGTCGTCGAAGCCGTGCATTTCCGCGAGGGTAATTTGGTGAAGCAGGGCGATCTGCTCGTGAGCATCGATCAGGCGCCCTATCTCGCCGATCTGGAGCGGGCGGAGGCGCAGGTGCTCGCTGCCCAGTCCCGCGTTGCTCTCGCGGACAGCGAGAACGAGCGCGGCCAGCAGCTCAGTGCGACCCGCAACCTCTCGCAGCGCGATCTCGACACCCGCGTCAATGCTCTGCGCGAGGCCAAGGCCAATCTCCGCGCCGCCGAGGCCGCGCGCCGCACGGCGCAGCTCAACCTCGACTACACGCAGATTCGCGCGCCGATCAGCGGCCGCATCGGCCGGCTCGATGTCACCGTCGGTAATCTCATCGCGGCCGGTGGGCAGGTGCTGACCTCGCTGCTCTCGGTCGATCCGATCTATGCGGCCTTCAACGCGGACGAGCGCAGCGTGCTCGACGCGCTGGCCTCTTTGTCCCAAGGCTCGCGCGCGCTCGAACAGATTCCGGTCAAACTGACCACGGCGACCGCCGAGGCGGCGCAGTTCAGCGGCCGGCTGCACTTCGTCGACAACGGCATCGACGGCGCCAGCGGCACGGTCAGGGTCCGCGCCCTGCTCGACAACCCCGACGGCAAGCTGATGCCGGGCCAGTTCGTGCGGGTGCAGCTCGGGCAGGCCAAAGCCGAACAGCAACTCGTCATCAACGAGCGCGCTGTCGGCACCGACCAGAACAAGAAGTTCGTCTTCGTCGTCGGCGACGACGGCAAGGCGACTTGGCGTGAGGTTTCGCTCGGCTCCGCATATGACGGGCTGCGCGTGGTCAGTGCCGGGCTGAAGCCCGGTGAGCGCATCATCGTCAACGGGTTGCAGCGCGTTCGGCCCGGTGCGGTCGTTGCGCCGCAGCCGGTGCCGATGGCCGAGAAAAGCGAACTCAGGAAGCCCGCGACCGAACTCGCGCAACGCTGAAAAACACGGCCGTCATTCTCGGGCGAAGCGGAGCGCAGACCCGAGAATCTCAGGCAGCAGGAGGCTGAAGGAGCCTCTTGCGGCAGGAGATGCTCGGGTCAAGCCCGAGCATGACGGTGCTTTCCCAACACAATATCCGCTCCGAAGGGGCGCCCCATGAACCTCTCCAAATTCTTCATCGACCGGCCGATCTTCGCGGCGGTCCTTTCCGTTCTGATCTTCTTGGCCGGACTGCTCTCAATCAGGGCCCTGCCGATCTCCGAGTATCCCGAGGTCGTCCCGCCGACGGTCGTCGTGCGGGCGCAATATCCCGGCGCGAGCCCGCGCGTGATCGCCGAGACGGTGGCGACGCCGATCGAGGAGCAGATCAACGGCGTCGAGGGCATGCTTTACATGTCGAGCCAGGCGACGACCGACGGCGTGATGACGCTGAACGTCACCTTCCGCCTTGGCACCGACCCGGACAAGGCCCAGCAGCTCGTGCAGAACCGGGTCAGCCAGGCCGAACCGCGCCTGCCCGAGGAGGTGCGCCGGCTCGGCGTCACCACGGTCAAGAGCTCGCCCGACCTGACGATGGTGGTGCACATCACCTCGCCGAACGGCCGCTACGACATGACCTATCTGCGCAACTACGCGGTGCTGAACGTCAAGGACCGGCTCGCCCGCATCGACGGCGTCGGCCAGGTCCAGCTCTTCGGCTCGGGCGACTATTCGATGCGCGTCTGGCTCGATCCGCAGAAGGTCGCCGAGCACGGGCTCTCGCCCGGCGACGTCGTGCGCGAGATCCGCGCCCAGAACGTCCAGGCGGCGGCAGGCGTCATCGGCGCCTCGCCGAATGCGCCGGGTCTCGACCTGYAGCTCTCGGTCAACGCGCAGGGCCGCCTCCAGAACGAGGAGCAGTTCGGCGACATCATCGTCAAGACCGGCACTGACGGCGCGGTCGTGCGCCTGCGGGACATCGCCCGCATCGAGCTCGGCGCCGCGGACTATGCGCTGCGTTCGCTGCTCAACGGCAAGTCGGCCGTCGCCGTCCCCGTCTTCCAGGCGCCGGGCTCGAACGCCATCGCGATAGCCGACCGCGTCCAGGAGACGATGCGCGAGATCAAGCAGAACATGCCGGAGGGCGTCGACTACTCGATCGTCTACGACACCACCCAGTTCGTCCGCGCCTCGATCAAGGCGGTCATCTCCACGCTGCTGGAAGCGGTGGCGCTGGTCGTGCTCGTCGTCATCGTCTTCCTGCAGACCTGGCGGGCCTCGATCATCCCGCTCGTCGCCGTGCCGATCTCGGTCGTCGGCACCTTCGCGGTGATGTACATCCTCGGCTTCTCGATCAATGCGCTCAGCCTGTTCGGGCTCGTCCTCGCCATCGGCATCGTCGTCGACGACGCCATCGTCGTGGTCGAGAACGTCGAACGCAATATCGAGAATGGCCTCTCGCCGCGCGAAGCCACCTACAAGGCGATGCGCGAGGTCTCCGGCCCGATCATTGCGATTGCGCTGGTGCTGGTCGCGGTCTTCGTGCCGCTCGCCTTCATTTCCGGCCTGACCGGCCAATTCTACCGCCAGTTCGCGCTGACCATCGCGATCTCGACGGTGATCTCGGCGATCAACTCGCTGACGCTGTCGCCGGCTCTCGCCGCTCTGCTGCTCAAGGGCCACCACGCCCCCAAGGATGCGCTGACGCGGGCCATGGACAAGCTGTTCGGCTGGTTCTTCCGCGCCTTCAACCGCTTCTTCAACCGCTCGTCGGAGGCCTATGGCGGCGGCGTGCGCCGGGTGATCTCGCATCGCGCGGTGATGCTCGCGGTCTATGTCGTGCTCCTCGGCCTTACCGGCGTGCTGTTCAAGGCGGTGCCGTCAGGCTTCGTGCCGGGCCAGGACAAGCAGTATCTCGTCGGCTTCGCACAGCTTCCGGACGCGGCGACCCTCGACCGGACGGAGGATGTCATCCGCCGCATGGACGAGATTGCGCTGAAGCATCCCGGCGTCGAGAACGCGATCTCCTTCCCCGGCCTCTCGATCAACGGCTTCACCAACTCCTCCAATTCCGGCATCGTCTTCGTCGGCCTGAAGCCCTTCGACCAGCGCAAGGATCCCTCGCTCAGCGGCAACGCCATCGCCATGCAGCTCAACAAGGAGTTCGGCGGCATCAAGGAGGCCTTCATCGCGATGTTCCCGCCGCCGCCCGTGCAGGGTCTCGGCACGATCGGCGGCTTCAAGCTGCAGATCGAGGATCGCGCCGGCCTCGGCTATGCGGCGCTGGACGAAGCGACCAAGGCCTTCATGGGCAAGGCCGCGCAGGCGCCGGAGATCGCCGGCATGTTCTCGAGCTTTCAGGTCAATGTCCCGCAGCTCTATGCCGATATCGACCGCACCAAGGCCCGCCAGCTCGGCGTACCCGTGACGGAGGTCTTCGATACGCTGCAGACCTATCTCGGCTCGACCTATGTCAACGACTTCAACCGCTTCGGCCGCACCTACACCGTGCGCGTCCAGGCCGACGCGCCCTTCCGGGCCCAGCCCGAGCATATCGGCCAGCTCAAGGTGCGCTCCACCGCGGGCGAGATGATCCCGCTCAGCGCGGTCCTGAACGTTCGCTCCGATTCAGGCCCCGAACGCGCGATGCGCTATAACGGCTTCCTCTCGGCCGACATCAATGCGGGCGCGGCGCCGGGCTTCTCGTCGGGACAGGCGCAGGCGGCGGTGGAGCGGATCGCGGCTGAAACCCTGCCCAAAGGCTTCGCCTTCGAATGGACCGAGCTGACCTATCAGGAGATCCTGGCAGGCAATTCGGCGGTGATCGTCTTTCCGGTCGCGATCTTGCTCGTCCTGCTGGTGCTGGCGGCGCAGTATGAGAGCCTGACGCTGCCGATCGCGATCCTGCTGATCATCCCGATGGGCCTGCTTGCGGCCCTGACCGGCGTCTGGCTCTCGGGCGGCGACAACAACGTCTTCACCCAGATCGGCCTCGTCGTGCTGGTGGGACTATCGGCCAAGAACGCCATCCTGATCGTCGAATTCGCGCGCGAGCTGGAATTCGAGGGCAGGACGCCGGTCGAGGCTGCGATCGAAGCGAGCCGACTCAGGCTCAGGCCGATCCTGATGACCTCGCTCGCCTTCATCATGGGCGTGGTGCCGCTGGTCACCTCGACCGGCGCGGGTGCCGAGATGCGCCAGGCGATGGGCATCGCGGTCTTCTCCGGCATGATCGGCGTCACCGCCTTCGGCATCTTCCTGACGCCGGTCTTCTATGTGCTGATGCGCAAGCTGGCGCGCAACCGCCCGCTCGCCCGGCACGATGTCGAGGCGCCGGTGCTCCAAGCTGCGGAGTGACGAGGCAAGCCCATTTGCGATACCCGGCGCGCAGAACCTGCGCGCCGGGTATTTTTTTGTCTCGGCCGTGGGTCGTTCGGCGGTGGATTCAGCTCAGCGTGACTTCGGCGATCAGGCCGCCGCCCGGCCGGTTGGCAAGCGTCAGTTTCCCGCCGATCGCCGTGGCAAGTTGCTGGGCGATGGCAAGGCCGAGGCCCGTGCCGCCGGTGCCTCGGTTGCGGGATTGTTCGAGCCGGTAGAACGGCTGCAGGACCGCATCGAGTTGGTCGGCCGGAATGCCGGGGCCGCGATCGAGGACGAGGATTCGCAGCTTTCCGTCGGGCGCCTTCTCAAGCTGGATTTCTGCGGCGCCGGCGAATTTCAAGGCATTGTCGATCAGATTGGTCAGGATGCGCCGGAGCGCGTGCGGGCGCGTCACGGCGACGGCGTCGATTGCGCTCGGCGTCGTGACCGCCTTGCCGGTGTCCTGATAGTCGAAGGCGAGGCTCTCGACGAATGAGCCGAGATCGATGCGCGCCGGCTTCTCGGCATCGCCCTGCGCGCTCCTCGCATAGGCGACGCCTTCGCGCACGAGCCGCTCGATCTCGGAGAGGTCGTTGACGAGCTTGTCCTTCTCCGGCCCATCCTCCGCCATCTCGGCGCGCAGTTTCATCCGCGTGATCGGCGTCTGCAGATCGTGCGATATCGCGGCGAGGATCTGCACCCGCTCCTGCAAGTAGTGCGCGATCCGGTCCCGCATGGCGTTGAAGGCAGTGGCCGCATAGGCGACCTCGGCCGGGCCGTGCTCGTCGAGCCTTTCCGCCTTGCGGTTGGGGTCGAGTGTCTCGGCCGCATTGGCGAGCCGCAACAGGGGCCGAATCGCCAGCCGGACGGCAAACCAGGTGCAGAGCACGAGCAGGATAAGCTGGGCGACGAGCACATAGGGCAGCCAGCTCGCGAGCGGCATCAGCGCGGGCAGCATGTCGATCGTCACCAGCGAGCCGTCGCTCAGCGTAACATGGGCCTGAAGGTGCTCGCGCTCGCCGGGAATGCTCTCGACACTGACCGGGAAGCGCTTGCCTGCGGCGACGTTGATGGTCTCAGCGACTTCCGCTGCGCGTCGGCTCAATTCGGGGACCCCCGGCATGCCCGGCCCGAGCTCGTAGCGATAGGTGCGGCGCGCCAAGAGGCCGAGCCATTGCGGGCGCTCCTCCGGTGGCAGGCGGTCGAGCAGGGCGATCGAGGTCGCGACGTCGTTCTCCAGCGTCGTGTACATCGTCGCCTTGGCGCTCATGGTGCGTTCGTAGAACTGCAAGCTGAACGACAGGGCATGCGCGACGGCGAGGCCGGCGAAGAGGATGAGGAAGAGCCGCCAGCGCAGCGTGCGTGGCAGGTGCAGGAACCCACCGATGCGGGTGGCGACGCTCATTGCCGGGCCGTGACGATCTCGACCGGCATGGCGAGGACATAGCCCTCGCTGCGCACGGTCTTGATATAGGCGGGCTCTCGCGCATCATCGCGCAGCCGCTGCCTGACACGGCTGACGAGTAGGTCGATCGAGCGATCGAACAGCTCGGACTCGCGGCCCTGGGTGAGGTTGAGGAGCTGGTCGCGCGAGAGGACGCGCTGCGGATGGTCGAGGAAGACCCGCAGCAGGCGGTATTCGGCGCCGCTCAGCGCGATGGCCGTGCCTTCCTTGTCGAGGAGGTGGCGGGCGGTCGTGTCGAGCTGCCAGTCGCCGAAGGCGATGAGCTGGCCGGCTTCCGTCACCTGCAGATTGGGCGGCAGCATGCGCGTGCGGCGTAAGATGGCCTTGATCCGCGCCAGCAGCTCGCGCGCGACGAAGGGCTTCGCCAGATAATCGTCGGCGCCCATTTCCAGCCCGACGATCCGGTCGGTGTCGTCGCTGCGCGCGGTCAGCATCAGGATCGGCGTCGCCTTGTGCTTGCCCGCCCTGAGCTCGCGGCAGAGCACGAGCCCGTCGTCCCCCGGCATCATCAGGTCGAGGACGATGAGGTCGACCCGGTCGGCTTCGAGATAGGCGCGCATTTGCCTGCCATCCGCGGCGGTGGTGACGCGCAGGCCGTTCTTCTTCAGATAGCTCGAGACGAGGTCCCGGATTTCCCGGTCGTCGTCGACGACGAGCACGTGGTCGATATGGTCCATCGGCAAGGCTTTCCGCTTCCGTCGTGGTAGAAATAGCAGAGCCCCGGCGGTTTGCCCGAGCCTTCTGCGGGAGATTTGTAAGCGCGTGTATCGGCTCTCTGGCCCGATACGGACGCGGACAATATTCCCGTCGAAGCCTTCGCTTCGTTTGGGCAGGGTGCCTGCGAGCACGCAGCCGCCCGGTTCGGCCTGCCTGTATCAATCGTCCTCAAACGAGCAGGAAGGAAGCTTCAATGCGTAAGCGTTTCATCTCGGCCATCATCGGCGGCCTCATGTTGCCGATTGCCGGCACATGTTCCGCCGTCGAAGCGGCGGAAATCCGCAACATCGTCATTGTCCACGGCGCTTTCGCCGACGGTTCCGGCTGGCGCAAGGTTTCGGACCGGCTGGTCGCGAAGGGCTACAATGTCACCATCGTGCAGGAGCCGCTGACCTCGCTTCAGGACGACGTGGCCGCCGCCAAGCGCGCGCTGGCGCTGCAGGATGGTCCGGCGGTCCTGGTCGGGCACAGCTATGGCGGCATGGTCATCAGCGATGCCGGCAATGACCCCAAGGTCGCCGGGCTGGTCTATGTCGCCGCCTTCCAGCCCGAGAAGGGCGAGAGCCTAACGAAGCTCGCCGGCAGCAAGCCGGTTCCGAACGCCCCCGCCGATGCGATCAAGGCTACGCAGGACGGTTATCTCTATCTCGATCCGAAGCGCTTTGCGGCCGCCTTCGCGGCCGATCTGCCCAATGCGGAAGCCGCGTTCCTCGCGCGCTCGCAGGTCTTCGCCGCGCAGGCTGCGTTCACGGCGGAAGCCGGGGAGCCGGCCTGGAAGAGCAAGCCGAGCTGGGCACTGGTCGCGAGCGACGACCGTTCGATCAATCCAGCGCTCGAACGTGACATGGCCAAGCGCGCTGGCAGCGCGGTACGGGAGGTCGCGGCGAGCCACGCCGTTTACGCCTCGAAGCCGGCCGAGGTCGCGGAGCTGATCGCCCAGGCGGCGGGCGCGGTCTCCCGATAGTCGCATTGCCCGGGCGGCCCCATGATCGCCCGCCCGGCACTATTGCTACAGAGCGTTACAGATCGGCCTTTCGGGGAAACATCGGAGATACGTCGCAAGGGTTGAGTGCCGGGTATCCGGCGGAGGTTTCAAGCCAAGCGTCTCCGCCGCCCCCCGAGAGGACCAGCCATGACCTTGTTCGTCATCTCCTATCTCGCCGGCGTGCTGACGATCCTCAGCCCCTGCATCCTTCCCATCCTGCCCTTCGTCTTCTCGCAGGCCGGGCAGCCTTTCCGCCGCAGTGGCCTGCCGATGCTGACCGGCATGGCGCTGACTTTTGCGGCCGTCGCCAGCCTCGCCGCCATCGGAGGAAGCTGGGCGGTACAGGCGAACGAAATCGGGCGCTATGCGGCGCTTGCGCTGCTGGCTCTCTTTGGCGTCACGCTCATCTCGCAGCGCGCGGCGGCGATCTTCGCCCGCCCCATCGTCGCGCTCGGCGAACGGCTTTCCGGGAGCAGCGAAGGCGACACACGCTCCGTTGGCGGCTCGCTTCTGCTGGGGGTCGCAACCGGCTTGCTCTGGGCGCCCTGCGCGGGCCCGATCCTGGGCCTCGTGCTGACCGGCGCCGCGCTGCACGGAGCGTCATCCGAAACGGTCTTGCTGCTGGCTGCCTATGCCGCGGGCGCTGCAACTTCTCTCGCTCTGGCCCTGCGGGCCGGGGGGCAGGTTCTTGCCGCGATGAAGCGTTTGCTCGGGGTTGGCGAGCGGGTTCGGCAGGGCATCGGCGTAGCGGTTCTCGGGAGCGTGCTGGCGATTGGCCTCGGCCTCGATACCGGCGTCCTGACCCGGCTCTCCTTTGCCGGCACGGTCGGCGTCGAGCAAAGCCTGCTGGATGCGCTCGGCCCGCGCCCGGCCGAGGCAGGTCAGCCTCGCGCGACTGAGAACGCCGTTCAGCCCTACCGCAGCAACCTGCCGGATTACGGCGCAGCTCCCGGCTTCGACGGCGCGACCGGCTGGCTCAACTCTGGCCCGCTGAACGCCGAGCAACTGAGCGGCAAGGTCGTTCTCGTCAATTTCTGGACCTATTCCTGCATCAACTGCATCCGCACCCTGCCGTATGTCCGGGCCTGGGCGGAGAAGTACAAGGATCAGGGGCTCGTCGTGGTCGGCGTGCACACGCCGGAATTCGCCTTCGAGAAGAAGGTCGAGAACATCCGGCAGGCGATCGCCCGCTTCGGCATCGTCCATCCCGTCGCGGTCGATAACGACTTCCGGATCTGGCGCGCCTTCCGCAACAGCTACTGGCCGGCGCTGTACTTCATCGATGCGCAGGGCCGCATCCGCTACAGCCAGTTCGGCGAGGGCGGGGAGGCGCACTCGGAGCGGGTCATTCAGGATCTCCTTGCCGAGGCCGCCGGCCATCGCAAGGCGGAGGCAGCGCTCACGACACCGCAGGCGCCCGGCGCCCAGGCCCCTGCCGATCTCGCGAATATCCGCTCGGGCGAGAACTATCTGGGTTATCACAAGGCCAACGGCTTCGTGTCACCGGAGGGCGTCGCCAGCGATCGGCCGCAGGATTACAGCGTCAGGAAGCTCAGGCTCAACCAATGGGGTCTTACCGGCAACTGGACGATCGGCGGCGACAGCGCGGGACTCGCACGGGCGGGCGGCGGCATTGCCTATCGCTTCAGTGCCCGCGACCTGCATCTCGTGCTCGGGCCCGGACCCGGTGGCAACCCGGTGCGGTTCAAGGTCACGATCGACGGGGTCGCGCCCGGCGCCGACCATGGCGCCGATATCGATACGGAGGGCAATGGCACGGTCTCGGAAACCCGGCTCTACCAGCTCGTCCGCCAGGCCGGCGAGGTGCGTGAACGGACCTTCGAGATCCGCTTCCTCGACGCTGGCGTGGACGCCTACGCCTTCACTTTCGGCTGAGAGCGAAGAGAGTGGGTCCAGCCGCAAGGCGGGACCCACGCAAGGAAGCCCATGGGCGCGCTTGGCGCCCATGGGCATTTTCATGTGCGGGTCTCGTTTCAAGAGCACGTCCGCAGGGTCGCTTCTCGCTCAGGGCGACGTCGTTTCGGACAACAGGTCCCATCCGATCGGCATCCCTCCCCAAGCGCCGGCACCGGCCTTCGTCCTTGCGCATCTCATATGCCCGGCTTGGGTTGTCTTCGCGAGACGACGAGGCAGAGGTCATGGCTCTGGCAGGTGCTTTGCCGGGCCGACGGGTGTGATCCCACGAACGAAAAGCGGCCCCGGACGGGGCCGCTTCGGCAAGAGAAGCTGGAGCGGGACGAGGCAAGCCCGGGCGGCATTCGATGCCTCCCGGGGCCCCTCAGAGTTTGTCCGCGTCGATCACCGCGCGGGCGAATTCCTCCGGCGCCTCCTGTGGCGGATTGTGGCCGATGCCGCCCTTGAACAGCCGGTGCTCGTACTTGCCGGTGAAGCGCTTGGCATAGGCCGCCGGCTCCGGATGCGGCGCGCCGTTGGCATCGCCCTCGATGGTGATGGTCGGCACGCCGATCGCCGGGAAGGTTGCGAGCTTGTTCTCGATAGCGTCGAACTGCGGCTCGCCCTGCGCCAGTCCGAGCCGCCAGCGGTAGTTGTGAATGGAGATCGCGACATGGTCGGGGTTGTCGAGGGCCGTTGCCGAGCGCGCGAAGGTGGCGTCGTCGAACTTCCACTGCGGCGAGGCGAGCTCCCAAATCAGCCGGGCGAAGTCGTGGGTGTACTTGGCATAGCCGGCCGCGCCGCGCTCGGTGGCGAAATAGTACTGGTACCACCACTGCAATTCGGCCTTGGGCGGCAGCGGCGCCTTGTTCCCCTCCTGGCTGCCGATGAGGTAGCCGCTGACCGAGACCATCGCCTTGCAGCGCTCGGGCCAGAGCGCGGCGATGATGTCGGCGCTGCGCGCGCCCCAGTCATAGCCGGCGATCACGGCCTTCTCGATCTTCAGCGCGTCCATCAGCGCGACGATGTCGACCGCGAGCGCTGCCGGCTGGCCGTTGCGCGGGGTCTGTGCCGAGAGGAAGCGGGTGCTGCCATAGCCGCGCAGATGGGGCACGATCACGCGGTATCCGGCCTTGGCGAGGATCGGCGCGACATCGACATAGCTATGAATGTCGTAGGGCCAGCCGTGCAGCAGCAGCACCGGCGGGCCATCTGCCGGTCCGTCTTCGGCATAGCCGACATTCAGGACCCCCGCATCGATCTGCTTCAAGGCAGCGAAGGAGGTGTGGCCGCTCTGTCCGGCGGGCGAGGGCGCGCGGGTCTGAGCGGCGGCTCCGCTGATCCCGCCGAATTGCGCGAAGGCGGCGCCCAGCGCCAGGGTGCTCAGGAGGCCGCGGCGTGGCTGGTCGATCTGTTCCGACATGGTTCTGTTCCTGATTGCGTTGAAAGCAAGGGGAGTGAGCCTGTCCGCTGTATCCGCGCCATGTCCGCCAGCGTCGGATTTGCAAGCCTGCGTAGGATCGGGCGGCTCCGATACGAACGGATACAAACCGCCCGCCGTCCGGGGCGGCCGGCAGGCGCTGCCGGGAGATCATCGTACCGCAATGTATCGCAGCGGCGAAGGCCGACGTTTCCTTGCAGATTGCTCCGATCCGCAAACAAACCGGACATGTCGGCTTGAGAAACCCCCGTCGCCAGCCGCCGATAGGAGCGGCATCAGATGGAGAGTTCCATGACCAGGATCGAGAAGGTTCTCTATACCGGCAAGACTCGCACCACCGGCGGGCGCGACGGCGCCTCGCGCAGCTCCGACGGCCGGCTCGACATCAGGCTGTCGCCTCCGGGCAGCGCGGGTGCGGGTACGAATCCCGAGCAGCTCTTCGCCGCCGGCTGGTCGGCCTGCTTCATCGGCGCGATCGGCCTTGCCGCGGGCAAGCGCAAGCTCGCCCTGCCGCCCGATCTCGCCGTCGATGCTGAGGTCGACCTTGGCACGACGGACGGCGCCTATTTCCTGCAGGCACGGCTGAACGTCAGCTTGCCGGGTCTTGCTCCGGAGCTGGCACGCGAACTCGTTGAGGAGGCGCACCAGACCTGCCCCTATTCGAAGGCCACCCGCGGCAACATCGATGTCGAGCTGAGGCTCGTCTGATCGTTGATCGCGACGAGGCCGGCGTCCGGCTGGCCTCGTATCCGCTCGACGATCTCGTGCAGTTGATCGTCCGCGGGGCTCAAACCTCTTTCGGCCGCAGCGAGATCGCTTCCCAGCCGGCGACGACGATCAGGACCGCGGTGGCAGCCAGGCTGAACGCAAGCGGCGGCAGCACCGCCGAGGCGGGCGTGAGCAGGGCGAGCAGGCCCAATCCGACGAGATGGGAGAGGGGGAACCAGCCGGCCGTCACCCGTTTGAACAGCAGATTGCCGAGCAAATAGAAGGCCGGACCAGCAGCGACGGCGATAGCCGTCTTGGCATCGGTGTGGCCGAGCGGATGGGCGATCACGAGCTCGTCGCCGACCGCGACGAGGATGATGCCGGCGACCAGCAGCACATGCAGATAGGTATAGGCGATGCGCGCGATCCGGCCGGGATCCGAGGCATGGGCGATGAGCTGGCTGCCGCGCTCGGCGCCGATGTGGAAATAGATCCACCACATCGCGACCGAGCTGAGGAAGGAATTCAGGAAGGCCGTCAGGTTGATGCCCGTCACCGGTAGTTTGGCTGCGGTGGCGCCGGTGATGAGGATGGATTCGCCGAGCGCGATGATGATGAAGAGCGCGCAACGCTCGGCGAGGTGACCGCCCTCGACATTCCAATCGGTGGTCTGCGAGCGGCCGTGGCCGACCACGCTGAAGCCAAGTGCCGGCCCGGCATATTCGATGCCGAGCGCGACGATCCAGAGCCCGAAGCGCAGATTGCCCTCGCTCAGCCCACCCGCGATCCAGAATACGGCGGAGACCGCGAGCCAGATCGTGATGCGCTGGAAATTGCGATAATTCGCCGGAGAGGCGGCCCTCAGACTCGCCATGGCGAAGAGCGAGCGCCCGAGCTGAATCGCGACATAGGCGCCGGCAAAGGCGAGGCCGTTCGAGCCGAAGGCTTCCGGCACCGAGCAGGACAGGACGAGGCCAAGCAGCATCAGCACGAACAGCATGAGCCTGACCGGCGCTTGTTCGGGATCGAGCCAGTTCGTCACCCAGCTCGTATAGATCCAGACCCACCAGACGGCGCCGAGCAGAAAGGCAGCCTGCGCGAGCTCGAGCGCGCTGAAATGCTCCAGCAGCGTATGCGAGATCTGGGTGATGGCGAAGACGAAGACCAGGTCGAAGAACAGCTCGACATAGCTGACCCTCGCATGCTGGTGTTCGACGCGCTCCCTGAGCAGCGCGCCGGGCTTTTGAGCTTTCGCCATGCGGACCCCTTGCCCTCCGCCGCGCGGTTTCGCGCGCAGCCTGTCAGCGAGGGTGTCCCGCGGGCCGCGCCGCCGTCAATGGCGGAAGTGGCGGTGTCCGGTGAAGACCATGGCGAGGCCGGCCTCGTCGGCCGCCTTGATGACCTCGTCGTCGCGCATCGAGCCGCCGGGCTGGATCACCGCGGTTGCCCCGGCTTCCGCCGCCGCGAGCAGGCCGTCGGCGAAGGGGAAGAAGGCGTCGGAGGCGACGACCGAGCCCTTGGCCAGGCTTTCCGCGACACCCGCCGCCTTCGCTGCCTCGGCCGCCTTCCAGGCGGCGATGCGCGAGGAATCGACGCGGCTCATCTGGCCGGCGCCGA
Source organism: Allobosea sp. 10N428 (assembly GCF_056394545.1). Lineage (NCBI taxonomy): Bacteria > Pseudomonadati > Pseudomonadota > Alphaproteobacteria > Hyphomicrobiales > Alloboseaceae > Allobosea > Allobosea sp. 10N428. The sequence continues at coordinate 354,948 of NZ_JBFTIC010000006.1, read as the reverse complement.
TGCCGACCGTGGCACAGTTCTTGGCGTAGACGATGGCGTTGGACTTGACGTGCTTGGCGACGCGGAAGGCGAAGCGCAGATCGGCGAGCTCGCGCTCGCTCGGCTGGCGCTTGGTCACGACCCTGAGCACCATGTCGTCGACGACGGCGTTGTCGCGCGACTGGGCGAGGAAGCCGCCGGCGACGGTGCGCAGCGCAAGGCCGGGCGCGCGGACATCCGGCAGACCGCCGGTGAGCAGCAGGCGCAGATTCTTCTTGGCGGCGATCATCGCGATCGCCTCCTCGTCGGCATCCGGAGCGATGATCACCTCGGTGAAGACCTCGACGATCTTCTTGGCGGCGGCCGCGTCGAGCTTGCGGTTCAGCGCGACGATGCCGCCGAAGGCCGAGACCGGGTCGCAGGCGAGCGCGCGCTCATAGGCTTCGAGCAGCGAGCCGCCGGCGGCGACGCCGCAAGGGTTGGCATGCTTGACGATGACGCAGGCGGCCGAGGCCTTCGGATCGAACTCGGCGACGCATTCGAAGGCGGCGTCGGTGTCGTTGATGTTGTTGTAGGAGAGCTGCTTGCCCTGGACCTGACGGGCGGTCGAGACGCCCGGCCGGTTCTCCGGCGTACGGTAGAAGGCGGCCCATTGATGCGGGTTCTCGCCGTAACGCATGGTCTCGGCGAGCGCGCCGCCCAGCGCCCGGAAGGCCGGCGCGGTGTCGCCGAGCTCATTGGCGAACCAGTTCGAGATCGCGGCGTCGTAGGCCGCGGTCCGGGCATAGGCCTTCTGGGCGAGCTTGCGGCGCAGCGTCAGCGTGGTCGCGCCCTTCTGGGCCTCGAGGTCGGCGAGGACGGAGGGGTAGTCGGCCGGCTCGACCACGACGGCGACGTCGTGATGGTTCTTGGCAGCGGCGCGGATCATCGCGGGGCCGCCGATATCGATGTTCTCGATGCAGTCATCATAGGCCTTGCCGGCCGCGACCGTCGCCTCGAACGGGTAGAGGTTCACGACGAGCAGGTCGATCGGCTGGATGCCGTGGCCGAGCATCGAGGCCTGGTGCTCGGGATGCGAGCGGATGGCGAGCAGGCCGCCATGGACCTTCGGATGCAGCGTCTTGACGCGGCCATCCATCATCTCGGGAAAGCCCGTGAGGTCGGAGACGTCGCTGACCGGCAGGCCGGCCTCGGCGATTGCCTTGGCGGTGCCGCCGGTCGAGACCAGCGCGATGCCGAGCTTGTGGAGGGCGCGCGCGAAGTCGATCAGCCCCGTCTTGTCGGAAACGGAAAGGAGAGCGCGTTCGACGCGGCGAAGTTCATTCGGCATCGGGGTTCTGGTCCGGCTTGGATTGCAGGGAAGGCTGTCGCGCGCGAGCTATCATGCTGCGGCGCGAAAGGCAAAGTTTGGCGTCGCAGAATCGTCACGCGTCGGGGGCGGGCCCGGCGGTTTCGCGTTCGGCAATGGCCGCGGCCACGGTCTTGCCCGCACGGGGATTGGCGGCGCTGATCCGGCTCAGGCGCCAGGTGATGCGCGGCGTCGTGGCCGCATCGAAGGCGACGACGAGCTGCTCCGTGCGGCGGCGCCCGTCGGAGGCGGCGAGAAAGAGGCTCTCCTCGATCACGATCGGCAATCCGCCGGCCTCGAAGCTCCAGACCTCGCCGGAAGCGAGCGCGAGCAGCGCGCCGCTGCCCTCGCGGACGAGGCTGGCGCGGATATTGGGGTGGAGATGAAAGCGAGCTGCGGCCGGCAGCGCCTCGCGCGGTCCGCCCAGCGCGACTTCGTCCTCACCCGAAAGCGTTGCGCCGTCATGGGCGAGCAGGAGGCGGCGGGAGTGGACCGCGCCGAGGCTGCGGCGGTAGCCATCGTGGCTGGCGACCCATTCGGGGCCATCGGCACCGTCCTGCCGGGCGACGCGGACATCGCGCGGCCCGGAGACGATCCGCATCTCACCGAGAACCATGCCGAAATTCGCGCTGGAGCGATCGTCGAGCACGAGAGCGGAGTGAGCTGCGGTGCTGCGCGCCGCGAGCCGGAGCTCCGGCGGCCCGAAGCGGCTGGCGCCGCAATTGACGATGATGCGCTGTGCGCCGCTCGAGAATTCGAAGGCGAGGCAGCCGGCATGGGCCTCGATGGAATAGGCGCCGTGCGGCGGTACGCCGGCATCGGCGACCACGACGCTGCGGCCCGCGGAGAGGCGGCTATAGCCGGAATAGGCTGCATGCTCCGTCGGGCGGCCGCGCGCGTCGTCATAGGCCGCGAGCGTCGCCATCAGATCGGGCGCGGTCGTCCCCATGCCGTTGAACAGGGCGAGCGAACCGTCGCCGTGCCGGAACAGGCGCAAATGCGGCATCATCCGCTCGATCGCGGTCAGCACTCCGCGCGGCGGTTCGAGCCCGCGCGCCGCGAACGTCTCCCGCAGCGGCAGCAGGTCGAGGAGAAGTTCGACCAGCATGCGCGGATTGCGCGAGAGGTGGCCGCCATCCGGCAGAATCTGCTCGTCGAGCTCGTCGGAGAGCATCGTCTCGGCGCGGCGGCGGCGAGCGTCCTGTCCATCGAGGCAGATGCCGGCAAGGGTGACCGCGATCAGGGCGTTCAGCCGGTCGGCCCCTTCCACAGCGCCGGCAAGCGCGAGGCTCAGCCGATCGGCCAGACGTGCGACATGGCGCAGGAAGCGCTCGTAGAAGGCGTGATCGGCGCCCTCCAACAGCAGCGGCGAGTGGGAGAGGATTGCGATCAGCCGGCGGGCCGCCACCGCCGGGCGGCGAGCGATATCGTGCCGGTCACGGCGCCTGGCGATGAAATCCTCGACGAGGCTGCGGGCATTGGCGCGGGCGATCGCAGTGTCGGCCGCACGCATGTGGCGCAGCCAGCCGAAACCGTAGAGAGCCTCGGCCCAGGCTTCGCTCGGCGGCTCGACATCGAAGGGCGATTCGCCATGGCTGCGGAGCGTGCGGCCGGCGAAGCTGTAGTAGCCGGCATAGACGTCGCCGGCCGTCGTCGGATCGGCAGTGCGCAGATCATGCGGTGCGAAGAGGAGACGGGTCGGGGTGCTGCGCCCGAAGGGCCAGAGCTTGCGCGTCGCGCCGATAAGCTGGCCACGGGTCCGCCGCGCCGCCCGTCCGATCGCGGCCTGGGCCAATCCCCGTCGCTCAGACCAGCCGCTCAAAACCCCCGTATGCTCCGTCCCCGGGCGCGGCCCGATGCCGCGCGAATAGTACCAGAGGAGCCGCGCCGTCCCAGCGCGCGAATCCTTGCTCCGTCATAGCCTGATCAGACGGGTTGCGTAAAATCCCGCCCATCCGGAGAGGCGCGGGGATTCGCCCTTCAGCTGATGCGGCAGCGTCCGGATATCGCCGTTTGCGTCGATCGCCTCAGCCAAACCGCCGATTTCGGCTGCCTCGACGGGTTTGCGACGAAACTGGGGATGACGCGCGAGGAAGGCGGCGATCTGCGCCTCGCCCTCCGCGGCTTCGAGCGAGCAGGTGCAGTAGATCAGCCGTCCGCCGGGTCTCGTCAGGGCGGCGGCCGCATCAAGCAGGCGCGCCTGCAGGCTGGCGAGCCGGTCGCGATCCTCCGGCAGCTTGGTCCAGGCGACGTCCGGGTGACGGCGGATCGTACCGGTCGCGCTGCAGGGCGCGTCGAGCAGGACGGCGTCGAAGGGCTCGGCCTTCCAAACTACGGCATCGGCCGTGACGACATCCGCCGTCAGGCCGAGGCGGGCGAGATTGGCTTTCAGGCGACGCAGGCGCGGCGCCGAGCGATCCAATGCCGTCACATCAGCGCCAGCGGCGGCGATCTGGGCAGTCTTGCCACCAGGCGCGGCGCAGAGATCGGCGATGCGTTCGCCGGGTTGCGGCGCCAGCAATCTCACCGGCAGCGCGGCGGCGGCGTCCTGCACCCACCACTCGCCTTCATCGTAGCCGGGCAGCCCGGCGATGGCCTGCCGCTCGCGCAGCCGGACTGAGCCGGTCGGCAGGGCGATGCCGTCGAGCGCCTCGGCCCAGCGGGCGGGATCGGCTTTGACGGTGATATCGAGCGGCGGTTCCTCGCGATGGCTCGCCGCGATCGCGGCAGCTGCTGCCTCGCCATAGGTCTCGCTCCAGCTCTCGGCGAGCCAATCGGGCGTGTCGAGGAGGGCATCCGCCTGCGCCTCGGCCAGGATCGCGTCCCGCTCGCGCACGATGCGGCGCAGCAGCGCGTTGCCGAGGGCGACGTAGCGCGCCGAACGAGCGTCCTCATGCAGATGGCGGATCGCGAGATCGACGGCGGCGTGGTCGGGCACGTCGAGGAAAAGGATCTGCGCGACCGCCGCCGTCACAATCGGCTCGAACGGGCCGGATTTGCGCGGGCTGCCGCGTTCGAGGCGCGCATCGACGGCGTGCTGGATCGTGCCGAGGCGGCGAAAGGCGGTGACGGCAATGGCGCGCGCCAGTCCGGCATCGGCTGCGTCGAGCCCCGAGGCCGGCAGCAGCCGGTCGACGGTCTCGTCGAGGGCGAGGCGGGCGCGCAGGACTTCATCGATGATGGTGGCGGCGAAGCGGCGGGCCGGCAGTCCGGGCGCATCGCTGCGTCCTGCTTCTGCCGGTTCCGGTGCGGGGCGGTTCGGGGAAGGGCGCTCGGCCATCTCAGCCCCAGGGCCCGGGCTGGCGGGGCGCGTTGCCCCAGGGGCTGTTGTCGGCCTGGGCGGAGAAGCTCGCTCCGCCCGTGCTGCGGCCGATGCCCATGGCGCGGGCCTGCTCCATCAGCGCCGCGATGCGGTTGCCGGTGTCGGGATGGGTCGAGAACAGATTATCCATGCCGCCGCCGGTCAAGGGATTGATGATGAACATGTGCGCCGTAGCAGGCTTGGCCTCGGCTGTCTCGTTGGGAATGTGCTGGACGCCCGCCGCGATCTTGGCCAGGGCATCGGCGAGCCAGACCGGATTGCCGACGATCTGCCCGCCGAGCTTGTCGGCCTCGTATTCGCGCGAGCGCGAGATCGCCATCTGGATCAGGGCGGCCGCCATCGGCGCGAGGATCGAGAGCAGAATCTGGACGACGAAGTTCGGGCGGTTGTCGCGCGAGCCGAAGAACATGCCGAAAGTGACGAGCGACGAGATCGCACCCGCGAAGGTCGCCGTGATCGTCATGGTCAGCGTGTCGTGATTCTTGATATGCGCCAGCTCATGCGCCATCACCCCAGCCAATTCCTCATAGGTCAGCGTGCGCAGGATGCCTGTCGTCGCCGCCACTGCCGCGTTCTGCGGATTGCGGCCGGTGGCAAAGGCGTTGGGCTGGTCTTCCTGGATCAGGTAGACGCGCGGCATCGGCATGTTCGCGCGCGCCGCGAGATCGCGCACCATGCCGTAAAGCTCCGGCGCGGTCCGCTCATCGACCTCCTGGGCGTTGTGTGCGGCAAGCGCCAGCCGGTCGGAGTTCCAGTAGCTGAAGAGATTGGTCACGGCGGCGAAGCCGAGCGCCATCAGCATGCCGCCGCCGCCGCCGAGCAGATAGCCCACCGCGCCGAACAGCGCGGTGAGGCCTGCCATCAACATGCCGGTGCGAACGTAGTTCATCGTTTCCCCTTCATCAGCAGCGCCGCGGGGCGGAAAGCCCTCGCGAAGGCCGGGTTCGTGCCCTATGTGGTGGGGGCGATCCCGATCCTGCAAGAGAAACCCTGCTAGGAAACGAGCCGAAAATGCCTGAGAAGGTCGAAGACGACGTGCCGTCTGATGCTGCGGAGCGCAAGAAGCTGCCGCCAGCCGCGCAGCGCGCGCTGGCCGAGGCGTCGGCCCGGCGGGCCGCTATCGATGCGCATGCGGCCGAGGTCGCGAAACAGCGCGAGCTCAACGGGCGTGGCGGCTTGGAGCCGGTGCGCTACGACGACTGGGAAGTGAAGGGCATCGCCAGCGATTTCTGAGCGCCAATCGGACCCGAATATGCGGAACATTGCCAATCCGCGGCGTTGCGTCCAAACAGCAGCCGGAAAGCAGCGGATTCTCGGTCATGGACAGCAACGACAAGCGCCTCGCGGCCCTGCGCCGCCTTCTGAGTGAGGCGCATGACAAGCTCGGCCTCAAGCTCGGCTTCCGGCTCTGGGACGGCAGCTCGGTGCCCGCCTCCTGGCCCTCCGACGGGCTCGCCATCGCCATCGCCGATGCCGGTGTCCTGGCCGCGCTGATCCGCAAGCCCAAGCTCGACACGCTGCTCAATCTGCATATCACAGACCGTATCTCGATCCGGAACGGCTCGATCTTCGATCTCGCGGCGGCACGGCCTGACGGCAAGGTCGGCAAGCTCGCACGCAACATCCCAAAGGGCGCGGTCTTCGACGTTGTCRGGCGCTTCATCTTCGCGCCCGGCAAGGCCGAGGCCGCCATCAGCCACCGCAAGGGCGACGAGATTGCGCGTGACGGCGCGCCGGCCACCAACAAGGCCAACATCGCCTATCATTACGACGTCTCGAACGATTTCTACCGGCTCTTCCTCGACGAGGAGATGGTCTACACCTGCGCCTATTTCACCGAGGATCACGCTGACCTCGAACGGGCCCAGCGCGACAAGCTCGACATGATCTGTCGCAAGCTGCGCCTGAAGCCGGGAGACCGTTTCCTCGATATCGGCTGCGGCTGGGGCGCGCTGGTCTGCCATGCGGCCCGCTATTACGGCGTTGAGGCCCATGGCGTGACGCTGGCCGAGGAACAGCTCGCCCTGGCGCGCGAGAAGGTCGAGAAGCTCGGGCTTCAGGGCAAGGTCACGCTCCACCTCAAGGATTTCACGCAGATGGAAGGGGAGTTCGACAAGATCTCCTCGATCGGCATGTTCGAACATGTCGGCATTCGCAACCACCCGTCCTATTTCCAGGCGGTGAACCGGCTGCTGCGGCCGCGCGGGCTCTATCTGCATCACTGCATCTCGCGCCGGGCCAAGAAGACGGAAAAGGCCTTCAACAAGATGCCGGCGGAATACCGAGCGCTGGTGCGCTACATCTTTCCCGGCGGCGAGCTCGACCATTTGGGTATGTCGATCGCCAATCTCGAGCGCTACGGTTTCGAGATCCACGATGTCGAAGGCTGGCGCGAGCATTACCAGCGCACGACGCGGCTATGGTGGGAAAGGCTCGAGGCGAACAAGGCGAAGGCCGAGGTCGAGATCGGCCCGGAGCGGACGCGGATGTGGCTGCTTTATCTCGCGGGCTGCTCGCTGGCCTTTGAACGTGGCGGTGCGCTGGTCAACCAGACGCTGGTCTCGAAGCGGCGCAAAGGTCCGTCCGGCCTGCCGCTGACGCGTGCAGACCTTTATCGCGACTGAACGGGACTCCGGCCGGCGCCGCTGCCGGCCATGCCGTTCGTCCCTGCATCTGCGGATGGGAAAGCCCGGCCGGGCTGGGCCATGACCTACTTCTTGATGAAGAGGTCGAGCTTTCCGTGGTGTTCGGCCAGCAGATAGTAGAAGGTCAGGCGGGATTTGGTCCGGTCCGCCTTCATGTGCTCGCAAACCGCCTTGATCGAACCGTCGAGATCGCCGGACTTCAGGCCGAGCTTCTTCTTCAGGAAGTTCTCGCGGACGCGGTCGACCTCGGCCGGGTCCGAGCAGGCAACGTAGCGGGTGTCCGGCTTGCTCATCACGAGCGCATAGGCCTTCGACATCCCGGCGAAGGCAGCATCGTTCAGCGGCTTCTTGGCGAACTTCTTCACGTCGGCGAGGTGATCCATCTGGTTGCCCCTTCCTGGCCCGTGGGAGGCACGGGCGGTTGCGTGTCGCGGCCGGAGGTTAACGCGGTTCCTTCCGGGCCGCGAGGGGAAAAAGCGCGTGATTGCCGGCTTTTGGAGCGGTTCGATGCGTCTTTCGTCGAAGCCCGGAATGCGCAGAGCGGATGGCGGGCCGTTTGCCGATGTGGGTTGAGCGATCGGCGGCGCGGTGCTGCGATGCAGCATCTGCTGGAGCAATGCCATGAACCCGACGATACTGATGGTGCCGCGCATGCCGGAGGCCCTGATCGCGCGGCTCAAGGAGAACTTCACCGTGCTTGGGCCGATGGAGCGCTCGACGCCGGAGGCCTTGCCGCCCGGCGCCGAGGAGGCTGAGGCGCTGCTCACGATGGGAAGCCTCCGCACCGATGCCGCGCTCATCGACGCTTTGCCGAAGCTCAGGCTGATCTGCTGCTATGGGACCGGCATCGAGGGCGTCGATCGGGCGCATGCCAAGGCGCGCGGAATCGCGCTGGGCAATGCCGGGACGGCCAATGCCGCCAGCGTGGCGGAATTCGCCATGGGGCTGCTGCTTGCCACGGCGCGGCAGATCCCACAGGCCGACCGCTTCGTCCGGGCCGGGCGCTGGCAGGGCAATTCGGTCCAGCGCATGGCCTCGGTGCCGGGGCTGGCGGGGCGCAAGCTCGGCATCTACGGGCTGGGCGCCATCGGCAGCCGCATCGCACGGCGCGCCGAAGCCTTCGACATGGAGATCGGCTATCACAATCGCAGCCGCCGCGCCGATACGCCCTATCTCTACCATGACAGCCTGCTCGGTCTCGCCGAATGGGCCGATCTTCTGGTGGTTTCGGCGCGTGCCAGCGCCGAGAACCGCCATGCGATCGATGCCGCCATGCTGAAGGCGCTGGGGCCGCGCGGGCATCTCGTCAACATATCGCGCGGCATCGCGGTCGACGAGGACGCGCTGTGCGCAGCGCTGGAGACCGGCGCGATCGCGGGTGCGGGGCTCGACGTCTACGAGAACGAACCCCATGTCTCCGACAGGCTGAAGGCGCTCGACAATGTCGTGCTGACGCCGCATATCGCGGCCGCCTCGGATACCGCGCAAGACGCACAGCAGGAGGTCATGCTCGGCAATCTCGAAGCCTTCTTCGCCGGGCGTCCGCTGCTCTCGCCGGTGGCGGCGTGACGCTCAGGGCATGACGACGACGGGCGTGCCCATCTGGACGCGGGCGTAGAGGTCGATCACGTCCTGGTTGTGCATGCGGAAGCAGCCATAGGAGGCGGCAGTGCCGATCGTGTTCGGCATGTTCGTGCCGTGGATGGCGTATTGCCCTCCAGGGCCGAGGCCGATGACGCGCGCACCCATCGGGTTGCGCGGCGAGCCGCCGGGGATGACGTCTGGCAGGCGGGGATTGTCGCGCTTGACCTCGGCCGGCGGAGCCCAGGCCGGGTCGACCTGCATTTCCTCGACATATTTGACGCCGCGCCATTGCTTGCCGGCCTTGCCGACCGCGATCGTGTAGCGGATCGCCGTGCCGGGCGCGACGACGAAATACAGCTTCCGCTCGCCGGTGCGGATGAGGATGGTGCCGGGCTCGAAGCGGTCATCGTTGAGCCCGATGACCTCACGCGCTTCGGCGCTGGTCAGGGCCGGCAATAACAAGGCAGCGGCGAGGCCGATGGCGGCGAGGTGTCGGTCCATGGTCGAAACTCCCGTTCGGACGCGGACGGGGTTTAAGCCTCAGTCGTGAAGCATGGGTTGAGCGATATGGTGAAGCGGGATTCAGGATGAAGCGCTGGTGAATCGCCCTTCAAACGGCGGGGCGCGCGCGGTGCTGCTGCGGTAGCAGGAAGGGCAGCCCCGGCGCCGGCGCGCGGCTCAGTGTCAGGTCGACCTTGAAGACCTGGCGCAGCAGGGCATCGTCGAGCGTGCGCGCCGGCGGGCCCTGCGCGATGATCTGCCCCTGATCCATCACCACCAGATGGTCGGCATAGGTCACGGCGAGGTTGAGGTCGTGCAGGACGATCAGCACGGCGACGCCGCGGGAGGCAATGCCGCGCGCCATGTCGAGCAGCGCCAGCTGGTGGCACAGATCGAGGCTGGCGATCGGCTCGTCGAGGAAGAGCACCTGCCTCTCGGCGACGCTCCGGCCGGCCTCGAGCTGGCAGAGCACGCGGGCGAACTGCACGCGCTGCTGCTCGCCGCCCGAGAGCGTCTGATAGCGGCGGCCGGCGAGGTCGATCACCCCAGCGGCGGCAAGGCTCTCGGCGACGATCGCCTCGCGGCGCTGGCGCGTCAGCGCCCGGCCGATCCCGTCGACGCCAAGGCTTGCGACCTCGTAGACGCTGAAGGGGAAAGCGAGGCGGGCATGCTGGGCCATGACGGCGCGCTGGCAGGCGAGGCGCCAATGGGGGATCGCCGCGAGCGGCTCTCCGGCGATGCGGACATCTCCGCCGGCGGGCTTCGCTTCGCCGGTGAGGAGCTTCAGGAGGGTCGATTTTCCCGCGCCGTTCGGCCCGATCAGGATCGTGGTCGTGCCGCCCGCGAGCTCGAGGCTGGCGTCGGCGACCAGCCGGCGGCCACCTGCCGCGAAGCCGACGCCATGGGCGGAGAGGACGGGCGTCGCTTCAGACATCGAGAGCGCTCGAGCGCCGCAGCAGCAGCCAGAGGAAGAAGGGCGCGCCGATCGTGGCGGTGACGATGCCGATCGGGAGCTCGGCCGGAGCGACGATCAGTCGTGCGACGATATCGGCTCCGACGAGCAGCATCGCGCCGCCCAGCGCCGAAAGCGGCAGCAGCAGCCGGTGGTCCGGGCCGACGCAGAGCCGGATCAAATGCGGCACGACGATGCCGACGAAGCCGACCATTCCAGCCGAGGCGACGCTGGCGCCGACGGCGAGCGCGACCAGCAGGATGGCCAGCGCCTTGATGCGCTGGACGGGGATGCCGAGATGGTAGGCTTCGGCCTCGCCAAGCATGAGCCCGTTCAATCCGCGCGCCAGCAACGGCATCAACAGGAGCAGCGGCAGAATGATCGGCGCGACGACAGAGAGCTTGGTCCAGCTTGCGCCACCGAGGCTGCCGAGCGACCAGAAGGTCAGATCGCGCAGCTGGCGGTCATCCGAGATGAAGGAGAGCAGTCCGGTAAGCGCACCCGCCATGGCACCGAGCGCGACGCCGGCCAGCAGCATCGTGGCGACCGAGGTCCGGCCGCCGCGCGTCGCGATGAGATAGAGCGCCAGCGTCGAGACGAGGCCGCCGCAGAAGGCTCCGATCGGCAGAGCGGCGAAGGGCAGCTTCATCATGGTGCCCGCGAGGAAGCGGTCACCGAGGACGATGGTAGCGGCGGCGGCGAGGCCCGCGCCGCTGGAAACGCCGACGAGGCCGGGATCGGCCAGCGGATTGCGGAACAGCCCCTGCATCAGTGCGCCGGAAACCGCGAGTCCTGCGCCGACGAGCAGGCCGAGCAACACGCGCGGCAGGCGGATGTTGAGCACGACGAGCGCATCGCGTCCTTCCAGCAGCGCGGCCTCGCCCGTCAGCTTCGCCATCAGGATCTCGGCGACGCGCCCCGGAGAAATGGAGATGGCACCCTGGCCGACGGCGACGATGGCGATCAGCAGACTGGCCAGGGAGAGCCCGACGACAGCCAGCAGGCCGGCGCGGCGCCGGCCGGCGATCAGCGTCGTCAGCGCGCCGGAAGCCATGGGGAGGGGCGCCGCGAGGGTCACGGGGCAGCGGCCGTCTTCAACGGCGGGATCGCGGCCTCCGGATAGATCGATGCCATGAGGTCGCGCGCAGCCATTGGCGTGCGCGGGCCGAAGCCGAGCAGGTAGAGCCCGTCCATATGGACCAGCCGCTTCTCCTTGGCCGCGGGCGTCTGGGAGAAGGACGGCATGGCGAAGAGTTCGTCAGGCGTGGTGTTGTGGGCGCTGCTGTTGCGCATCATCAGCACCATCTCGGGCGCGGCGGCGGCGATCGCCTCATCCGTCATCGGCTTGTAGCCCTCGATCGCGTCCGCGACGTTGATGCCACCCGCCAGCGAGATGATCGCATCGGCCGAGCTGTTGCGGCCGCCGACGAGGGCGCGGCCGTTCTGAAGCGATAGCAGGAACAGCACACGCTTCTTCTTGGCGATTCCGGCTCGCAAATTGGCGAGTTCCTCGAACCGGGCTCTGGTCTGTTCCGAAAGGCGCTCGGCGGGAGCCGCCGCGCCGATGGCGGTGCCGATCGCAGCGATCTTGCTCGCGACCCCTTCCGGGGTCAGCCCGTCGCCGATGCGCGCGATCCTCACGCCGGATTCGGTCAGCAGCGAGACGGCATCCGGGGGGCCGGCGCCGTCGATCAGCATGATGAACGTCGGCTTGAGGGAAAGGACGCCCTCGGCCGAAAGAGCGCGGAAGTAGCCGACATTCGCCTTGTCCTTCAGCGCCTCCGCGGGGAACTGGCTGGTGGAATCGACGCCGACGATCCGCTCCTGCAGGCCGAGCGCATAGATCACCTCGGTGATGACGCCGCCGGCGACGACGATGCGCTCGGGCGTCTGCGCCAATGCGGGTGCGACAGGGCCGAGCCCGGCCAGGGCGAGCAACGACAAGGCCGAGACCGTCAGCTCCCGTCGGTTCGGTTGCACCGGCGCGGAATGCATCGCTCGATCGTATGAGCCAGACATGGTGCAACTCCATTCGGATGCCGCCGGCGGGCGGCGGCCATTGCAATTCAATCCGATCGGCAGAGATCGTCTTGTTTAGAATGTTTCAACAAAGTAAATTCTAGTTTTGAATTACTCAAAACAAGAATTGACTGAGTGTATTGTTGACGGTGATATTCATCTTTACTACAAGGGGTCAAGGGCAGCGCCTGTGCGCCGCCGGCTTCGGTCGCGGCGCGTCGTCGCGCGGCCTCTCCCGGCACGCATTCTCCCCGGTGAACGCTTCGCCAGGCGTTTATCCGGAAATGGCGATGACCGGCCGCGTAGCGGCACCCTTTCATTTCAGCCGGCTCGCGGCTTCACATGCAGGATGCGTCGATGTTCATCGCCATGAATCGCTTCAAGGTCGTCAAGGGCGAGGAGGCCGCCTTCGAGACCGTCTGGTCCTCGCGCAAGAGCCGGCTCGACGAGATGCCCGGTTTCATCGCTTTCCACCTGCTCAAGGGGCCGGAGAAGGAGGATCATACGCTCTACTCCTCGCATACGAGCTGGGCCTCGAAGGACGATTTCGTCGCCTGGACGAAATCGGATCAGTTCCGCGAGTCGCATCGCAATGCCGGCCAGCCGCGCCCGAAGCCGATCTATCTCGGCCATCCCGAGTTCGAGGGTTTCGAGACGGTGCTGAGCGAGAGCAATCCGCACCTGCCGCGCCAGGCGGCCGAGTGAGGCTGCAACGATGACGACTGCCGATATCGCGACCCGCGATCCGATCGAACATGCCCGCGCGCTGCTCGCCGCCAAGCCCGACGGCCTTATCGAAGCCGTGGCGCGCGAAGCCAACGTCTCGACGCGGGCCGTGCTGGAGCTCCTGCCGGCCGAGCAGCGCCTCTTCCTGGCGCCCGAGCGGTTCGAGGATGTCTGGAAAGAGCTCGCAAGCTGGGGCACGGTGCTCTTTCTGATGCACACGCCCGACATCGTGCTGGAATGCGAAGGCTCGCTGCCCATCGGCAGTTTCGGCCATGGCTACTACAACATCCATGGCGACAGCCCGATCGGCGGCCACATCAAGGCTGAGAACTGCCGCGCGATCTATCTTGTCGATCGCAGCACGGCACAGGGCCGGCGGGCCTGTTCGGTCCAGTTCTTCAACGGCGCCGGCGAGGTGATGTTCAAGGTCTTCGTGCGGCGCGACGCCGCGCGCCAGCTCCTGCCGGATCAGCTGGAACGCTTCGAAACGCTCAAGGCCAAACACGCCTGAGCCCCAAAAAAGGCGACATGGTGCGCTTGATGCGCTGCGACCCGGGGCGGGATCACCGCCCCCTTTCCAGCTATCGGCCCGTGACCAAGCTTAATCGATCGTTAACCATACAGGCGCAGCCTCCTCGGCAGAAGGCGCGTCATCCGTGAATCAGTCCGCCAATCGTTCTTCCGCGAAGAGTGGCGCAGGACCGGTACGAGACGGCCCATCCGATCATCCGAGCATGGATGTCGATATGACCGCTCAAGTCGTCATGGAACGGGTGCAGCTCGCGCCACGCCAAGCCATAGGGCGCCTGTCGGCTGGCCGGCGCTTTGTTGCGGCACGCGCGCCGCTGCTGCGCTCCAGCCTGAGCTCCTCGATCCTGCTCGGCCTGCGCTTCATCCAGGCGCGGCTGATCTCGGTGTGGGGGTTGCTGGTTGCCGCCATCCTCTGCCCGCCTTTCGTCTTTGCCGCCTTCGCCGTGTTCTCGGCGCTGGTCAATTTCGTTTCGATCGCCGCCCTGCTGCGGCTGGAAGCCGTCTTCTTCCAGAGCGCGGACCGCGCCCGGCTCGGGCATGCCTTCCGGCTGGCCGCCGTCGTCGGGCTGGCGTTTTGCGGCATCGCCGCGGTTCTGCTGATCGGGCTGGCGCTGTCGGGCTGGGTAGCTCCCGCCATTGCCCTGCTGTTCCTCGGTTCGCTGTCGGCGCGCGCGGTGCTTCGCCTGCTCTGGACGGAGGCGACCGCCGAGGGCGACTTCCGCGCGATCGGCAACAGCAATGTCGTTCAGGCCATCGCGCAGCCAGCGCTCATGCTGGCCCTGATCGGCATCTTCGGGCCGAAAGCGCTCGCGCTTTTCATGGCCGACACGTTGGGGCATGTCCTTGCGGCGCTCTACCTGCTGCGGCGGCGCTGGGGCGCGATCTCGCCGTTGGTGGAACCGCGGATGTGGTCGTCGCAGAGCCTGCTCGTCGCAGCCTATCACTGGCGGAGCATCCCGCTGACATTGCTGCCGACCGCGCTGCTGTCCTATGGCTTCGCGATTGCGCCGGTGCTCGCGCTCCCCTACGCGGCCAACACCGCGCTCGCCGCGCAGGTCGCGCTATCGATGCGCTTGCTCGACATGCCGACGCAGATGTTCGGCACGGTGTCGGCGCCGATCGCGTTGAATCGGCTGCGCGCCTATGCGGGCGCACGCCGTCGTTTCGTGGCGCGCGTGATGGCGGTCGGGCTGATCGGCGCCGCGGCGCTGCTGTTCGGCTCCATCGCCGTGGTCGCAACTCTGGTCGAGCCGCTGTTCGACGGAACGCACTGGGACAATCTGGGCCGGGTTCTGGCGCTGCTTGCGCCGTTCTACGCGGGCATCGCGGTGCTGACGCCGCTTCAGGATATGGCGACGCTGTCGCGCCAGCCTGCCTGGCAGGTGCTGATCAATGCACTGGCGCTGGTCGCGATCATCGCGACGATGGTCTGGTTCAGGTCATTGTCGCCGGAGCTTCTGCAGGCGATCGGCGCAATTTCTATCCTGCGCGCCCTCGTCCATACGGGCTTCGTCTGGCTGCATCTCGGCGATGCCGAGATCACGCCCGCGGGTGGCCCCGTCGTCGGAAGCCCGGCGCGCTGAGCCGCCGGGAGCCCGTCATTCCCGACGAAGCAACCCGTCAGCAACGAGCGAGGAAAACAGGCCGGGCTTGAACTCCTGCTCGAGCCGCTCCGGATCGTAGATGGTCTCGACCCAATCGAGGAATGCGATTCCCTTGGCGTCCCCCTCGCGGCGATAGGCCTCGAAGAAGGCATCGAGGATGCCGGTCTTGGCAAAGCGGAAATGGCCGTAGCGCAGCGCGAGCTGGCGCATGGCCTCCGCGAGCGGGCGCTTTTCGTGGATCAGGAGATAGAGGGCGGAGAAGAAGCCGGCCCGGTCGGCCCCCGACTTGCAATGCACAAGCACGGGCTCCTCGAGGCTCTCGAAGAAGCTTTTCGCATTGAGGATCGTCTCGCGCTCGGGCGCGCCGCGCGAGCGCAGGACGAAATCGATCAGCGTGATGCCGTGACGCTCGCAGGCTTCCTTCTGCAAGGGCCAGGAGCCGTGCTCGCGTCCGCCGCGCAGATTGACGATGGTTCTGACGCCCTTGCGGGCAAAGCCGGCTATCTGATGCGGAGCCGGCTGGGCCGAACGCCAGAGCCGCGGCGTCACCCGATGGGTATTGAGATAGGCCAGGCGGAAGATGCCGTGGTCGACAAGCAGCATGTTGGCCCAGGCGCGCAGGCGCTGGCCTCGGCTCTCGATCGGCCGGTCCCAGCGTGCGATGCGGGCCATGCGCCGGGCGTAACGCTCCGCATCGGGGCGCAGCCGGGTCAGCACGGAAGGGCCTTGGTCGTTTTCATGCACCGCCCGATACCAGCGTGACTCCGGCAGCGCAAATCATTGGGCAACCGAAAACCAAGGAAGGGGTTGGCCTTTTCGCTCCGAACTTGCATAAGGCCCGGCGAAATTTTGTAATGACAGGTTCCCCATGCGCATCGATGCCATCTCCATCGGCAAGAACCCGCCCGACGAAGTCAACGTCCTGATCGAAGTGGCGATCGGAGGCGAGCCGATCAAGTATGAGATGGACAAGGAAGCCGGAACGCTCTTCGTCGACCGCTTCCTTTACACGCCGATGCGCTATCCTGGGAATTACGGCTTCATCCCCCATACGCTTTCGGAGGACGGAGATCCCTGCGACGTCCTGGTTGCCAATACGCGCCCGCTGGTGCCGGGTTCCTACATTGCGGTCCGGCCGATCGGCGTGATGCTGATGGAGGATGAGGGTGGCGGCGACGAGAAGATCATCGCCGTGCCCGTGCCGAAGCTCACCAAGCGCTACGAGAACGTCCACAACTACACCGATCTGCCGCAGATCACGCTCGACCAGATCCAGCACTTCTTCGAGCACTACAAGGACCTTGAGCCCGGCAAGTGGGTGAAGCTCAAGGGCTGGGGCGACGCCGCCGAGGCCAAGAAGCTGATCGTCGAGGCCATGGAGCGCGCCAAGGCTGCCAAGAAGGGCTGAGTCCGGCTCCTACGGGTTCAGAGTCCACGGGGCTGCGCCAGGCGCGGCCCCGTTTTCGTTTCACGCCGCAATCGCCTCGGCCAGCGCCACGGTGCGGCGCGCGATTTCGGCATGAAGCAATTCGACCATGCGGCCTTCGAGCTGGATCGCGCCCTTGCCTGCATTCTCCGGCAGATCGAAGGCGGTGATGATGGCGCGGGCCCGCGCCAGTTCCGCCTCGTCCGGCGCGAAGATCATGTTTGCGGGCCCGACCTGCGACGGGTGGATCAGGGTCTTGCCGTCGAAGCCGAGGTCGCGAGCCTGCTCGCATTCGGCAAGGAAGCCGGCCTCGTCCTTGATGTCGTTGTAGACGCCGTCGAGGATGTCGATGCCATGGGCCCGGGCAGCCAGAAGGGCGCTGGTCAGCCAGGGCAGCATGGTCGCGCGGCCCGGCACGAAGCGGGCCCGCGTTTCCTTGGCGAGGTCGTTGGTGCCCATCACGAAGCAGGCAAGCCGCGTTGCCGGATCACGCGCGGCGCGGGCGATGCGCTCGACCTCGAGGATGGCGAGCGGGGTCTCGATCATCGCCCAGATTGCGATGGCGGGGTCGGCCCACAGGCCGGTCAAGCGGCCGCCGATTTCCTGCAGCGTCTCCGGGGCCGCGACTTTCGGGATCAGGATCGCCTGCGGCTTCGCCTCCGTGGCGGCGGCGAGATCATCAGCGAACCAGGGCGTTCCGACACCGTTGACGCGGATCACGAGCTCGCGCCCGCCATATCCGCCAGCCTTCACCGCGGCACAGACCTGTTCGCGGGCGGTGGTCTTGGCATCGGGTGCGACGGCATCCTCCAGATCGAGGACGAGGACGTCGGCCGCGATCTCGCGGGCCTTTTCGAGCGCGCGGGCGTTGGAGCCGGGCATGTAGAGGGCGCTGCGGCGGGGGCGTATCGTGGTCATCGTCTCTCCTGACACGGGCCTGCTTGTGCTGCGCTGCACAGTAGAGCAACGCAGTCGCAATACCAGCGCTGCGAAAGGCGGAGGAAACGGGATGGCGTGGCTTGCCGGCGTCGATGGCTGCAAGGGCGGCTGGATCGCCGCCTTTTGCGATACGGAATTCAGGGGATCTCCAACCGTTCAGGTGTTTCGCGATTTTCAGAGCATTCTGATGCATGAAACGAGACCTGCCATCGTCGCCGTGGATATGCCGATCGGCTTACCCGACAGGATACAGGGACGAGGGCGTGGGCCTGAGGAAGCTGCAAGGGCTGTTCTCGGCCAGCGCGGGACTTCCGTTTTCAGCATTCCTTCGCGAGCTGCGGTCTATGCCGTGAGCCGTCCCGTTGTCGGCATGGACGATATTGATCGTTCCCACGCATATGCCTGCGATATCGCCCGACAGAGCTCGATGCCTGCAGCGGGGTTCAGCCGCCAAGCTTTCATGATCCTCCCCAAAATCCGAGAGATCGACGCCCTTCTTCGGAACGATTCTTTGATTAAGGAGCGGACGCGGGAGATTCACCCGGAAGTAGCCTTCTGGTCGATGAACGGCGAACGGCCGCTCGATTTTCCGAAGAAGACCGTAGAGGGTTCGGCCGAACGCACCCGACTTCTCGTCTCGCAAGGAGTTTGTCTGGCCGCAGCCGAAGGACCTGTCCCCAAAGGTGCAAAACGAGACGACCTGCTCGATGCGCTGGCGGCGCTGGTTGTCGCCCGGCACATTGCTGCGGGGCGTGGGCGCCCCTTTCCCGATCCGCCGGGACGCGATAGCCACGGTCTTCCGATTGCGATCTGGACCTATCGTCCAGTCTCCGAGCCTCGTCAGGATATCGCCATGAGCGCACGCCCCGTCACCCGTCCGATGATCGAGGAAGCGGCAGCGCGCATCGCCGGCCATGCCCGGGTCACCCCCGTGATGCGGCTGGGCACCGGCGCCTTCGGCTCCGCTGCGGATATCTCGCTCAAGCTCGAATGCCTGCAGCATGCCGGCTCGTTCAAGACGCGCGGCGCCTTCAACAACCTGCTGTCGCTGCCGGTTCCGGCCGCTGGCGTTTCGGCTGCCTCGGGCGGCAATCACGGTGCGGCAGTAGCCTATGCCGCGATGAAGCGTGGCGTGAAGGCGACCATCTTCGTGCCGGAGATTTCGCCGGCGGCTAAGGTCGAGGCGATCAAGCGCTTCGGTGCCGATGTTATCATCGGCGGCGCGCAATACGATGATGCGCAGGCCGCCTGCGATCGTTTCGTTGCCCAGACCGGCGCGCTCAAGATTCATCCCTTCGCGGCCAAGGAGACGATAACGGGGCAGGGCACGCTCGGTCGCGAATGGGATCTGCAGGAGCCGGATCTCGATACCGTGCTGGTCGCGGTCGGGGGCGGCGGCCTGATCTCTGGCATTGCGAGCTGGTTCGCCGGTAGCAAGGTCAAGGTCGTTGGCGTGGAGCCAGAGGGTTCGCGCGCCCTGCAGGCGGCGCTCGATGCCAAGGGGCCGATCGAGGTCAAGGTCGCGTCGGTCGCGGCGGATTCGCTGGGCGCCCGCAATGTCGGCCAGCTCGTCTACGACGTGACGAAGAACAGCGTCGATCATGTCGCGCTCGTGCCTGATGCGGCGATTACCGAGGCGCAGGTCGTGCTCTGGCGCGATTTCCGCCTCGCGGTCGAGCCGGGCGGGGCGGCGGCCTTGGGCGCGCTTCTGTGTGGCGCCTACAAGCCCGCGCAGGGCGAGCGGCTTGGCGTGCTGGTCTGCGGCGCCAATGTCGACCTGACGAAACTCGCCGCCATCGTGGGCTGACGCCACCGTCGATCGCGGACGCTCCTGCTTTCGTCGGGGCTGGACGATCGCCTTCGTTGCAGCGCAAAATCGCAGGCGATCAGGAGGCGATGCATGTCAGGCTCCGCGCCCAAGACCAATTCCGGCCGTTTCTTCGAGGATTTCCAGCTCGGGGACGTCATCGTCCATGCGACGCCGCGCACGGTCACGGTCGGCGACGTTGCGCTCTATACGGCCCTCTATGGACCGCGCTTCGCCGTGCAGTCCTCGGAGGCTTTCGCCCGCGCGATCGGGTATCCGGCAGCGCCGGTCGACGATCTGCTCGTCTTTCACATCGTCTTCGGCAAGACCGTGCCGGATGTCTCGCTCAATGCCGTCGCCAATCTCGGCTATGCCGACGGCCGCTTCCTCAAGCCGGTCTTCCCGGGGGACACGCTCTCGACCACCTCGGAGGTGATCGGGCTGAAGCAGGCTTCCGCTGGGGATGCCGGCATCGTCTATGTCCGCTCGATCGGGCGCAACCAGCATGGCGAGATCGTGCTGAGCTATGCGCGCTGGGTCTTGGTGCGCAAGCGCAGCCCGGGCACGCCAGCCCATGCCGAACAGGTGCCGGAGCTGGCGAGGGCGGTGCAGCCGGAAGAACTGGGGCAAGGCTGCCCCGCGGTCGAACTCTCGGCCTATGACGATGCGTTGGCCGGTTCCTCGTTCCGCTGGAGCGACTACGACGTCGGAGAACGGATCGACCATGTCGACGGCATGACCGTCGAGGAGGCCGAACATCAGATTGCGACACGGCTCTACCAGAATACGGCCAAGGTTCATTTTGACGCTCATGCCGCGCAGAGCAGCCGCTTCGGCAAGCGCCTGATCTATGGCGGCCACGTCATCAGCCTGGCGCGTGGGCTTTCCTTCAACGGCCTCGGCAACGCCTTCCACATTGCCGCGATCAATGGCGGGCGGCATGTCGCGCCGCTCTTCGCCGGCGACACCGTCTATGCCTGGAGCGAGGTGCTGGCGAGTGCGGAATTGCCGGGGCGCAGCGATGTCGGTGCTGTCAGGCTCAGGCTCGTCGCGGTCAAGAACCGGCCTTGCGCGGACCATCCGCTGAAGGCAGGAGATCAGTACGATCCCAGCGTCATCCTCGATTTCGACTACTGGGTGCTGCTGCCGCGCTAAGCTTTTTGTAACGAAATGACGATTTTCAGAATCTGTAACTTCGTTCTGCGCGTGCCGCATTGCAGCGCCGGAACGGTTTCGTTAGAGAACCAGTCACTCTAGAATGATCCCAATTGGGTCCGCCTCCTTTTGCGGGCCGCTTGATCGGAGAATGATATTGGCCGAGGTCAAGCCCGCGGCTCGCCCGCTTTCGCCGCACCTTCAGATCTATCGCTGGTCCTGGACGATGGCGATGTCCGTCGCCCATCGCGTCACCGGCACGGGGCTCTATCTCGGCACGTTGCTGATCGCCGGCTGGCTGGTGGCCGCCGCTTCCGGCCCCGCCGCCTTCGATACGGCACAGGCGGTCGCCGGCTCCTTCCTCGGCCGCCTCGTGCTGTTCCTCTACAGCTTCTCGCTCATCCACCATATGGTCGGTGGCCTCCGGCATTTCGTCTGGGACATGGGCAAGGGCTACGAACCCGAGACCCGGATGAACATGGCGAAGTTCTCGCTCGTCGCCTCGGCGAGCCTGACGGTCCTGGTCTGGATCGTCGCCCTGGTCCTGCGCTGAGGAGCACGTCCATGCTGTCCAATTCCTCGATGCGCACCCCGCTCGGCCGCGTTCGCGGCCTCGGTTCCGCCAAGTCCGGCACCGGCCATTTCTGGCTGCAGCGCGTTACCGCCGTCTCGAACCTGATCCTGACGGTGATCTTCATCGGCGTCGTCATCGCGCTCGTCGGCCGGCCCTATCCGGCTGCGGTCGCGCTGCTGACGAACCCCTGCGTCGCGATCCTGATGCTGCTCTTCATCCTCTCGGCCTGCATCCATATGCGGCTGGGCATGCAGGTCATCATCGAGGACTATATCCATGAGGAGGGGCCCAAGATCCTCGCCGTCATGGCCAACACCTTCTTTGCCATCGCGGTCGGCGCGGCCAGCGTCTACGCGGTGCTGAAGCTGTCTTTTGGAGGCTGATCCGATGGCGATCACCAAGTCCCGCCCGGTCCCGGCCTATACCGGCACCGCCTATCCGATCACGGACCACACCTTCGACGTCGTCGTCGTCGGCGCCGGCGGCGCCGGGCTTCGCGCCACCGTCGGCTGCTCGCAGGCCGGCCTGCGCACGGCCTGCATCACCAAGGTGTTCCCGACCCGCTCGCACACCGTCGCGGCCCAGGGCGGCGTCGCCGCTTCGCTCGGCAATATGGGCAAGGACACCTGGCAGTGGCACATGTACGACACCGTGAAGGGGTCGGACTGGCTCGGCGACCAGGACGCCATCGAATATCTCGTGCGCAACGCGCCGGCCGCCGTCTACGAGCTCGAGCACTGGGGCGTGCCGTTCTCGCGCACCGAGGATGGCCGCATCTACCAGCGCCCCTTCGGCGGCATGACCACTGAATTCGGCGAGGGCCCGCCGGCCCAGCGCACCTGCGCGGCGGCCGACCGCACCGGCCATGCCATGCTGCACACGCTCTACGGGCAGGCGCTGCGCTACAACACCGAGTTCTTCATCGAGTACTTCGCCATCGACCTGATCATGGACGAGGACGGGCATTGCCGCGGCGTGATCGCGCTCAAGCTCGATGACGGCACGCTGCACCGTTTCCGCGCCCAGCAGACGATCCTGGCCACCGGCGGCTATGGCCGCACCTATTTCTCCGCGACCTCCGCCCATACCTGCACCGGCGACGGCGGCGGCATGGTGCTGCGCGCCGGCCTGCCGCTGCAGGACATGGAATTCGTGCAGTTCCACCCGACCGGGATCTACGGCTCCGGCTGCCTGATCACCGAGGGCGCGCGCGGCGAGGGCGGCTACCTCACCAACTCCGAAGGCGAGCGCTTCATGGAGCGCTATGCCCCCTCGGCCAAGGACCTCGCCTCGCGCGACGTCGTCTCACGCTCGATGACGATGGAGATCCGGGCCGGGCGCGGCGTCGGCAAGGACAAGGACCACATCTACCTGCATCTCGACCATCTCGATCCGAAGATCCTGCACGAGCGCCTGCCCGGCATCTCGGAGAGCGCCAAGATCTTCGCCGGGGTGGACGTGACGCGTGAGCCGATCCCGGTGCTGCCGACCGTCCACTACAACATGGGCGGCATCCCGACGAACTATCACGGCGAGGTGCTGACCAAGGTCGGCGGCGATCCGGACACGGTCGTTCCCGGCCTGATGGCGCTGGGCGAAGCGGCCTGCGTCTCGGTGCATGGCGCCAACCGCCTCGGTTCGAACTCGCTGATCGACCTCGTGGTGTTCGGCCGCGCGGCCGGCCTGCGCTGCGCCGATACGGTGACGGCTGGCGAGAAGCAGCCGGAACTGCCGAAGAATTCGTCGGATCTGGCGCTCACACGCCTCGACAAGTACCGCAACGCTGCGGGCAAGACGCCGACTGCGGAGCTCCGCGACCGGATGCAGCGGACGATGCAGAACAACTGCGCTGTCTACCGCACCGGCGACACGCTGGAAGAGGGCCACAAGCTCATCCACGAGGTCTGGGGCGGCATCACCGACATTGGCACCAAGGATCGCTCGCTGATCTGGAACTCCGATCTCATCGAGACGCTGGAGTTCGACAACCTGATCACCCAGGCGGTCGTTACCATGGATTCGGCGCTGAACCGTCCGGAAAGCCGCGGCGCGCATGCCCGCGAGGACTATCCGAACCGCGACGACAAGGACTGGATGAAGCACACCCTGGCCTGGATCGACGACGAGAAGCGCACGGTCACCCTCGATGACCGGCCGGTGCACACTTACACGATGTCCAACGATATCGAGTACATCAAGCCCAAAGCGCGGGTGTACTGATGCTAGGGCGGCGGGTGCAGGCAGTTCTTGCGTTGAGCATGTGGACTTTCGGCGCCGGTTTGGCTTGCGCGCTGCTTGCGGCAAACATCAGCGGATTTGTTGGGGAAGTAGTTTTTCCTCTTCAATACCCGCTTGATGAGGGGGTTGAGCAGGCCGCGAGAGCAGAGTTTTATTCAAAGATCGGGATTGCTGGCTTCGCCGTCGGTGGTGTGAGCGGCTTCCTCATTTTCTTGGCGCGCTCTCGAATGCGCACACGCCAGTCGATGAAGGCAATCTGATATGGCCGAATTCAATCTTCCGAAGAACTCCCGCGTGACCGAGGGCAAGGCCTGGCCGAAGCCGGCCGGCGCCAAGAAACTGACCGAGTTCAAGGTCTATCGCTGGAATCCGGACGACGCCGCCAATCCGCGCACCGACACCTATTACGTCGACCGCGACGATTGCGGGCCGATGGTTCTGGACGCGCTGATCTGGATCAAGAACAAGGTCGACCCGACGCTGACCTTCCGCCGCTCCTGCCGCGAGGGCATTTGCGGTTCCTGCGCCATGAACATGGACGGCAAGAACGGTCTCGCCTGCACCACCGGCATCGACGAGTGCGGCGGCACCGGCAAGAACGCCGGCAGGGTCGCGATCTACCCGCTGCCGCATATGCCGGTGGTCAAGGACCTCGTGCCTGACCTGACGCGCTTCTACGCCCAGCATGCCTCGATCGAGCCCTGGCTGCAGACCACGACGCCGGCTCCCGAGAAGGAATGGCGCCAGGCCAAGGCCGATCGCGAGAAGCTCGACGGCCTCTATGAGTGCATCCTCTGCGCCTGCTGCTCGACCTCCTGCCCGAGCTATTGGTGGAACGGCGACCGCTATCTCGGCCCGGCCGCGCTGCTACAGGCCTATCGCTGGCTGATCGATAGCCGCGACGAGGCGACCGGCGAGCGGCTGGACAATCTGGAGGACCCCTTCCGGCTCTATCGCTGCCACACCATCATGAACTGCGCCAACGCCTGCCCGAAGGGGCTGAACCCGGCCAAGGCGATCGCGGAAGTCAAGAAGATGATGGTGGCGCGCCAGGTCTGAGGCGCGAAAATCCGCGAGCGCGGCCGTCTGACACGATCGGCTGCGCTTCCGGTGCTCGCGGACGGAAGCCCGCTCCGCTCCGGTTCTCTCCGATCACGCCAGTTGACTCACGCTGGCGAATTTTCGCTGCGCCTCATTGGCGGCCGATGAGGCGTCGTTCTCGGGCGGAGCGAAGCGCAGACCCGAGAATCTCATGAAGGAAGGCGCTGGAGCCTCCTTCGGCCAGAGATGGCCGGGTCAAGCCCGACCATGACGGAGGGGCAGCCGTCAGGAGATATACCGCTCCGGCCTGAACGGCTTCGGATCAGCGGGGGGTGTCTCGCCGCAGACCATGGCGGCGATCATCTCGCCGGTGATCGGGCCGGTCGAGAAGCCGATATGCTGGTTGCCAAAGGCGAGCCAGAGCCCGGGATTGCGGGGTGCCTCGCCGATCATCGGCAAGGAATCCGGCAAGGTCGGCCGCGCGCCGCGCCAGGTCTCGCCGACGACCTCGCCGAGCGGAAAGGCCTCGCGGGCCGATGCCGTGGCGCTGTCGATCTGGCGGTGGTCGTCCGGGGCATCGCGGAACGCGAGATCAACGCCGCTGGTGATGCGAAAGCCCTGCTCCATCGGCGCCATGTAATAGGCGCCGTCGACATCATAGACCGGCCGCGACAGCCGGGTGCCGGCACCCGGCTTGAGATGGCGGTGATAGCCGCGCTCGACGTCGAGCCAGGGATCGAGCCCGAGCGGCTTCAGCAGATCGCCGCTCCAGGGGCCGAGCGCGACCACCGCGATATCTGCGTCGAAGCTGCCCTTCGCGGTGTTCGCGCGCCAGCCGGCGCCGTGGCGGGCGAGACCGGTGACCGCGGCCTGCTCGACGCGCCCGCCGCGGCCGGCGAAGAGCGCGGCATAGGCAGCGGTGACGGCGCCGGGGGAATCGACCGAGCCGACGCAAGGGATCAGCAGCGCGACCGGGAAGATCGGGTTCAGGCTCGGCTCCACGGCGGAGAGGCCTTGCCGGTCGAGGATCTGCGACTTGATGCCGTGCCGCTTCAGGAAATCATGCTCGGCCTGGGCCGCCGCGTGGCCGGCTTCGGTGCGCCAGAGCTTGAGCGTGCCGGTTTCGCGCAGGCGATGCGCGACTCCCGCCTCGTTCATCAGGGCTCGGTGGCGCTCGACCGTGCTGGCGGTGAGCGATGCGAGCGCGGCGATGCGGGCGGACGCCTGCGAGGGGCGGGCCTCCCAGAGAAAGCGCAGCAGCCAGCCCGGCCGGGCCAGGGCGCGGCGCCAGCTCAGATTGAGCGCGGGGTGCCGATTGCCGAGATAATCCGTGATCTTCGCGTAGAGCGAGGGGTTATTGAGCGGCAGGATCGAGGAACTGGCGAGCACCCCGGCATTGCCATAGGAGGTCTCGCACCCCGGCTCCTTGCGGTCGATGAGCGTGACGGCGATGCCGCGCTTCTGCAGGGCAAGCGCGCAGGAGACGCCGACCATGCCGGCGCCGAGGACAAGAGCTATGCGGGTCAAGTGCGTTGCAGGCCGGCTGCGGCCGGCTCCTCCAGCCAGTGATCGAGAAATGCGTCGAGCCAGAGCCTGACTGCCGGGTCATGCTGAAACCAGCCCGGCAGATGGGTGTGGCCGAGCTGGGCGCCGGGCATCAGCGTGCGCTCATGGCCGCGCACCGACCAGCGATACATCATCGCCGGCGTCACCTCGGGATGGAACTGGACGCCATAGGCCTTCGAACCGGCGCGAATGGCCTGCACGGGGAAATCCCCGCCCGTAGCGAGGCATTCGGCGCCGGCTGGGCAGTCGAAGCCGTCGCGGTGCCATTGATAGACCGTGCCTGGCCAGACGAATTGCGCGGCGTCGGCATGGGCTGCGCCGGCTTCGGTCACGGCAAGGGGATAGTAGCCGACCTCGGCCCGCCCTTCGCCATGGGTGTAGACGCGTGCGCCCATATGCTTAGCCAGCATTTGCGCGCCGAGGCAGATGCCGAGGAAGGGGGCATCCTCCTTCAGGCAGGTGCCGATCCAGTCGATCTCGGCCTTGATGAAATCTTCGGGATCGTTGGCGCCCATCGGGCCGCCGAAGATCAGGGCGCCGGCATGGCCTCGCATGGTCTGCGGCAAGGGATCACCGAAGCGCGGCTTGCGAATGTCGAGCGCATGCCCGCGCGCCTGCAGCAGCCGGCCGACGCGGCCGGAGGTCGAATGCTCCTGATGCAGCACGACGAGCACCGGCTTGGGTGCCGGGAGGCTCGGCCGGGCGGCGAGGGGGGAGCGCGTTCTGCGGGCAGCGCGGAGGGCGAAGGCGTGGTCGTTCATCACGGGCTTCAAAATCGCTCGCGCACCGGCAGGCGGGAGAAAGGCACGCCAAGCCATGACAGGTCGCTCTTCAGAATGAGGTTCCAGACGGGACGAAGCAAGCAATTTATGCGCCGGAAACGCTGCAATGATCGGGCAAGGTTGTTCGATCATGCCGGATCGGGCAGGCGATGGAGGCGTTTCGCTTGACCTTAGGTTGCCGATCTGAGATGAGAATGAACGTTCATTCTCATTGTGCCGAGTTCTGATGCCACCTCTGGTTCCCGCATCGCAGTCCGATTCCGCCCTGTCGGAGCGCCATATCCGCATCCTCGATGCGGCCGAGAGCGTCTTCGCGCGAGCGGGGTTCCACGCCGCGACGATGCAGGATGTCGCGGCCGAGGCGGGCATGAGCCCGGGCAATCTCTACCGCTATTTCAGCTCCAAGGACGCGATCATCGCCGGCATGTCCGAGCGGGACCGCAGCCTGATCGCGGAGGATTTCGGCAGCCTTTGTCCCGATAACGGCTCGCTGCTCGACCAACTCGAGGAGCTCGGCCGCAAGCATCTGGTCCGCCAGCCGCGGGAGAAGGCCGTGATCGCCGTGCAGATCTGGGCCGAGGCCGCGCGCAATCCCGCGATGGCCCGCATGTGTGCCGATATCGACGGCACCGTGATCGAGGGGCTGGCGGCCGCGATCAGCGAAGCCAAGCGCAATGGCGAATTGCCGCCGCGGCTCGATGAGCACCGCTTCCTGCTGGCGGTCTCGATGATGGCCGACGGCTATTTCTGCCGGCGGGCGATGGATCCGAACTTCGACGAGGCCGTTGCCGCGGAAACGCTCTTCGCCGGTATGCGCCAGCTCGCCCGGACCATGCTCCTGCCTGAAACGGAGATGCAGCCGTGATCTCTGCTCCCGCCGGGCTCTTCCCATTTCTTTCGGTTTCAACGCCGCAACAGGATCGTTTCCGATGATCGTTCGCATGACCGTTCCGCGTCTGGCGGCTGCCTCGCTGGCGCTTGCCACGGCGCTGGCGGCGCCGCTGCCGCTCGCCGCGCAGACCCAGGCAAAGGCGTCACCTGCCGCCGCGCCCGCTGCAGGCCCCTCCGTCACGGTCACACAGGCCGAGCAGACCGAGATCGTCCAGAGCGTCGTCGTGTCCGGCTCCATGGTTGCGCGCGATGAGATCCTGGTGGCTCCCGAGGTCGACGGCCTGTCGATCATCGAGCTTCTGGCCGAGGAAGGGGACAAGGTCGCGCAGGGCCAGGTGCTCGCGCGCCTGAACCGGACGACGCTCGAAGTCCAGAAGATCCAGAACGACGCCCAGATCGCCCGCGCCGAGGCTGCGGTCGCTCAGGCCAACGCCCAGATCGCCGAGGCCGACGCCAATCTGGTCCAGGCCAACAACGCCTTCGACCGCACCAAGGCGCTGCGCGACAGTGGCAATGCCAGCATGGAGACGTTCGATCAGCGCGCTGCCGCCGCGCGTTCCGGCCAGGCACGCGCCAATGCCGCTCGGCAGCTGCTGGCGATCGCGACCGCCGATCTCGCGCTCGCCCAGGCGCAGGGCAAGGACATTGCGGTCAGGCTCGCCCGGACCGAGATCAAGGCTCCGCGCGCCGGCATCGTCAGCCGCCGGACGGCCAGGCTGGGCGCGACGGCGAGCATGTTGCCGACGTCGGACCCGCTGTTCCGCATCATCGCCGATGGCGCCATCGAGCTCGAAGCGCAGGTTGCCGAGGTCGAGCTGCCGGGCCTCAAGGTCGGCCAGCCGGTTTCGGTGCTGCCGGCCGGGGCGAAGGACGCGCTTGCCGGCACGATCCGGCTGATCGCGCCGGAGGTCGACAAGGCCTCGCGGCTTGGCCGCGTCCGCGTCGCGCTGGACGGCAATCCGCCGGTCGCGATCGGCGCCTTTGCGCGCGGTATCATCGAGACTGGCCGCAAGCGCGCGGTGACCCTGCCGCTCTCGGCCATCACCTATAGCCGCTCGGGCCCGAGCGTGCAGACGGTCAAGGATGGCCGCGTCGCAACCAAGCCGGTCACGCTCGGCCTTGTCGGAGGCGGACGCGCCGAGATCGCCAGCGGCATTGCGGCAGGTGAGACCGTG
Source organism: Allobosea sp. 10N428 (assembly GCF_056394545.1). Lineage (NCBI taxonomy): Bacteria > Pseudomonadati > Pseudomonadota > Alphaproteobacteria > Hyphomicrobiales > Alloboseaceae > Allobosea > Allobosea sp. 10N428. The sequence continues at coordinate 326,143 of NZ_JBFTIC010000006.1, read as the reverse complement.
GTGGCGCGTGCCGGCACCTTCGTGCGCGACGGCGACCTCGTTACCCCCGTCGCGATGAACTGACGGGTGCGGCCATGAATGTGAATTTCTCCGCCTGGTCGATCCGAAAGCCGGTTCCGGCGATCCTGCTTTTCGTCGTGCTCTGCGTGCTCGGGCTGCTCGCCTTCTCGAAGCTGCCGGTCACGCGCTTTCCGAACATCGACATCCCGCTGGTCTCCGTCACCGTGACGCAGTCCGGCGCGGCGCCGGCCGAGCTCGAGAGCCAGGTCAGCAAGCGCGTCGAGGATACCGTCGCCAACATTACCGGGGTGAAGCATGTCACCTCGACCCTGACCGACGGCCAATCGCTGACGCTGATCGAGTTCCGGCTCGAGACCAACACCGACCGCGCGGTCAACGACGTCAAGGACGCCATCGCCAAGATCCGGGCCGACCTGCCGCGCACCATCGACGAGCCGGTGATCCAGCGCATCGACGTCGAGGGCCAGTCGATCCTGACCTATGGCGCGGCCTCGGCCGGCATGACGCTGGAGCAGCTCTCCTGGCATGTCGACGATGTCGTCGCGCGCGAGTTGCAGGGGCTTAAGGGCGTCGGCCGCGTCGAGCGCTATGGCGGCGTCGATCGCGAGATCCGCATCTCGCTCGATCCGGACCGGCTGCTCGCGCTCGGCATCACCGCGGGCGAGGTCAACCGCCAGATTCGCGCGACCAATGTCGATCTCGCCGGCGGGCGTGGTGAGGTCGGCGGCCAGGAGCAGGCGATCCGAACGCTTGCCGGGGCGCGCACCGTCGCGGACCTTGCCGAGGCCAAGATCACGTTGACCGGAGGGCGCGAGGTACGCCTGAAGGAACTCGGCCGCGTCGAGGATTCGAATTCGGAGCCGCGCGCCTTCGGCCGGCTGAACAAGAGCCCGGTCGTGACCTTCGCCGTTTTCCGCTCGAAGGGGTCGAGCGAGCTTTCGGTCAAGGATGTCGTGGCGCAGCGCGTGGCCGATCTCAACAAGCGCTTCCCCGACATCAAGATCACGCCGATCGACGACGCCGTCGCCTATACCTACGGCAACTACAAGGCAGCAATGGAAACGCTGCTGGAGGGTGCTGGGCTCGCCGTCATCGTCGTCTTCCTGTTCCTGCGCAACTGGCGCGCGACGCTGATCACGGCGGTTGCATTGCCGCTCTCTGCCATCCCCACCTTCTGGGCGATGGAGCTGATGGGCTTTTCGCTCAATCTCGTCAGCCTGCTCGGCATCACGCTGGTGACCGGCATCCTGGTCGACGACGCCATCGTCGAGATCGAGAACATCGTTCGGCACATGAAGATGGGCAAATCGCCCTATCGCGCCGCGATGGAGGCGGCAGACGAGATCGGCCTCGCGGTCATCGCGATCACGCTGACCATCGTCGCGATCTTCGCGCCGGTTTCCTTCATGGGCGGCGTTGCCGGCCAGTATTTCCGCCAGTTCGGGCTCACCGTCGCAGCCGCGGTGCTGTTCTCGCTGCTGGTCGCGCGGCTGATCACGCCGATGATGGCGGCCTATCTGATGAAGCCGGTCGACCATGCCGATCCGAAGGACGGGCTGATCATGGGCGCCTATGTCGGCCTGCTGAAGGGCACGCTGAAGAAGCGGCGCATCCCGTTCTTCCCGCGCTTCGACGGTACGGGGCGCTGGCGCAGCATGCCGTTCAACACGGCCTATGCGACGCTGGTGGTCGGCTTCATGTTCCTGATCGGCTCGATTCAGGCGACGCAGATGCTGCCGACCGGCTTTATCCCGGACGAGGACACCTCTCGCGTCGTCGCCTCGGTCGAGCTGCCGCCGGGATCGACGCTGGAGGACACGCGCGTCACCACCGACAAGCTCGTCGATGCGCTGAAGACCATTCCGGAAGTGCGCGACGTCTTCGTGCTCGGCGGGGCATCGCCGACCGGCCAGCGAGAGGTGCGCCGCGCCGCGGTCTTCATCCTGCTCAAGCCGAAGGCCGAGCGCGACATCAAGCAGAAGGAGCTCAAGGTCACCATCGCAGAGAAGCTCGCCAGCGTGCCGGACGTTCGCGCCTGGTACGTCAATGAACGCGGCGAGCGCGAGATGGCCTTCTCGATCCTGTCGAAGAACGGCGAGGCGCTCGATGCCGCCGTCGCGAAGATCGAGGCGCGGATGCGCCAGGTCGACGGCTATCTCAACGTCGCGACGGCAGGCTCGCTCAGCCGCCCCGAGCTGCGCGTCACGCCGAAGCTGGAGGAAGCCGCCAATCTCGGCGTGACGCCGGAGGCGATCTCGGAGGCCGTGCGCGTCGCCACCATCGGCGATGTCGGCGCCAACCTCGCCAAGTTCAATGCCGGCGACCGGCTGGTGCCGATCCGCGTCCAGCTCGACGAAGCCGCGCGTACCGACATGCGCAACATCGCGGCGCTGCGCGTGACCAACACGAACGGCGTCTCGATCCCGCTGACTGCCGTGGCCGATATCGGCTTCGGCGAAGGCCCGAGTTCCATCGACCGCTACGACCGCGTGCGCCGCGCCCAGATCGGCGCCGACCTCAAGCGCGGCTTCGAGCTCGGCACCGCGCAGGACAGATTCCACGACATCGTCGAGGAAGTCGGCCTGCCTGATGGAGTCTGGATCGCTGCGACCGGAGACGCGGAAATCCAGGGAGAGGTCGTCCAGGGCTTCCTCACCGCGATGACGACCGGGTTGATGCTGGTGCTGGCCGTGCTGATCCTGCTCTTCGGCTCGGTCTTCCAGCCGATCACCATCCTGCTCTCGCTGCCGCTCTCATTCGGCGGTGTGGTGATCGCGCTGCTGGCGACGGGCAACGCCGTCTCGATGCCGGTCTATATCGGCCTTCTGATGCTGATGGGCATCGTCACCAAGAACGCGATCATGCTGGTCGATTTCGCGGTGGAGGAGGTCGGGCGCGGCAAGGACCGGATGACGGCGCTGCTGGAAGCCGGCCGCAAGCGCGCCCGCCCGATCCTGATGACGACCATCGCCATGGCGGCGGGTATGCTGCCCTCGGCCTATGGCGTCGGCGATGGCGGCGAGTTCCGCGCGCCGATGGCGATCGCGGTGATCGGTGGCCTGCTCGTCTCGACCGTGCTCTCGCTCATCTTCGTGCCGTCCTTCTACATGGTGATGGACGATCTCTCGCGGGCGACGGGCTGGCTCTTCGGCCGCTTCTTCGGCAAGGCCGAAGACGAAAGCAGCTGGGAGCCGATCGACGAACACGCAGCACCGGCGATCGCAACGGCGGAAGCGATGTCGAAGCCGGCCGCGCCGCGGCTGGCGGCGGAGTGAGGCGTCAGGGCTGGAGTTCGAGCGGGAAGGGCGTGCGTTCGTGATGCTCGGACAATCCCCAACGCGCGATCGAGCCGGCTTCCCAGGCGTGCAGCATTGCGGCGACAGCGGCACGGTCGTTGGCCAGAATAAGCGGCCGAAGATCGTCTAGAAGGAGCAGGAGAGGCCCCATTATGCGGTGGTCGCGCGGGAGGTCAGTGAGAAGATCCAGATTTGCAGCGGCCTCATCGAAGTTACCGAGTGCCGTGTGAAGCAAGGCCCTCATATGCCCTGGCCTGAACGATTCCTCGAATGGGAGCTCCGGCCCTTGCACGAGCGGATTCTCTTTGAGAACCAGCGCCTGCAGACTCAAAGGTCGCAGTGACGGCAACGCGTATTCTCGGAGAATGCGTTCGAATTGCTGCCGGAGGTTGGGTTGCGTCCAGCGGGCCAGCCAGTTTTCGTACCGAAAAACCTCTGACACTGCTCGTGGCGAACCTAATTGCGGATCAAAGCTCGTGCCGACGAACAAGCCAATGTCGAAACGATCGGCTTCGCTCGTCCGATAAATTCTGAACCCGCGGACGACGTGATGGATAGGCACGAGGTAAACCTCATGCCCACGGATCCAAAGACCCTCGCATGGCCGATAAGGCCGAAGCAGGTCGTCGACTTGCCGCCTGGTTGTCAAAATCGTGGCCTCATTTCGATCACAAGAAGCCGGCTTACAAGTCCTCGGATGCGAAGACCTGCATCCGCAAGTACATCTGAGCGCGATCGGGACAACGGGCGACCGACCTTTATATCATAAAGGCAGCGAGTACCATCGCGCCCTTTTTCCATGACATCGAATCGTGCGGTTCCGAGGGTTCCGTAAACCTGTTCTCCATATTCTCGCAGTTCTTTGAAGTATGATCGTTCTGCTTGGACATCAGGGTTATTCCAGGTATCGACGCGTTTCTTGACTCCAAGATGAACAACCGTTCCGTACGCTTGCATCGAAGGGAAGTTGCTCGGTGGCCCTGCTTCGCGTGCTGCGTCATCGAGCATCTCTTGAATTTTCGGCATGTACGGACAAGCTTTTTCGACCTCGTCGCGTTCGACTGTGCCGACCCACGACGTGGTGAACGAATCGACCTTCCCGGGAGTGTAATCATGGGCGCGAAATCCGAGGATAGGCGGAGGGCCATTCGCCTCGCCTAGGCTGTTCAACCAATCGAATAGCTTGCCGGCCGCCTGCAACGGGGAGCCGCCTGTTCCTCGGCCGCGCCGCCATCTGGCCTCGACCACCTCCGCGGTCGACTCAGGTCCGTTTTCTCTCCAGACCGATTGACTGATGACCTCGCCATCCGGCCCACGATCGCGGATCGTCTGGACGTCGGCGGTGGTCTCGAAGCTTGTGGTCTGGCCATTGGGCTCGATGACCGTCTGGCGTTCGTCGAMGCCGGCGGCGCGCGAGGCTGCATATTCCGACTGGATCGTCGTGCCCGCGCCGTCGGTGACGGCCTGCTCGAAGATGGAGCCGTCCTCGTTCCAGCCTTCGCCCAACGAGGACCAGCCGGTATCGGCGTCGAGCGAGGTGCCATCGGGCGAATCCGGATTTCCGCCGCCTGAGCCACCGCCTCCGCCTGTGCCGCTGGTCCATTGGCCGCCGCCGACATTGCCGGAGGGCACGCGCGGTTGGTTCGGGTTGTATTTGCGGAGGAGATGGTCACGCCGGATCAGGCAAAGCTCGTCGCGCAGCCGCAACAAGCGAAGCCGTGCGGCGCGAAGCTCGCGATCGGCGGATGGGCGATGGAGGATCGGCATGAGGGGCTCCTGACGGGGAGCCCAAGTGTCGTGCCGCTACGGCATGGGGGGATAAGTTCGCGTGGGCATCACTTCGCCATGGCTTGCCGGCGCGCCAGCGCGTCCCGATAGGCCTGCGTCAGCTCGTCCAGCACCGATTGCTCGGGCTTGGGCGCATCGAGATGCAGGTGTCTCAGCTCCTGCATGAAGCGCTCCCATAGCGCCGGGCCGCCTTCGCTCAGCAACTCGGCGCGGATCGAGAGCTCTTCCGTGACCGGGAGGAAACGGCGGCCCCAGTCGCCCATCGCGGCGAAGACGGGCACGAGTGCGATGCCCATCTCGGTCAGGCTGTAGATCGCCTTCTGCTTGTGGCTGGCGTCGTCGCGGCGCGAGAGCAGGCCCTTCTCGACGAGGCGCTTCAGGCGGTCGGCGAGGATGTTGGAGGCGATGCCTTCGTCCGATTTCGCCATGAGCTCGCGAAAATGCCGGCGGTTGCCGAACATGATGTCGCGCAGGACGATCAGGCTCCAGCGATCCCCCAATATCTCAAGCGTCAGATTGATCGGACAGCCCGAACGGCCGGTCTCGCGCATGCTTGTCTCCAGAACTGCTTGCAATATAAAATCGGTTCGACGTGTCAGCAACCGATTGCAATTCACAACTAGCTAAACGAGCCTGACAGGAGGGTGGGATGGCCAAGGTGATCGTCTGGAATGTGATGACGCTGGAAGGATTCTTCGAAGGCAAGGAGAAGTGGGATCTCAGTTTCCACGGCGATGCCTGGGGTGAGGAACTGGCTGAGCTGAGCAGCGAATTCGGACGCAAGGCCGGGCTGCTGGTCTTTGGCCGCGTCACCTATGAGGGGATGAAAGCCTATTGGACGTCGGCCCAGGAAGAGGGCGAGACCAAAGTCTTCATGAACGCCCTGCCGAAGCTCGTCGCCTCACGCAGCCTGACCGGCTCGGACTGGAACAACACCACCGTGACCGCGGACATCGCCGGGGAAATCGCGCGCCGCAAGGCCGCGCCGGGCAAGGACATCTATGTCTTCGGCAGCGCGGAACTGACGGAGTCGTTGCTGGCGGCCGGGTTGGTCGACGAGATCATGCTCGCGGTCGCGCCGGTCACGATCGGGCAGGGCACGCCCTTGTTCAAGGCGAGCGCGGAGAAGCGCAGTTTCACATTGGTTGCGGCCCGCCCACTGAAGAACGGCACCGTGATCCTGCACTATGGCGTCAAGTCAGCTTAAGCGCGCGGCTCAGCCGCGCCGGACCATCAGCACGGCGGCGAGAATGGCGACGCCGCCGAAGGCCTGCACAGGCGTCGGCTGCTCCCCGAAGAGTGCCCAGGCGGCGAGCACGCTGACCAGCGCCGGCCAGACCATGACGAGCGAGGCGGCGCTGGCGCCATAGCTGCCGAGCGAGAGCGTGATCAGTCCCTGGCCAAGCGCATGGGAGACGAGGCCGAGCGCGGCGACAGCGAACCAGCCCTGCAGACTCGCGGGGACGACGACCTCGCCGAGCGCAAGCGCAGCCGCGAGGCAGAACACGGCGCAGACGATGCTGGAGACGAGGCTGACATAGCCGGCATCGGCCCGGTCGCGGGCACGGCGAACGGCGAGTATATAGGTGGCGTAGGACATCGCGGCGCCGACGGCGAGGCTGTCGCCGAGCAGATTGCCCGAGACCTGCGCCCCGCCGGTGAATTTCGGCAGGACGAGCAGGAGCGCGCCGGCGATCGCCAGCATCAGTGCGCCGAGAATGCGCCGTGACGGGCGCTCGCCGAGCAGCAGCCAGCCGCCGAGCACGACGCCGACCGGAGCGAGATTGCCGAGCAGCGACGCATTGGCGATCGTCGTATGGCCGAGCGCGGCATTGTAGAGCGTAACGTCGATGCCGAAGGTCAGGCCCGCCAGTGCGACCGCGCCGAAGGCGCCGCCACGAACCTTGCCGCCCACCGGTTTGCGCTGCTCCAACGCCGTCCAGACGGCGAGGACCGGCAGGGCGAAGAGCATGCGCCAGAAGCCGGCGGCAGCCGGGCCGACATCGGCAAGGCGCACGAAGATGCCGGAGAAACCGATGAAGGTCGCGCCGGCAAGCAGCGTGAGGAACATCGCGAGAGCGGGCGATGCGGGCCGGACGGGAATAGCGGGAGCGGACATGGTGTTTTCTGACGGATGGTATGGCCAGCTCCGGTCGCGGCGGCGCGGCCGGCTCAGCCTCGTTCACGGGCGGATATAGGGCCCTTCCTTGCATCGGAAAAACGGATTATTCTGATTTAACCATTCTTAAAATCGATCGATGTTGCGCGTTCCGAGGAGGCACCGCATGACTGTTCATTTCGACCTTGCCGCCCTCGGCATGCTGGTGGCGGTGGCGGAAACCGGGGGATTCACCGCGGCGAGCGCGCGGCTCGGCCGCACGCAATCCGCGATCTCCGTGCGCATCCAGGATCTGGAGAACCAGCTTGGCCACAAGCTGCTCGAACGTTCGCGGCGCGGTGTCACGCCGACCGATGCCGGCGAGCGGCTGATTGCCCATGCGCGGCGTCTCCTTGCGGTCGAACGCGAGGCGCTCGCCGATCTCGCCGGCGACACGCCCTCCGGCCGGCTGCGCATCGGCATCCCCGACGACTATATGGACGCTTATCTGCGGCCGCTGATCGCGCGCTTCGCCGCCGAGCATCCGAAGGTGGAGCTCGAAGTGCGCTGCGACCTGTCTAAGCGCATCGAGCCGGCACTGCTGGCGGGCGAGTTCGACCTTGCCGTGGTCACGCAGGATCCGAACAAGCCGATGGGCGAGGTGCTGCGCCGCGAGCCGCTGGTCTGGGTGGCGGCTCGGGGCCACCGGCCGGAGCTGCAGGAGATGCTGCCGCTCGCGCTCTTCGCGGAGGGGTGTCGGGCGCGCCCGCGCATTCTCGCCGCGCTCAACACGGCCGGCAAGGCGCACCGGCTGGTCTTCTCCTGCTCGCACACGTCGGGCGTGCTGTCAGCGGTGGAGGCGGGCTTCTGCGTGGCGGCGATCACCGAGAGCGCCGTGCCGCCTTCACTGCGCCGGATCGGCCCGGCAGAAGGCTTGCCGCCGCTTTTCGAACTCACTGTGGGGTTGATCATGGCGCCGCGGCCCGATCTCGCCGCGCGACGCTTCGCCGACGCCCTGCGCGAGGAAATGAGCCTGCTGAGGCACGCAGCCTGACGCAGCGCATTGCCCAAAAGCGCGCGCGGGCTTAAAGCCAAGGGGACTTCTTTCCTTCAGGCATGGATCCCGGTTCGGCGCCACTGATGCGTGGTGCCCGGGATGGCGGCCTGTCTCAGCTTCCGGTTTCAGACACGATTCGATCTCATGAAATTCCTCGACCAGGCCAAAATCTATGTGAAGGCGGGTGACGGCGGCGCGGGCTGCGTCTCCTTCCGCCGCGAAAAATTCATCGAGTTCGGCGGGCCGAACGGCGGCGACGGCGGGCGCGGCGGCGACATCGTCGTCGAATGCGTGCAGGGGCTGAACACCCTGATCGATTTCCGCTTCCAGCAGCACTTCAAGGCCCGCACCGGCGAGCACGGCATGGGCAAGGATCGCCACGGCGCGAATTCGCCGGCGATCGTGCTGAAGGTTCCGCCGGGCACCGAGATCCTCGACGAGGACGGCGAGACCAAGATCGCCGACCTGACCGAGCCCGGTCAGCGCTTCGTGCTGTGCAAGGGCGGCAATGGCGGCTTCGGCAATGCCTATTTCAAGACCGCGACCAACCAGGCGCCGCGCCATGCCAACCCCGGCCTGCCGGGCGAGGAGCGCTGGGTCTGGCTTCGGCTGAAGCTGATCGCCGATGCCGGGCTCGTCGGCCTGCCCAACGCGGGCAAGTCGACCTTCCTCGCCACCGTCACGGCGGCGAAGCCCAAGATCGCGGATTATCCCTTCACCACGCTGCATCCCGGCCTCGGCGTCGTGCGCGTCGACGCGCGCGAGATGGTGCTGGCCGATATTCCCGGGCTGATCGAGGGCGCGCATGAGGGCCACGGCCTCGGCGATCGCTTCCTCGGCCATATCGAGCGCTGCCGCGTGTTGCTGCATCTCGTCGAGGGCACCAGCGAGCATGCCGGCAAGGCCTACAAGACCGTGCGCGAGGAGCTGGAGGCCTATGGCGGGGGGCTGGCCGACAAGCCGGAGATCGTCGCGCTCTCCAAGGTCGATGCGCTGACGCCGGAAGTGCTCAAGGAGCAGGTCGCGCGGCTGAAGCGTGCGGCGAAGCGCATGCCGATCATCCTCTCCTCCGCCTCGGGCGAGGGGGTCGATGCGGCGCTGAGGGCTCTCTTCGCCGTGGTCGAGGAAGCCCGGCGCGAGGAGGAGCGCGAGAACGCTCCGGCCGCGGAGACCGGCTGGCACCCCTGAGCCAGGTGGCCTCGGTGCTTGAGGCTGTTGTTTTTTGTGGAACGACGCCTGTGAAAGCTCGGGCATGGATTCCGGCTCTCCGCTGCGCTGCGGCCGGAATGACTCGCGTCGCTACGCAAGAGCAGGCCGCTATCTAGCGGAAATCCCGCCAGGCGCCGACACGGTGGATGCTCTCCAGGTCGCGCGCGGCTTCGCCGAAGGGCGCGACCGGCCAGTCCCAGCCCTCGTCGGGGTTGGGCAGCGCGGCGCCGCGCATCAGGTCGAGCCGGTCGGTGATCTTGCCGGTTCGATCACGCTCGATCATCTCGACATCGCTGAGCAAGATCACGCGGCCGTGGAAGCGGCGGAGATCGTCGAGATGCCAGGCGATGCAGCGGGCAGGCAGATCGGCCGGCAATTGCGCGGCTTCGGCGGGATTGTCGGCAAGCCAATCCTCGATCGGCCAGGCGAGCTGCGAGAGCAGGTTGGCGGAGACGACGAGATCGACTGCCGGATCGGCGATGAGGTCGGCGAGCGGATCGCTCCGGCCGCCACTCTCGCCGGCGAGCCAGCCTATGACGCCAGTGAGGTCGCGGGTGAGCAATGCGACGTTGCCGCGCAGGTGCATGCGGAGCCGGACCTGCGGGAGGTGCACGGCATCGACCAGCAGCACGCGCTCGAAACTGGCCGCGAGCAGGCCGAGCGGGATGTCGCGCAGCAGCCCGGACCCCAGAATGACGGCAGTCCGCCGCTCCGGCAGCTCGGCGACGGCCTGCGCGACGATGTCCCGGCAGCGGGCGTGATGCCCGGCCCAGGCCCGGCGCTGGCGAAGGCCGCGCGACCAGAGCGCGACGCTCTCGCCGACGAGGCCGAGCTGGCGGGTCATGCGCGAGGCCGGTGTCGCCAGATGCAAGGCCAGTTCCGCCAGCATGGCTATGCGCCAGCGCTTGGCATCGACTGCTTCCGAAAACCGGTTCTCACTTTTCGGACCGTTGCGTCAGATCAGCGCGCCGCGCGCCGCCACCGGCCAGACTGCTTCGACATGGGCGTCGGGACCGTGCAAGCCGCGCACGCAGACATACCAGTCGTGCAGATTGACCGTCGGGTCGCAATGACCGGGTATTAGCAGCAGCCGGTCGCCGCGATGCGGCAGGGCGATAGGCTCGCCCGTCAGGATGCCGTGCTCGTCCGAGGGCTTGGTGTAGATCGCGCCTTCGCGTCGGAACGGGACGGGCATGCCGGAATCGATGGCGACCGCCTTGTGGCCGGCATCGACGATGGCGCGGTCCGGCACCGGCTTGCTCATCACACCTGCGAGCACGAAGAGTGCGTGCTCGAAGCTGCGGAAGGGCGTGCCGTCGGCCTGGCGGTTGCGGGCGTAGTCGGCGTCCATGAAGATGTAGGAGCCGGCCTGGATCTCGTTCCAGATGCCGGATTGCGTTTCCAGCTCGTAGGTGCCGGTGCCGGCGCCGCTGACGATCTCGCAATTGAGGCCGGCCTGGGCGAGGCGCTCGGCAGTGTTGCGCACGCCGTATCCAGCGCGTTCGATTGCCTCGCGCCGCTCGTCGATCGAGCGCATATGCTGGGCGGACCCGTGATAGGCCTGGATGCCGGCGAAGCGCAGCGTGTTGGAGCGGGCGATAGCTTCCGCCAGCCGGACCGCGCCCTCGCCGGGCGCCACGCCACAGCGCCGCCCGCCGACATCGATCTCGACGAGGACATCGAGCACGACATCGTTGCGCGCGGCAGCCTCGGCCGCGTCGCGCACGCCGTCGGGATGGTCGACGCAGAGGCCGATGCGGGCGCTGCGGGCGAGACGCGCCAGCCGGTCGAGTTTGGCGGGGCTCGCGATTTCGTTGGTGACGAGCACGTCGCCGACGCCGCCCGCGACCAGGATTTCAGCCTCCGCAACCTTCTGGCAGCACTGTCCCACGGCGCCGTTGGCGATCTGCCGCAGGGCGATCTCGGGGCTCTTATGCGTCTTGGCATGGGGGCGCAGCCTGACGCCATGGGCCTGGGTGAAGGCTGCCATGGCGACAAGGTTGCGCTCGAAGGCATCGAGATCGAGCACAAGGGAGGGTGTCTCGATTTCGGCGAGGCTTTGACCGGGCTGCGCCGGCGGCGATAGCGACATGGAGTCTCCTGAGTCGGTTGTGGCCATGGGAGGACAGCTTCGTGTCCTGAGCAAGGCCTGCCTTCTGGATGCGGCCATGCGCCAGTGGCGCTTGCCGCCTTGCCGTGATAGGCGCGGCCCATGAAGATCGGCCGCGTCACCGACGATACCCTCGCGCTCTTCGCCCGCGTTTGGCGCGAGCAGATCAAATCCTACCTTCCGCAGATGCTGATGATTCTCGGTCTCGTCGTGGTCATCGCCGCGACGACGAGCTTCTATCCGCTGCTGATCAAGGCGGCCTTCGATGCCTTCGCCGATCCGCTGACGGCCGAATCGACCGGTTTCGTGCGCCGCATGGAGAGGCTGGTCTCGAAGTCGATCGGCTACGAGATCGGGGTCGTCAATGCGGTCGCGACGGTCGTGGTCATCGTCACTGCGATCAAGGGGTTCTCGCTGCTCGCCCAGACGGTGATGACCAACAAGGTCGTCAGCCGGATCGAGGCGGACATGCAGTCGACGCTCTACGGGCATCTGATCGATGCCGATCTGGCGCAGCTCCAGAAGGAAAATCCCGCCTCTCTCACCCAGCGCTTCACCACCGATTTCACTTTCGTGAAGGAGGCGCTGACGCGCATCGTCAATATCGCGATCCGCGACGTGGTGACGGCGCTCGCGCTCGTCGGCGCGCTGTTCTGGATCGACTGGCAGATGACGCTGGTGGTGGTGCTGATCGCGCCGGTCATCGCCCATCCGATCGGCCGGATCGGCAAGAAGCTCCGGCGCATGGCGAGTTCGCAGCAGGAGCAGACGGGCATCATGGCGAGCCTCGTCACGGAGAGCCTGCAGGGCGCCCGCGTGGCCAAGACGGATTCCCTCGAGCCCTATTTGAAGCAGCGTGCGACCAGCGCCTTCGAGACGATCCGGACGCTGAAGGTCAAGGCGGCCAATGCCCGTGGCCGGCTCGACCCGCTGCTTGAGGTCGCCGGCGGCATCGCGGTCGCGGGCGTGCTCGCTGCCATCGGCGTGCGCATCACCTCGGGCGCCTCCACCGTGGGCGATTTCACCGGCTATGTCTCGGCGCTGCTGCTGGCGGCACAGCCGATGCGCTCGCTCGGCAACCTCAACGCCATCGTCCAGGAGGCCGGTGCCTCGCTGAAGCGCTATTACGCATTGCTCGACGAGAAGCCGCGCATCGTCGACCGGCCGACTGCCAAGCCTCTGGCCATCACGGCCGGCGAAGTCGCATTTCGGCATCTGCGCTTCCGTTATCGCGAGGACCAGCGTGCGCTGGAGGGCATCGATCTCGTCGCCCGCGGCGGCAAGACGACCGCGCTGGTGGGCCGTTCCGGCTCCGGCAAGTCGACGCTGCTCGCCTTGGTGCCGCGCCTGTACGATCCGATCGACGGGCGGATCGAGATCGATGGACAGGATCTGCGCAGCGTGACGCTCGAAAGCCTGCGCCATCAGATCGGCGTCGTCAGCCAGGATGTGGTGCTCTTCGACGACAGCGTGCGCGCCAACATTGCTTTCGGGCGCCCCGGCGCGACGCATGATGACATCGTCGCGGCCGCCAAGGCCGCGGCGGCGCATGATTTCATCATGGCGATGCCGGGCGGCTACGATGCCTCGGTGGGCGAGCGCGGCCACAAGCTCTCCGGCGGCGAGCGCCAGCGCATCGCCATCGCCCGCGCCATGCTGAAGGACGCGCCGATCCTGCTGCTCGACGAGGCGACCAGTGCGCTCGACACAGAGTCGGAGCGCCTCGTGCAGCAGGCGTTGGCGAAGCTGATGAAGGGCCGCACCACCATCGTCATCGCACACCGGCTCTCGACCATCCGCGAGGCCGACCTGATCGTCGTGATGGACGAAGGCAAAATCGTCGAGACCGGCAGCCATGACGAACTGCTGGCGCGCGACGGCGCCTATGCCCGGCTGCACCGGATGCAGTTCCTCGAAAGCTGAGACGCTGGCCAGACCGGCGGTCGCAGCCTAGCGGCAGAATGCGGCGCAGCCGGCTTCCCAGAATGGTTTGCCGGATTCAAGCGGCGGAATCGAGGGCCGCGGCTTGCGGCCGGGCAGGTTTTCGGGGACCGGACTCACCAGCTCCCACCAGCCATGGGCGCATTGCGAGCGGAAGGCCATCTGGTCGGAGATCGAGGTGCCTTCCTTCTCCAGGACGATGTCGAGCGCTGCGCAGATCGCGCGCAGCCGCTCGTCATGGGCGTCGCTCGGATCATTGGCATAATCGTGGAAGGCCTCGGTGAACGCTTCCATTTCCCGGGCGATATGCGGCCAGTCGGTGCGCGCGAGGTTCCAGGCGTCCATCCACTCGCGTACGACCGTCTCGACCGCCTCCGCCTTGGGCTTGTCCTTCACCTTGCGAGCGGTGGTTAGCATGTGGCGCATCAGCTCGGCGCGAGCATGGGCGTGGCGGGCGCGTAGCGCCGCCTCCTGCATCTGCGCGATGGCCTCGGCCGCCTCCTGCTGCAGCGCTTCGACGAAATGCGGCATGGGGCGATCCTTCAGGGCAGGGTGGCGAGCCGTTCGATCATCCGTTCGAACAGCTCCTGGGCTTTCACGGACGCGACGACATGGGTGTTGGGCTCGCGCTTGAGGCGGCCATTCCAGTCGATGGTGGTACGTCCGCGCAGGGGCCCGTCATCGGTTTCCACCGTGACGAAGCAGTCGCGCCCCTCGAAGAGCTCCGGCCAGAGCAGATAGGCGATGACGCAGGGGTCATGCATCGGATGCCCGTCGCTGCCGAGTCCGCCGGGGCGCGGGCGGGTCAGCATGCCGTGGACAGAACGGCCGGCGGCGTTGCCGAGCGCGCCGATGCGGGCGATCTGGGCGTGGCTGGCGATGGCCTGCAGGGTGACGCCCAGGCCGAACATCACGATCGGCCGGCCGCAGCCGAAGACGATCGCCGCCGCATGCGGGTCGACATGGACGTTGAATTCGGCGGCCGGCGTGATGTTGCCGAGTCCGATGGCGCCACCCATCAGGACGATACGCTTGACCTTGGGCAGGATGTCCGGCGCGAGCCGGAAAGCCAGTGCGAGATTCGTCAGCGGCCCGAGCGGGCAGAGCGTGATGCCATCCGGGGGAGCCGCTCGGCAGAGATCGATGATGGCCTGCACGGCATGGCCAGGTGCCGCCTCGCTCGTGGGGGCGGGAAGGCCCGCGCCCGCAAGGCCATCCGGGCCGCAAACGAATTCGGCCGTTTCGAGCGGGAAGACGAGCGGTCCCTCGGCCCCGCGATAGACCGGGATGTCGCGGCGCTTGCCGAGGTCGCGGATACGCAGGGCGTTCGCCGTCGTCTGCCCAACCGGGACATTGCCGGCGACGGTGGTGATCGCCTTGAGGTCGATTTCGCTCGGGCTGGCGAAAGCGAGCAGCAAGGCGACGGCATCGTCCTGCCCCGGATCGGTGTCGATGATGATCGGTTCGTGCATACCCATTTCCACCAACTCAGCCCTCATCCTGAGCAGCCGCGCAGCGGCGTCTCGAAGGATGCTCCAGATGGTTCCCGAGCCTCCCGAAACATCCTTCGAGACGCGGGCTGTGCCCGCTCCTCAGGATGAGGGCTGAGAAATGGAGTCGCATGTCAGGCCGCCTTGGCGTTGCCGGCCATGATCATATGGGCGATGTCGTCCGCGGCGAGATCGCCGAGCGGCCGGTCGACGTATTTGCGGCCGGCGCCCATGATCACGACCCGGTCGGCCAATGCCACGACGTCGCGCATGTTGTGGCTGATCAGGATGACGGTGCGCCCGTCGGCCTTGAGCTTGCGGATGAGGTCGAGGACGAGCGCGCTCTCCTTGACGCCGAGCGCAGCGGTCGGCTCGTCCATGATGATGATCTCGGCGTTCCAGCGTAGCGCCCGGGAGATCGCGACCGCCTGCCGCTGGCCGCCCGAGAGCCGTTCGACGGGGCGGGTCATATCGGTGACGGCGGCGGAGAGCTGCGAGAGGTAGCGCTGCGACTCCGCGATCATCCTCTTCTTGTCGAGAATGCGCAGGAAGGGCAGCAGCACCGGCTTCGTCAGCTCCGAGCCCATGAAGACGTTCTGGGCGATGGAGAGGCGCGGGGCGAGCGCGAGGTCCTGATAGATCGTCGCGACGCCGTTCTCCAGCGCATCATGCGGCGAGCTGAAGGTGAGTGGCTTGCCGCGCAGCCTGATCGTACCGCTCGTCGCGTCCTCGGCGCCGGAGATCACCTTGATCAGGCTCGACTTGCCGGCGCCGTTGTCGCCGCAGAGCGCGACGACCTCGCCCGGGAAGATGTCGAGATCGACGTCTCTGACGGCGACGACCGGGCCGTAGCTCTTGCCGATGCCGCGCAGCGAGAGGAGAGGGGTAGGAGTGGTCATTCCGGTCATGGCTTCAGCGCTTGTCAAGAGTCCGAATGGTTGGCGCCACGGCATGCTCGCCCTTGTGGCGAGCATCCACGTCTTGAACATGGTCTTCGATCACGGAAGACGTGGATGGCCGGGACAAGCCCGACCATGACGCGGAAAGGGCGCACGCCCTCACTTCTTCAGGAACTGCTGGACGTTGTTCTTGTCGACCAGTACGGCTTCCGTGAAGAGATAGGGGCCAGAGGTGATGCTCTCCTTCGGCTTCTTCTCGACAACGATCGCCTGGATCGCGTCGACCGCCTGCTTGCCCATCTCCTCGAAGGGGATCGCAACCGTGGCGACGAAGGTCGAGGCGGGATCGGCGATGCGCTCATAGCTCTCCTTGCCGCCATCGACGGAGATCAGCGGGATCTGGCCCTTCTTCACGCCCTGAGCCTGCAGCAGGTCGTCGATGATATAGGCCTGGCCGTCGAAGGAAGCCCAGATGCCGTTGATCTTGCCCTGATTCTGCAGCAGCAGCGCCTGCATGCCGGCGCGGACGTCGTCGCGCCAGCTCTGGGTGCGGGCCATCGAGAACTTGCCGAGCTCCTTCACCGCCTGGTTCTCGGCGAGGACGGCATCGAGCAGCCGGCCGCGGATGCGCGAGGCGACGTTGAGATCGAAGCGGGCCGAGACGATGTTGCCCTGGTAGCCGAGCTGGCCGAGCAGGTAGAGCGCGGCGTCGGCGCCAACCTTGTACTCGTTGGTCTGGATGTCGAAGAGCGCATGCGGGCTCGCACCGGACTGCACGGTGATGACCGGGATCTTGGCATCCTTCGCGGCCTTGAACTGCGCGTCGGCCTCGACCGGCTTGCCCATGGCGATGATTATCGCGTCGACCTTCTTGGCGATCAGCGCATCGAACTGCTCGGCGTGCTTGGGCAGCGCGCCTTCGGAGTTCAGCAGCGTGACGTTCCAGCCCTTGGCCTTGGCGGCGGCGGCCGCGGCATTGGCGACGCGTGCGTGCGTCTCCGACGAGAACTGGAAGCCGATGATGCCGACCTCGAAGGCTTCAGCCGACGACTGGCCGAGCGCGACGAGCGCGGCGGCGGCCAGCAGCATCTTCCTCAGGCCGAACCCATTCTTGCCGAACATGTGAACTCTCCCCTGTTGTTGTTCTGTATCGCCTAGACCTTGAACGCCGCCTTCTTCATCGCGCTCGCCGAGAAGGCGACCGAGCCGATGATGATCGCGCCGAGCACGATGTCCTGAATGTAGTAGGGCGCGCCGAGCAGCACCAAGCCGTTGCCGAGCACCTTGAGCACCAGCGCCGCAAAGACCGTGCCGGGCACGTTGGGCTTGCCGGGATCGAACATGGTCATGCCGAGGAGCACGGCGGCGATGGCATAGAGCAGATAATCGCCCGCCATATTCGGGGCGGCCGAGGACAGGTTGGCGGCAAGCAGAACGGCCATGATGGAGGCGAAGACGCCGGCCAGCAGCAGGCCGATGCGCTTCATCCGAGCCGTGGCGATGCCGGCGAGCCGCGCCGCCTCGTCCGCCTCGCCGGTCGCGACCATATGGGCGCCGGTCCGGGTCCATTTGACGAGACCCCAGGCGAAGAGCGTGGCGCCGGCCATCCAGAGCACGAGATTGGGAATGCCGAAGGTGTAGCCGCGGGCGAGCCCGGTGAATCCGACCGGCCAGCGGCCGACGAAAGCGACGCCCTGGGTGATCATGAAGGCGAGGCCCTTGGCGATGGCGGCGGTGCCGAGCGTCATGATCAGGGAGGGGATGCGCAGAACGGTGACGCCGTAGCCGTTCAGCGAGCCGAGCACGATGCCGACGCCGAGCGCCGCCGCCACCGCAACGGCCGGCGGGTACTGGAGCTGCACCAGCCAGCCGCAGACGACGGCGGCGAGGCTGGCCATTTCCGCGACGGAGAGGTCGAGTTCAGCCACGGTGAAGGCGAGCGCGAAGCCGAGCGCGAGGATGGCGAGGAAGCTCGTATCCTTGAGGACGTTGACGATGTTGGTGGCGCTGGCGAAGTTCTGCGCAAAGATCAGGAAGAACAGGATCAGCGCCAGGCCGGCGATCGCCGTGCCATAGCGCCCGATCAGTTCGCGTGGGTCGATGCGGCCCAACTCAGGCTCCCCTGGCGATGGTGGAGATCGGCTGGAGTATCTCGATGCCGCCGGTGATCGGGATCAGGGCGCCGGTGACGAAGGCGGCGCCGTCCGAAAGCAGGAATGCGATCACGTTGGCGACATCCTCGGGCCGTCCCAGCCTCCCCAGCGGCGTGCGCACCGCCGCACCCTCGACCAGCGCATTGAACTGCTGCGCGAATCCGTTTCGTACCATTGGCGTATCGATGATGCCGGGCGCAACCGCATTGACGCGAATGCCATGCCGGCCGAGCTGCTGGGCCATGCCGTAGGTCAGCGTCGCGACGCCGCCCTTGGCCGAGCCATAAGCGAGATTGGCGCCGCCATTGCTGTGGGCGATCGAGGAAATATGGACGATCGCACCGCCCTCGCTCTGGGCGATCATCCGGCGCGCGGCGGCTTTGGAGATGCGGAACACTGCCGAGAGATTGACGTCGACCAGTTGGTCCCACTCCTCGTCCTCCATTTCGACCATAGGCACCGGCCGCGAGGCGCCGGCGCCGGTGACGAGATGGTCGAGCCGGCCGAATTTCGACACGGCGAGATCGACGAGGGATTGGGCGAGATCGCGTTCGCGAACATCGCCGGCAAGCGTCACCGCTTCGCCGCCGGCTGCCGCGACGTCCGCCGCCACTGCGTCGAGACCAGGTTGGTCGAGACCGGAGAGTACCAGCCTGTGGCCAGCGCGTGCGAGAGTTACGGCAAGCGCACCGACGATGCCTCCCGAGGCGCCGGTCAGGAGCGTGATGGGAGCGCTTTGCTGCGGGCTGTTCATGGCGGGTCGCGTCGGCATGGGGAAGCGTTCTTACGGGGTCGATTTCGGGTTGGTAAGGCCGGGCAACGCAGCCGAGGTCTGCGCCAGCGCCGTAAGGTCAGCCGAGATCGCGGCGAGCGCTTCCTCGCTGCGGCGATAGAGGCGGTAGAGCGCGTCGTAGGCTGCGCGCCGGGCGGGATCCGGTTCGTAGCGGCTGGAGACCTCGACCAGCGCATCCTGGGCCGCTTCCAGCGAAGCGAAGCGCCCGAGTCCTGTCCAGGCGATGATCGCGGCGCCGAGCAGACCGGGTTCCCCGGCACGGCCGACCACGATCGGGCGGTCGCAGAGATCGGCCTTAATCTGCGCCCAGACCGGATTGGCAGCCGCGCCGCCGCCGAAACGGATCTCGCCGACACGGCTGCCGAGCGCCGCTTCTGCACGCTCCAGAACGAGGCGATTTTGGCAGGCGACACCTTCCAGCACGGCATAGGCGAGGTCGGTCGGCCCATGCCGGCGGCCGAGCCCGATGAAGGCGCCGCGCAGGTTCGGGTTCCAGTAGGGCACGCGTTCGCCCTGCAGATAGGGCAGGAAGATGACGGGCTGGGGATGACGCTCGCCGGCGAGCAGGCGATCGATGCTGCCGCCGACGCTATCCGAACCGCCGAGCAGATCGACCAGCCAGGCGGCTGTGTCGGCGCCGTTCTGGCTGGGGCCGCCGAGATGCCAGAGGCCGCGCCAGTCGACGGTGATGAGGCCCTCGGCCTCGGCCTGTTTCGGACCGAGCACGCCGAGCACCTCGGTCGTGCCGGAAATGTTGTAGGCATAGCCCGTGCGCAGGGCGCCGAGCCCGGCCACTGCTGCCCAGGTGTCGTTGCAACCGCAGAAGACCGGAATACCGGCGAGCCGATCGAATGGCGCGGGCAAGCCGGCCCGAACGGGATCGACGGCGTCGCAGGGTTCGAGGATCGCCGGGATCACGGCCGGCGACAGACCGATGGCGTCGAGCGCCGAGGCCTCGTCGGGCGTTTCCGCGCAGGTGATAAGCCGCGCCATCGAAACCGGGTCGCTCGCCTGACGGCTGGTCAGGCGGTAATTCAGATAGTCCTTCGGTTCGAGCACGCGGGCGAGAGCGCGAAAATTCTCCGGCTCCGCTTCCGCCAGCCAGGCGAGCCGCGCGAGCGGATGGAAGGCGTTGATGCGCCCTGCTTCCGAATGGCTGCCCAGCGCTTCCCGAAGTTTCGTTGCGACCGCGTCCGAGCGGGCATCCTTCCAGGTCAATGCCGGGCGAAGCTCGTTGCCGTCATGGCCCAGGAAGATCTGCGTGCGGGTGACGCCGCAGATCGCGATGGCTTCGATCCGCGCGAAAAGATCGGGCTCCTGCCGCGCCAGATCGCCGGCGGTCTCGAGGAGGAGCGTCCACCAGCCCTCGGCCGCGACCTGCGAATGCCCGAGGCGATCGTCGAGAGCGGGACCGGCGGCGGCGCTTTCGGCCAAAACCGCGCCATTCGGATCGATCAGCGCAGCGCGGAAGCTGCTGCCGCCGAGATCGCAGGCGAGGACGACGCTGATCTGCTGCATGAGGATAGAACCACACCCCTCATTCCGGACAAGCCGCGTTGGCGGCGTCGATCCGGAATCCACCGACGGGCTCCGGTGCTCTACGATGGATTCCGGGTCAAGCCCGGAAGGACGGCGGTCGGGTCATCGGCAGCCAAATCGCGCCGAAGTCAAGGAGGCGGACGCCGTCAGGCCGCACCGCGTGCAGCCTTGAGGATATCGTCGACGAGGCGTTGCGACGCCAGCGCTTCCTCGCCGGTGACGACCGGGTCGTGGCCTTGTTCTATTGCGTCGAGGAAATCGGCGATGACGGCGCGATGGGCGTCGTGTGGGAAGTCCATGATATTGGCGCCGCTGCCGGTCGAGCCCTCGGCTTCGACGATCTCCTCGCGCCCGTCGAGAAAGGCGAGGCGCAGCCGCCCGCCGATCAGGGCCGCGAAGCCTTTCGCGCCGGTGATCTCGATGCGCTCGGGATAGCCGGGATAGGCGGCGGTGGTCGTGACCAGCGTGGCGGGGGCGCCGTCGCCGGTCTCCAGCAGCGCGGAGACGTAGTCTTCGGTCTCCATGCGGTGGAGGGCAGTGGTGCGGGATTGAGCCGCGACGACCCTGGAGACGCCGACCAGCGAGCGAAACAGGTCGAGCGAGTGGATCGCCTGGGTCAGCAATACGCCGCCGCCGTCGCGGGCGAGCGTGCCGCGGCCGGGCTCGTCATAGTAGCTCTGCGGGCGCCACCAGGGCACGGAGAGGAAGGCGGCCTCGATGGTACCGAGTTCGCCCGATTGTAGCGCGGCCTTGAGGCGCAGGCTGGCGGGGCGGAAGCGATGCTGCAGCACGACGCCGAAGGTCCTGCCTGTCCGGCGGGCGGTGTCGACGAGGCGCTGGCCGCGCTCGCTCGTCAATTCGAGCGGCTTCTCGACGAGAACATGCTTGCCGGCTTCGAGACACAGGGCGGAAACGTCGAGATGGCTGCTCGGCGGCGTCAGCACGATGGCGGCGTCAACCGCAGGATCGGTCAGAACGGCGTCGAGATCGGTGGTCGTCGGAAAGGGAAACTGGGCGGCGTAGGCCTTGGCCCGATCGGGCGTCCGGCTCACCGCCCAGCAAACATCCGCACGGTCGGCGAGATCGAGAAGGCTTTTGGAGTGCGGCAGGGCGGCGGGGCCGAGCCCGATCACGGCGATACCGAGTTTGCGTCTCATGTCAGGCGATCCTCAGGCACGAGCAGCAGGTTTCGCGGGCAGCCAGGCGGCCTTGGCCTGGGCTTCCAGCGCGAGCCTGCAGACGGTGAAGGCGTGCCGCTGGCTCATCGCGGTTTCGCTGCGGGCGCCGATGTCGGCGATCAGGTCGCGGAAATAGGTCAGCGGCTCGCGTGAGGCGTCGATGTGGCGGGTGCCGTTCTTGTCGACGAGGAAGACATGGTCGGTGCCGGGGCGGCCGGCGATGTCGACATATTTGCGCAGTTCGATCGTGCCTTCGGTGCCGAGGATGGTCAGGCGGCCGTCGCCCCAGGTCGGCAGGCCGTCGGCGGTGAACCAGTCGACGCGGATATAGCCGCCGGCCCTGTCGCTGCGCAGCAGGACCTCGCCGAAATCCTCGAAATCGGGCAGGTCGGGGCCGCCGAAATGGCCGACACCTGAGGCCACGATCTCTGCATCATTCGAGCTGGTGAAATGCAGGAACTGGTCGATCTGGTGCGAGGCGATGTCGGTGAGGATGCCGCCGAAGTGGCTGTTATCGAAGAACCAGCCGGGTCGGATCCCGCGGTTGAGGCGGTGCGGGCCCATGCCCAGCGTCTGAACGACGCGGCCGATTGCCCCGTCGGCAATCAATTTGCTGGCTATTATCGTCGCGGGAACGATGAAGCGCTCGGAGAAGCAGATCGAGAAGATGCGGCCGGTCTCGGCGACCGCCTTTTCCACTGCGCCGAGCTGGTCGAAGCTGGTGACGCCGGGCTTGTCGACCATCACGTCCTTGCCGGCCTGCATGGCGCGGATGGCGATGGCGGCCCGGTCCGCCGGCACGGCGGCGCAGACGATCAGCTCGACCGACGGGTCGTCGATCAGCCGCTCGGCCGTGCTTTCCGGCAGGTCCGGGAAGCGCTCGCGGAAGCCGGCGAGGACGCGCTCGTCGCTGGTCGCGGGATCGAAGCCGACGCAGGTCGCGCCGGCTTCGAGGAGGCCACCGACCATATGGTAGATGTGGCGGTGGTCGAGGCCGATGGCGGCGAAGCGCATGTCTATTGCGGCGCCCCGTGGCCGACGCCGATCTCCTGATCCCAGCGCCGGAAGGCAGCGACGAGGCGCTCCGGGGTCAGTGGCGGCTTGGTCGGCAGGCTGGTGATCAGCCCGTCATATTCCGGCCGGCCATATTCGGCGAGGACATCGCGGCTTTCCTGCGGCGCCATGGCGAGCGTCACGCCCTTCACGGCCGGGCCGGGATAGAAATAGCCCTTGTCGTAGGTCACGGCCTGTGCCTCCGGCTTGAGCATATGGGCCATCAGCGCGACGAGGGCCGGCATCTTGTCGGCCGTCACGCCCCTTGGGATGCACATGAACTGGGTGTCCGGGATCCAGTGCGTGTTGGCGAGCACGAAGACCTTGGCCTCCTTCGGCACGATGCCGAGCACGCGCGGGTTGATGTCCCAGCCCAGCGTCGAGACGATGACGTCGCGGGTGCCTTCGCCAAGCTCCTTCATCGTCGCGGCGGTGCCGCCCGGATAGTAGTCGATGCCGGTGCCGAGCTCCTTGAGATAGGCCCAGCTCTTGTCCCAGCCCTTCATCGGATCGGTGGGGTCGGCGTCGCCGAGGATGTAGGGCAGGCCCTGCAGCCAGGTCCAGCCGGGGCCGGAATTGACGGGGCGGGCATAGGTGAAGCGCTTCGGGTTCTGCTTGACATAGGCCAGCAGCTCCTCGGCGGTCTTCGGAACGGCCTTGAGACGCTCCGGCGCGTACTCGAACAGCGGGCCGGAGGGGGAATAGACGACCGCGACGCCCTCGTTCTGGCCGAAGTTGCGCTGCATCATCAGCGCCTGCTCGTGATAGACCTCTTCCGGCTTCGGCAGGTCCTTGGCGTGGGATTTCCAGACATCGACCCAGAGCCCCTGCTGGATGCCGTCCGACATGGCGCCGGGGCCGGTCAGCACAAGGTCGATGTCGACGCGGTTGGCCGCCTGCTGCGCCTTGAGCTTGGCCGGCAGCTCCGGCGAGGGCGCGCGCGAGAAGTTCAGCCGCGAGATCAGCTTCGGATTCTCTTTGGCGAAGCGCTCGATGGCGACCTGCGTCAGCTGCAGATTGCCGGCGACGTCGATGATGTTGAGCGCGACCGGGGCGCTCTGTGCCAGCGCGCCGCCGGCTTTCAATGCGGCAAGGCCGGCTGCTCCGGCCATGATGGTTCGGCGTGTCGGATGGTTCATGGTCTCTCCCTGGGGTTTGGCTCTCTTTTGGCGTGCCATGATCGGCATCAGGAGCTCTTGCCTGGGATACTAGTGCACCACGTTGTGGCACGCCAGCGCATTCGCTGGCATGGGCGGCACCATTTCGGAGCATGCGATGAACGGGCGGATCAGACTTGTTCGAGGAGGAGCGACTCCGCCGCGCGGCTGAGCAGCGGCGAGGCCGCGCCGTGGATCTCGTAAAGGTGGCTGGCGGCCGCGCCGGAGAGGTCCGGGACGGCAAAGCCGTCCATCGTGCCTTCCGCCCGGAACAGCGTGTTGAACCGGGCCCAGAGCTGCGGGTTGGCGGAGAAGGGACCGCTCACCGCGATGCGGGCGGGAAAGAGCAGGCGACAGGCATTGGCGAGCGCGCGGGCGAGCAGCTGCGCTGCCATGTCGATTTCCGGCAAGGACAGGAGGTCCAGCCCGGCAAGCTGCCGCGCAAGCCGGATCTCATCCTGATCGAGATCGGCCCAGTGCCGGCGCAGCGCCGGGAGCAGTGACCAGAGCGCGGCGCCGGTTTCGAGGCAGGCGGTGTTGCCGCAGCCGCAAGGGCGATCTTGCAGCGCGGCGAGCCGCCAATGCCCGATTTCGCCGAAGGAGCCGGTCGGTGCGAAGGGCTCGCCGTCCATCGCATAGGCGAGCCCGACGCCCCAACCCCAATGCAGCAGGATGGTGCCGCCCGTGAAATTCTCAGGCTCGCGGGCGGCCCGGGCGCGCAGTTCGGCGTCGAGATTGCGGCAGACCGTGACGGGTCCGGCGACGGGGGCGAGGATCGAGGCGATGTCGAGCCCGCGCATGCGCGGCCAGCGCGAGGCTAGCAGCCATTGGCCCTGCTTCAGGTCGATCAGGCCGGAGAGCGAGACGGCGGTGCCGGCGTGGCTCATGCCCGGCGGCATCGCGTCGAGGAGGTCTCGCGCCAGTTCAGCCATCGCCGCGGCGATGGCTGCGTTGTCGGCATCGCTCGCAATGGGACGGCGGCGCTCGGCGACGAGATAACCATTCAGATCAACCAGCGCGCCTGACAGCGACTGGCTGGAGACATAGATCACGGAGGCGCCGATGCGGCGGGTATGGGCGACGAGGATCGCGGGAGGACGGCCGCGCCCGCTTGCTTCGCCGACCGTCTCTATGACGAGGCGGCGGGCGATGAGCTCGCCGACGACGCGCGAGACACTGGTCGAGCGGAGCTGGAGGATGCGGGCGATATCGGCACGGGAATGAGCCTCGCCGTTCAGGATCAGCCGGTAGATGCGGGCGCAGTCCCGGTCATGGGCAAGCGCAAGGCGGCTTTCGTCGATCGTCAGCAGGGACAAGGCAGGCTCTATTCAGAACGGTTGCGTTCAAAATTAATCGTTGCGTTTCAGCCGAAGCTTCATAAGCTCGGTAGCAGAATATCGGAAATTTTTTGACGGAAAAGGTTCAAAAATTGATGATCGAGATGCATGTTGCCTCTGACAAAGACGGGCTCGGCCGGCAGGCGGCAGCGCTTGGCGCACAGGCGATCCGCGAGGAGCTTGCCCGCCATGGCGAAGCGACGATCATCGTAGCGACCGGGGCGAGCCAGTTCGAGATGCTGAGCCATCTCGTGGTGGCCGAGGGTATCGACTGGAAGAAGGTCACGGCCTTCCATCTTGATGAATATGTCGGCCTGCCCGAGAGCCATCCGGCGAGCTTCCGCCGCTATCTGCGCGAGCGCTTCATGGCGCCGCTCAAGAACGCGCCGACCTTCATCCCCGTCGATGGTGAGGGCGATGCCGCGGCGGCGGTGAAGCAGCTCAACGCGCTGATCGCCGGCAAGCGCATCGCCGTTTGCTTTGCCGGCATCGGGGAAAACTGCCACCTCGCCTTCAACGATCCACCGGCCGATTTCGACGCGGAAGATCCCTATCTCATCGTGAATCTGGACGAGGCTTGCCGGCGCCAGCAATTCGGCGAGGGCTGGTTCCCGAGCTTCGCGGACGTGCCGCAGCAGGCGATCTCGATGAGCATCCGCCAGATCCTGAAGAGCGAATTGATCGTCCTCTCCGTCTCCGACACGCGCAAGGCCGAGGCGACCAAGGCCGCGCTGGAGGGGCCGGTCAGCAACCTGGCGCCGGCCTCCATCCTCCAGACGCACAAGCGCACGGTGCTGTTTATCGATCCGCCGGCCGCGTCGCTGCTGAGCCGGAAGGGCTGACGATGCGCACGCCCGGTCTCGTCGATCTCCAGGTCAACGGCTTCGCCGGGGTGGATTTCAACTCCGGCACGATCACGGCTGATGAGCTCGACCGGGCGCTGGAGGCGATGCTGGCGACGGGCGTGACCACCTGCCTGCCGACGATCATCACCGCGCATCCGCATGAGCTGGAAGAGCGCTTCCGCGCGCTCGACGCAGCGGTGAGCGGCAGCCGGCTCGGGCCGCTGATGTGCCCGGGCTACCATCTCGAAGGCCCGTTCCTGAATCCGACCGCAGGTTATTCCGGCTGCCACCCGCCGGAGGCGATGACGGCAGCAACGGCCGAACTGGTCGCGCATCTTGACCAGCTGCTGTCGCGGCCGATCCTGATGGTGACTTTGGCGCCGGAGGTCGAAGGCGGCGTCGCGCTCGCCGGTCAACTTGCTCGCATGGGCAAGGTCGTTGCCATCGGCCATTCCGCCGCCGATTTCGGGACCGTCGCCGCCGCTGCCGATGCAGGCGCGACGCTCTCGACCCATCTCGGCAACGGCCTGCCGCAACAGATGCACAAGCTCGTCAATCCGCTCTTCGCGCAGCTCGCCGAGGATCGATTGATGGCCGGTTTCATCGCTGACGGCATCCATATTCACCCGAAGGCACTGAAGAGCCTGATCCGGGCGAAGGGCTTTGAGCGCTCGATCCTCGTCACCGATGCGGTGGTCGCGGCGGGCGCCGCGCCCGGCCGCTATAGCTTCGCCGGCATGCCGGTCGATCTCGCCGCGGACGGCTCGGTGCGCCAGCCGGGCGGCGCCTCGCTGGCGGGTTCGGCGCTCAAGCTCGACGATGCCGTGCGCAATCTCGTGGCCTGGGGGATTGCCTCGCCCGAGGAAGCGATCGCCATGGCCTCGACCCATGCGCTTGCCTGCATCGCCGGGGCGCTGGTCGCCGCTGGTATCACCTTGCCGGAGAACGCGATCGAATGGTCGCCGGAACTCCGCATCCGCGGCGTGCGCATCGGCAACGAGCGCCGCGATTTCGCCGCCGGGGCAGCAGCCTGACGACCTCACCAACAAGCAAGAGGGGAAAACAATGAGCGAATTCTCGAAAGGCGTCGATCGCCGCACCGTCCTGGGCGGTCTCGGCGCGCTGACCATCGGAGGAAGCGGCGCCTTCGCCGCCGCGCCGCCGCTGCCCTCGGCCCCGGTCGGCATCAACATCATCGATGTCGGCGGTGCTCTGGCGCTGATGCAGCAGGCCTTCGACGACTACCGCAACGCCAATCCCAAGCTGGTCTCGCGCATCACCTATGTGAAGGCGCCGGCACCGGAGCTGGCGAGCAAGATCAAGGCACAGCAGGATGCCGGCCGCGCCGATCTCGACCTCGTGCTGACCGGCTCGGATGGCCTCGCGGCCGGTCTCGAGCAGAATCTCTGGCTCAAGATCTTCCCCGATTTCGCCGAGAAATTCCCCAACATCGAGCAGAACTACGAGCCGGCGGCGCTCAACCTGCACAAGGTCCAGGGCGCCGGCTTCGGCACGGTGGTGAACTACTATCCGTCCGGCCCGCTGCTCGAATACATGCCGGACCGCGTCAAGCAGGTGCCGACCACGGCCGAGGAGCTGCTGGCCTGGGCCAAGGCCAATCCCAACAAGTTCATGTATGCGCGCCCGACCAACTCAGGCCCCGGCCGCACCTTCATGATGGGCCTGCCCTATATCCTCGGCGACAAGGACCCGCAGGACCCGGTCAATGGGTGGGACAAGACCTGGGCCTATCTGCAGGAGCTCGGCGAGCACATCGAATACTACCCGGCCGGCACCGGCGCGACGATGAAGGAGTTCGGCGACGGCTCGCGCGACATCATCATCTCGACCACGGGCTGGGACATCAACCCGCGCGCGCTCGGCATCGTGCCGAAGGAAGCGAAGATCCAGACGCTGAAGGGCTTCCACTGGGTCTCGGACGCCTTCTTCATGTGCGTGCCGAAGGGCATCCCGAACGATCGCCTCGCCGTCGTGCTCGACATCATGGCGCATGTGCTGACGCCGAAGATGCAGGCCTATTCCTATGACGAGGGCTATCTCTATCCGGGGCCGGCGGTGAAGGATGTGCCGCTCTCGCTGGCGCCGAAGCGGAGCCAAGAGGTGATCGCGGAGTTCGGCCGGCCGGAATACGCCGATCTCATCGCCAAGAACCCGATCGAGCTGCCGCTGAAGCCCGACAAGATGGTCGTCGCCTTCCGCAAATGGGACGAGCTGGTCGGCGCCAAGCGCAAGCGCTGACGGAACGTGCGATCAACTCTCACTCCGTGGAGCGAGAGAGGCCCGGAAGCCATCGCACGGTGCCGCCACCGACGATGGATTCCGGGCCGTTTCCGTTGCGGGCAATCAGGCCGGGATCGGAGCTTCGGCCTCGCCGAGCCTCCAGAAGAGCCGGACACCGCCGTCGCCAGTGCTTTCGAGGCCGGGCACCGCGGCGAGGAGCTTGCGGGTATAGGCGTGCTGCGGATTGTCGAAGATGTCGTCGCGGGGGCCTTCCTCGACGATGCGGCCATCCTGCATGACGATGACCCGGTCGGCGACCTGCTCGACCACGCCGAGATCATGGCTGATGAACAGGCAGGAGAAGCCGTGCTTCTTCTGGAGTTCGTCGAAGAGCTCGAGCACCTGCGCGCGGACCGTGACGTCGAGCGCCGAGACCGGCTCGTCGGCGATGACGAAGCTCGGGCGGCGCACGATCGCGCGGGCGATCGCGATGCGCTGGCGTTGGCCGCCGGAGAGCTCGTGCGGATAGCGCTCGGCGAAGCCGTCCTTCAGGCCGACCTCGGTCAGAACCTCGGCGACGCGCGCCTTCCGGTCGGCCGGGGTCATGTCCGGCACCAGGCGCAGCGGCTCGGCCACGAGCTGTTGAATCGTCATGCGCGGGTCGAGCGAGGAGTAGGGGTCCTGGAACACCATCTGGCAGTTGAGCCGGTAGTCCCAATAGGCCGTCTCGCTCTTCGTGATCGGCTTGCCGTTGAAGCGGATCTCGCCGCCGGCCGGCTTGACCAGGCCCGCGATCGACTGGCCGAGCGTGGTCTTGCCCGAGCCGGACCCACCGACCACGGCGACGACCTCGCCCGGCTTCACGTCGAGGCTGATGCCGTGTAGCGCCCGCTTCGCCTGCTCCTTGCGGAAGAAGCCCTGCCGACCGGGATATTCGACGACGAGGTCGCGCACCGCCACGATCGGCGTCTTGGCCACAGGCAGCAATCGCGCCGGCAGTCGATGCGGCATCGCCGAGAGCAGCTTGCGGGTATAGGGGTGCTGCGGCCGGGCGAGCAGGTCCTCGGCCTTGCCCTGCTCGACCACATCGCCCTGGCACATCACGACGATGCGGCTGCAATAGCGCGCGACCATGCCGAGATCATGCGAGATCAAGAGCACGGCGGTGTTGTTGGCCTGGGTCAATTCGACCATCAGCTCCATCACGTCGCGCTGGACGACGGCGTCGAGCGCCGTCGTCGGCTCGTCGGCCAGCAGCAGGGCGGGCTTCAGCAGCATCACCGAGGCCAGCATGATGCGCTGGCGCATGCCCCCGGAGAACTGGTGCGGATAGGCGGCGAGCGCGCCCTCCGGATCGCGCAGGCCGACGCGCCGGAGCATGTCGAGGATCAGCGCGCGGCGGGCGGGTGCGTCGAGCTTGCGATGCAGCGCCAGGCCCTCGTCGAGCTGGCGGCCGATCAGCATCGACGGGTTGAGCGAGGTCATCGGCTCCTGGAAGACCATGCCGACTTTGGCGCCGCGCATGGCGCGCAGATCCTTGCCCGACATCGCCATCACATCCTGCCCGTCGAAGCGGATCGTGCCGGAGGTGAGCGCGACCGCGGGCGGGATGAAGCCCATCACGGCCCGGGCGGCCAGCGTCTTGCCAGAGCCGGATTCGCCGACGATGCCGACGATCTCGCCGGGGAAGACCTGGAAGGAGACGTCGTTGACGACGGTGCGGCCGGAGCCGCCGATCTTCAATGTGAGATTGGCGACATCGAGAAGCGGGGCAGCAGTCTTGCTCGACGCGCTTTCTTGACGCGAACCGGTGTCCACTGCGCTTGAAGACGCTTTGGTCATCGCGAGCCCCTCATCCGCGGGTCGAGCTTGTCGCGCACGGCGTCGCCGAGCAGGTTGATGCCGAGCAGGGTCAGCGAGATGCACAGGCCCGGAAAGATGCCGAGCCAGACCGCCTGCCCGATATAGGGCCTGGAACCGGCGAGCATGTTGCCCCAGGTCGGGGCCGGCGGGGGTACGCCGAGGCCGAGGAAGGAGAGCGCGCTTTCCGCCAGCAGGACATAGCCGAACATCGAGGTCGCCAGCACGGTCAGCGGCGCGATGCAGTTCGGCAGGATGTGGCGGGCCATGGTAAAGGCTTCGGAATTGCCCATGACGCGGGAGGCCGCGATGAACTCGCGCTCGCGCAGCGAGAGCACGGCCCCGCGCACGACGCGAGCGACCGAGGGCGTGTAGGCGATGCCGAGCGCGACGATGATGCCGTATTTGTTGGCACCGACGACGGCCAGCAGGCCGAGCGCCAGCAGGATGCCGGGGAAGGCGAGCAGCGCATCGTTGAAGGCCATGATGATGCGGTCGGTCCAGCCGCGCATATAGCCGGAGAACAGGCCGATCAGCGTGCCCAGCACGACCGCGAGCGTAACGGTGAGCAGGCTGATCCAGACCGAGGTCGCAGCGCCCGCCATCAGGCGCGAGAGCACATCGCGGCCGAACTCGTCGGTGCCGAGCCAGTGGAGGGCGCTCGGCGCCGCCAGCTTCTCGCGGAAGGAGAGCTTGAGCGGGTCGTAGGGCGTCCACAGCGCGCCGGTGCCGGCGGTCGCGAGCAGGATGCCGATCAGCGTGCCGCCGACGATCGCGTTGGGAGCCGGGAGCTTCATGCGGCTGGCCTTCTTCACGGAGCCGCCAGTGCTCATGGTGCTGTCACTGCTCATTGCGCGGTCACCCTTGGATCGAAGACCGGGTAGCAGAGGTCGATGACGAGGTTCACCAGCACATAGGTGAAGGCGACGAAGAGCATGCAGCCCTGGATCACCGGATAGTCGCGGGCGAAGATCGCATCGACGAGCAGGCGCCCCAGTCCCGGGATGGTGAAGACGGTCTCGACCACCGCGATGCCGCCGAGCAGATTGCCGAGCACGAGGCCGATCAGCGTCCAGGTCGGGCCGAAGGCGTTCTTGAAGGCGTGGCGCCAGAGCACGGCGCTCTCCGAGAGGCCCTTGGCGCGGGCATGGGTGATGTAGTCGAGCCGGAGCACCTCGAGCGTCGAGGCGCGGGCCATGCGCAGGATCACGCCGATCTCGTGCAGGAACAGCGTCATGATCGGCATGATCAGATAGAGGATGCCGGCCCAGGGGTTCTCGGCGATCGAGACATAGCCGACGACCGGCAGCCATTCGAGCTTGAGGCCGAAGAACAGCAGCAGCAGCAGGCCGAGCCAGAAAGTGGGGATCGAGAGCAGCAGCGTCGCGGTGGCGACGAGGCCGAGATCAACCGGGGTATCCTGCTTCCAGGCGGCGATCACGCCGGCCGGCACCGCGACGAGGCTCGCCAGCAGCACCGCGACGAGCACGATCTGGGCGCTGACGGCGAAGCGCTGCAGGATCAGCGGCAGAACCGCCTGCTGCGACGAGATCGACTGGCCGAAATCGCCGGTCAGCACCTTGCCGAACCAGATGCCGAACTGCGCCGGCAGGCTCTGGTCGAGGCCGAGCCGGGCCCGCAGATCGGCGAGGCTTGCCGGCGTCGCCAGATCACCCAGCATTAGCTGCGCGGGGTCGCCAGGGATCAGGCGGATCAGGACGAAGACCGAGACTGCTACGATCAGCAGCGTCGGCAACGCCATTGCGATCCGCGTCAGCGCGAAACGAAACATCGAAGGCCCTCCCAAGCCTCAATACCGGCCCCGGCCAAAGCCAGGGCCGGAGGCGCCCCCTTACTTGGCGACGCCAACCTCCCAGAGCCGCAGCTGCGACGCCCACGGCGTCACACCGGTCAGGCGCTTGGAATGGGCGATGATGTCGAGGTCGTTATGGGTGAAGATGGTCGGCACCTGGTCGATGAAGCGCTTGTGCAGCTCATCGAAGAGCTTTTGGCGCTCGGCCGGGTCGGTCACAACCATCGACTTGTCGATCAGGGCGAGCGCTTCCGGGTCTTCCCAGACCTTGCGCGGCTGCTTGTCCTTCGGGCCGGCGATCTGCTCGAATCCGAGAGCGGGGTCGAAGCGGCTCGAATAGGAAAAGGCCTGCATCTGGTAGTTGCCCTTGTTGTAGCGGTCGAGCTGCGTCGCCCATTCCAGCACTTCGATCTCGGCGTTGATGCCCACTGCCTGCATCATTGCCTGGGCGATGACGGCGGTGTTGAAGCTCGGCACGCTGGAGCGCTTGTTGGCGAGGATGACGATCTTCTCACCCTTGTAGCCGGCCTTCTGGAGCAGGGCCTTGGCCGCGGCGGGATCGTATTTGAAGCCCTGCTTCTCGACGTCGCCATAGTATTTCGAGGTCGTGTAGACCGGCGAGTTGTTGGGCTTGCCGAGGCCGTTGGAGACGTTGGCGACGAGTTCGGGGAAGTCGATCGCGGCGGCGATCGCCTGGCGCAGGGCCTGGTTCTTCATCACCGGATCACGGGTCTGGATGATGAGGCTGTGCCGGACCGGGTTAGGCGCGATTGCGAGCGCGACGTTGGGTGCGCCCTTGAGGTCGGGCACATCGGATTCCGGCATCAGCGCCATGTCGAGCGAACCTGCAAGCAAACCCGCCTTCACTGTCGCCGCGTCGGGGATGACCATGAAGCGCGCTTCCTTCACCAGCGGCCGCTTCGAGCCGATATAGCCGTCGCGCTTGTCGCCCTTCGGCGAGGTGTACTGGTCGAAAGCGAGGAGTTGGACCGACTGGGCGCGCTTCCATTCGCCGAGCATGAAGGGGCCGGTGCCGATCGGCTTGTCCCAGTTGCCGTCGGCCTTCACCGAATCCTTGTGGATCACGGCCGTGCCGCCGCAATCTGCCCGGGCCAGCGTGTCGAGGAAGAGGCCGTTCGGCGCGTTGAGCTCCATGACGAAGGTGTTGGCATCCGGGGCCGTGGCCGAGACGACCTTGAGGCCGTTGCGCCCGTCGAAATCGGACAGGCAGCGCCAATCGGTCTTCGGGTCCATGTAGCGGTTCCAGCTCCACAGCACATCGGCCGAGGTCATCGTGGCACCGTTGTGGAACTTCACGCCGTTGCGCAGGCGGAAGGTATAGGTCTTGCCGTCGGGCGAGAGGTCGACCTTCTCGGCCAGAAGCGGGCCGACCGAGCCGTCCTCGGCATAGCCGACGAGGCCCTCGACGATATGCAGCACGACCGCGTCGGTATTGCCGTCCCGGTTCACACCGGGGTTGGTTGAGCGGATGTCGGCATTGAGCACGGCGGTCAGCGTCTGGGCCTGCAGGGCGCCGGCCGAGAGGGCGAGCGTAGCGGCGGAGACAAGGAGGCGCTTCATGATGGTTCCCCTGTTGTCGTTGTGATCGTTCAGCCGGCCTTGCGGGCGGCGCGGATACGGCGGAGTTCGCCGGCGAAGAAATCCTCGACGACCGGCACGACCTTGACCCCGTCATGTGGCGTGTTCGGCACGAGGTCGAGGCGCGCGGCGATGCCGTTCTCCGCGAAGTTGTCGCGCAGCTTGGCCAGCCTCTCGGGGCGGGTGGCGCCGGCATGGTTGGCGTCGGGCATCCAGTTGCGGCCGCCCGGCTTATGGGTGATCTCCCAGGTCTCGAGATCGGCGGCGCCGACGACCATCTGGACCGCGACCTTCTGCATTGCGGGGATGTCGAGTTCCTGGCCGAAGAGTGTGGCGAAGTCGCGCGTGCCGACCCACCAGTCGCGGGTCGGATCGAGCAAGGTCACCGAACCCGGCGCGCCGATCGAGACGCCCCAGAGCTTGTTCGGCTGGAGCATCAGGAAGCGGTGGGCGAAGTGCCCGCCGCCGGAATAGCCGAAAAGGCCGAAGCGGTCGAAGGCGATGCCATAGCGCTCGGAAACCTCCTCGACGATGGCGAGCAGCACATGGTCGTAACGGAGCTTGCCCTCGCGCATGTATTTGAAGCCGTCGCGATAGCCGTCGCCCATCACGCCGATCGGGAAGAGCGGCGCCAGGATGATGCAGTTGTTCCAGCGCGCGAAGGCGGAGAAGGCGTCGCGATAGCCGGTGAAGCCGCGACCGGTGCCGTGCATCGCGACGATCAGCTCGGGCTTTTCGCCGCCTTCGCCGAGGCTCGGCGGGACATAGAGGCAATAGGGGAAGCGCGGATCGTGCTTCGCGGCGTAGATCGAGGTCGGACCGTATTCGTAAAGCGCCTTGGCGCGCGCGGCCGCCTCGATTTCCGGCTTAGCGGTCTGTTCTGCCACGGCGCTCACGGGCTCTCTCCTCTGGCGAAATTATTGGCGCCAATTTTGTTGCATGTTATGGTTGGCTTCGCAACCAACTTCTGTCGCGCCGCCCGAATCCTGCTAGAGAGCCAACCATGACATCCCAGCGGAAACGCGAAAACGCCGGCACCCGGCGGGCCATCCTCGCCAACGAGATCGCGCAGGCGATCCGGCTGCGCGCATTCCGGCCGGGCGAGTGGCTGCGCCAAATCGACCTGGAGGAACGCTTCCAGGCGACGCGCTTCGACGTGCGCAGCGCGCTCGACGAGCTCGCCGTGCGGAAGACGATCGAGCATGTCCCCAACCGGGGCTATCGCGTCGCCGAAGTCGATATGAAGACCTACAGGGAGATCCAGGCAACGCGGATCGTTCTGGAGACGGCGGCGGCGGACGGCATCGCCGCGCGTATCGACACGGCGGCGGTCGCGCGCTTGACCGAGGCCGCGGAACGATTCTCCGCCGTTGTGCTCACCGGCAGCCGCACCGAGCAGAGCGAGATCAACCGTGCCTTCCATCAACTGCTCTATTCCTTCTGCGGCAATGCCGTGCTGGAGGAGATGATCTGGGGGCTGCGCGACCGCGAGCGCGGCACGCAGATGACGGTCTGGAGCTCGCATGAATCGCTCCTGCGCAGCGACCGCGAGCACTATGCGATGATCGAGGCCCTGAAGGCCGGGGATGCGCCGCGCCTCGCCAAGGTGATCGCGGACCACATATTGACGGGCGGCACACGCGGGCTGGCGGCAGCGGCGCCGGGCTGATCGCCTCGCCCCGCAAGGTTCACTTGGCGATGCCGACCTCCCAGAGGCGCGGCTTGGAGGCGACCCAGGGGGAAAAGCCCTGCAGGCGCTTGGAGACCACCGCCGTATCGACCTGGTTGTAGAGGAAGACCAGCGGCGCATCGGCCAGCATCATCACATGCAACTGGTCGAAGATCTTCTTCCGCTCGGCCTCGTCATTGACCAGCGTCGCCTTCTCGATGAGGGCGTTGGCCTGTGCATTGTCCCAGACCTTCGAGGGCAGTTTGTCCTTCGGGCCGGAGAACTGATTGTAGCTCTGGGCGGGGTCGATGCGGGCGGAATAGCTGAAGGACATCATCTGGTAGTTGCCCTTCGAGAACCGGTCGAGCTGCGTCGCCCATTCGAGGATCTCGATCTCGGCCTTGATACCGGCGGCCTGCAGCATCGCCTGCGCCATGATCGCGACGGGATAGCTTGGCACGGTCGAGCGCTTGTTGGCGATCAGCCTGATCGTCTCACCCTTGTAGCCGGCTTCGGCGAGTAGCTTCCTGGTGCGGGCGAGGTCGTGGCTGTAGCGTCTCTTCTGGACCTCGTCATAGAAGGGCGAGGTGATGTAGACCGCCGAGTTGTTGGTCTTGCCGAGGCCGCTCGAGGCGGCGCCGACAATCTCGTCGAGATCGAGTGCGGAGACGATCGCCTGGCGCATGCGCACATCGCTCAGAACCGGGTCGCGGGTCTGGAGCAGGATCGTGTGTTTGGTGGCGCTCGGCGCGGTCAGCACCTGCAGGCCGCTCTTCTTCATCTCCGGCACGTCCTCGTCCGGAACGTCGGCGACATCCAGCGCTCCCGACATCAGGCCGGCCTTGACGGTCGCGCCATCGGCGATCGCGAGGAACTTGACCTCCTGCGCAAGCGGGCGCTTGGAGCCGACATAGCCGTCGCGCTTGTCTCCAACAGGCGAGACGTAACTGTCGAAGCGCTTGAGCAGGACGAATTCGCCGCGGCGCCAGTCTGCGAGCTGGAACGGTCCGGTGCCGATCGGCTTGTCCCAGCCGCCATCGGCCTTGACGGAGTCCTTGTTGATGATCGCGACCATCGCGCAGTCCGTGCGGGCCATGGTGTCGAGGAAGAGCGCGCTCGGCTTCTCCAGCTTCATCACGAAGGTGCTGGCATCCGGGGCGGTCGCTTCGGTGACTTTGAGGCCGAGGCGGCCGTCGAATTCAGGCTTGCAGCGCCAGTCCGTCTTCGGGTCCATGTAGCGGTTCCAGCTCCACAGCGCGTCGGCTGAGGTCATCTCGGCGCCGTTGTGAAACTTCACGCCCTTGCGCAGGTGGAAGGTGTAGGTCAGCCCGTCCGGCGAGATCTCGATCTTCTCGGCGAGCAGCGGCGCGACGGCGCCATTCTCGCGATACCCGACCAGGCCCTCGACCATGTGCAGCACCACGGCGTCGGTGTTGTCGTCGCGGTTGACGCCCGGATTGGTCGAGCGGATGTCGGCGTTGAGCGCGACATTGATCGTCTGCGCCTGGACCGCGCCGCCGATGAGCGCGAGTGCGAGAGCAGGCGCCGAAATGCGGATCATTCTCGTTCCCCTTGCCGTTATGCCGTCAGGGCACGCCCTGTGCGGGCATGCCTCGATGTCGCGGGAGATCCCGAAGATGGAGCGGTTCGATCGCTATTCGTCGACCGTGACTTCCCAGGCCCGCGGCAGCGAGCTGACGGTCGAGACATAGCCCTTGGTCTTGGCGCCCATCGCTCCGCCGACGATGCCGTTATAGAGCATCACCATCGGCACCTCGCCGAGGAAGCGCTTGTGCAACTCGTCGAAGATCGCCTGACGCCCGGAGCGGTCGTTCACCACCATCGACTTGTCGAGCAACGCCTGGATTTCGGGATTGTCCCAGAGCTTGCGCGGCTGCTTGTCCTTCGGCCCGGTCATCGACTCGTAGCTCAGCGCGGGGTCCATGCGGCCGGAATAGGGGAAGGCCTGGATCTGGTAGTTGCCCTTGCTGTAGCGGTCGAGCTGCGTCGCCCATTCCAGGACTTCGATCTCGACGTTGAGTCCGACCGCCTGCAGCATCTGCTGGGCGACCACGGCGGCATCGAAGCTCTCGGGATAGCGCTTGTTGGCGAGCATCACGATCTTCTCGCCCTTGTAGCCGGCTTCCGCGATGAGCTTCTTGGCGGCGGCCGGGTCGTATTTCCAACCCTGCTTCTGCACCGGGCCGTAATAGGCGGAGAGCGCCGGGACGATCGAGTTGTTGGGCGTGCCGATGCCGTCACTGACGGCGGCGACCAGCTCCTTGGTGTCGACCGCGGCGGCGATCGCCTGCCGCAGCTTGACGTTCTGCAGCAGCGGGTCGCGCGTCTGGATGATCAGGCCGACCAGGCCCATGCTGGTGACGACGGAGGTCTTGACCTTGTCGTTCTTCTTCAGCTCGGCGATGTCGGTATTGGCGATGTCGGGAACGATGTCGATGTCGCCGCGCAGCAGCGCTGCCTTGGCGGTCGCGTTGTCGGGGATGATGAGGAAGTGGACTTCGTCGACCAGCGGCTTCTTGGCCCCGGTCAATCCGTCGATCTTGCCGGGCAGCGAGGCGTAGTCGGCGAAGCGCTCGAGCTTGATGTACTCGCCGCGCTTCCATTCGCCGAATTTGAACGGGCCGGTGCCGATCGGCTTGTCGAAGCTGCCATCGGTCTTGACCGAGTCTTTGTGGATGATGCCGGTCATGGCGCAATCGGTGCGGGCGAGCGCGGAAAGAAAGAGCGCGCTGGGCTTGTCGAGCTCGAAGACAACGGTCTTCTCGTTCGGCGCCGAGACCTTCTCGACCTTGACCTGGCCGCGCCCGTCGAACTCCGAGAGGCAGCGCCAGTCGGTCTTCGGGTCCATGTAGCGATTCCAGCTCCACAGCACATCGGCTGCGGTCAGGGGGGCGCCGTTGTGGAACTTCACGCCCGGGCGCAGCGTGAAGGTGTAGTTCTTGCCGTCCGGCGAGATCTCGACCTTCTCGGCCAGCAAGGGCTTGGGCAGCGCGTCCTCGCCATAGGCGACGAGGCCCTCGACCATCTGAACGACGACGCCGTCAGTATTGGCGTCGCGATTGACGCCGGGATTGATCGAGCGGATGTCGGCGCGCAGCTGAATCTTGAGCGTGCTGGCCTCGGCGGCCTGGACCAAGCCGCCGCACAACAGCGCGGCGGCGAGGGCGGTGGTAGTGGTTCGACGCATCATGTTCCCCTGTTTTTATTCGGTTGTGACGCGGTGCCCGGAGGCCGTTCTTCAATGTGAGACCTCATCCTGAAGAGGCCCGTCAGGGCCGTCTCGAAGGGAGTTCCAGATATCTCCCGAGTCTCCTGGACCATCCTTCGAGACGCCGTTCCCTCGGGAATGGCTCCTCAGGATGAGGGCTGAGTGGGCTTCCAAGCAGCCTTTGTCGTCTGTTTATTCCGCCGCTTCGGCGAGCAGGACGGGCTCCTCGGTCAGGCTGTAGCGGGTGAAGACGCGGTTCTCGGCCGGCAGCGGTGCGACCTCCATGATCCCCTTGGCGGGCTGCATGATCACCATCGCGACGGTCGCCGAGAGGTTGCCCTGCTCGTTCGGGCGGGCCGGCCGGCAGACCGAATAGGGCGAGAGGAAATCGTCGAAGAGAGCCTGCTTGAGATCGTCGACCGTCAGCTTTCGGCCGGCCTCGTCGAGCAGCTTCTTC
Source organism: Allobosea sp. 10N428 (assembly GCF_056394545.1). Taxonomy (NCBI): domain Bacteria; kingdom Pseudomonadati; phylum Pseudomonadota; class Alphaproteobacteria; order Hyphomicrobiales; family Alloboseaceae; genus Allobosea; species Allobosea sp. 10N428. The sequence continues at coordinate 287,311 of NZ_JBFTIC010000006.1, read as the reverse complement.
ACCCGCCAGTCGCGGTAGAAGCTCTCAGGCACGCGCGGAATGCTGGTGTTCTTCACCTTGGTCAGCGCGACCTGCCCGACCCAGTGGTTGGCGTGCACGATCATGCCGTCTTCCGGATAGATCGGAAACGCCTCGTCCGGGGCGCATTCGAAGTCGATGCCGAAGCCCTTCACGGTCGAGAGCATCATGTTGTTGGAGCAGGCCTTCGGCGTCGCGGCCACGGCCTTGATCGCGAAGGCGAGGTGCTCCTGCTCCAGCACCTTGCGGCGGATCAGGGCGAGCGGCACGCCGGTCTGGGTGAAGTCGCGCTCGCATTCGAGATAGTTGGCGGTGATCGAGATGCCGGCCGCGTTCATGCCGCAGCGGGCGAGGCCGCCGGCCTCGACGAAGGTCAGGAAATCCGGACCGTCGTCGCGGCGCACACGCAGCACGATCGCGGTCTCCGCGCATTCGGCACGCCAGTCCCAGTTCTGGCCGTGGATAAGCTCGCCCGAGGCGCTGCGCTCGGGCAGGATGATGGCGCCGGTGCAGCCATCGTCGAGTTCTTCGGTTGCCTCGACCGGCTTGTTCTTGACCATCCGCGCCTTGGCGATGACCTCGGTGCGGGCGTTGACCATGATGATGTCTTCGAGCGCGACGCCGGCGCCGTCGGCGATGCCACGCATCTCTTCGATGTAATGCGCGCCGAAGGCCTCGATCTCGCTGGCGAACTCGCCGATCAGGGCGGATTTGGCCTTGGCGTCGTAGCCGAGGTCGCCAAGCTGGCCGCCATAGAGCTCGATCGAGCGCTTCACGCGCTGAGGCACGGCCGCGCCGTGCTGGCGGCCGCGCTCATAGGGCGAGCCCGAAACGTCGACGAAGGGGCAGGGGTGGACCATGGCGCGCAACTTTCCGATATGCTGGCGTGACATTGATCTGTAATGTATTTCATCGTCAACTAAAACAAGCAAGGGCTTTCCGATGACCGTTCCGACCCGGTTGCAGCAGGAGATTGCCGGGCGCATCCTGCAACTGGTGCGGGATGATGCGCTCGGCGCGGGCGCCTGGCTGAACGAGAATGCGACGGCCCGCCGCCTCGGCGTCTCGCGCACGCCAGTGCGCGCAGCGCTTGACCATCTCGCCGAGCAGGGCATCGTTCGCCGTCATCTCAACAAGGGCATCGAGATCGTGAAGCTGCCGGCCGCGAGCGATAGCGCTCTGCCGCCGGAGGCGATCGACCTCGCCATGATCCGGCTGGCGCATGAGCGCGAGAACGGGCTGCTGCCCGACGAGGTTTCGGAACTCGAAGTGATGCGGCGCTATGAACTTGGCCGGCCCGAGGCGCAGAAGCTGCTTGCGCGCCTCGCCGATCTCGACATGGTCGAGCGCAAGCCGGGCTATGGCTGGCGCTTCCTGCACGAGCCGCGCGACAAGCGTCTGCGCGACGAGAGCTATCGCTTCCGTCTGGTCATCGAGCCGATGTGCATGCTCGAACCGGGCTTTCACCTCGAGCCCGGCTGGATCGCCGAGATGCGGGCGCGCCATCTCGAATATCTGCAAAGCCCGTGGCGCGAGTCTTCGAGCATCGCGTTCTACGAGATGAATGCCGCTTTCCATGAAGGCTTGGCCGGGGCGACGGGCAATCGCTACTTCCACTCTGCCGTGCGTCGCCAGAACCAGCTCCGGCGCCTCTCGAACTATGACTGGGGTCTCGGTTTCGAGCGCGTGCAGGTGAATTGCACGGAGCATTTGGCCATGCTCGACCATCTGGAAGCAGGAGAGAACGAAGTCGCCTCAGCCTTGATGCGGAGCCACTTGTTCCGGGCCAGTAAGCTCAAGCTGGGGACGCGACAGGTCGATGAGGCCGAGTGAGCCAGCCTGTCCGGGCCCGAGATGGCTGCCCTGCCGCCGAGGCGGTTGACCCGGCCGCGATTTGGGCCCGCAATGGCCGATATCCCGAATCCGACAGGTCGAGTGCCATGACTGTTCACCAGCGCCCGCAAGCCATCGATCCCGCGAAGCTCGACAAGCTGGCCGAGGTCGCCATCCGCGTCGGCCTCAATCTGCAACCGGGGCAGGACCTGTTCCTGACCGCGCCGGTCGCGGCGCTACCGCTGGTCCGGCGCATCGCCGAGCACGCCTACAAGGCCGGCGCCGGCATCGTGACGCCGATGCTTGCCGACGAGGAGATCACGCTCGCGCGCTATCGCTATGCGCCGGATGCGAGCTTCGACAAGGCGCCGGCCTGGCTCTATGAGGGCGTCGCCAAGGCCTTCTCCGCCAACACCGCGCGGCTCGCCGTGGTCGGCGACAATCCGATGCTGCTGGCGAACGAAGACCCGGCCAAGGTCGGGCGCGCCAGCAAGGCGAATTCCGTCGCCTATCAGCCGGCGCTGGAGAAGATCGCCGGCTTCGACATCAACTGGAACATCCTGGCCTATCCCAGCGCGGCCTGGGCGAAGCAGGTTTTCCCGGATGATGCCGAGGAGGTGGCGGTCGGCAAGTTGGCGGAGGCGATCTTCGCCGCTTCGCGCATCAACGAGGCCGATCCGGTGGCCGCCTGGGCGGCGCACAACGCGGCACTGCGGACCCGCCGCGACTGGCTGAACGGCCAGCGCTTCGCTTCTCTGCACTTCACCGGGCCGGGCACCGATCTCGTCGTCGGGCTCGCTGACGGCCATGACTGGCAGGGCGGCGCCTCGCCGGCCAAGAACGGCGTCGTCTGCAACCCGAACATCCCGACCGAGGAGGTCTTCACCACCCCGCATGCGCGCCGCATCGAGGGTCATGTCTCGAGCACCAAGCCGCTCTCCTATCAGGGCTCGCTGATCGACGGCATCCAGGTGCGCTTCGAGGGCGGCCGGATCGCAGAGGCCAAGGCTTCGCGCGGCGAGGCGGTCCTGAACAAGGTGCTCGACACGGACGAGGGCGCGCGCCGTCTCGGCGAGGTGGCGCTGGTGCCGCATTCCTCGCCGATCTCGAAGAGCGGCATCCTGTTCTACAACACCCTCTTCGACGAGAACGCCTCCTGCCACATCGCGCTCGGCCAGTGCTATTCGAAATGCTTCGTCGACGGCGCGAACCTCACGCCGGAGCAGATCGCGGCGCAAGGCGGCAACAAGAGCCTGATCCATATCGACTGGATGATTGGTTCCGGCGAGGTCGATATCGACGGTGTGCATGCTGACGGCCGGCGCGTGCCGGTGTTCCGCAAGGGCGAGTGGGCCTGAAGCGCGAACGTCTAGCCGACGCACCTTCCGTCATGGTCGGGCTTGTCCCAACCATCCACGTCTCCCTTCGTGGAATGCGGTGTTCAAGACGTGGATGCTCGCCACAAGGGCGAGCATGACGGTGTGTTTCCTCGTCAGGCCGGGTTCGTCCTGAGCCAATCCCCGAGCGACGGGCGATGCTGACCGTCACGACCGGTCGTGGCGGGGGCGGCGGCCATCGCGTTGAGCACGGCTTCCTGCGTCGCTTCAGTGGCTGCGCGGAAGAGCGTGTCGATGCGGTTCTCGTTGAGGGCGCGAAGCGGCACGAGATCGTTCGGCTGATCGTGGTCGATCGGATCAGCCGTCGAGAAGGCGACCGCGATGTCGCCGCTGCCATTGCCCCAGAAGGCGCCGAGCCGGGCGAGACCGGCGCCGCCACGCCGCGCGACCCGTTGCAGCTGCCGCGATTCCAGTGGCACGTCGGTCGCGATGACGAGGATGACGGAGCCGCGCTCGCTCTGCGGCTTGGCCTCCGGCGGGACGGGGCGGCGCCCGTCGGGCAGGACGAGATCGCCCGCATTGCCGAAATTCGCCAGCGCGAGCACGCCGAGCGTGTAATCGGCGCTGTCGAGATCGAAGCACCGCGAGGCTGTGCCGATGCCGCCCTTGAAGCCGAAGGCACTCATGCCCGTGCCGGCGCCGACCGCGCCTTCCGCGACTGGGCCTGAAGTGGCAGCGTCGAGCGCGGCGAAGGCATGCACCTGCGTCAGCGCGCGGGCGCGGATGTCCGAGAGATAGCCGTCATTGCATTCGAGCACGATCGGGTTGACCGTGCCGGTCTCGCGGCCGATGTCGGGATTGTCGGCGAGCGCGCGCGTCACCAGCGCGTCGAATCCGGTGCCGACGCTCAGCGTGTTGCCGAGCAGGAGGGGCGTCTCGATCTGGCCGAGTTCGGCGAGTTGCATCAACCCCGCGCTCTTGCCGAAGCCGTTGATGATTTCGACCGCCGCGCGCATCTTGCGGCGGAAGAGGTTGCCGTCATGCGGCAACAGCGCCGTGAAGCCGGTCAGGATGTCGCCGTCGCGCAGGGTGCAGTGCCCGAGCTTCACCCCCGCCACGTCGGTGATGGCATTGAGCGGGCCCGGCTGCATGATGCCGCAGGAAAGGCCGAAATCGCGCAGGCGCTGGGTCATGGTGCCGGGTCTCGATGGATCGTTCGGCGGGAATAGCATGGGCGCGTGCCGGCTCAAGCGCGTCAGGCGCGGGGCGGAATGAACGGCAGGGCAGTCCGCGCGTTTGAGATGGCGAAGCAGGGAGTGCGCCGATGTCCGATCCGTTCCATCTGCAGCGCTTTCTCGATGCGCAAGAGCCCGTCTGGGACGATGCGCTCGCCGAGGTGAAGGCCGGGCGCAAGCGCAGCCACTGGATCTGGTTCGTGTTTCCGCAGATGCGCGGGCTCGGCCTGTCCCCGAATTCGGAGTTCTACGGCATCGGCTCGCTCGACGAGGCGCGGGCCTATCTGGCACATCCGGTTCTGGGGCCGAGGCTCGCAGCGATCGTGGAGGCGGTGCTTGCGCATGAGGGACGCAGTGCAAACGCGATCTTCGGCTCGCCCGACGACAGGAAGCTGTGCTCCTCGATGACGCTGTTCGATGCCGCGAGCGGGGACGGCGCCAACGCCTATCGCGCGGTGCTGAGCCGCTTCTTCGACGGTCCCGATCCACGCACCTTGGAACTGCTTGGCAAGACCTAGCTTCAGCGCGGCAGCACCGTCCCGAGCCCCTGCGCGCGGGCTTGCGCGACGGCGAGATGGGCGAGGGCGAGGTCGGCGAAGGCGACGCCGCGGAAGGCGAAGAGGGAGCGCCCCACCGCCGAGTTCGGCTGCGGTGCAGCGGCCAATCCGATCAAATCGTGCTGGAAGGCGACGGTCGTGACGGGGGTGCCGTCGGCGCCGTAGGGCGCGCGCGATTGTTCGAGGCTGTCGGTTGCGAGCAGGTCGAAAGCCGGCAGCGTCTCCGGCTTCCAGCTGCGGCCGGTGTCGACTGCTACTGCCAGGGCGGTCGGCTTAAGGCGCTGCGCATCGAGGAAGGGCGTCATGCCCGCCGCGCCCGGCACCATCGAGATCACGATGTCGCTGCAGGCGAGCAGCGCATCAGGTTCGTCGAGGATTTCGGTGGCGAGCCCGGCTGCGCGTGCCGCTTCGGCGAGGCGTTCGGCGGAGGAGCGGCTGCGGCTGAGCATCAGCGCGTGGGTCAGGCCGGGATAGAGATCGCGGAAGGCGGCGAGATGGGCGTGGGCCTGCAGGCCGCAGCCGACGAAGCCGATGGTCTGCGGCGCAGCGGGTGCCAGTAGCGATGCCGCGGCGGCGCTGATCGCCGCGGTGCGGATCAGCGTGATCTCGTCGCCGTCGAGGACGGCGAGTGGCTGGCCGGTCTCATAGTCGCTGACGCAGATCAGCGCGCTCACGGCCGGCAGCGGTGAGCCGGCAGCGACGGGCGCCATCGCCACCCATTTCACCGTGGCGATCCCCTGCGCCGAGGAGGCGGCTGTCATCGCCTGGAAGCCATGGCCGGGGCCGAGCGTCAGCGTGCTCTTCGGCAGGCTGCGGTTCAGGCCGGCGCCATGGTCGCGAAATCCCTGGAGGACGGCCTCGCGCGCCGCGGCCGCCGGGATCGACAGCGCCCGGACGTTCTCGCGCGACAGATAAAGCAGGGTTTCGCTCATCCCGAGAGCTCCGTAACGGCAAGGCGCGGCGGCGGGAAAAACCCGCGTAAACGGGGGGATACAGCCGAGCTTGGCCGGCGTCGAGACGGCCGAGCGCGTTGCGATCGGGCGGGATCACAGGATTGACATCTTCATTAACCGGCGTATCGTTCCTTTTATTGCAACTCAAGTTCCGTTTAATGGAACTTTTAGGACCGATCCCGATGTCCATCCTGTCGTCGGCCGTGGATGTGCTTCGTTGCTTCTCCAGCACGCGTCACGATGTGACGGTGACCGATCTCGTGTCGCTGCTGGGCATGCCGAAGAGCAACGCCTCGCGGCTGCTGCGGGCGATGCGGGACGAGGGGCTGCTGGAAACCGTCGGCGACAGCAAGCGCTATCGCCCTTCGCTGCTGCTCAATCAGGTCGGGCATCTCTATCGTTTCGCGGCCTCGCTGATCGACCGCGCCGATGCTGTGGTCGGCAGAATCTCCGATCAGATCGGCCATACCGGCTATATCAGCGTCCGGCGCGGCAACGAGATCGTCGGCGTCACCGCCCATCCCGGCAGCCATGCGCTGCGCGTCGTCACCGCGATCGGCGACCGCATCCCCGCCTTCGCCTCCAGCACCGGCCGCGCCCTGCTCGCTCGGCTCTCGGACGACGAGGTTCGCGCGCTTTATCCGGCCGGCTTCACCGCGCCCTCAGAGACCGCACCGCAGACCATGGACGAGCTTCTGGCGCGCCTCGCGGTCGTCCGCAGCGCGGGCTTTGCCGAATCCCATGACGAGGCGGTGCGCGGCGTGCGAGCCATCTCGGTCGCCGTCGGCGATCCCGTCAGCGGCGACGAGGTGGCGATCTGCATCTCCTTCCCAGCCGCCACGGTGGAGCCGGCCGAGCGCCTCGCCATCATCCGTTCGCTGGGGGAGGGCGGCGCCGAGATCGCGGCCCTGACCCAGGACAAGCGCTTCTTTCCCTTGAACCTTCCCATCGCGGAGACCGCTCCATGAGCAATCGTTGGCGCATCGGCTTCGACATCGGCGGCACCTTCACCGATTTCATCCTCTACGACTCGCAGGAGCGCTCGGTCCGGCTGCACAAGCGCCTGACCACGCCGCACGATCCCTCCGAAGCCGCGCTGATCGGCCTCGGCGAGCTCGTCGATATGGCCGGGATCACGCTCGCCGATGTCGGCGACATCGTCCACGGCACGACGCTGGTCACCAACGCCGTGATCGAGCGCAAGGGCTCCAAGCTCGGCCTGATCACCACCAAGGGCTTCCGCGACATCCTCGAAATGGGGACCGAGCAGCGCTACGACATCTACGACCTGTTCCTAACCTTCCCCGACCCGCTGGTCTCCCGCGAGCATCGCCTCGAAGTGGCCGAGCGCATCGACCGCGACGGCAAGGTCGTGACTGCGCTCGATGCGGAAGCGGTGCGCAAGGCCGCCCGCGAGCTCGAAGCTGCTGGCTGCGAGGCGATCGCGATCTGCTTCCTCAACAGCTACCGCAATCCGGCGCATGAGCAGGAAGCCGGCCGCATCGTCCGCGAGACCTGCCCGGAACTCACCGTCTCGCTGTCGAGCGAGGTCGTCGCCGAAATCTGGGAATACCAGCGCTTCGTCACCACGGCGGCCAATGCCTATGTCCAGCCGCTGATGCGCCGCTATCTGCAGCGGCTGGAGCGCGAGCTTGCGGCCCGCTCCTTCACCGGCGCGCTCCGGCTGATGCATTCGGCCGGCGGTCTCGTCTCGCCCGAGACGGCGCGCACCTTCCCGATCCGTCTGCTCGAAAGCGGCCCGGCTGGCGGCGGCCTCGCCACGGCGCTGTTCGGTGAGCTCGCCGGCCACAAGGACGTGATCTCTTTCGACATGGGTGGCACCACGGCCAAGGCCTGCATGATCGAGGATGGCCGCGCCGAGATCGCGCCGATGCTCGAAGCCGGCCGGGTCAACCGCTTCGCCAAGGGCTCCGGCCTGCCGATCAAGGCCCCCGTCATCGACATGATCGAGATCGGCGCCGGCGGCGGCTCGATCGCCGCCATCGACGAGGTCGGCCTGCTCAAGGTCGGCCCGCATTCGGCCGGTTCCGATCCCGGTCCGGCGTGCTACGGCATGGGCGGCGTGAAGCCGACCGTGACCGACGCCAATCTCGTGCTCGGCTATTACGATCCGAAATTCTTCCTTGGCGGGCGCATGGCGCTCGATCTGGAGGCTGCGCGCAAGGCCGTCTCGACAGTGGCCGCGCCGCTTGGCCTTTCCGTCGAGGAAGCCGCCTGGGGAATCCACAAGGTCGTGGTCGAGAGCATGGGCGCAGCCGCCCGCGTCCATCTCGTCGAGAAGGGCAAGGACCCCCGCCATTACGCCATGGTCGGCTTCGGCGGCGCCGGCCCGGCGCATGCGGTCGACGTCGCCCGCGTGCTCGGCGTCAAGCAGGTCATCATCCCGCCGGCCTCCGGCGCGGCCTCGGCGCTCGGCTTCCTTGCCGCGCCGCTCTCCTTCGACATGGTGCGCTCGCTGCCCGTCGAGTTCTCGGAAGGCTTCGATGCCGCCGCGGTCAACGCGATGCTCGGCCAGCTCGAAACGGAAGGTCGCAAGCACCTGATAGAAGCAGGGGTGAAGCCCGGCGACGTCACGGTCGAACGCACGGCCGATATGCGCCTTGTCGGCCAGATGCACGACATCTCCGTGCCGCTGCCATCAGGCACCATCGATGCGTCGAGCCTGGATGCCATCCGCGCGGCCTTCAGCAAGGCTTATTCCGCCCGCTACACCTCGGTCTATGAGGGCGCGCGGCTGGAGGCGATCAACTTCCGCGTCCGCTGCGCCGGTCCGGTTCCGACGCTCTCGCTCTCCGGCGCGGCCGGCGGCGGCAATGCGGCCGCCAAGATCAAGGGCAGCCGCCGCGCCTGGTTCGAGGGCGGCTGGAGCGACGCGGTGGTCTATGATCGCTACGCCCTGCGTTCCGGCGACACCGTCAAGGGCCCGGCGATCATCGAGGAGCGCGAGGCGACCACGATCGTCCCGCCCGGCGACAGCGTCGCCATCGACGACGTCCTGAACCTCATCATCCATGTCGCCCAGCCCAACGCGGCCGAGACGACGATCACCGCCGACATGCCGCTGGCTGAGGCCGCGCGCCGGATCGAGGCCGATCCGATCTCGCTGGAGATCATGTGGAGCCGGATGATCAACGTCGTCGAGGAGATGTGGTTGACGGTCTGCCGCACCGCCTTCTCGCTGGTGATCTCGGAAGCGCAGGACTTCGCCTGCGAATTGCTCGACCCTGAAGGCGAGACGCTGGCGCATTCGCCCCGCGCCATGCCGGTGTTCAACTTGACGCTGCCGCGCGCGGTCAAGGCGCTCTTGGAGCGCTATCCGGCGCAGACGCTGAAGCCCGGCGACGTGCTCATCACCAACGATCCCTGGCTCTGCGCCGGCCATCTCTTCGACATCGCGGTGGTGACGCCGGTCTTCCTCGGCAATCGCGTCGTCGGGCTGATGGGGACCGTCGGCCATGTCTCCGACATCGGCGGCACCAAGGACTCGCTGCGGGCTCGCGAGATCTACGAGGAAGGCTTCCAGATCCCGCCGATGAAGCTCTACGAGGCCGGCCGGATCAACGAGACGCTGGTGCGCCTGCTGGCTGAGAACGTGCGCAACTCCGAGCAGGTACTCGGCGATCTCCACTCCTTCGTCGCGGCCAACGCGATCGGCGCCGAGCGGTTGCAGTCCTTCCTCACCGATTACGGCATGCAGGATCTCAGGGCCCTCGCCCATGTCGTGCAGAGCCGCTCGGAAAGGGCGATGCGCGAGGCGATCCGCGCGCTGCCTGATGGAACCTATCACGGCACCGTCTCCAACAACCCGCTGGGCACGCCGATGACCTATCCGCTGGCGCTGACAGTGAAGGGCGACACGATCCATCTCGACTTCGCCGGCGCGCCGCCGCAGCTCCCGCAGGGCGGGCTGAACTGCACGCTCAACTACACGATGGCGCATGCGACCTATCCGCTGAAATGCATGCTGACGCCATCAGTGCGCGGCAATGCCGGCTGCTACCGCGCCTTCTCGATCGAGGCGCCGAAGGGCTCGATCCTGAACTGCGACAAGCCGCTGGCGGTGAACCTGCGCACCCGCACCGGCTGGTATCTGGCGCCGAACATCTTCCGCGCGCTGTCCAAGGCGGCGCCGAAGCAGGTGCAGGCCTTCACCGGCCTGCCCGTCGCGGCGAGCGTCTATGGCCGCGACCAGGCCGGCGACACCTATTCCGACATGCTCTTCGTCGGTGGCGGCCAGGGCGGCTCGGCCCATGGCGACGGCAAGTCGGGACTGCTCTACCCGACCTCGGCGGCGAACACCTCGATCGAGACCTTCGAGTCGCGCGTGCCGGTTCTGGTGGTCGAAAAGACCTATCTCACCGACTCCGGCGGCGCCGGGCAGCATCGCGGCGGTCTCGGTCAGCGCGTGCGGCTGCGCAAGCTCTCCGATGACGGGCTGCCGACGCTGGTCTCGCTCTATCCGGAAGGGGTCAACAACCCGATCCCCGGCCTGTTCGGCGGCAAGGCCGGCGGCGGCGCCTCGGGCCGGGTCATCGACGAGCAGGGCCATGTGCTGAAGGACGTCGGCACCGGCGAGCTCGTCCAGGTCAAGCAGCCGCACGAGATCGTCGAACTCGTGCTCGCCGGCGGCGCCGGCTACGGCCCGGCCGCGGAACGCTCGCGGGAGGCGATCGCCCGCGACATCGCGCTCGGCCTTGTCTCGCCCGACGCGGCCAAGCGGGACTACGGCGTGCAGGGAGCGCATGCCACGCAGGACGTCGGCGAGGCCAAGGCCGGCATCCTGGTTGCCTGACGGGCTGCATCGAAACGCAAACAGCCCGCAAGGGGCGATTATGGGGACCGAGGCATGAACAATCCGACTGAAGGGGTGCCTCGGCGGCACCCCAGCCTGTTCGAGCCGGCGACGCTGCTGCTCATCGCCGTGCTCTGCGTCTTCGGCGCGATCATCGGCATGCAGCTTCTGGTGTCGCTGGGCATCACCGCCAATACCTCGCTGATCGGCGCGCTCGCGGCCATGGCGCTTGCGCGCGTGCCGCTCGCGATCTTTGCCCGCTACCGCTCGATCCATGTGCAGAACCTGGCTCAGAGCGCGATCTCCTCGGCCACCTTTGGCGCGGCGAACAGCCTGCTCCTGCCGGTCGGCATTCCCTGGCTGCTCGGCCGGCCGGATCTGGTGCTGCCGATGCTGGCCGGCGCCTTCTTCGCGATGCTGCTCGATGCCTATCTGCTCTACCGGATGTTCGATTCCCGCGTCTTCCCGGCGACGGGCGCCTGGCCTCCGGGCGTCGCCGCCGCCGAGGCGATCAAGGCCGGCGACGAGGGCGGCCGCAAGGCGGTGCTGATGGGCATCGGCTTCGGCACCGGCGTCGTCGCCTCCTTCATCAAGATCCCGCTGGCCTGGATCGGCTTCGCCGGCTCGGCCGCCGTCACCGGCATCCCGATGTCGGCCTTCGGCGTCGCCTTCATCGGCAATGTCTGGGCGCTCACGATGTTCGGCGTCGGGCTGCTGCTGCGCGGCTATTCCGGCCAGCTGTTCGGGGGCCCGCTCTTCGAGACCATCATTCCCAAGGGCGACCTGATGGCCGCCTATATCCCGCACGGCTTCATGATCGGCGCCGGCCTCGTCGCGCTGCTGCAGGTCGCGCTGCTGCTGTTGCGACCGAGCGATGCCAAGAAGAACGAGCCAAAGGCAGGCGTTGGCGATGCGGAGGTGCGCCGTGCGCTCGGCCTCGGCACGATCGGCTATCTTGCCATCGCCATCTTCATTGCGCTGGTTGGCGGTCTGATGAGCGAGATGTCAGTGGGCATGCTGATCCTGTTCGTGCTCTACGCCGCCTTCGCGGCCTATGTGCATGAGCTGATCGTCGGCCTCGCCGCGATGCATTCCGGCTGGTTCCCGGCTTTCGCGGTCGCGCTGATCACGCTGATCATCGGCATGCTCATCGGCTTCCCGATGCCGGCCTTGGCTTTGCTCGTCGGCTTCTCGGCCGCGACCGGGCCTGCCTTCGCCGATATGGGCTATGATCTGAAGGCCGGCTATTTGCTGCGCGGCAATGGCGCCGACCCGGCCTTCGAGCTTGATGGCCGCCGCCAGCAGCTCTTCGCCGCGATGTTCGCCTTCGTCGTCGCCGGCGCGGTCGTGCTGTTCTCGTACCAGTCCTTCTTCGACCAGAACCTCGTCGCCCCCGTGAACAAGGTCTATGCCGCGACGATCAAGGCCGGCGTTGCTGATGGCGTCGCCTGGCAGCTCTTCCTTTGGGCGATTCCCGGCGCGATCCTGCAGTTCATCGGCGGGCCGAAGCGGCAGATCGGCGTACTCTTTGCCACCGGCCTTCTGATCAGCTTCCCGATGGCGGGCTGGGCGGTGCTGGCCGGCATCCTCTGCCGCGTGGTCTGGGAAAAGCTGCGCGGCAAGAGCGGCGAGGGCGATATGGAGGTCTTTGCCGCTGGCGTCATCGCCGGCGACGCGATCTTCTCCTTCTTCGACTCCGTCTCGAAGAATTTCTGGAAGCGTTGAGGGACCGAGGCCCGGACGAGAAACCGCCCGGGCCTTTTTCTTCTGTGCAGGACGAGACCATGAGCAAGCTCGGAACCCTCACCATCGGCCAGGCGCCGCGGGCCGACATCACGCCGATCCTGGATGCCGTGCTCAATGCGGACCTGCCCCAACGCCATGCCGGCGTGCTGGACGGTCTCAGCCGGGCTGAGATCGAACGCGATTTCGCCGCAGTGCCCGGCCAGCCGGTGTTGATCACGAAGCTGCTCGACGGCAGCGCAGTCGTCATCGACCGCACCCGGACCGAGAAGGCGGCGCAGCGCAAGCTCGCGCTGCTGGAGGCCGAGGGCTGCGGCACTATCCTGATGCTCTGCACCGGCCATTTCGAAAGCCTGAGCACGCAAAAGGCGTGGCTCGTCGAGCCGGACCGCATCCTGCCGCCGGCCGTGGCGGCGCTGACCCAGGGCGCGCAGCTGGGGATCATCGTGCCTCTGGCCGAACAGATTTCGTCAGAGGCCGGCAAATGGGCGCCGCTCGGCCGGGCGCCTCTCTATGCCGCTGCCTCCCCCTATGGCGGCGCGGGGGCTTCGGTTGCGGAAGCCGCGCGCGAACTGGCCGGACGCGGGGCCGAAATCCTGCTGATGGATTGCATGGGCTTCGTCGAGCGTCATCGCCACGAGGCGGCGGAGGCCGGCCTGCCGGTGATCCTTTCCAACAGCCTGATCGCCAAGCTGGTGTCCGAGATCGTCTGACGGCGCCGTCGTCCTGCCAGAATGAGAAAGGCCGCCTGTGAGGCGGCCTTTCTTGGGGCTGGGCCGCTTGGAGGCTTACTTTGCGGCGAAGACGCCGAGGCTGCTGGCGGTGATGTCGAAGGAGAGCGTCGCGACGACGGCGGCGCCGCACCAGTTGGAACGACCCGTGCCGGTGGCGATGCCGCGCGGATCGGCCGTCAGCAGGAAGCAGTTGTTCTTGGACAGGTCGGTGTCGTGGTAGCGCAGGTCGGCGGTAACGTTCTTCCAGGTATAGGAGACGCCGGCGTTCCAGTAGGTGTAGTCGGGCAGGTTGGTCGGCGGCACAGTCGACCAGATCGCGAGGTTGGTGGTGCCGAGCCAGTAATGGCCGAGCTCGCCGGAGACCGAGAGACCCTCGAGGAAGGGCAGGCTGTACTTGGCCGTCAGCGAGGCGTAGGTGCCGCTCGCGCCGGTCCCGAGCCAATCCCAGGCGTAGAACACGTTGGCGCCGAGCGTCAGGCTCTCGGCGAAGGTGTAGGAGACCTTGCCGTAGACTTCGGTGAAGTCGGTGTTCTTCGGCGTCCAGAACACGCCGGCGCCGTCGATCAACTGCTTTTCGGCGGGATAGTAATATTGCCAGACGCCGAAATCGAAGGAGAGGTCGCCGAATTTCGGCCGGATGCCGCCGTAGAAGTCGATCTCCGCGGTCGGGCTCGTCGCGAGATCGACGTTGGAGCCGTAGACGCCGAGATAGAACAGATTGTTGTAGATCTGCAGCTCGGCGCCGCCCTGGATAGCCGGCTTGCGATCGGTCTGCGAGATGCCGCGGAAATTGTAGTCGGTCATGCCCTTCACGCTGAGGGCGATATCGAACCAGGTGATCGCCGGAACGACCGGGGCGGGCGGCGGGCCTTTCTTGCTCGGCAGGTCTGAGGCCTGTGCCACGCCGACAGCGGCGGCCAGACCCAGTCCTAGAATCGAGGAACGGAAACGAACGGACATCTGCAGGAACCCCCTTGCCGCGCATTGATTTGCGCTGTCGTCCCAGCAAGCGGACGAGACCGACTTGGGCAAGACGAGGTTTTGGGCGCTTCGCCCACGCAAAAAGCAAAGGCCCCCGAAAGGAGGGCCTTCGCGCCTGCGAAATAAGCAAGCCTGTTTTATCCGTTGCGCTGTTGCATTTGCGTCACGCGACCAGTGACTGTTTTCGATGGGTCAGCGCGTCGCGGCCTGACTTGCATAGCCGGCCGTGGACTGGTCCAGGCTGGACGTCTTGAGCCCATTGGCCCGGCGCGGCGGGAGCGGGGCGCTGGTGGCTGTCGGCGTCGCCGGAACGACCGATGCGATCGGCGCGCTGCCGACACCCTGGTCGGCCGTAGCGCTGGAGCCGCCGCCGAAGACCGGCATGAAGCTGAGCGCGCGTTGCAGCAGGGGCTTTTCCTCTGCGGGAGCCACCGTCGCGACCGGCGTCGAACCCGCGCTTGCGAGAACCGGCGCCTGGAGGGCGTTGCCGGGCGCGACCTTGGCCAGCTGGGTCGCAGCCGGAGCTGCTGCCGGGCGCGGCGCGGCGGCAGGCTTGGCGGCCACTTCCGCCGGGGCGGCGGCGATGGCGGCGAGAACGGCGTCATTGTCGGCCGAAGCGGCGCGGATAGTGGCCTTCGCCTGGCCCTTGTCGTCGAGCACGACGACGCGCGGGCCGATCGACAGGGCGTCGGCGCGGCTGACGCCGACATCTTTCGAGGCCCAGGAAGCGGAGCGGTTGAGCGCGTCGGAGCCGCCGGAGAGCAGCGTCTGCTTGAAGGACGCGTGCTGGTCGCCGTCATCATAGATCAGCCGGATCGCCGGCGTGCCCTTGGCGACCAGCGAGGCGACCTGGACCTCGTCCTGCTGGCGCTTCGCGGCGACGGCGGCCGGAGCCGAGCCGCCGTTGAAGACATAGCGACCGCCGGCCAYGGCGACGGCGGGCTCATTCCGGGTGACCTCGAAATAGTCCGTGCCTTCCTTCAGGTTCTTCCAGAAGGCGATGTTCGGGTCGAGACGGTGCTTGGCGAGGTTCTCAGGCGTCATCCGGAAGGGCAGGGCCTGCATCTGCACGGCGCGCTGGCCAGCATTCTGCGCCTCGCGCACCAGCGCGTAGATCTCGCCGATCTGGTCGTCCGTCATCGAGTAGCAGCCGGCCGAGGAGCAGGCGCCGTGGACCATCAGATGCGCGCCGGTGCGGCCATGCGCCCGGTCATAGGCATTGGGGTAGCCCATGTTGAACGACACGTAATAGGACGAGTTCGGGTTCATCTGCTGGGGCGCGATGGCATAGAAGCCCTCGGGCGCCATGCGGTCGCCTTCGCGCACCTTCGGGCCGAGCTGGCCGGACCAGCGGCACATCGGGAAGGTCTTGAGCAGGGCGTATTGGCCGTCGGCCTTGCGCTTCCAGACCTCGAGCTCCGACTCCTTCTTGTAGGAGCGGATCAGAATGGGCTGATCCTTGCTCATGCCCTTCTCGGACATCAGCGCGTAGGTCGCGGTCGGGATCGGGATGTTGTGCCGGGCGGAGCCGCGATAACGCTCCTCCTCACAGGCCGCCAGCGTCAATGCAACAAAAGCCACTAGCGCGAGTTGCTTGATTGCCACGTCGTCATTCCCATCGAACGGCAGGCCCAGAGTGCGACCTGTGACTTCGCAAGAGGGCCAAATTGTGCCCGTCGACTCGTTGTAGAAGCGTTAGCCTTGAGGGTTCCTTACCATAGGCTTGCCCCGTCTGGCCACATGGTCAACGGCCGGTAAAGAATCCTGCTTTCGCCGGTGCGAGATATCGCGCGCAAAGATTGCTCAGAGATTGCGCCCGATCGCGAGGAATTTTTCGGCGCGTTTTGCAACGATATCCTCGCCGCCGAGGCCGGCGAGATCGCCGAGCGCAGCTGCGATCGCATCGCCCGCGCGGCTGATAGCCGCGTGCGCGTCGCGATGGGCGCCGCCCGTCGGCTCCTGCACGATCCGGTCGATGATCCCGAACTTCAGCAGGTCCTGCGCCGTGATCTTCATGCCGGTCGCCGCGTCCTGCGCGCGGCCGGTGTCGCGCCAGAGGATAGAGGCCGCGCCTTCCGGCGAGATCACCGAGTAGATCGCATGCTCCAGCATGAGCACGCGGCTGGCGGCGGCGATGGCGATGGCGCCGCCCGAGCCGCCCTCGCCGATGACGAGCGCGACGCTGGGGCTGCGCAGCCCGAGCCAGGTCTCGGTCGAACGGGCGATGGCCTCGGCCTGGCCGCGCTCCTCGGCCTCGATGCCGGGATAGGCGCCGGCGGTGTCGACGAAGCTCAGCACCGGCAGGCCGAAGCGGTCGGCCGTTTCGGCGAGGCGCACCGCCTTGCGGTAGCCTTCGGGCTTGGG
Source organism: Allobosea sp. 10N428 (assembly GCF_056394545.1). NCBI lineage: Bacteria > Pseudomonadati > Pseudomonadota > Alphaproteobacteria > Hyphomicrobiales > Alloboseaceae > Allobosea > Allobosea sp. 10N428. The sequence goes on along the minus strand of NZ_JBFTIC010000006.1, from coordinate 270,743 downwards.
CATGCCGAAATTGTGCCGGATGCGGGTCTCGGTCGAATCGCCCTTTTCCTGGCCGATGATGCAGACCGGCTCGCCGCGGAAGCGGCCGAAGCCGCCGACGATGGCCTCGTCCTCGCCGAAGGCGCGGTCGCCGGCGAGAGGCGTGAATTCCTCGATCAGCCCGGCGCAGTAATCCTTGAAGTGCGGGCGCTGCGGATGGCGCGCCACCAGCGTCTTCTGCCAGGGCGTCAGCGCCGCATAGATGTCCTTCAGAGCCTGGTTGGCCTTGGCGTCGAGCTTGCCGATCTCTTCCGACAGGGAAATGCCGTCGCCGCGTGCCTCGAGTGCCCGCAATTCATCCGCCTTCGCCTCCAGTTCGGCGACCGGTTTCTCGAAATCCAGATAGCTACGCATCGTGATCCAGTTCAGAATCCGCGCGAAAATCGGGCGGAACAGCGGTTTACGGCACAACCGGCGCGAAAGGCGGCGGACCTTGGCCGCGACCCGGCGAAAATGTCAACCCGTTCGGCTTTCCGTCGGCGCGGCCGCTGCGCGCGGCGTGGGAGCCGGCTGCGGCAGCAGGACCGGCCGCAACGCGAAGCTGCGCCGCGTCGCGCGCAGGGGCGCGCGCCGGTAGAACTGCTTGGTCGCGTCGATGACATGCACGCCCGCAAAGGGCAGCGAGAGGCCGGCCCCGATCTGTTCCCAGACCGGGGCGGAACGCATCAGGAGCCGCCGCTGCAGCGGCGGGACATAAAGCGCCTCCGTCCAATGCTCCGGCGAGAATTCGGCGGCGCGCATCAGGGCGGAGAGCTGCCGGCGGCTGAAGGGGCGGCCCTGGCCGAAGGGCGTGCCGTCCATCCGGGCCCAGAGCCCGCGCCGGTTGGGCACGACCAGGATCATCCGCCCGCCGGGACTGAGGACGCGCGAGACTTCGTCGAGCAGGTCGTCCGGGCTTTCCGTCTCCTCGAGCGCATGGACGAGGACGACCCGGTCGATCGAGGCGGTCGGCAGCGGCAAGAGCGTCGGTTCGACCAGGGCCGAGGCGGAGAGGCCGGGCGTCGGCCAGTTCACGACGCCCTGCGCCGCCGGCATGAAGGCGATGGTCCGCTCGGCCTGCATGCCGAGCACGGAGAGATAGGGCGTCGAGAAGCCGAGGCCGAGGAGCCGCTGGCGCGAGCAGTCCGGCCAGAAGCGCAGCATCGTCCGGCCGATGAAGCGCCGGGCCACATGGCCGAGCGGGCTGGCATAGAAGGCGCGCAGATCGACGACGTCGAGAGGCATGGCGCTTGAGATGGAACGCGCGGCGGCCGAACGCAAGGGCCGCGTGGCAGCAGCGGCAGGTGCCGGCTGCGTTGCTGCGGGTTGATCGGGCGCCGGGCATGGCCCATTCAAGAAGACGATCATTCATCGGCCCGTCGGGCCGACCCTGCCGGAGGAAGCCATGCCGCTCGACCTTCACATCTTCCGCACGCTCAGCGACAACGCCGGCGCGCTGCTCCACGATCCCGGCACCGGCGCCTGCGCAGCCATCGACGTGCCCGATGCCGGCGAGATGCTGGCCGCGGCCCGGCAGAAGGGCTGGACGATCAGCGACATCTTCATCACCCACGCGCATCACGATCACACGCAGGGCGTCGCGGAGGTGAAGCAGGCAACCGGCGCCAAGGTTATCGGCCCGGCTGACGCCCGCGCCAGTGCGCCGCTCGACACGGTGGTCGGCGAGGGCGATGTCGTCGCGCTGGGCGGGGAGCGTTTCGAGACCTGGCATACGCCCGGCCATTCCGACGGCCATCTCAGCTATGTCGGGCGCGGCGCGAAGCTCGCGCTTGTCGGCGACGTCGTCTTCGTCATGGGCTGCGGGCGGGTCCAGCCGGGGCAGATGGACAGGATGTGGGCCTCGCTGTCGCGGCTGATGGCGCTGCCGGGCGATACGCGCCTGCTCGGCGGCCATGACTACACTCTGGCCAATGCCCGTTTCGCCCGGTCGGTCGATCCGGCGAACGAGGCGCTCAAGGCGCGCTTCGCCGAGGCCGAGAAGGCCAAGGCGGAGGGGCGCTTCTGGGCGCTGACCACGGTGGCGGACGAGCAGGCGACCAACCCGTTCTTCCGGGCCGGCGAGGGCGCGCTCGCCGCTTCCGTCGGGCTGGCGGGCGCTTCGGCCGACAAGGTCTTCGCGGCCCTGCGCGAAGCCAAGAACCGGTTCTGACCATGCCGATGCAGCTGGACGGGCTGACGGCGGCGGAGGTCATCCGGCTCCTCGAACTGAAGCCCCATCCCGAGGGTGGCCATTACCGCGAGACCTTCCGCGATCCGGCCGGGCCGGAGGGCAGGGGCTTCTCGACCGCGATCTATTACCTACTCGACACTGGCGAGACCTCGGAATGGCATCGCGTCGATGCCGCCGAGATCTGGCATCACTATGCCGGCGCGCCGCTGGTCATCACGGTCTCGTCGAATGGCCACGACGCCTCGGCTCATTATCTCGGCACTGAGCTTGCCGCCGGCCAAAGGCCGCAATTCGTGGTGCCCGCCGATTGGTGGCAGAGTGCGACCTCGCTCGGCGCCTGGACGCTGGTCGGCTGCACGGTCGCGCCAGGCTTCGAGTTCTCGGGTTTCGAGATGGCGCCGCCGGGCTGGCGGCCGACGCCGCGCAAGCCGGCGGAGGGATGAGATGCTGACGAAGACGGAAGACAGCGCGCTCGTGCTCGGCTGCGAGCGGCGGATCATCAATGCCTGGCCAGCCCTGTCGACGCTCATCGTCGGAGACTGGGCGCTGCGTTTCGCCAATGGCTATTCCGGCCGGGCCAATTCGGCAACGCCGCTGGTCTATGGCGCCGAGCTCGACGATGCGACGCTCGATCTGATCGCGGAACTCTATCGCGCCGATGGGTTGGCGCCGAGCATCCGGCTGACGCCGCTCGTCACCGAGGCGACCCGCGCTGCAGTGCTGGAGCGCGGCTATCGGGTCAAGGACAAGTCCTTCGGCCTCATCGCGCCGCTCGCCGGCCTCGACGTTTCCGAAGAGCCCGAATTGCAGATCGAGGCGCGGCCGAGCCTGGAATGGACCGCCGGCGTCGCCGCTCTCCAGAGCGGCATCAAGACCCATGTCGGCAATCTCGCCGCGATCGTCGAGAAAGTCAGGCTGCCGGCTGCCTTCGCCACCTGGCTGGTCGAGGGCGAGGCCGTCGCCTTCGGCATGAGCGTGGCCGAGCGTGGCATGGCCGAGATCGGCCTGATCTGCGTTCACCCCGATCATCGCGGCCATGGCTATGGCCGCAAGATCGTCAGGGGGCTGCTGGGCTGGGCCGGGGCGATGGGCTGTGGCGATGCCTATCTGCAGGTGGAGCAGAGCAACGCCGTCGCGATCAATCTCTACCGCAGCCTCGGCTTCCGCCAGCTCTATAGCTACGAGACCCGTCTGCTCGACTGAAGCCGTCGTTCTCGGGCTTGTTCCGAGAATCTCTGGCCGGAGACGCCGGAGCCTTCGTGTCACGAGATGCTCGGCTCAAGCCCGAGCATGACGGCGAGCAGCTCAGCGGATCAGCAGCGCCGTGCCATAGAGCCCGACGGCGAACAGGGTGTGGCTGACGAAGTTGAGCAGGCGGATCTGACCGGCATTCGGCTTCTTCGAGGCGGCGACACCCATGCCCATGCCGGGCTGCAGGATGAACCAGCCGCAGCCGATCGTGGCCCAGCCGACGATCAGCGCCGGCAGGAAGGTCGGGTTGCGGGCCCAGTCCGCGCCCCAGATCGCGAGGACGACGCCCGCGAAGGCGATGCCGACGAGATAATGGCAGATCCAGCCGATGGCGAGCTCGCCTGCCACCGGTTCGGATTTGGCGATGTCGGCATGCCACATGCGGCCACGCGGCAGATGGGCGAACCAGCGCCCCGGCATCGCCCAGTTCGGCTTGGGCAGCCCGAAAAGTCGCAGCAGCTGCGCCCAGAGATCGGTGAGCGCCGTCGCGCCTGCCCCGATGACGATCATGCGCAAAATCAGATCAGACACGTTCCGCCCCCAAGGCCGCCTGCCGCGGCTCTTGCCTGTTGGAGCGGCGATTGTGGCGGCGGTCAACTGCAGCGCCTACCTGTCTGCGCGGGGTGCGGGCTGCATGTGGCGCATCGCCCTGGCGTCGGAACCCCGCGCGCCGTTGCCGGGTTGCCTTCGCGAAACCGCGGGGGAGATTCTTCATGGCCACAGCGAATGCCGAACAACCACGCAATGCCGGGACCGGGCCGCATGGCGCTGCCGAGCTGCCCTCGGTCACCGTCACCAGCTACAATCTGGAGGTGCGGGACGATGATGGCTTCGTCGGCGACAAGGCGAGCCGCGGTGCTTTCGTCGAGCATCTCGATGCGCTGCGCAGCCATCTGAAACGCAACGGCGACGATCCGCTGAAGGGCAAGACCGCCGAGATCAGCAAGAAGGAGCTCGATGCGCTGATCAAGGAGGGCGAGGCCGCCGAAGCCGCTCTGGTGCTGAGCGCTGTCGAGGGCTTCGCCCAATCGCTTGCCTTCGTCATCCGCCGCTTCGCGCGCCTGAAGAGCTGGGCCGCTGTCGAGCGCATCGTCGTCGGCGGGGGCTTCCGCGAGAGCCGCGTCGGCGAGCTCGCCATCGCGCGGGCCGCGATCATCCTGCGTACCGATGGCCGCGATCTCGATCTCGTGCCCGTCAGCCATCATCCGGACGAGGCGGGTCTGGTCGGAAGCGCGCATCTTGCGCCGAAATGGATCTTCGAGGCCTTCGACAGCCTCGTCGCTGTCGATATCGGCGGCTCGAACATCCGCGCCGGCATCGTCGAGCTCCGGCAGCAGAAGGCGCCCGATCTGGGCAAGGCCCGTGTCTGGAAATCGGAGCTCTGGCGCCATGCCGATGAGCAGCCGAGCCGCGATGAGGCGATCAAGCGTCTCGGCAAGATGCTGCGGGACCAGATCGCGAATGCCGAGAAGGAGGGCCTGCGCGTCGCGCCCTTCATCGGCGTGGGCTGTCCCGGCCTGATCCAGCCGGACGGGGCGATCGAGCGCGGCGCGCAGAACCTGCCAGGGAACTGGGAAAGCAGCCGCTTCAACCTCGTCGACAGCATCCGCGAACTCGTGCCGGAGATCGGTGATCACGAGACGGAAATCGTGATGCACAACGATGCCGTCATCCAGGGACTGAGCGAGATGCCGGCGATGCAGGACGTCGAAAACTGGGCGGTGCTGACGATCGGGACCGGGCTCGGCAATGCGAGCTATCGCAATCGCACGAGTGCCAAGGAAACCGGCAAAGCAGCAGGCAAACGCTGATCCCGGCATAGGTCATGCCATCTTCAGGTCGTGTTTTGCGGCGATGAGCGGGCCGCAGCCGCGATCTGGCTTGCCATGTCCGCTTGCCATCCGAGGAGCATCCGCTTTGCCGGCCGCCGAATTCCGCTCTCCGTCTTGCCTTGCGCGCAAGGCTGTGCCGAGGGTCGATCCCGAGCCGAATCATCCCGGGGAGCAGGGCTGCACCACCATGGCAGGGCGCATGGCACACGCACCGTTCCATAGCCTGCAGCGGCTTCTGGCCGCCTGCCTGCTGCTCCTCGCGCTGGTTATGGCGGCCGCGGCGCCGTCCTTTGCCCAGACGGCTGCGACCCCTGCCGATCCGAACAGCGCACGGGCGCGGCTCGATGCGGTCCGCACCGAGCTGGCGCAAATTGAGACGACGCTGGCCTCTCCGGAAGCGAGCGATACGGAGCTGCAGCGTCAGCGGATCCGCCTGCAGCCCTCGCTCGATCAGCTGCGCGTCATCATCGCCGAACAGACGCCGCGGGTCGAGCAGGCCAAGCTTCGCCTCGATCAGCTCGGCCCGAAGCCCGATGCCAATGCGCCGCCCGAAAGCGCCGAGATCACGCGTGACCGCGAGGCCCGCGCCAAGGCCTATGCCGACGCCGACGAGACGCTGAAGATCGCCAAGGCGTCGTTGCTTCAGGCGGAGCAGCTCCAGAGCGCAATCGGCGACAAGCGCCGCGAAATCTTCGCCAAGACTCTATTCGCCGCTGGGCCCTCCATCGCCAATCCGGAGGTCTGGAGCAACGCGGTCGCGACGGCGCCTGAGGATCTGCGGGCGTCCGGTTACATCTTCGGCGGCTGGCTGGAAGGGGTGACGGACGCCTTCTCCGGGACGCGCGGTGGTGTGGTCGCTCTGGCTTTGCTCGGCGCCGTCCTGCTCTACGTCGCCCGGGCACGCTATCTGCCGCGTTTCAAGGCGCGCTACAGCAACACGCAGGACGCCGGCAATCTGAATTGCCTCTATATAGCGCTCGCCCATATCGTCGCGGGCGCGGCGCCGCCGGTGCTGGCCAGCTGGCTGATCTACAAGGCGCTGAGCACGACGGGGCTGTTGCCGCCGCGCATCCAGCCGGTGATCTGGGCCCTGGTTGTCGGCCTCGCCTTCTTCGCCTTCGTCCAGGCGCTGGCCGATGCCCTGTTCGCGCCGTCCAGCCCGCAGCGTCGTCTGGTCCGCGTTCTCGACCCGACGGCCCGCAGTGTCGTCTGGATCGCTTCTTCGCTCGCGCTCGTGATGTCGGTCGGCAAGGTCTTCGAGGCCTGGCTCCAGGCGATCGCCGCAGGCCTCGCAATCTCGATCATCGTCAAGGCGTTGTTCGCCATTCTTTTCGCCCTGACGCTGATCGCCGGGCTCTACCAGATTCGCGATGACGACGAGGTCGAGCAGGAGGCTTGCCTCGGCCCCTATGTGCCGGTGGACGGGGCAAGCCTCGGCCCGGTCCGGATTCTCGGCTGGATCATCGGCTTCCTGATCATCGCCTCGGCGCTCAGCGGCTATGTCGTCTTCGCCGCCTTCCTGGCCGAGCAGACGCTCTGGATCGGCGTCGTCGCTTGCCTGTTCCTGCTGGCCTTCCAGTTCATCGATCTCGGCCTTCCACGGCTCCTGACGGGCAAGGGCCGTTTCGCCCTGACGTTGAGGGCCGGCATGGGGCTGCGCAGCACCACGCTGGACAAGGTCGCGGTTATCAGTGTCGGCGTCCTGAAGCTCCTGCTGATCGTCGTTACGGTTCTCATGGTGCTCGCGCCTTGGGGGCTGGAATCGACCGATTTTCTGGTTTCGCTGCGCGCCGCCTTCTTCGGCTTCCAGGTCGGCGGCGTCACGATCTCGCTCTCGACCATCGTCGTCTTCGCCTTCGTCTTCGGGCTCGGCATCGCCGCGACGCGGGGGCTGCAGCGCTGGCTCGACAATCAGTTCCTGCCGACGACGGCGCTCGATCCCGGGTCGCGCAATTCGATCAGCACGGCGGCGGGCTATGTCGGCTATATCGGCGCGGTGGCGATCGCGGTCTCGGCGGTGGGCCTGAGTCTCGAGCGTCTGACGCTCGTCGCTTCGGCACTTTCGGTCGGTATCGGTTTCGGCCTGCAGTCGGTGGTGTCGAACTTCGTCTCGGGCCTGATCCTGCTCTGGGAGCGGCCGATCCGCGTCGGCGATCAGGTCCTGGTCGGCGACATCGAAGGCATCGTCAAACGCATCAATGTCCGCTCGACCGAGATCGCGACCTTCGACCGCTCGACGGTGATCGTCCCGAACTCGAACCTGATTTCGGGCGTGGTGCGCAACCGCGTCCGCAATGACCGGACCGGCCGCGTGCTGATCGCGCTCTCCGTTCCGCGCACCCTGGAGGCGGGGCAGGTGCGGGCTATGCTGTCGGAGGTCGCCGCGAACCATGGCGACGTGATGCAGAAGCCGCCGCCGGTCGTGCAGTTCAAGAAGCTCGGCACCACGACGATGGATTTCGAGCTGGTCTGCGTGGTGGGAGATGTCGAAATCGTCGGGCGCGTGACCAGCGACCTGAACTTTGCCATCCACAAGCGCCTCGCCGATATGGAGCCGGCGGCCGCCACGCCTGAATTGATCGTGCGCGGGCTGGAAGGCGTCGAGCACTCCCTCGACAGCATCGCTACGGCGGTCGGGCGAGATGCGGGCGGGCAGGCGAAGCGGGCGGCGGTGAAGCCGGCCGCGTCTGCCGCTGCTCGTCGTTCCCGCAAGCCGACCGAGGCCGGGGAGAGCGAGGAGGAGACCGCCGAAGCGGCGAAGCCCGCCCCGCTCCCTGTGCACGAATCCGCCAAAGAAGACAGCAAGGAATGATCGGATGCCCAGCCTTTTGCGCCACGCCGCCGGCCGGCGCGCGATGACCTGCCCGGCCGCGCTGGTCGGCGCGCTCGCCCTTCTCGGTGTAGCCGGTTGCACCGAGCCGCAGCGCCAGGGCCAGCCGGCGTTCTATCGCGACCTCGGTTCCGCCTCGGCCCAGGTCGATTCGGAGCAGGCGCGGGCGATGATCTCGGCCTATCGTCTCAATGCCGGGCTCGGCACGCTGAAGCTCGACCCGGCGCTGGTGGAGGCTGCGCAGCGCGAGGCGGCGGCGATGGCCGCCTCCGACAAGCCGGTGCAGGCCGATGCGGTCAAGGCCCGGCTTGCCAGGGAAGGCCAACCGGGGGCCGAGGCCAATCTCTCCGCCGGCTACCGGCGCCTCGCCGAAGCCTTCTCCGGCTGGCGGGACTCGCCCCAGCACGACCGCGTCATGAAGGATGCCAGGGCCAAGCGCATGGGCATCGCGACCGCCTATGCGCCGGGCTCGAAATATCAGGTCTACTGGGCGCTGATCGTCGCGCCGTGACGCAGGAGCACTTCCACGTTTCGCAGAAGCGTGGACGTGCTCCATCTCTATATTTTGCTGCATTTTCTTCACGCGAACCGGCGTTCGCTTCGCTCGAAAATGCTCTGGCGTCGGGGGCTCTCGCTCCCGCCACGGGCTGTCAGCGGCTGCGGGCTGCGCCCCTTACGGCGCGGCGCGGACGAGGCTAGCCTGCGGATCATGCCTCCACGACCCCGCAAGCCCCTTTCCCTGACGACCCAACAGGCCCGGCGCATCTGGCTGCACGCCCAGCGTCTTGATACGCGCGAGCCCTTCGGGGCCGGGCCTGCCGCGGCGCGGGCGGCAGTCGAGCAACTCGGCTATGTGCAGATCGACACGATCAACGTGATCGAGCGCTGCCACCACCACATTCTCTATGCCCGCATTCCCGCTTATCGCCGGGCCGATCTCGCCCATCTGCAATCGGTCGAGAAGAGCGTCTTCGAATACTGGACGCACGCCCTCTCCTACGTGCCGACCCGCGACATCCGCTATTTGCTGCCGGAGATGAAGGCGCATCGCGCGGAACCGAAGCGCTGGTCGGCAGTCGGCGCGCGCGAGGAGACGCGCAAGCTCCTGCGCCGCATCCGCAGGGACGGTGCGCTGACGATCCGCGACATCGAGGAGGAGCTGATCGAGAAGGCGCATCTATGGGCCAGCAAGAAGCCGTCCAAGGGCTTGCTGGAGCGCGCCTTCTACGATGGCGAGCTCGCGATTTCCGCGCGCTCCGGCATGCTCAAGACCTATGAGCTGTTCGACCGGCACTTCCAGTGGGAGAAAAAGCCGACACCGGCGAGCGAGCGGCATGTCACCGCCTACAAGCTCGACCGTGCCCTGAGCGCGCAGGGGCTCGTCAGCCTCGATTCCGCCTGCCATCTCGACGCGCCCAGCAAGAAGGCGGTGGCCGAGCTGATCGCGGCCCGCGTCAAGCGCAGGGAACTTGTCGAGGTTGCGGTGGAGGGCGCCGGCAAGACGCAGCATTGGGCGACGCCCGCATCGCTGGAGTTGTCGGAGGCGCCGGAAGAGACGCTGATCCACATCCTCTCGCCCTTCGATCCGCTGATGATCCAGCGCAAGCGGGCGAAGCTCTTCTTCGATTACGCCCATATCTTCGAGGCCTATCTGCCGAAGGAGAAGCGGGTTTACGGCTATTTCGGCCTCCCGGTACTGGCGGGGGACCGTATCGTCGCGGTGCTCGACCTCAAGACCGACCGCGCCGCCGGCAAGCTCCTGATGCAGCAATGGAGCTGGCTCGACGGTTGTGAGACGCCGGCGCTGAAGGCCGCGATCGAGGAGGAGCTGCAGCGCTTCGAGCGCTTCCAGCTCGGGCGGGGCGAAGCCGAGCTGGAGGCGCTGCCCGAGATCACAAAAATGTCGGCTTGATCGGCGCTGTTGCGCCCATCGGGGGCGGAAGGCGCGAAACGAGCGGATGACGGCGAATTTCCGGACCGGTGATTTCGTGCCGCCGCGGGCTGCGGCCTGAGCCATGCCGGCCGCGAGCCGCATGCGCCGGGCGATGCCCGATCCCGGCCTGCCAACCGCATTGCTCGTCCATGCGGCGCTGCTGGCGTGGCTCGCCTCCGTCGCTATCCAGCAGTTCGACAAGATGCCGGCCTTCGTCGAGCAGAGCGTCGATGTCGAGCTGCAGACGCCCGAGCAGTTCGAGGCGATGATGCGCCCGCCGCCGCCGCCACCCGCGCCGCCGGCCGAGCCTGCTCCGGTGCTGCAGCCGGCTCCGCAACTGCCCCTGCCGTCAGCCCCGGCACCCGCGGAGCCGCGGGCCTCGGCCGAAACGGACGGGCTGGTCCGGCCGCGGCGCCTGCTGTCGCAGCAGGTTCTGGCCGATCCGCGCAGCCGGGAGGCGTTGGCGCTGCTGCCGCGGCTGGCGCCAGATGAGCGCGCCGAGCAGCTTTGCGGGTTGGAGGCGATGGGCCAGATCCATGCCTGGCAACGCAGCTACGAGCCCGACCGCGTCAGTGCCTATGCAACGGCCGACACCCGCTATGCCGGCCATATCATGCGGGCGGAGGGGGCGGCTTTCCGTAGCAGGCGTCGCTGGTACGGATTGCGTTTCGAGTGCACGATTTCCCCCGATCTCAAGCGGGTGACGGCGTTCGCCTTCCAGGTTGGCGATCCGATTCCGCAGGCCCGCTGGGAGGCGCTCGGCCTGCCGGCCGTGCACTGAGGCAGCGCGTCGTCAGGCGCCCAGCAAGTCGATCAGCGGCGGAATCAGCGGCTCGTCGGCCGGCGGCATGGCGAGATCGCGCAGCTTGCCGGGGCGGACCCATTTCAAAGCCTGGCCCTCGCGGGAGGCGACGCTGCCTTCCCAGCGCCGGCAGATATACAGCGGCATCAGCAAGTGAAATTCGGGATAGGCGTAGCTGGCGAAGGTCAGCGGCGCGAGGCAGTCCTCCTTCACGGCGATGCCGAGTTCTTCATGAAGCTCGCGGATCAGCGCCGGCTCCGGCCGCTCGCCCGCTTCGAGCTTGCCTCCGGGGAATTCCCAGAGGCCAGCGAGCGCCTTGCCCTCGGGGCGCCGCGTGACGAGCACGCGGTTGTCGGCATCGATCAAAGCGCAGGCGACGACGAGGAGCAGCTTCACGGAGGTGGGACTCAGTTGCCGGAGAGGATGACCTGGACGGGCTCGGTTTCCTTGCCCGTCAGCGTGACGCTGTCATAGACCAAGCCGCCCTCCCGCGTGAAGGCGTTCTCATCGCCCCAAATCACCTGGGTGGTGACGAAATAGGAGCCCGGCGCGACCTTGTCGAAGGCGAAGCGGCCATTGGCCTCGGCCTTGGTCGTGCGGGTGTATTCGGCATAGGCCGGATCGACCGTGTCAGCAGCCGGGTAGGCGTGATGCGGGACGTATTTGCCCTGGCCGTAGAGATTGGCGAAGCGCTCGCGGGCAAAACCGGTGGCGGGGATGAGGCGCACGACCTGGCCGGCGGCGTTGACCACCGTGCCGCTCGGCTTGGTGCGGAAGGCATGTCCGGCGATGACGCCGTTGCCCGGCTTCTTGATGACGGCAGCCTCGTCCGTGGAGAACGCCACAGTTGCCGGCTGGCGCTCGACGCAGCCAGCCATGGCGGCTCCAGCCAAGATGGCCGCCGCGATAGTCCCGATCCTCATGAGGCCCCCACCTTGCGCGGCGCCGTCGTGACGAGGAAGACGCCGGCCAGGATGATGCAACCGCCCAGGATTTGACGCAACCCCAGGTGTTCATGCAGGACGATGACGCCGAGGATCACCGCCACCGTTGGCACGAGATAGCCGGTCATCGCGGCCCGCGTCGGCCCCGCCGCCCGGATCAGCCGCATGAAGACGGTCACCGGGATAGCGGTGGCGACGATGCCGAGGGCCAGCATCGCCGGCAGATGGCCGCCAAGCGGGACGAAGGCCGCGGGGCCAAGCACGACGAGCGTCAGCGCGGTCGCGATGGTGCCGGAGAACATCTGCTGGCCCAATGCGAGCCGGGCCGGATCGCCCGTCGCGGTCGGCACGGTGCGGACATAGAGATTGGCGACGGCGTAGCTCAGCGTCGCGCCGATCATGGCGAGGACGCTCAGCGCGGTGCCGCCGCCCTCGAACAGCCGAGGGCCGATCAGCAGCGCGACGCCGGTCATTCCAAGCAGGATGCCGCCGAAGCGACGCCGGCTCAGCCGCTCCTCGGAGAAGATGAGGTGGGCGGCAAGCGCGGTGACGAGCGGCCCCGCCGACTGGATCATCGCTGCGGGCCCGCTGGCGAGCTGGATCAGCGCGTAGCCGACGAGCACGTTCGGCAGCCAGCCATTGGTGGTGCCCAGCACGAACCAGGGCAGGATTTCGGCGCGCCGCGGCAAGGGGCTGCGCCCCCGCCCTAGGCTCCAGAGCGACAGCACGGCAGCGCCGAGCAGGCCGCGGCTGGCGGCGATCGCCAGCGCCGAAACCTCGCCGCTCATCAGCTTGATGAACAGGTAGCTCGACCCCCAGAGCAGGGAGCAGATCGCGAGGTTGACGGCGATGAAGCTGCGGCTGGGTTCCTGCTGCGGCGCGGCCTCAGGAGCGATAGTCGCCATTGATCTCGACATAGGCCTTGGTCAGGTCGCAGGTCCAGACCGTGGCCTTGCCGCGTCCGATGCCGAGATCGGCGGTGATGACGATACTGTCGCCCTTCATGTAGTCCGACACCGCCTGCTCGTCATAGGACGGAGCCCGCGCGCCCTGCTTCGCCACGACGATGTCGCCGAAGCCGATATCGAGCCTGTCGCGATCGGCCGGCTCGCCGGCCTTGCCGACGGCCATGACGACGCGGCCCCAATTGGCGTCCTCGCCGGCGATGGCGGTCTTGACCAGCGGCGAATTGGCGATCGAGAGCGCGACCCGCTTGGCCGAGCGGGCCGAGGCCGCGCCGCTGACGCGCACCTCGACGAATTTCCGCGCGCCCTCGCCGTCCTTGCAGACGAGATGGGCGAGTTCGAGCAGGATCGAATTCAGCGCCCGCTTGAAGCCGGAGAGCCGGGAATCGTTGATTTCGGTGATGGCGGGCACGCCGCGCTCGGCCGCCTTGCCGGTGGCGAAGAGCATCAGGGTGTCCGAGGTCGAGGTGTCGCTGTCGACGGTGACCGCATTGAACGAACCCTTCACGCCCTTCGACAGCAATGCCTGGAGCACCGGGGCGGCGATCGGCGCGTCGGTGAAGACGAAGGAGAGCATCGTCGCCATGTCCGGCGCGATCATGCCGGCGCCCTTGGCGATGCCGGCGATGACCACTTCCTTGCCGTCGATCTTGGCCTTGCGGGTCAGCGCCTTCGGGAAGGTGTCGGTGGTCATGATCGCCTTGGCGGCGTCGATCCAGGGGCCCTCAGCGGCACGCTTGGCGCAATCGTCGAGCACGCCCTTGAATTTGGTCGCGTCGAGCGGCTCGCCGATCACGCCGGTCGAGGCGATGAAGACCTCCTGCGGCTTGCAAGCCGCAGCCTTGGCGGCGATCTCGGCGGTGAGCTTGACCGCGTCACGCCCCTTCAGGCCGGTGAAGGCATTGGCGTTGCCGGAATTGACGACGACGGCGCGGGCAGAGCCTTGCGCGAGGTTCTCGCGGCACCAATCGACCGGGGCCGACGGGCATTTCGAGCGCGTGAAGACGCCGGCGACCTGGGTGCCTTCGTCGAGCAGCGCGAACCAGACGTCCTGGCGGCCCTTGTAGCGGATGCCCGCCTCGGCGGTGGCGAAGCGCACGCCCGGAACCGGCGGCACCTTGGGCTGGCGCTTCGGCGCGAGCGGGGAAACGGGGACATCCTTGCCGGCCATCGGAGCTCCTCCTGCGGAGCACTGCTCGAAGACCGGCGAATCGTTTGCTCGCCGGGGCAGTGCGTCTCGTTCAGAAGCCGTCTGCCGCAGGCCGATGACGAAAACAAGAAGGGCGGCCGCAAGGGCCGCCCGCAAAATTGAGGGTTTGCGCCATGCTCGGGCTCGACCCGCGCATCTCTTCCCGGAGATTCTCGGGTCTGCGCTTTGCCTCGCCCGAGAATGACGACGTCGGATCAGTTCTTCTTCGGCTCGGCAGGCTTGGCGGCATCCGGGGCCGGAGCGGCGGGCACCGCCGGCTTGTCGAGGCGCTCGATCTTGGCCTTCTCGCGCATGGCAAGCACGAGGTCCTGCTGGGCCTTGCGCTCGAGATACTGGTCGATCTGCGGCTTCACCGAGGCGAAGTCGGGCAGCGGCTTGGAGCGCTTGTCCTCGAGCCTGATGACGTGCCAGCCGAACTGGCTCTTCACCGGCTCAGAGACCTCGCCCTTCTTCAGCTTGAAAGCGGCCTCGGCGAATTCCGGCACCATGCGGTCCTTGGTGAACCAGCCGAGATCCCCGCCTTCCTTGCCGGAGCCGGGATCCTTCGAAACGTCGGCGGCGACCTTGGCGAAATCCTCGCCCTTCTTCAGCCGCTCGACCACGGCCTTGGCCTGGGCCTCGTCCTCGACGAGGATGTGGCGAGCATGAACCTCTTCCTCGGGCGTCATCGCCTTGGTGGTCTCGTCGAAGAGCTTCTTGGCGGCGTCGGCGGTGACGGCCTTCTTGCCTTCGCGCGTCAGGTACTCGTCGAGCAGCACCTTCTCGCGATAATAGGCGAGGCGGGCCGCGAAATCGGGCGTATCGGTGATCTTGGCGTCGGCCGCGGCCCTGGCCCCGAGCTTGAGGTCGACGAGATAGTTGATGACCTCGTCGCGCTTGCGGTCATCGGGGAGCTGGGCGAGGCGCTCGCCGAGATCCTCGCTGGCAAGCTGGATGTCCTTCTCGGTGATCGCGATGCCGTCGACCTTGGCGACGACCTTGTCGGCCTGGGCGAAGGCCGGTCCAGTCAGCAGCGCGAAGCCGAGGAAGGCAATGAGACGGGCTGAGTTCATGAGTGACGGCCTTTCGTCGGAAAACCCGAGACGCTTTGGCGGCTGCACTGCCAGCTGAACGCGGCAAAGGCAAGGCGGTTCAAGCGATTGCAGCGACCGATCACGCAGCTTTGCACCGCCCGGAGGGGCGCGCGATGCCGCAACGTCGTGCGATCTCAAGCTTCCGCCCTTGGAAGCAGCCGGGAAAACACCCACATCCAGAGCCGAATTCACTTGCCGTTTCGCTGCCGATTGGACGAAACGCACGCTGGACCCTGCCCGCGCACGCGTCTAAACACGCGGTCGCATTTCGAGAATACCGGGCTTCCGACCCAGGCGCGAAAGAGGTCCGCGCCGGCCGGGGGCTCAAGCATCACCTGAAAGGCCCAACATGCTTGGCGCGCTCGCAAAGAAACTCTTCGGCTCGTCGAATGACCGCCGCGTCAAGGGCTACCAGCCCCGCGTCGCCGCGATCAACGCCCTCGAGAACGAGATCGCCGCGCTGAGTGACGAGGCGCTGAAGGCGCGCACCGACGAGTTCAGGCAGCAGCTTGCCAATGGCGCCAAGCTCGACGACCTGCTCGTGCCGGCTTTCGCCACCGTTCGGGAGGCGGCCAAGCGCGTGCTCGGCCAGCGCCCCTACGACGTCCAGCTCGTCGGCGGCATGGTGCTGCACGAGGGCGCCATCGCCGAGATGAAGACCGGCGAAGGCAAGACGCTGGTCGCGACCCTGCCGACCTATCTCAATGCGCTCGAAGGCAAGGGCGTCCACGTCGTCACCGTCAATGACTACCTCGCCCGGCGCGACGCCGAGTGGATGGCGAAGCTCTACAACTTCCTCGGACTCACGGTCGGCATCATCGTGCACGGCCTCGACGACGAGGAGCGCCAGCGGGCCTATGCCTGCGACATCACCTATGGCACGAACAACGAATTCGGCTTCGACTATCTCCGCGACAACATGAAGTACGACGTCGCGCAGATGAGCCAGCGCGGCCACCACTTCGCCATCGTCGACGAGGTCGACTCGATCCTGGTCGACGAAGCGCGCACGCCGCTGATCATTTCCGGCCCGCTCGACGACAAGTCCGAACTCTATGTCGCGATCGACAAGGTGCTGCCGGGCCTCGTCGCCGGCGATTACGAGGTCGACGAGAAGCAGCGGACGGTGGCACTGACCGAGGCCGGCAACGATCATATCGAGGAGCTGCTGCGCGAGGCCGAGATCTTGAAGGAGGGCGATCTCTACGACGCCCATAACGTCACGCTGGTCCACCACGTCAACCAGGCGTTGCGCGCGCATTCGCTCTTCACCCGGGACAAGGACTACATCGTCCGCAATGACGAGGTGGTCATCATCGACGAGTTCACCGGCCGCATGATGCCGGGGCGGCGCTATTCGGAAGGTCTGCACCAGGCGCTCGAAGCCAAGGAACAGGTCACCGTCCAGCCCGAGAACGCGACGCTGGCCTCGATCACCTTCCAGAACTATTTCCGGCTCTACGGCAAGCTCGCGGGCATGACCGGCACGGCGGCGACCGAGGCCGACGAGTTCTTCCAGATCTACAAGCTCGAGGTCGTCGAGATTCCAACCAACGTCCCGATCGCCCGCAAGGACGAGGACGACGAGGTCTACCGCACCTTCGAGGAGAAGGTCCGCGCCATCATCCGCGAGATCCAGGCGGCGCAGGCCAACGGCCAGCCGATCCTGGTCGGCACCACCTCGATCGAGCGCTCCGAGCTCGTCGCCGGCATGCTGGAGAAGGCGGGCTACAAGCTGCTCGACTTCACCGACCCGACAGCGCTGGAGCCGGTCTACCAGGCGGCGCGCGAGGGCAAGACGACAAAGGCCTTCGCCGTTCTGAACGCCCGCTTCCACGAGCAGGAGGCCTATATCGTCGCGCAGGCCGGCGTGCCTGGCGCGATCACCATCGCCACCAACATGGCCGGCCGCGGCACCGACATCCAGCTCGGCGGCAATGCCGATATGCGGATCAATCACGACCTTGCCGGCATCGAGCCGGGCCCGGAGCGCGACGCCAAGGCGGCAGCGATCCGCGCCGAGGTGGCCGATTTCAAGCAGCGCGTCCTGAAGTCCGGCGGTCTCTACATCGTCGGCACCGAGCGCCATGAGAGCCGGCGCATCGACAACCAGCTGCGCGGCCGCGCCGGCCGCCAGGGCGACCCCGGCCGCTCGAAGTTCTTCCTGTCGCTGCAGGACGATCTGATGCGCATCTTCGGCTCCGACCGGATGGACGGCATGCTGACGAAGCTCGGCCTCAAGGAGGACGAGGCGATCGTCCACCCCTGGATCAACAAGGCGGTCGAGAAGGCGCAGGGCAAGGTCGAGGCGCGCAACTTCGACATCCGCAAGAACATCCTGAAGTACGACGACGTCATGAACGACCAGCGCAAGGTGGTCTTCGAGCAGCGCCGCGACTTCATGCGCCAGGCCAGCGTGCGCGAGACGATCGACGACATGCGCCACGGCGTGGTCGAGGATGTCGTCGCCCGTCACATCCCGGAAGACGCCTATCCCGAGCAGTGGGACACTGCCGGCCTCAAGCAGGAGGTGATCCAGTCCCTCAACCTCGACCTGCCGGTCGAGGATTGGGCCAAGGAAGAGGGCATCGCCGACAGCGAGATCCGCGAGCGCATCCGCAAGCTCGCCGACGAGGATTATGCCGGCCGCATCGAGCGCAACACCGACGAGGTCATGACCTATGTCGAGAAGCAGGTGCTGCTGCAGTCGCTCGACCATCTCTGGCGCGAGCATCTGGTCACGCTCGACCATCTCAGGCAGGTCATCGGCTGGCGCGGCCTCGCCCAGCGCGACCCGCTGCAGGAATACAAGCAGGAAGCCTTCGAGCTGTTCGACGGGCTGATCGGCCAGCTGCGCCAGCAGGTCACCGGCCATCTCTCGCGCGTCGAGGTCCGCTTCGAGCAGCCGGAAGATCAGCAGGCTCAGCAATTCGCGCAGGACGGTGCCGGGTCGGGCTTCGGCGGCGGCGACTACGGGGGCGGCGGCGTGCAGTTCGCCGCGGTCGATGCCGATACGGAGGTTCTGGACCGCAACCCGGCCGATCCGGCGACCTGGGGCAAGGTCGGCCGCAATGAGCCCTGCCCCTGCGGTTCCGGCAAGAAGTTCAAGCACTGCCACGGCCAGTTCGTCTGAGGCAGCTTTTCCCGCTGACGATCCCCGCGCCCGGCCCTGTGCCGGGCGCAATGCGTTTCAGGGCCGCTTGCGACGTTTCGTGGCGACATTTGCCGCCGATCAGAGCGAGGAGCCGATCTCCTGCTGTCTCGCCGAGCGGGGCCGCGTGCCGAGCCATGCCGGGCGTGCGAAAAGAAAAGCCAGCGGCGTGCCCCTGACCAGCCGGTGCAGCAGCAGCGGCACGGCAACTGAGATCGCGGTCAGCAGCAGCGCGGCGACGCCGGGGTCGAGCGGGATGCCGGAGCGCAGCAGCACGGCCCGCCCGATTACCATCGGCAGGAAGAAGGCGAGATAGATCGGTAAGGAGTTGCGTCCGCAATAGTCGAGCCAGGGCAGCTGCCCGGCCAGCAGCACCGCGCTGAGCAGGATCCCGGCCACTCCGGCGATGCCCAGGAGCAGGTGCACGCCCGGCGCCGCATTCTGGACGTCGTGGCCGAGAAAGGGCGTAGCGAGCGCGCTGAGGGCGAACCAGCCGGCCCAGATCGCGAAGGTCTTGCGGGGATGGTCAGCGGCCCTGTCCGCGGCGGCGCGGATTTGCGCCGAGAACACGGCTCCGGCCAGGAAGAAGACGAAATAGGCGGTGAACTGGTCGGGCACCATCCAGCCGGTGCTCAGCGGGGCGAGCGCCAGCAGCGCGGCCGCGATCAGCGCCGCATGGCGCCAGCGCCAGACGGCCTTGGCAACGGCGAAAAACACGGTGAGCAGATAGATGAACCAGAGCACGCCGAAGGGATCGACGAGACCGAGCGCATAATCCTGCGCGAAACCGGAGAAGCCTGCCTCGCCCCAGGGCGGAAAGCGCATGAGCGCGTTGATGGAGAACCAGAGCAGGTAGAAGTAACTCAGCGGCACGATCTTCCGGTCGAGGAAGGCGTTCCAGCCGAGCCCGACGAGACGTGGCACGAACAGGCCCGAGAGCAGGAACAGGCCGGGCATGCGGAACTGCTTCGCCCAGGCGATCAGCGGGTCGATCCAGCTCTCCTGCCCCGTGGCGCCTTCGAGCCCGCCGGCCACATGCATCAGCACGACCAGGATGATGCAGATGCCCTTGCCCGTATCGACCCAGCCGATGCGGCTGGCCGGGCGATGGGGCGTTGCAGTCGTGTCAGCCATGATGCCGGTTCCTCCAAGCGGAGCTTGGCACGGCCGGATTAGCGGGGGGTTAGCATCGCTGCCGGACAGGATCGGGTGCCGTTAAGCTTCCAGCAAGGGTGGCGAGCAGCCTTGTGAGGGGCAGACACGGCTTGGATGGCCCGGCCGCTTCGAGCCGACAATCCGGCCGGGATTGTGCTCACTGCTCCTTCTCATAGGCGGCATATTGCTCGGCCGACATGCCCGGAAGCTTTTGCACGAAGGCGACGACGGCCCGCAGGTCCTCGTCGCTATGGGATTCGGCGAAGGCCGGCATCCCCGTCATCCGAACGCCGTTCTTGACGATCCAGAAGATCTCGGCAGCGCTCCAGCGCTGGATCGTGTCAGGCAGGAATGGTGGCTCTGGATTGAGGCCCTTGCCGATATCGACCGGGTCTTTCCCGGGGCCGCCATGGCAATAAACGCAGGTCTCGTTGTAGAGGCGGAACCCGCGGGCCATGTCGGTGGACGGTGCCGGCGCGGGCACGCTGGCCGCCTGGCGAGCCACCGATTGGCGCATGGCGGTCTTCAGCAGGAAGAAAACCGGAGCGCTGTGTGGCTCGCGGGCGGCGATATTGACGAAGCCGCCGAAGACGACGGCGAGGCCGGCGATGGCCAGGAGGATGAAGGCTGAGACGAAACCGGCGATGAATCGCATGGCGCCCTCCCGCGCGGGATGCGGCCCGGCTGTCGCTTCGTCGCCGGGCGACCGTTATGCTGCGGCTGATCGATGCTACCTGAATGATGGAGGGGCGAACAGCGCCTGCCGGCCGAGGCTGGCTTCATCGTTGTCAGAATTGTCCCGCGACTGGCTTTCACCGTCCGGGGCGGGCAGATTGCGCTCCTCAACTAACGAAAGGCATTCCCGAACATATCTGTCTGACGAGCCGGCGCACCAATGCCCGGCTGCATATAGGCCGGCCCGTCCGCCCTTTTGCTGGGAACGGTATCTTGCGTGACGCAACCGACTGGCCCGAGAAGGATGAGCACCACGGCGACACAAAGTTTCAGCACGGCGAACTCCATCGTTACATTTCGGAACCAGCGCCAGGCGCCTTCTTCGGAGCGCTCCGCATTTCTCCTATTATTCGTACGCCTTGAAGCTGGAAAGCTGTCCCTTGGGACGATCTGCGACAGGAGATCGAATTTCGCTGTCGCATGATGGCAGGCGCGCAACGGTGACAATCGAGAGCAGACATGACCGAGGTCCGGTTTGAGTCGGGAGCTGCCATGCTGTTGGCGTAGCGACTGGCCTGCGATAACGCTCGGATCATCCTGCCACCGGCGACTGCCCCTCATGAACGATGCCTCTGTATCTGCCTCCGTCGTCTCCGCACGGAGCCTTGGGGCCGCGCTTTTGCTCGCGGTCATGTGGGGCTTGTCGATCCCGATCACGAAGTTGGGCCTGTTGACCTTGCCGCCGCTCGTTCTTACCGGGCTGCGGTTCCTGATTGCGATACCGCTGATGTTTCTTCTCGTAGTCGGGAAGCAGCGATTGCCTTTGAAGGCTTTACCTCGCGTAGCGGCGCTGGGAATTCTTGGCATTGGCATCGGCCAAGTCGCACAAACATTCGGCGTAGCCGGTACATCTGCTTCGGTGGGCACGACGATCTCGGCGGCTATCCCGGCTTTCGTCGTCATCTTCGCGGCCCTGCGGTTGCGGCAACCGGTGACGATCGTGCAGGCGCTCGGCATTGCCGCGGCCTTCATCGGCATCGGTTTTGTCGCTTGGGGGCGCGGTGACGCTTCCTCGGCCGCGACGCAAACGAGCCTGTCCGGTGCCGCGCTCGTACTGCTTTCAGCGCTGACGATCGCCTTCTACTATGTCTGGAGTGTCGAACTGTCGGAGCGGCACGGCACAGTTGTCGTCGCTGCGTGGAGCACGCTGTTCGGCTTCCTCGCACTCTCGCCTTGGACGATCTGGGAATTGATAGAAGTGCCGTTCCAGTTGACGGTCGTCGGAGTGTCGTCCGCTCTCTATCTCGGCGTCATGGTCACGGTTGCCGGGCTCTTCCTCTGGCTACATCTGCTACGCACGCTTCCTGCCCGGATTGCCGCCAGCATCCAATATCTCCAGCCGATCATCGGCGTGGCTGCCGCCGCCCTGATCTTCGGGGACCGGCTGGGACCGCTCTTCATCGTCGGTGTCGTCCTCGTGCTCGCGGGGTTGACGCTCACGGTGGCGACGAAGCGGAAGGGGCAGCTGTCCGCTTAGGGTCGAAAGCGGACTCCCACTGTGCGACCATGGCGGTGGTTTTCGTACGAACTTATCCTCGCCCTCACAATCCATGCCTATGCTCGGCCCACCTCATCCCCGAGGGGCGGCCATCCGGAGGTATGCCAGGGGCGGGAGGAGGTTCGGCGCCTGCGGGTGGAGTTACGATCCACTCCCGGGAGGCTTCGGGGCACCGCCCTGGGGGTACTACGGCCCCTGTGCGAGGAGCTCGCTGGAAGGTTGGGGCAACCAGGGTCTGGCGCGGAACGGATGACAAGGCGATGAGCCGAACTGATCCGCGAGGCGCCGGGCACGAGTGCCCCAGCCGTATAAGCGCGGCCCGGAGTCAGAAATCGCCGATGAGCGGAGCGCCACGGGGCGTGCGGAAGGTGGCTCGATCCTTCCGCGCCGCATCCTGGCTCAATGGAAGCGGCCCGATACCCACGCGCCTCGCGGCGCTCCGCTGCCCCTCAGATTGAAACGACCGCGCGCGAGCACGGGCGGGTGAAGACCTATGGGCGGGAGGCGCTGCCGTCATGGTCGGGCCTGTCCCGACCATCCACGTCTTAGAACCGGACTGCCGATCGACGCGCGCAAGACATGGATGCTCGCCACGAGGGCGAGCATGACGGTGGTGTTCCGTTCGATGGCGCAGGCCGGCCAGCGGAAGGCAGCGTTTGGCTGCCAGCCCTCCTTGCATCCGCTCGCGGCAACCGCCAGTTTGGGCGCTGTCACGGGCAGGGCCGGCGCCGACAGCGCCGCGAGGGGTATGGGATGGATCTGTCGGGCTACAATATCGCAGTCGTCGTCGTCGTGGCGCTGGTCATCCTGACGATCGCGCGCGGCGTCCGCACCGTTCCGCAGGGCTACAATTACACCGTCGAGCGCTTCGGCCGCTATTCGCGCACGCTGAGCGCGGGGCTGGGCCTGATCGTGCCCTATATCGACCGTATCGGCCATAAGGTGAATGTCATGGAGCAGGTGCTCGACATTCCCTCGCAGGAGGCGATCACCAAGGACAATGCCGGCGTGCGCATCGACGCCGTCGCCTTCTTCCAGGTGCTCGACGCGGCAAAAGCCAGCTACGAGGTCGCCGCGCTCCACGATGCGCTGATGCTCCTGACCATGACCAATATCCGCACCGTCGTCGGCTCGATGGACCTCGACCAGCTCCTCTCCCACCGCGACGAGATCAATGAGCGGCTGCTGCGCGTCATGGACGCCGCCGCTTCGCCCTGGGGCGTCAAGGTCACGCGCATCGAGATCCGCGACATCCTGCCGCCGGCCGACATCGCCGGCGCGATGAACCGGCAAATGAAGGCCGAGCGCGAGAAGCGCGCCACCGTGCTGGAGGCCGAGGGGCAGAGGCAGTCCGAGATCCTCAAGGCCGAGGGCCAGAAGCAGGCGCAGATCCTCGCCGCCGAGGGCCGCAAGGAAGCGGCGCTGCGCGACGCCGAGGCGCGCGAAAGGCTGGCCCAGGCGGAGGCGACCGCGACCGCCATGGTTTCGGAGGCGATCAGCCGCGGCGACATCCAGGCCGCCAATTTCCTCATCGCCGAGCGCTATACCGATGCGCTGAAGGCGATCGCCAGCAGCAACAACAGCAAGGTGGTGATCGTGCCGATCGAGGCCGCAGCGCTCGCCGGCACGGTCGGTGGCATCGCCCAGCTCACCAAGGCCGTGTTCGGCGAGGAGGCGGTGGCGCAGCGCCGCGGCTCGGGTTCGGTGCCGGCCGCGAGCCGGACGGGCGGCTGAGGCGGCCATGCCGGAGTGGCTGATGAACCATAGCGGCTGGCTTTGGGCGATCCTCGGCCTGCTGCTGATCGGCGGCGAGATGCTGGCGCCCGGCGTCTTCCTGATCTGGCTCGGCCTTGCCGCGCTCGTCACCGGTGCTCTCGCCGGCCTCACCGGCATGGGCTGGCAGGCGGCGATGCTGGTCTTCGCTGTGCTCGCCGTCATCTGCGTCCTCGCCGGACGTCTGCTGACCCGCCGCCGGAGCGAGGAGCCGGATGCCGCGACCGGCCTCAACGACCGTGGCCGCCAGCTGATCGGCAAGGTGTTCCGGCTGGAGGCGACGATGACCGCCGGCGAGGGCCGTATCCGCGTCGGCGATTCGTCCTGGCGGATCATCGGGCCGGAGCTGCTGGCAGGGACGGAGATCAAGGTCGTGCGCGTTGAGGGCTCCACGCTGGTCGTGGAGAAGGCATGAGGTTTTTGCATCCGATGCGGGGTTTTTCGCGTCGGCGTTGCGTCTAAGGCGTTGGCCTCGCGCGCCACGAGGACTATAGCAACCGCTCCCTCACGAGCGCAGCAGCCATGACCAGCCTCAGCGAACGCCTTTCCCTTCCGAAGGACCGCATCAAGGTCCTGCTGCTGGAAGGTATCAACGATTCCGCCGTCGAACTGCTGCAGCAGGCCGGCTACTCCAATCTGGAGCGGCTGCCCAAGGCGCTCGATCGCGAGGCGCTGCTCAAGGCGATCCAGGGCGTGCATGTGCTCGGCATCCGCTCGCGCACGCAACTGACTCCGGAGGTCTTCGCCGCTGCCGACCGGCTCTTCGCCGTCGGTTGCTTCTCGGTCGGCACCAATCAGGTCGATCTGGAGGCGGCGCGCCAGCAAGGCGTGCCGGTGTTCAATGCGCCGTTCTCCAACACCCGCAGCGTCGCGGAGCTGACCATCGGCGAGATCGTGATGCTGCTCCGGCGCATTCCGGACCGCTCGCGTTCGGCGCATGATGGCGGCTGGGACAAGTCGGCCAACGGCTCGTTCGAGGTGCGCGGCAAGACGCTCGGAATCATCGGCTACGGCAATATCGGCAGCCAGCTCTCGACGCTGGCCGAGGCGATGGGCATGCGCGTGATCTACTACGATCACACCGACCGCCTGCGCCATGGCAACACCGAGCCGACGAAGAGCCTGAACGCCCTGCTCGGCGCCGCCGACATCGTTTCGCTGCATGTGCCGGAGACGCCGCAGACCGCCGGCATGATGGGCGCCGCCCAGGTCGCCAAGATGAAGCAGGGCGCCTACCTCATCAACAACTCGCGTGGCACCGTCGTTGATCTCGACGCGGTCGCGGCGGCGCTGAAGAGCGGTCATCTTGCGGGGGCTGCGGTCGATGTCTTCCCGGTCGAACCCGCCTCCAACGCGGAACGCTTCGTCTCGCCGCTGCAAGGCTGCGCTAACGTGATCCTGACGCCGCATATCGGCGGCTCGACCGAGGAGGCGCAGGAGCGTATCGGCGCAGAGGTCGCACGCAAACTTGTCGACTATTCCGATGTCGGCTCGACGGTCGGCGCGGTGAACTTTCCGCAGGTGCAGATCCCTGTGCGCGCTGTGGGCACGCGCTTCATCCATGTCCAGAGAAACGTGCCGGGCATGCTGCGGCGCCTCAACGACGTCTTCGCGAACCGGCAGGTCAACATCGCCGCGCAGAATTACCATACCGACGGCGAGGTCGGTTATGTCGTCATTGAGGCCGACAAGGTCTCGATCACCGAGGCGCGCGACATCCTGCGCGAGATTCGTGCCCTCGACGGCACGATCCGCGCCCGGCTGCTCTATCAGCGCGACTGACACGCCGGGGAAGGCATTTCAGTCGCGGCCGCCCGGCTTGGTCGGCGTTTCCAAGGCGACAGGGTCACTGGCGGGGAAGGTGTCCTTCAATGCCTGGTTGAGATCGGCGTCCTTGCCGTGCTTGCGCTCAGCCTTGCGCTGTTCCTTCTGCTCCTTGCGCAGGCTTTCCTTGGCCGGATTGGCGGTCGTGGTCATGGTCGCTCCTTCGGCGTGGGTGGCTTTGCAAATCAACTCCGCAGGGCGAGGGGCGTTCCGCCATAACGTCAGCGCAGGCGCGCCATGACGAGCCGCGCCTGCCTCTGGACCAGGGCGCGCAGCCTTCCCATCTGGTGAAGCTCAGCCTTCCCGCCGGCACTTCGTCCGGCGCCAGCCAGCAGGGGCCGTCATGGTCGCGATCTCCGTCCTCGATCTCGTTCCAGTCGTCGAAGGGGAGGGGCCGCGCCAGGCGCTGCTCAAGTCGATCGATCTGGCGCGCCATGCCGAGAAGCTCGGCTACACCCGCTACTGGGTGGCGGAGCACCACAATATGGTCGGCATCGCCAGCGCGGCGACCTCGGTCGTGATCGGCCAGCTCGCGGCGGCGACCAGCACGATGCGCATCGGCGCCGGCGGCATCATGCTGCCGAACCACGCTCCGCTCGTGATCGCCGAGCAGTTCGGCACGCTGGAAGCGCTCTTCCCCGGGCGCATCGATCTCGGTCTCGGCCGGGCGCCCGGCACCGACCAGCTCACGCTCAGGGCGCTGCGCCGCAGCCCGATGTCATCAGACAGCTTCCCTCAGGACGTACTGGAACTGCAGGCGCTGTTCGCGCCGGCCGGTCCCAACCAGGCGATCCGCGCCGTGCCGGGGGAGGGGCTGAACGTGCCGCTGTGGATCCTCGGTTCCAGCCTCTTCGGCGCGCAGCTCGCGGCGGAGCTTGGCCTGCCCTACAGCTTCGCCTCGCATTTCGCGCCCGATGCGCTGTTGCAGGCGCTCGCGGTCTATCGCGAACGCTTCAAGCCTTCCGAGCAGCTTGCAACGTCCTATGCGATGCCGGGCATCAATGTCGTCGCCGCCGAGACCGACGAGGAGGCGCGCCATCTCGCGACCTCCCTGCAGCAGCGTTTCGTCGGAATGGTCCGCGGCGCGCGTGGCAAGCTCCAGCCACCGATCGACGATATCGAGCAGTACTGGTCACCGGCGGAGAAGGCGCATGTCTCGCAGATGCTGCGTTATGCCTTCATCGGCTCGCCGGAGACGCTGAAGCGTTCGCTCGGCGCCTTCATCCGTGAGACCGGCGCCGATGAGATCATGATCACCGCGCCGATCTTCGACCACGAGAAGCGCAAGCGCTCCTTCGAGCTGGTGGCGGGAATCGCGGCTGATCTCCGCGCGGCGCGGAGCGCAGCCTGAGAGCGGAAAATCTGCCGGATGGTCCGTCATGTTGCGCAACATGACGGCCGCGGCAGCTATTGCAATAGAAAATCATTTGCAATAATAATGCAAATGAGAGTGATTATCATATAGGTGAATTTGCAAAATCACCCGTTCGCGGTATCTCCGTGACATGATCGAAGTGGACCGGCGCGTCGCCGTTTTCGAAAACCAGCTCAAGGGGGCCGGGCTGCGCATGACGCAGCAGCGGCGGTTGATCCTGCGCGTGTTGGCGGAGGCGGATGATCACCCCGATGCGAAAGGCATCTTCACGCGCGCCTTCGCCCTCGATCCGACACTCTCGCTCTCGACAGTCTATCGCACGATGAAGGTGCTGGAGTCGCAAGGGGCGATCGAACGCCACGCCTTCGAGGACGGCGTCTCGCGTTATGAGCATGCCGGCCAGGAACATCACGACCATCTGATCGACATCGATTCCGGCGAGGTGATCGAATTCTCCTCGGACGCGATCGAGGAGCTGCAGCGTCGTATCGCTGCCGAGCTCGGCTATGAGCTCGTCCGGCATCGGCTGGAGCTCTATGGTCGCAAGATGCCGCCGGCCAAGACGCCGGCGCAGCGTAAGAGCCGCAAGCAGAGCTGACGCGCTCCGGCCTGGGCCGATGCTTCAGCCGTCGATGACGTCGTCGTATTCGCGATGCTTCGCGATCCAGCCCTTGAGGAACTCGCAGCGGACCACGGCCTTGCGTCCGCTCGCGCGGAGCAGCTCGAAGACGCCTTTCGCCAGGCGCGAGCCGACGCCCTGCCCGGCGAACTGCTCGGGCACCTCGGTATGAACAAGCACCACCCGATCGCCGTCCAGCCTGTAGGCAACGAGGGCCGTGCCGCCATCGAGCGCCAGTTCGAATCGGTTCTGTTCGGGTCTCTCGACGACGTCCATGGTCGGCTCCTTCAGATCAGCCTTGCGCGTCCGAACGCCAGGGGTAGCTCCAGGTTTCGGTCAGGGCCTTGCCGCCGCTCTTGAGGAAGGCGCGCATCTCGGCGAGCTGGCCGGGCTCGACCACGACATCGATGAAGGCGCGGAAGCCCTTGGTCTTCTGGTTCGGCACGATGAAGGCGCGATCGATGCGGCCATAGGCGATCGAGGGCACGATCTCGACCTTTTCCGGCTGCTTGACGTGATAGTCGAGGTCGCCGCCGGCGAAGTCGACGATGAAGCGGCGGGCGCCCTCCGTCACCGGCTCGCCCGAACCCAGCGCCTTCGGTTTGGCCTGGTAAGTGTTGATCACCCGCCCGCCCGGATGCAGATCGCTGGAGTCAAGCATGGCGGTGAGCTTGTAGGCGAAAGAGAATTCCTTGCCGGGTTCGAGCGGCGTCTTCGGCGCCCAGAGCGCAACGACATTGTCGTTGGTCTCGTCCGAGGTCGCCATCTCGATCAGCTCGACGACGCCCTCGCCCCAGTCGCCCTGTGGCTCGATCCAGTAGGACGGGCGCAGCTCATAGGCGAGGTCGAGATCCTGATAGTGCTCGAAGGTGCGGTCGCGCTGCATCAGGCCGAAGCCGCGGACATTGCGCTCGACGAAGGAAGAGACGGCCTGCTGCTTGGGATTGCGCAGCGGGCGCCAGATCCACTCACCGCTGCCGGAATGGATCATCAGCCCGTCTGAATCATGCAGCTCGCTGCGGAAATCGTCGAAGAAGCGGCGGTCGTTCTCCCCCGTGAAGAACATCGAGGTCAGCGGCGCAAGGCCGAGCTTCTCGATCGGGACGCGCGGATAGAGTGTCGCCGCAACATCGATCACCGTGTCGAGATCGGGATAGATGGTGAAGCGGAAGGCGCCGGTCACCGAGGGGGAGTCGAGCAGCGTGTGGATGATGACGCGCTCGGCATCGGCCGTGGGTTGCTCGATCCAGAACTCGCGGAAGACCGGGAATTCCTCGTTTGCCGTGCCGGCGCCGATCGAAAGCCCGCGTGCCGAGAGGCCGTAGCGCTGGCCGCGGCCGAGCACGCGAAAATAGCTCGCTCCAATGAAGGAGATCAGCTCGTCGAAGACGCGGGGGTCGTTGAGAGGATAGTGCAGCCGGAAGCCGGCGAAGCCGAGATTGACAGGCAGCGGCTTGTCGAACTTGACCTTGCCGTAATCGAACAGGTTGGCGGCATAGGGCACAGGGGTCGGCACGCCGTCGCGGACTACGTTCACCGTGACCGGCCGGGTGAACAGGAAGCCCGGATGGAACATCTGCATGCGGAAGGGCGAGCCGTTCTGAGCGAGCAATGCCCGCTCGGGCCGGAAGCGGATGTCGCGCCAGGCATCGTAGTCGAGCTTCGCCAGCGCCTCGGGCAGGCTCGCGCTCGGCTCATAGGCGACGGCGGCGATCTCGCGCGCCCGGCGCTGCACGTCCTCGAAGCTGAAGCGCGGCTGCGGCGCCGCGCTCTGAGGCGGCGGCGGCTGGGGCTGGCCTTGCGGCGGTGTCTGAGGCCGCGGCTGCTGCGCCAGAAGGACGGAGGGCGCTGCCGAAAGGCAGAGCGCGGCTGAGAGTCCCCCCAAAACCCGGCGGCGATCTGTCATGGTCATGCGTGGTCCGTATTCCCCGTCGCGGCTGTCCGCGAAATTGAGCAGCAGCCGAGACTTAAGGCCATCAAATGGGGCCGGTCTAGGGCATCCGCCATTGACAGGAGATGAAGATATCGCAACCTTCGCGACCGGCCGGATGCGGCCAGCCGCTCGCGCCCCGAAGGGGCAAGGTGAACGCATCCAGATGAAGTCCCTGTCCTGATCCCGATCGACTCGTGGACGGATATCGGCAAGGCGAGCCCCGATCACTCCCGTCCGCAGCGAGAAGGATCACGACGATGCGTAGCTTCCGCGATGCGAAGCAGATGGCGAAGAGCCTGCGCGAGACCATGGCCGCGAGGCAGGTGACGCTCTCCCATTCCGAAACCCTCGAAATCGTGGCGCGCCAGTTCGGCTATGACGACTGGAACGTGCTGGCGGCGAAGATCGGGGACACCGCGCCCGATGCGCCGGCTGCGGCGACCGACGGGGCCGTACGTCTGCAGATGGGGATTCCGGTCCTCAGGATCTTCGACGAGGCCAAGGCGAAGGAGTTCTACCTCGACTTCCTCGGCTTCACGATGGACTGGGACCATCGTTTCGGACCGAACATGCCGCTTTATATGCAGGTGTCGCGCTCCGGCCTGCAGCTCCATCTCTCCGAGCATCACGGCGACGCCAGCCCCGGATCGACCGTCTTCGTCTGGATGGTGGGGATCCATGCCCTCCATGCCGAGCTGATCGGCAAGCGCTATACCTATTCGAAGCCGGGCATCGAGGAGGATGGGCCGGGCGGGCGCACCCTGCAGGTGCCGGACCCCTTCGGCAACCGAATCCGGTTCTGCGAAAAGCGTGGCTGACGCGTTCGACGAATGATCGGTGCCGAAGCGCGCACCGCACCGCCATGCTCGCCCTTCTGGCGAGCATCCACGTCTTGAACCCGGTGTTCGACCAGCGAAGACGTGGATGGTCTGGACAAGCCCGACCATGACCGGAGGGACGTGTTCATAGACTCCGTGCTTCTCTCTCAGCGAAGCCCGGAGCGCACGGCATGAATTCCGCATCGACATGGCACATGCTAACCCATAGCCGGCGAAGAGCTTTTTGCCGTTAATCCGTTCCCGAATGGGCTCGGATCGACCCTGCAAAAAAATGCGGCTCAGGGTGCACAAAACACTTGTGGTCCGGGGCCGGCATCCGTATATCGCGTTCACCCAATTCGCACGTGCCTGTGGCCGCGTGCTGGTCGGTGGGCATCCGGACAAGAGGCCGGACAGCCGCCAGGGGTTGGAAGACGGATGGAGGGGATGGACATCCCTCAAATCACGCTTCCCGTTTCTCGCAAGAGAGGCGTTCCCCGACACAGACCAGCAGCCGGAGGCAAAACCGGCGAACCCCGAATCTCCACGGGGGACGCAGCTTAAAGCAACGACGGAGCGGGCTTTTTTGGTCTCGCCGGCTTTCCACAGGCCGGCACCGAAGAGGCTTGTCCTTCATTGCCGGCCGTGCGGGGTCTTCCCCAATCGAACGGTGTTTCGGGTCCGGACGTTTCGTCCGTTGTCGAAGGCGTCTCCACAGCGCCTTGCGATGACAGCGATTCATTCGGCGATACATCGCATCGACGCCGCTTGCGTCGTAGGGGAGTCGCGTCTCATGACCGACCGCATCCGTGAGTTTCTTCGCACCCGACGTGAGGACGGGCCCTGTGTCGTCATCGACACCGATGTCGTGCGCGAGAACTATCATGCCTTCGCCCGCGCGCTGCCCGACACCCGCGTCTTCTACGCGGTGAAGGCTAATCCGGCGGCGGAAGTGCTCGCCCTGCTGGCCAAGCTCGGCTCCTGCTTCGATTGCGCTTCGGTCGTCGAGATCGAGCTCGCGCTCGCTGCCGGCGCCACCGCCGACCGCATCTCCTTCGGCAACACCATCAAGAAGGAGCGCGACGTCGTGCGCGCCATGGAGCTCGGCGTGCGTCTTTTCGCCGTCGACTGCACGGCCGAGGTCGAGAAGGTCGCTCGTTCTGCCGAGAAGACCGGCACGACGGACGCGCGCATCTTCTGCCGTATCCTCTGCGACGGCGCGGGCGCCGACTGGCCGCTCTCGCGCAAGTTCGGCTGCGTGCCCGAAATGGCCGCGGACGTGCTCGAGCACGGCCATCGCCTCGGCCTGCTGGCCTATGGCATCTCGTTCCATGTCGGCTCGCAGCAGGCGAATGTGAACGCCTGGGATTCCGCCCTGGCCTCGGCCTCGGCGATCTTTAAGGAGTGCGCCACCCGCGGCATCTCGCTGTCGATGGTCAACCTGGGCGGCGGCTTCCCGGCGCGCTACCTGAAGCCGATTCCGGGCGTGCCGTCCTATGGCGACGCGATCTTCCGGGCGCTGTCGAAGCATTTCGGCAACCAGCTGCCCGAGACGATCATCGAGCCGGGCCGCGGCATGGTCGGCGAAGCCGGCCTGATCGAGGCCGAGGTCGTGCTGATCTCGAAGAAGGCCGAGTCGGACGAGGTCCGCTGGGTCTATCTCGACATCGGCAAGTTCAATGGTCTCGCCGAGACCATGGACGAGGCGATCCGCTACCCCATCCGCACGACGCGCGACGGCGATGCGACCGTCCCGTGCGTGCTCGCCGGCCCGACCTGCGACTCTGTCGACGTCATGTACGAGAAGACCCCGTACATGCTGCCCTTCTCGCTGGAGATCGGCGACAAGGTGCTGATCGAAGGCACGGGAGCCTATACGACGACCTATGCGTCCGTCGCCTTCAACGGCTTCCCGCCGCTGAAGCAGTACGTCATCTGACGGAAAGTACGGGGCGGCTTCCGCCGCCCCCATGCCAATCGGGTCCGGCGAAGCGCCCTGCCGCATGGCAGGCTGTCCGACGCCAGTCGGGTGGAGCGTTCGTATCTCCAGAACGGAGATGCGGGCGTGGCTCCCGCCGGATCCCCTTCCACACAATCCATCCGCTTGTGGCCGCGCTCGCGCGGCGCCGGGAAGGTCTGCGTGAGCGCAGGCGCTCCGGCAGGAGGTGCGTCATGATCACGATCCGCGACGAGATCGCCAACGACATTCCCGCCCGCGAGGCGCTGCTCGACCGGTGCCTGGGCGAGCGCCGCACCGCCAAGTCCAGCGAGCGCCTGCGCGAGGGCCGTCTGCCGGCGGAGGGGCTTGCCCTGACCGCCGAGCGTGACGGCGAGCTGCTGGCGACGGTCCGCCTCTGGCATGTGGAAGCCGATGGCGTGCCGGCGCTGCTGCTCGGCCCGCTCGCGGTCAAGCCGGAACTCCAAGGCGAGGGGCTCGGCAAGGCGATGATGCGCGAGGCGCTCTGGCGTGCGGCCTGCCGCGGGCATGGCGCGGTCATCCTCGTCGGCGACGCGCCCTATTACGCACGGTTCGGCTTCGATGCGGCGTTGACCCGCGACCTAGCCATGCCCGGCCCGGTCGAGCGCGAGCGCTTCCTCGCCATCGAATTGCGCGAGGGCGCGCTCGACGGTGCAAGCGGCGTGCTCGTAGCCGGCGGTGCCATGATCCCAGCGGCCGTGGAAGCGGACGAGGTGGCGCAGGCCGCCTGACGCTTCACATCCATCGTCATCGCGCCGTCATCGCCCGGCGCTTTCCATGCGCTCACCCGCATGGAAGGCGTTCCGGCGATTGACGGCGCGATTTTGCGCCCATACGACCCTTTCGACCTTTTTTGCCCCCAGAACCCAGGAGTTACAGAGAATGACGAATTGGCCCGTCTACGGCGAGATCACCGGCCCGATCGTGATGATCGGCTTCGGCTCGATCGGCCGCGGTACGCTGCCGCTGCTCGAACGGCACTTCAAGTTCGACAAGAGCCGCTTCGTCGTCATTGCTCCCGATGATTCCAATCGCCACCTGCTCGACGAGCGCGGCATCCGCTTCATCCAGGAAGCGCTGACGCCGGCTAATTACAAGGAGATCCTGGAGCCGCTGCTGACCGCCGGCGGCGGGCAGGGCTTCTGCGTGAACCTGTCCTGCGATACCGGCTCGCGCGATCTGATGGAACTCGCCTCCAGCCTCGGTGCGCTCTATATCGATACGGTCAACGAGCCCTGGCTCGGCTTCTATTTCGACGAGAGCAAGGGCCCGGCCGAGCGCTCGAACTACGCGCTGCGCGAGATGACGCTCGCCGCCAAGCGGGCGCGCCCGGCGGGCAGCCCGACGGCCGTCTCCTGCTGCGGCGCCAATCCCGGCATGGTCTCCTCGCTGGTGAAGCGGGCACTGACGAACCTTGCCGCCGATATGCGTCTCAATGCGACGCAGCCGAACACCCGTGAGGAATGGGCGGCGCTGATGCAGCGCGTCGGCGTCAAGGGCATCCATATCGCCGAGCGCGATACGCAGCGTTCGAAGAACCCCAAGCCGCCGGGCGTCTTCGTCAACACCTGGTCGGTCGAGGGCTTCATCGCGGAAGCCGTGCAGCCCGCAGAACTCGGCTGGGGCACCCACGAGAAGTGGATGCCGGCGAATGCGCATGGCCACGAGACAGGCTCGCAGGCGGCGATCTATCTGATGCAGGCCGGGGCCGAGACCAAGGTCCGCAGCTGGTGCCCGACGCCGGGCGCGCAGTATGGCTTCCTGGTCACGCATAACGAGTCGATTTCGATCGCGGACTATTTCACTGTGCGCGACGAGACCGGCAAGGCCATCTTCCGGCCGACCTGCCATTACGCCTACCACCCGGCGAACGATGCCGTGCTCTCGCTGCACGAGATGTTCGGCAATGCCGGCCGCCCGCAGGAGGAGCAGCACATCCTCGAGGAGAACGAGGTTGTCGACGGCATCGACGAGCTCGGCGTGCTGCTCTACGGCCATGAGAAGGGCGCCTACTGGTTCGGCTCGCAGCTCTCGACCGAGGAGGCGCGTTCGCTCGCGCCCTACCAGACCGCGACCGGTCTGCAGGTGACCTCTTCCGTGCTCGCCGGCATGGTCTGGGCGCTGGAGAATCCGCGCGCCGGGATCGTCGAGGTCGAAGAGCTCGACTTCAACCGCTGCCTCGAGATCCAACGACCCTATCTCGGGCCGGTGAACGGCTATTACACCGACTGGACCCCGCTCGATGGCCGTCCGGGGCTGTTCCCGGAGGATATCGACGAGAGCGATCCTTGGCAGTTCAGGAACATCCTGGTTCGCTGACGACCAGAACGGGCGCTACGGCGCCCGTTTCACTGTGACGCCGGCGAGCAACGCCGCGCCTGCCAGGAAGAAGACGATCAGGACGGCAAGCCCAGCCCGCTGACTGGCGAAGACGCTCGTCGCCATTGCGACCAGCGTCGGGCCCATGAAGGACGTGACCTTGCCCGACAGGGCGAAGAGCCCGAAGAACTCGCCGATGCGGCCGGGCGGCGCGAGCCGCGCCATCAGGCTGCGGGAAGCCGCCTGCAACGGGCCGGCGACGAGGCCGATCAGCAGGCCGAGACCGAGATAGACCCGCTCCGGCAGCGAAGCGTAGAGCCCGTCGCCGGGAGCGTGCGGGGTGGCCGGGATCACGAACAGGATATGGTCGGCACTCAGCGAGAGGATGCCCAGGCAGGCAAAGAGCAGGCAGGCGATCGCCCCCAGAATAACCGGCTTGCCTCCGATGGCGTCGTCGAGCTTGCCGCCGAGCCAGGCGCCGAGCGTGCCGGTGAGGGTGAGCAGAATGCCGAAGACGCCGAGCTCGATGGTCTGCCAGCCGAAGACGCCGGCCGCATAGATTCCGCCGAAGGCGAAGAGCGCGACCAGCGCATCCTGGTAGATCATGTTGGCGAGCAGGAAGCGGCCGAGCGAGGGCAGCTTCGGCAGCTCGGCCAGTGTCGCCTTCAGCCGCCCGACGCCACCGCTGGCCGCCTCGGCGAGGCTCAGGCCCGTCTTGCGCGAATCCGGGGTGAGCAGGAACATCGGCGTGACGAAGATGACGAACCATAGCGCCGTGAGCGGGCCGGAGAAGCGGTCGCCCTCGCGCGCGGCCGCGTCCAGCCCGAAGATCGGCGCGATGCCTGCCAGCGTCTTGCCGGTATGCGGATCGGCCGCAAGCAGCCCGAGCGTGATCGCGAGCGACAAGAGCCCGCCGAGATAGCCTACGGCCCAGCCTGTGCCGGAGAGCCAGCCCAGCCGCTCCGGCGGCACGAGCCGCGTCATCATCGCGTTGTTGAAGGTCGTCGCGAACTCGGCGCCGATCGTCGCGATGACGAAACCGGCGAGTGCGATCGTCACCGCGAAGGCCGAGCCCGGCACCGCGAACCAGAGCATCGCCGAGCCGATCACCAGCAGCGCCCCGAAAGCCGCGATCCAGGGCTTGCGCGGCCCTGTCCGGTCGGCGATGCCGCCGAGCAGGGGCGAGAGCAGAGCAATGCAAAGGCCCGCTAGCCCGGTCGCATAGCCCCACAGCGCCTGCCCCTCCGCCGGATCGCTCGTCAGCACTGAGGCGAAGAACGGCGCGAAGACGAAGGTGGTGATCAGCGTGAAGAAAGGTTGCGCCGACCAGTCGAAGAAGATCCACGCCACGACCGCGCGGCGCGGCGGCCAGACTGTCGGCGGAGCTTCGGCAGGTGGCGTGGCGACGGTCACTGCAGGGTGGTGTCCGGGTCGCTGCCGCCGCGGGCCAGCTCGATCTCGGTGATCGCGACCAGCACCTCCGCCCGATCCTTCAGCGTCCGCGCCTCGAGAAGGGCCTGTTTCTCGCGCGGCCCGAACGGGCACATCATCGAGAGCGCGTTGACGAGAGCCTCATTGGGAGCCTCGTTGACGCCCTTCCAGTCGATCTTGAGGTCGTTCGCCTTGGCGAAGTCTTTGAGCGCCTTGAGCAGGCCCTTGCGATCGACCTCCTCCTCGCCGGTGCGGGCGACGAAATCCGCGGCGAAGGGCTCGTAATCGACGCGTGCCTGCCGGTAGGGGGTTGTGACCGACAATTCATCCAGCAGCCGGAACCGGCTGATCCCGGTCAGGGTGATGATGTAGCGCCCGTCGCCGGTTTCCGCGAGCTGAGTGATCCGGCCGAGGCAGCCGACCTTGAGCAGAGGAGGGATTTCCGGCTGGCGGCCAACCTCTGGCTCGGGCTGAATCATGCCGATGACGCGCTCGCTCTTCAGTGCGTCGTCGATCATGGCAAGATAGCGCGGTTCGAAGACGTTGAGAGGCATCTGGCCGCGCGGCAGGAGCAGCGCGCCGCTCAAGGGGAAGAGCGGGATCACCTCAGGGCAATCCCCGGCCCCCTCATAGACGGCGTTTATGCCCATGTGCGGTTCCGTCCTCTCGGCGGTCAGGAGAACAACAAGGTCGACAGCTTGCGGCGGCCGGCGACGCTCGCGTCGTCCATCGGGCCCCAGGCCTCGAAGAACTGCAGGAGCTGCTTGCGCGCGCCATCATCGTTCCACTTCCTGTCGGCCCCGATGATGGCGATCAGATGGTCGACCGCCTCGTCGCGCCTGTCGCGGGCATTCAACGCCAGCGCCAGATCGAAGCGGGCCTGATGATCCTTCGTATTGGCCGCGACCTTCGCCTCGAGCTCGGCGGTGTCGCCGAGCGAGGCAGCCTGCTCGGCGAGTTCGATCGCGGCGCGCAGGGCCGTGATGGCCGGGTCCGCAGCCTTGTCCTGCGGTGCCATGGCGAGGATGCCCTTGGCGCCTTCGATATCGCCGTTGTCGAGATGCAGCCGCGACAGCCCGGCGATGGCGGCGAGATTGTCAGGCTCCACCTGCAGCACGCCGGCATAGAGCTCGCTGGCGCCGGCCGGGTCGCCGGCCTCGATGGCGGCCTGCGCAGCCGTGATCAGTTCCTCCGTCGCGCCGGGGCCCATCGGGCCGACGAGGCGCTCGATGAAGGCCTTCACCTGGCTTTCCGGCTGGGCGCCCATGAAGCCGTCGATGGGCTGGCCCTGCTTGAAGGCGATGACCGCCGGAATCGACTGGATGCCGAGCTGGCCGGGAATCTGCGGGTGATCGTCGATGTTCATCTTGACGAGCTTGACCTTGCCGCCGGCAGCCTTGACCACCTTCTCGATGACGGGGGTGAGCTGCTTGCAGGGGCCGCACCAGGGCGCCCAGAAATCGATCAGCACCGGCTGCTTCATCGATTCGGCGATGACGTCCTCGCGGAAGCCCTGCGTCGTGGTGTCCTTGATCAGGCCGGGTTGCTCGGCCGCCTCGCCATTGACCAGCATGGGTCGCCCTTCGTGATGCTTCGTAGAGGCGCCGGCGCGCCGGAACGGGCGCCTGCGCAGTTGCCCCATAGATGGGATGCTTCAGCCGTTCTGTCCATCGGGCGGGACGGGCAAATCGACGATCAGCGGGTCATGGCCGGTCTGCCTGAGGAAAGCGAGGAAATCGTCGCGGCCGACCCTGAGCGTGGCCGTATTGATCAGCGGGTGGAAGTTGACGTCCTCGCCGGTCATCAGATTGGCATCCAGCACCATGGTGACGTCGCAGGCACGGTCGTTGACCACGGCGAAGGCGGTGACCGAGCCCGGCGTGACGCCGAGCTTCTCCATCAAGAGCTCGGCGGAGCCGAAGGAGAGCCGGCCGCTGGCGCCGATCGTCTCGTGCAGCCGCTTGAGATCGATGCGCGCGTGAGCCTCGGCCGAGACCAGGAACAGCCGCCCCTTCTTGTCCTTGAGGAACAGGTTCTTGGTGTGGTGGCCGATCATCTCGTCGCGGTGCGGCGCCGTTTCGGCCACGGTGAACACGGCTGGATGATCGGTGCGGTGGAAGGCGATGCCGCGCTCGGACAGATGTTGGCAGAGCTGAGCGGGCGTGATGGGCGTGTTCATCATGGCAAGCCGGTGGTCGCAAGCGTCGGAACAGGTCGGGCATGGCGCTTATCCGCCGCTGGAGCGGGAGGCGGCGCTATTTGGGATGCCTAGCCTCGCCTCTGGCCGACGGCAAGCTGCCCTGTCGGTGGGGCAGTTATCAACGGCCGGCAAAAAACTTTCGCCAGGTGCTTGCGCTCCGCCGCGCTTTGGGGCAATAACCCGACCGCGCCGCCACGGCGCGACTGTCTCGGATGCGGGTGTAGCTCAGGGGTAGAGCACAACCTTGCCAAGGTTGGGGTCGAGGGTTCGAATCCCTTCGCCCGCTCCAGACAATCTCAAGCCTTGAGAAGCATGCAAGCGTCGGATCTTCCGGCGCTTTTTGCTTTTTGGGCGCTGTGTCGGGGCGGGTGAGGCCATTCGCGCCTGTGCCGGCGACGAGCCACCGATATGCCATCCCGCCGACCGATATGGGGGCGTCATGTCCTTGAATCTGCGCCAGCGCTCTTGTCGCTGACGCAGACGGGCGCACTCAGATGCCTCTGATCAGGCCGCCATCGATGCGGATCTTCGCGCCGGTCACGTAGCTTGCCCGCTCGCTGGCGAGGAAGGTGACGACATCGGCGAATTCCTGCGGCTTGCCGTAGCGCCCGGCCGGGATCGTCGCCATCGACGCCTGCGCGACGGAATCGCGTGTCCCGCCGCTGCGTGTGGCCGCGGCATCGTCGAGCTGGTCGACGCGCTCGGTGTGGATGCGGCCGGGCAGGACGACGTTGACCGTGACGCCACTACCGGCGACCTCCGAGGCGAGGGTCTTCGACCAGCCGATCACGGCGGCGCGGATGCCGTTGGAGAGAGCGAGGCGCGGGATCGGCTGTTCGACGCCGGAGGAAGCGATGGTGACGATGCGACCCCAGCCGCGCTCCGCCATGCCGGGCAGCATGCGCTGCGTCAGATGGAAGAGATTCGCGGCCATGCCTTCGAAATGCTTCAGCCAGTCGTCGCGCTTGGCGTCCCGCGCCTCGCCGGGCGGCGGGCCGCCGGAATTGCCGATCAGGATGTCGACCCCGCCTTCCGCGACGAGGCGGTCGGAGAGTGCGTCGACCGAAGCAAGATCGGCGAGATCGAGCTTGACGGCGCTGACGCGGCCGCGCTGGTCCGGCGGCAGGCCGGCGATCCAGCTTTCCGTCACATCGGCGCTGCGGGCTGCGGCGATCACGGTCGCGCCTTCCGCGGCGAGCGTCCGTGCGATCGCCGCGCCGAGGCCGCGGCTGGCGCCCAGCACGAGCGCGCGCTTTCCGACAAGTCCCAGATCCATCAGCCGATCTCCTTCAGGCGCAGTTCCTGCCGCGCGATGAGCCGCTCGATATCGGCGATATCGGCCTTCGACAATGCTCCGCCGGGCTTGCGGAGCGCGCCGGAGGCGATGGCGCCGCGCTTCGCCAGGATGTGCTTGCGGATGGCGAGGCCGAGGCCGGGCTGCTGCTCGTAGCGAGCGAGCGGCAGATAGGCGTCGAACAGGTCATGCGCCCGCTCGACGTTGCCGGCGGCATGCGCCTTCCAGACATCGACCATCATCTCGGGATAGGCGAAGCCGGTCATGGCGCCGTCGGCGCCGCGCGAGAGCTCTTCCGGCAGGAACATCCCGCCATTGCCGACGAGGATCGAGATGCGCCGGCCGCCCTGGTCGCTGGCCGCGCGCAGAGCAGAAATCTTGGCCAGGCCCGGCCAGTCCTCATGCTTGAGCATGACGCAGCTGGGATGGGCAGCGACGATCTTGAGGATCACCGCCGGGGTG
The DNA here is from genome assembly GCF_056394545.1 of Allobosea sp. 10N428. NCBI lineage: Bacteria > Pseudomonadati > Pseudomonadota > Alphaproteobacteria > Hyphomicrobiales > Alloboseaceae > Allobosea > Allobosea sp. 10N428. Next base: position 231,129 of record NZ_JBFTIC010000006.1, on the reverse strand, counting down.
ATCTGAACCTGGGTGACCAGCGGGAAATCCTGCAGGACGAAGGGCGTCTTCGGCCCCAGCGTCTCGGCTACCATGGCGTAGTAGGAGGCGATCTGGTCGTCGGTGCGCAGGTTGGAGGGCGGTGCGACCATGACGCCGGCGGCGCCGTCATCCATCACGCTGTCGCTGAGCTCGCGCATCGCTGCGAAGCCGGGCGCGGAGACGCCGGCGACGACCGGGACGCGGCCCTGCACCCGCGCCAGCACGCGGCGCACGAAGATGCGGGCTTCGTCGGCGGTCAGCTTGGGTGCTTCGCCCATCATGCCGAGCACGGTGAGGCCGGTCGCGCCCTTCTCCAGATAGAAATCGACCATGCGGTCGGTGCTGTCGAGGTCGAGCGCGCCGGTTTCGGTGAAGGGCGTCACCGCGATGACGTAAACGCCCTCAGCGGTTTCATCGAGCAGAGCCATGATCGTCCTCAGTTCTTGGTGGATGGCGGCAGAAGCTTGCCGGGATTGAGCAGACCTGCCGGATCGAGCAGGTGCTTGAGCTGGTGCATCAGTTCGAGTTCCAGCGGCGCCTTGCGCCGCGGCATCTCGGAGACGCGCAATTGGCCGATGCCGTGCTCGGCGCTGATCGAGCCGCGACGCCGGCCGATCTCGTCGTGGACGATGCGGGTGAGTTCGGGTGCAAGTGCCGCGAAGGCTGCGGGATCCTGTCCCTCGGCCGGCAAGAGGTTGTAGTGCAGGTTGCCGTCGCCAAGATGGCCGAAGACGATCGGCCTGATCCCGGGCGCCACGGCGTGGACGGCGGCATCGGCCGCGGCGACGAAATCGGCCATGGCGGAGACCGGCATCGAGACGTCGTGCTTGGCGGCCTTGCCTTCGCGCACCAGCGCTTCCGACACGCCCTCGCGGATGCGCCAGAACGCCTTGGCCTGCGCGCCGTCCTGCGCGATGGCGGCGTCGAGCACGAGACCCGCCTCAATGCCGTCGGCGAGCGCCGCTTCGAGACGTTCGCGCAGTCCGGATTCATCGTCCTGGCCGGAGAGCTCGATCAGCACGGCAGCCGGCGGCATCGCTGCGAGCGGCAGGCGCGCGTCGCCGATATGGCGCAGGATCAGCGACAGGCAATCGCCGGTCATGAACTCGAAGGCCGTCAGCCGGTCGCCGCAGCGGTCTCGCACCGCGCCAAGGAGCGAGAGAGCGGCGGCAGCGTCCGCAACGGCAACGAATGCGCTGGCGCGGGCATGCGGTCGGGCGAAGAGCTTGAGCACCGCTCCGGTGATGACGCCGAGCGTGCCTTCCGAGCCGATGAAGAGATCGCGCAGGGCGTAACCGGTATTGTCCTTGCGCAGCGCCGTCAGCCCGTCCCAGACGCGGCCATCGGCGAGGACGACCTCCAGGCCCAGCGTGAGTTCGCGCATGGTGCCGTAGCGCAGCACGGCGACGCCGCCGGCATTGGCGGCGAGGTTTCCGCCGATGGTGCAGCTGCCCTCGGCGCCGAGGCTGAGCGGGAAGAAGCGCCCGGCTGCGTCGGCCGCCTGCTGCACCTTCGCCAGAATTACGCCGGCATCGACCGTGATCGTGTTGCCGACAGCGTCGATGTCGCGAATGCTGTTCAGCCGTGCGAGCGAGAGGACGACGGCCTTGCCGGTTTCATCCGGCGTCGCACCGCCCGACATGCTGGTGTTGCCGCCCTGGGGAACGACGGGCGCGGCGTGGCGGGCGCAGAGACGCATCGCGGCGGCGACCTCCTCGGTCGAGCCCGGCCGAATGACGGCTCGCGCGGCGCCATGATATTTGCCGAGCCAGTCGGTGAGGAAAGGCGCCTGGTCCTCTGGGGTGACGAAGACATTCGCCTCGCCGAGAACCCCGGCGAGTTCGGCGATCAGATCGTCCATGGTTCAGCCTTTGCGAAGGGGGCGCCCGCCCCAGCCCAAACGCACGCGCCCGATCGCCATCGTCACCGCGGCTTGCGTCGGCTCGACGACGGGAATGCCCAGTTCCTGCTCCAGCGGCTCGCGGAAGCGCGCCATGCCGGCGCAGCCCATGACCAGCACATCGGCATGATGCGTATCGCGCAGGCTGCGGCCGACGCCGATCATGCGGCCAAGCGTGAGTTCGTCGTCGGCCATCTCGGCGATGGTGAGGTTTACCGGCAGGTCGCCGGCGAAGCGGTCCGTCATCCCCATCGCGCCGAGATAGCGCAGATGGCGCGGGATCGAGTTCTGGAGCATGGCGACGATGCCGAAGCGCTGGCCCAGCGTCAGCGCCGTCAGCACGCCGGATTCGGCGATGCCGAGCACCGGCTTCTCGCTTTGCTCGCGCAGCGCATGCATGCCGGGATCGGAGAAGCAGGCGACGACGAAAGCCGCCGCCTCGTTCTCCAGCCCGGCGGCGCGCTTCAGCAGGGCCGGGATCAGCCCGTCGATATCGCGCTGGGACTGGATGCCGGGCGGTCCCTCGGCCAGAGTCAGGCATTCGATGGCGGGTCCGCCGGCCATGCGCAGCGGCGCGACGGCGACGTCGATCTCCCGCGTCACGCGTTCGGTCGAATTGGGATTGATGACGTAGATCGTGCCGCTCACGACGCCTCTCCTTCCGGGGTGGACCGCGTCCGTTCGCGCCAGCCTGCGAGCGTTTGGCGCGGAGCCTGGAAACGATCGCGCAGCCCGACATACCAGTCGGCGCCATGCAGGCGGCCGACGAGGTCGAGCTTGTCGACATCGACATGCAGGCGCTCGTCGACGATGCCGTCGCGGATGTGGAGATGGACGATCTCGCCGACGACGAGATTGCGATGCCGCGTGCCGAGCGAGAGCGAGACCGTCTCGCGGCATTCGAGCTGGACGGGGGAGGCGGCGAGCCGCGGCGCTGCAATCGCGGCGCTCGGCGCGGTCGTGAGCCCAGCGGCCTCGATCTCGTCGACCTCGCCGGGAAAGTCGATCGCGCAGACCTGCATCGCCTCGACCATGGCACGATCGACGAGATTGACGACGAAGCTGCCGGTGTCGCGGATGTTCCGCATCGTATCCTTCAGCGGCGAAACCGCGCCATCACGCCCCTCGATGCCGAGCACGACCAGCGGTGGCGCGTGGCTGAAGACGTTGAAGAAGCTGAAGGGCGCGGCGTTGGCGCGCCCTTGCGCATCGACGGTGGTGACGAGCGCGATCGGGCGCGGCAGCACGGTGTTGACGAGCAGCTTGTAGAGATCGCGTTCCTTGAGGTCGCCCGCAGCCCAGTCCATCGGCTCAGCCCAGGCTCACATCGAGCAGACGCACGGTCTCGGCCAGCACGCGGGCGCCGTCTCCGGCCTGCTCGGGCGTGATCGATTCCTCGGGCGCATGGCTGCGCCCGTCGAGGCAGGGCACGAAGATCATGCCGACCGGACCGATATGGGCGATTTGCACACCGTCATGCCCGGCGCCGCTCGGCAGGTCGCGCGTGGCGAGCCCGAGCGAGGTCGCGGCATTGGCGATGGCCGAACGGATTTCAGGCGCACAGGCCGTTGGCGCGACATGGCTGATCGGCTCGACCGCGATGGTGAGGCGCAACTCCTCAAGGGCAGGGCGGAGGTCGCGCACCAGCGCTTCGCCAAAGGTCTTCACCGCCGCTTCGTTGCCGGAGCGGACTTCCAGCGTCAGCACGGCCTCGCCGGGGACGGCATTCGCTGCATTGGGGCTGACTTCGATGCGCCCGAAGGTGGCGACCAGCGGCTGGTTGTCGCGCGCGGTCGCGAGCGCCCGTTTATAGGCGGCCTCGACCAGCCTCGCGGCGCCGACCAACGCGTCGGCCCGGAGCGGCATCGGCGTCGCGCCGGCATGGTCGGCCCGGCCGGTCACGGTGATGCGCTCGCGGCGGATGCCGACGATGTCGGAGACGATGCCGACCGGGATGCGCTCATTTTCGAGCACGCGGCCCTGCTCGATATGGACTTCGACATAGGCCGCGACGTCGCCGGCAGTGCGCTTGACGGAGGCCAATTCCTCGGGCCGCCCGCCGACGAAGGCGATGCCCTCGCGCAATGTCATGCCGTCCGGGCGGGCGAGGGCGAGATGCTGCTCGTTCAGGGCGCCTGCGAGCGCGCGGCTGCCGATACAGGAGAGGCCGAATTCGCTCGGCTCCTCCGCGAGGAAATCGACGACCTCCAGCGTGTGGCGCAGCCTGTCGCCACGCTCGCTGAAGCTCTGCGCCACCTCCAGCGCGGCGAGCACGCCGAGGATGCCGTCATAACGGCCGCCGGAGGGCACAGTGTCCGAATGCGAGCCGATCAGGATCGGCTTCAGCGTGGGATCGGCGCCCGCGAGCCGGCCGATCAGGTTGCCGGCGGCGTCGAGCTCTGTTTCCAGCCCGGCCTCGCGGAACTCCGCGGCTAGCCATTCTCGTCCTTCGAGGAAGCGCGAGGTGAAGGAACGGCGCGTCCACGGACGCTCCGGGTCGGTAATCCCAGAGAGCGCCTCGATGCGCCGCCAGAGCCGGTCCTGATCGATCGCCATGGCGGTCACGCCGCCGGGCGCAGGAAGCGGCCGTCGCCGGCCTTGTTGCGGATCTGCTGGCCATCCCAGGCGAGCTGGCCGCGCACGTAAGTTGCGGCGACGCGGACGCGGAACTCGCGGCCCTCCATGGAGCTCCACTTCACCGCCGCGAGGCTCTTGCTCGGGTCGTGGATGAAGCGGCCGGGCTCCAGCACGGTGATGTCGGCATCGGCGCCGGCTTCGAGCCGGCCCTTGTCGGCGAGCAGGAAGGCCTTGGCCGGCCCCTCGCAGAGCTGCTTCACCACGATGGTCGGCGAAAGCCCGTGCTCCTCGCAGCCGGTCCAGAGCGCCGGCAGCAGCGTCTCGATGCCCGGACCGCCCGAGGTGTTCTTGAAGATCATCGGATCGCCCTTCTTCTCCAGACCCCAGGAGACGTGGTCGGACGAGATGAAGTCGCAATGGCCGGCGGCGAGGTGGCTCCAGAGCAGGTCGCTCTCGGCCTTCGGGCGGATCGGCGGATAGTGCTTGATCTTGGCGCCGAAGCGTGGGCCGTGCTCCTCGGCATTGAGCATGAAGTACTGCACGCAGCTCTCGACCGTCGCCTTGGTGCCCGCGCGCTTGTACATGTTGCAGATCTCGAAACCGCGCGAGGTCGAGACGTGGACGGCGTGGGCGCGCGCGCCCGTCTCGGCACCGATCTCGTAGATGCGGGCGGTGGCGAGGTTCTCGATCAGCGGGGTATGGGCGCGTAGGAAAGCGTCGGGGCCGGTATCGCCGGCTTCGATCAGCCTCGCGATATTGCGCCGGGTCATCTCCTGGTCCTGGTTGTGGACGCCGCAGAGCAGGCCGGTCGGCTCGATCAACTTGAAGGCTTCGTAGAGCGTGTCGTCGCCGATACGCGGAAAGCGCGTCGGATTGGCCTCGAAGGTCGAGAACTTGAAGGCGCAGGCGCCGGCCTCGACCAGCCCGGGAATGGCATGGAGGCCGTTCTCGATGGTGATCGTGGCGTAAAGCGCGACATCGACATGGGCGTCGCGCTCGACCACCGCGACCTTCTCGTTGAAGAGCTTGGCGCTGGTGACGGGCTCCGGCTCGTCATAGGGCATGTCGACCATGACGGTGACGCCGCCGGCCGCCGCCGCGCGCGAGCACATGCCGATGCCCTCGTGGTCGGCCTGGCTGCCGGAATGGACCTGGCCGTCGATGACGCCCGGCATGATCCACTGGCCCCGGAAATCCTGGGTCTCGCGAGCCGAGGGCGGCGCGCCGGACCCGACCTTGCTGATCTTGCCACCGGTGACGGCGACATAGCCGTCCTCGATGATCCGGTCGGACAGCACGATGTTGCCGCGGAGGACGAGATCGAAATCGCTCATGGTCGGGGTATCCGGTCGATCCTGCGGGGTGTGCGGAAGGGCGAGCGCCGACTAGTCTGCGCGGCCGAGCGCGTAGTCGGTGAAATTCATGCCGAGCGCCTTCTCGACGATCGGATAGACGCTGGGATCGGTCACGCTGGAGCTCAGCGGGATCTTGCTTTTGGGCACGCGCAGCACCGAAAGATCCATGCCCTCGCGGACATGGCCGGCGCTGACCGGCTGGCCGTCGGAGCCGAGGGTGGTGATCACGTCCGGGAAGCAGGCGTGCCGGGCGCCATCGAGATCGGTGACGGCCATGTACTCGTTCATGACATGGATGACGCGTGCGGCTGCGCCGGCTCCGACCTGGATCGTGCCGATGTCGAAGGCCTCGTTGGTGTAGCGCACATCTTTCTTGGCAACCGGGCCGCGCGCGATGATCGAGCCGCCGGTCTGGTCGCAGATGGCGTCGATGACGGCCGTACCGCCCTTCGGCTTGGCATCGAGGATGCGCTCGCCCAGCGCCAGCGCCATCGAGATGCCGCCGAGCGCGGCGTTCTTGCGCACATAGGCAGCCGAGACAGGATTGCGGCAGGAGGCGATGAAGCCGCCGGACATGTCAGACGCCGTGCGCAGGATCGGCGAGACCTTGGCCGTCGCGCCGCGCGTCACCAGTTCGATATACTGGTTCTTCGCGCGATTGCCGCCGACCGCGACCTGGATCGTCGCTTCCGGGCTGTTAGCGAGGCCGATCGAGCCCATGTCCCCGGTGGGATGGGCGCGGATGTCGCCGACCGCATCGACCACCTTCACGCCGAGGATCGCGCTGGGGAGCCAGGCATTCAGCGTGCTCGACATGCCGTTCTGGCCGATGATCAGGCCGTAGATCGGCTTGCCCAACGCCTCCTGCAGGAGCTGCACCGCCTTGACGTAGTCGATGCCCCACATCTCCCATTCGGTCGTGCCGGCGGGCGCGCCGATGGCGGCGGCGGTGGCGATGATCGCGTCGTCGGGAATCTCGTCCATGGTGACGAGCTCGGGCTTGCCGGTATTGACGGCTGCGGTGCCGAGCATGCGGCCGTGATCGGCCCAGCCGCCTCCGCCCGCCGCGAAGACCGACCCGCCGGCTACCGCGGCCTCGACATCCCTGATCGTCAGAAAGCGCTTCATCGGCCGGCCTCGTCCCGCACAAGTCGAGAGCATTGCTTAAGCGAAAAACCGGTTCCCACTCTTTCGCGCAATGCTCTGTCGCGAACCGGTCGTTGCCGGCACGAGATCGAACTTAGAGCGCTATGCGCGAAATGAATCATGCTTATTATGCGGCCGACCATAAACGGATGTTATCCTCATGCGCCTCAATCTCCGGCAGATCGAAGTTTTCCGGGCCATCATGATCACCGGCTCGATCAGCGGCGCCGCCCGGCTGCTCTCGGTCTCCCAGCCGGCAATCAGCCGCCTGCTGGCCTATACCGAGGACCGGCTGGCGCTGCGCCTGTTCGAGCGCGTGCGAGGGCGCGTGCAACCGACGCCGGAAGCGCGCCGGCTGTTCCAGGAGGTCGACCAGGTCCATCAGGGCGTGGTCCGGGTCAACGAGTTGGCCGACGAACTGCGCGAGCGCGGCACCGGCTCGGTGCGGATCGTCGCGAGCCCGAGCGTCGGCCAAGCGCTTGTGCCCGATGCCATCGCCCGCCTGCGCGAGCGTTTCCCGGATCTGCGCGTCGAGTTCGAGGTGCTGACGTTGCTGGAAATCGTCGCCAAGATCGTCAGCGGTCGGGCCGATCTCGGCGTCTCGATCCTGCCGATCGATGAGCCGACGCTCGATATGGAAATTCTGACCGAAGGTCGCCTGATGGTGATCATGCCGCGCGATCATGCGCTGGCGCGGCTGCGCGTCATCCGCCCGGCCGATCTCGTGCCCTATCCACTGATCGGCTTCGGGCCGCAGACGCCTTATGGCGACGTCGTCGGGCGCGCGCTCGCGCTGAAAGCGGCGCCTCTCAGGATCAGCACCGTCGTCCGCTTCACGCCGGTCGCCTGTGCGATGGTGCGGGCGGGCGCCGGCATCGCCGTCGTCGACGAGTTCGTGCTGCGCGGGCGGACATGGCCGGAGCTGGTGTCGCGCCCGCTGGCGCCCAAGACGCGGGTGCGCGCGCATCTGCTGACGCCGCGTTTCGAGCCGCTTTCGCGCACGGCGAACGCTTTCGTCGACATTTTGCGCGGTCTGGTGCCGCCTATGCCCAAGGGCAAGGACGCCGAGCCGGCCGAGGGCGCTTAACATCATGTTATGGAAACCCGACAACAAATAATTGGCAGGGCATGATTTCGCCCTGTTAGGTTTCGCTCCAGACGTGGCCGGATTGTTGCAGGAACAGGGGCGCAACGATCACGGCATGGCCGTCGCATAACGGGAGCGGGAAGCATGAAACTGAATTCGATCGGGATGGCGCGCGCCGCCGTCAGGGGCGTGGCGTTGGCCGCGCTCATCGCCATGCCGGCCATGGCCGAGGATGCCGACCATCCGCAGAACGAGAAGCTGAAAGTAGCCTGCGATCTCGGCTTCGCGCCCTTCTGCTTCAAGACGCCGAGCGGCGAAACGACCGGCTTCACCTACGACATGTCCGCCGCGATCGCCCAGAAGCTCGGCCGCCCCGGCGTCGATGTGACGGATTCGAACTTCTCGGCGATCTTCGCCGGTTTGTTCTCCAAGCGCTACGAGATGATCCCGGCGCCGACGAACATCACGACCGAGCGCGCGGCGCAGATGCTGTTCAGCGAGCCCTATATGCCGACGGGCCTCGGCTTCCTCGTCAAGAAGGGCGGCAAGATCGCCGGTCTCGACGACCTGAAAGGCAAGGCCCTTTCCGTCAATAACGGCTCGATCTCGGACAAGTGGCTGACCGATAACGAGGCCAAATACGGCTACACCATCCAGCGCTACAACAAGAACGCCGACGCCGTGCAGGCCGTCATGATCGGCCGTGCCTTCGCCAATGTCGCCGATGCGCCGGTCTCGCGCTATGTCGCGACCCAGACGCCGATGGCCGAAGTGCCCTTCGTTCTCGACGGCGGCCGCAATTTCGGCATCGCCTTCCGCAAGGAGGACGCCGCTTTCCGCGCCCAGGTCGAAGTCGCGCTGGAGTGCATGAAGACCGACGGCACTCTGGCCAAGATCCACGAGAAGTGGTTCGGCGTGAAGCCGGAGGCGGCATCCTCGACTGCGACGGTCTATCCGGGCACCGGCGCGCCGGGCTTCGAGGGCTATGACGCGACAGAGCACAAGGCCGCGTGCAAGTGACGTCGCAGCCCGCCATGACGGCCACGCTCCCTGAGACGATCGTTTCGATCGAGGGGCTGCGCAAGAGCTTCGGCAATGTCGAGGTCCTGCGCGGTGTCGATCTCAAGGTCGGCAAGGGCGAGGCCGTCGTGATCGTCGGCTCCTCCGGTTCGGGCAAGAGCACTTGCCTGCGCTGCATCAACCGGCTGGAGGAACCGACGGCGGGCGCGATCCGCGTCGGTGGGCAGGAGATCACCGGTCCGAAGGTGGACCTCAATCTCCTGCGCCGCCGGATCGGCATGGTCTTCCAGGGCATCCATCTCTACCCGCACAAGACAGCGCTGGGGAACGTGATGCTGGCGCTGCGCAAGGTCGTCGGCCTCGGCAAGGAGGAGGCCGAGCGCAAGGCGCGCCACCATCTCGAGGTCGTCGGCCTCGCCCACAAGGCCGATGCCTATCCGGCCGAGTTGTCCGGCGGGCAGCAGCAGCGGGTCGGCATCGCCCGCGCCATGGCGCTGGAGCCGCAGGTCATGCTCTTCGACGAGCCGACCTCGGCGCTCGACCCCGAGCTTGTCGGCGAAGTGCTCAACGTCATGGTCCGCACCAAGGAGATGGGCATGACCATGATCGTGGTGACGCATGAGATGAAGTTCGCGCGCGATGTCGCCGACCGCGTTGTCTTCATGGACCATGGCGCGATCCTGTCCGAGGGCACGCCGCAGGAGATCCTCGTCAACCCGCAGCACCAGCGCATCCGCGACTTCGTGATGCGCTCGCACGGCTGACGGGCACCCATGGACCAGATCGTCCGCTATTTCTTCGATTTCGGGCTGTTGTCGGCCTATTGGCCCGACATCCTGCGCGGCTTCCTCATCACCGTCGAGATGTCGATCCTGACGGTCCTCATCGGCATCCCGCTCGGCCTCGTCCTCGCGGTGTTGCGCCTCTACGGCATCCGGCCGCTGAACTGGCTGATCATCTTCTACATCGACTTCTTCCGCTCGATCCCGCAGCTCGTGCTGATCGTGCTGGCCTATTTTGCGCTGCCCTATTTCGGGCTGGTGCTGGAGCCCATCACCGCGACCGTGCTGGCACTCGCGATCGTGCTCTCGGCCTTCGCCGAGGAGATCTTCTGGGCCGGCATCAACGCCGTGGCTAAGGGGCAGTGGGAGGCGGGGCGCTCGACGGGCCTCGGCTTCACCCAGACGCTGGCCTACATCATCCTGCCGCAGGTTGTGCGCATGTCGATCCCGCCGCTGACCAACCGCGCCATCGGGATCAGCAAAGGCACGACGCTGGGCTCCGTGGTGGCCGTGCCCGAGCTGCTCAACGTGACCTCGAGCATCCAGTCCAACGTCGCCAACCCGACCGCGCTCACCGTCGGCGCGCTGCTGTTCCTGCTGCTGTTCCTGCCCTTCGTGCGCTTCACGCGCTGGCTGGAACATGTCTACGCGCATCCGAGGTCATGATGGACGAGCTCGTCACGACCTTCTTCAATTTCGACGTCCTCAAGCAGGTCTGGCCGCTGCTGCTGCAGGGCTTCTGGATGACGCTGGCGCTGGCCGCGGTCGCCGTGCCGCTTTCGGTGCTGACCGGCATCGCCATCGCCATGGCGCAGGACGTGCCGAACAAACTGCTGCGCTTCGTGCTGGTCGCCTATGTCGATGTGATGCGCGCCATCCCGCCGCTGGTGCTGCTGATCTTCATCTTCTTCGGCCTGCCCTTCCTGGGCCTGAAGCTCAACGAGTTCACGGCGGCCGTGCTGGCGCTGACGCTGAACGGTTCGAGCTATTTCGCCGAGATCTTCCGCGCGGGCATCGAATCCGTGCCGAAGGGGCAGCGCGAGGCGGCCCGCTCGACGGGCCTCAGCTGGTACCAGAGCATGATCCATGTCGTGGTGCCGCAGGGCACGCGCAACGTGCTGCCGGACCTGATCAGCAATACGGTCGAGCTGGTGAAGCAGACCTCGATCGCGTCTGCCGTCGCTTTGCAAGAGCTGCTGCGCTCGGCCCAGCTCGCCCAGGGCCTGCTCTACAACCCGACGCCGCTGATCGCGGTGGCGATCGTCTACTTCCTGATGTTCTGGCCCTTCGTGCGGCTGGTCTCGCGCCTGCAGAACCGCACGGCCATGTCGGCTGCGTGAGGCGATTGTGACCCGTCGCGTCAGATCGCGACGGGGTAGAGGCGGGTGATGCGGTTTGGGTTGGTCTCGGCGAGGAAAATGTCGCCAGAGGGCCCTAGCCAGAGCCCATGGGCGCCATTGAGGACCGGCCGGCAGCGGCCGAGCAGAGCGCCGTCCGGCGAGAGCAGGCTCAGCGTCGGGATGGAATCGCAGACATGAATCCGGTCCTCCGCATCGGCGACGACATCCTGGGGGCGCAGGAAGGCGTCCCACACCGCCAGAAGCTCGCCTTCTGCGGTGAAGCTCTGCACGCGGCTGTTCTCGCGATCGGCGACAATGACGCGCCCGTCGCTGAGCACGCAGATGCCGTGCGGCGTCAGGAAGGCGCCAGGTGCGGTTCCGACCGAACCCCAGCTCGCGATCAGGCCGCCGCCAGCGTCGAAGCGATGAATGCGGCCGTTGCCATAGCCATCCGCGACGTAGAAGCCGCCGTCGGGCGCGAAGGCGATGTCGCTGGGATGATTGAAGGGATGGCCCGGCCGATGGCTCTCGCCGATCTGCTGCCGCACCTGTCCCTCGATGTCGCAGAAAAGAATGCGATGGGCGTCGCGGTCGACGATGGCGAGGCCGCCATCGGGCATCGCCGCGATCTTGTGGGCATCGAGGCAGAGCGCCTCGCCCCAGCTGCGCAGGAAGCTGCCGTCGGCTGCAAGCGTGACGACGCAGGGGCCGTCAGGATCGACCGCGCTGTCGCGGCGCAGCAGGACATGCACGAGCCCGTCCTTGTCGACCGCCAGATCGGTGATCCGACCCGGCGTCGCGGACAGGGCGCCCCAGGGACGCTCGACGCCGTAAAGCATTTCGCCGAGCGCAACGCGCAATTCCGTTTTCATCCTGACCTCGTCGCCGTTTCGCGCGCTGTGGGTGGCCATCGTTTCAGGGCCCCGGCCGCATGGGGAGAAAGACCATGAGCGATTTCGATCTCGTCATTCGCGGCGGCACCGCCGTGACCGCCTCCGACATCGGGTCCTTCGATATCGGCATTGCCGGCGGCGTCATCGCCGCGATCGGAGAAGGGCTGCCGCGCGGTAAGGAGGAAGTCGATGCGCGCGGCCTGCTCGTCCTGCCCGGCGGTGTCGATGCCCACGTCCATCTCGACCAGCCCTTTTCCTCGGGCGCTGATATCGCTGATGGCTTCGACAGCGGCACGGCCTCTGCCGCAGCCGGCGGCACGACGACGGTCGTGTGCCATGCCCCGCAGATCCGCGGCGGTTCGTTGGCAGGTGCGGTCGCAGCCTATGCGGAGAAAGCGAAGCAGGCGCGGATCGACCACGCCTTCCATCTTCTGGTCAACGATCCGACGCCGGAGGTTCTCGAAAACGAGCTGCCGGCGCTGGTCGCGGCCGGGCACCGCTCCGTCAAGATCTTCATGACCTATGACAGCAACCGTCTCGGCGATGCGCAGATCCTGCAGACGCTCGCAGCGGCCCGGCGCGCCGGCGCGCTTGTCTGTGTGCATGCCGAGCATCACGAGCTGATTACCTGGCTGACGCAGGCGCTGCTGGCGGCCGGGCAGACCGCGCCGCGCCATCTCGCCTGGGCCAAGCCGATGGTGGTGGAGCGCGAGGCGACGCATCGCATTCTCGCGCTGGCCGAGGCGCTGGATACGCCGATCCAGATCTTCCACGTCTCGGGCCGACAGTCCGGCGAGGAGGTCGAGCGGGCGCAGGCGCGGGGGCAGAAGGCCTGGGCCGAGACCTGCACGCAATATCTCGTGCTCGACGAGGCCGACATGGACCGGCCGGGCTTCGAGGGCGCGAAGTTCATGATCTCGCCGGCGCTGCGGTCCGCCGCCGATCAGGAGGCGCTCTGGCGCTTCCTGCGTGAGGGCGTCATCGACATCGTCTCGTCCGACCATTCGCCGCTGCGCTACGACGATCCGCGCGGCAAGAAGCAGCATGGCGAGAACGCGCCCTTCAACAAGATCCCGAACGGCGTGCCCGGCCTCGCCGCGCGGTTGCCCATCCTCTATTCGGAGGGCGTCGCCAAGGGGCGGATCGATCTGCGTCGTTTCGTCGATCTCGTCGCGACCAACCCGGCCCGCCGCTTCGGCCTCGCGCCGCGCAAGGGCGTGCTCGCGGTCGGGGCGGACGCCGATGTCGTGCTGTTCGATCCCGATCGGCGCGTCACCCTGACCAACGCCATGCAGCACCATGGCAGCGACTACACGCCTTACGAAGGAATGGAGGTGCAGGGCTATCCGACCGCCACCTATCAACGCGGCCGGCTGATCTTCGACGGCGAGCGCGTGTTGGCGGAGCCGGGGCAGGGGCAATTGCTGGCGCGCGGCCCCTATGCCGAGATTGCGCCGACCGGCCGCTTTCCAACGCCGTTCGATCCGTTCCGGTGAGGGAAGCAAGGAGAGCGCTCAGGCGCTCTCCGGCTTTCCGAGCGGAGCGCCGACGCCGGTGCGCTCGGTGAGCAGGCCGTAATGCTCGACGCGGCGATGCCTAGAGAAGTCGAAGATCGTCGCCTTGCCGAAACGGGTGTCGTCGAGGTCGCAAGGGTGGATAAGCACGCCGTCCTCCTCATGGTCGATTTCGCCAACGATCTTGCCGTCCGGCGCCGCGATCAGCGTGCCGCCGAAGAGACGGTGGCCATCCTCGTTGCCGGCCTTGGCGACGGCCACGACCCAGGTCGAATTCTGATAGGCGCCGGCCTGAACCGAGAGGCGGTGATGGAACAGGCGGTCTGCCGTCGTTTCATGGGGCGATTGCGAGTTGGCGGAGGGGGTGTTGTAGCCGAGAACGACCATCTCCACGCCCTGCAGACCCATGACGCGATAGGTCTCCGGCCAGCGCCGGTCGTTGCAGATCGCCATGCCCATGAGCCCGCCCTCGAACTCCCAGACCGGGAAGCCGAGATCGCCGGGCTCGAAATAGCGCTTCTCGAGATGCTGGTGTGCCCGCTCCGTGTCGAACTCGGCATGGCCGGGAAGATGGATCTTCCGGTATTTGCCCACGATCCGGCCAGCGCGGTCGACGAGGATCGAGCTGTTGAAATGGCGCCCGTCGGGGGTGAGCTCGGCATAACCGAAGCTCATGGCCATGCCGAGCGCTTTCGCCTTGTCGAAGAGCGGCTGCGTCTCCGGGCCGGGCATGCTGCGCTCGAACCAGTGGTCGGCCTCGGCGCGATCCTCATGATACCAGCGCGGGAAGAAGGTGGTCAGCGCCAGCTCGGGGTAGACGATGAAGGTCGCGCCCTGGGCCCTTGCCGTCTCCATGAGCGCGATCATGCGGTCGACGACCTGCTTGCGGCTCTCGGCCCGCTGGATCGGGCCCAGCTGGGCGGCGGCGACTGTGACGATGCGTGACACGGTTCTTCCTGATCAGATGGTGCTTCGGGGCCGCCCGATCACGACCTCTTTCGAGATCAGCGTGCTGCGTCCGAGCATGCTTTCCACGAGCCCGCCCCTTCGGGGTTGCTGGGCCGTGTCAAAGCCTTAGATCGTTGGCTTCCATTCTTCATATGCTTTGTTCGCGATCAGCCATAATCGCGCGTTATGCTCCACGCCACGGTCCAGCAGCGCGAGAAGGCGGAGCTCGGTATCTTGGCGCGATGCCGGCTCGCCCTGGGCGCCGATCGGCCGTGAAGGTGCTGGCGCGGAGGCCGCGCCAGCAGCTCGCAGGCTGTGTCGTGTTGCGGCGGTAAGGCCTACAGCAGCTCTTCGCCGCGTCTCTCGGGGATGAGGAGCCACATGGCGAGGATATCGAGGACGTAGAGGGTCGCGAGCAGCGCGATGGCGGTCTGGAAGCCATAGGCTGCCGCGATCGCGCCCACGATGACGGGGCCGAAGCCGCCGACGCCGCGACCGATGTTGAACAGCACGTTCTGGGCGGTGGCGCGGGCCGCCGTCGGGAAGAGCTCGCTCATCAGCGCGCCGTAGCCGCCGAGCATGCCGTTAACGAAGAAGCCCATCACCGCACCGGCGACGAGGAGCTGCATCGGGTCGGTCAGCCGGGAATAGACGATGACCATCACCGCAGCGCCCAGCATGTAGCCGAAGAAGGCCGGGCGCCGGCCGACCCGGTCGGCGATATGGCCGAAGGCGAAGATGCCGAGCGCCATGCCGGCGATGGTCACCGCCGTCCACAGCGCCGATTGGGTGAGGGCGAAGCCGAACCGCGTCGCGAGATAGTTCGGCAGCCAGATCATCACGCCGTAATAGCCGAAGTTCTGGACCGAGCAGAGGATCACCATGCCGATGCTGAGCTTGGTGGTCTCCCAGTCCTTGACCAGCAGGCGCAGCGCGGATTCCTTCGGACGGTCCTTCGAGCGGGCGACGAAGACGTCGGGCTCGTGCAGCGAATGCCGGATGAAATAGGCCGCGATCGCCGGCAGGACGCCGATGGCGAACATGCCGCGCCAGCCGATGGTGGGCAGCAGCAGCGGGGTGACGAGGGCGGCCGCGAGGACGCCGACCTGCCAGCCGAGGCCGACATAGGAGGAGGCGCGCGCCCGCTTCGAGGCCGGCCAGGCTTCGGCGACGAGCGCCATGCCGATGCCGAATTCGCCGCCGAGCCCGAGGCCGGCGATGGTGCGGTAGATCAACAGATCCCAATAGCCCTGGGCGAAGGCGCACAAGCCGGTGAAGACGGCGAAGAGGACGATGGTCCAGGTCAGGACACGGACGCGGCCGATCCGGTCCGAGAGCATGCCGAAACCGATGCCGCCAAGGACGGCGCCGACGAGCGTCGCCGTCACCAGAGAGGCGGCCTGGGCTTGGCTCAATTGCAGGTCGGCCGAGATCGCCCTGAGCATGAAGCCGAGGATCAAGAGGTCGAAGCCATCCATCGCATAGCCAATGGCGGCGCCCCACAACGCCTTGCGCGCCTTGTCGTCCACCGTCGTCGGTGCCGACAGCGCGGCGGCCGATGCTGTCCGATCGCTCATGGTTCAAGGCCCCTCGTTTTCGCCCGGCCGAAAGGATGCTGAGCTGCAAGCCAGATCGAGGCGCGCTCACATGCGTGATGTCGGCTCGACATGTCACGCTGCCCGAGCCGGCGCAATAATTCGCCCCGAATCAGCCTGTGGATGTGCCGGGAAACATTCGCGTGTGTGGCTTTATCGACAGCGCGGCGCTGGCCCTGGCGCCATGGTGGAAATCGCGGGGCGGGGATTGACCTGCCGGGCGGGGGCGATCAGAAGGGGCCGTTTGCCAATTCGACCAGCCCCTGCGCCCTTGCCGTCCCCGGCGAGCGGCGTCGCTCAGCCCAAGGAAACCGCGCCATGCCCAATCTGTTCACCCCCACCGACCGGGCCGTGATCGCGCGCGAAGCGGCCAAGATGCTGCTCGAGATCAAGGCTGTGCACTTCTACAGCGACAAGCCCTTCTTCTTCACTTCCGGCTGGGCGAGCCCGGTCTATATCGACTGCCGCAAGATCATCTCCTACCCCCGTCTGCGCTCGACGCTGATCGATTTCGCCGCCACCACGATCGTGCGCGACATCGGCTACGAGTCGCTCGACACCATCGCCGGGGGCGAAACCGCGGGCATCCCCTTCGCTGCCTGGATCTCCGACCGCCTGGCGCTGCCGATGCAGTATGTCCGCAAGAAGCCGAAGGGCTTCGGCCGCAATGCCCAGATCGAGGGCTCGGTCGTCGAGGGCGCGCGCACGCTGCTGGTCGAGGATCTCGCTACGGACGGGCGCAGCAAGGTCAATTTCGCCGAAGCGCTGCGCAATGCGGGCGCCGATGTGCAGCATTGCTTCGTGCTGTTCTACTACGACATCTTCCCGAAGAGCCGCGAGCTGATGGCGGAGATCGGCGTGAACCTGCACTACCTCACCACCTGGTGGGATGTGCTGGCCGTCGCGAAGGACAGCGGCCATTTCGAGCCGAAGATCCTTGCCGAGGTCGAGAGCTTCCTCAACGACCCGGCGAGCTGGTCGTCCAAGCATGGCGGGATCTCCGCCTTCGGCGAAGAAAAGAAGCCGGCCTGAGCCGATGCTTCAGGACCCGCAGCTGCGTCTGGATGTCGAGAACGGACAGCTGCAGGACGGGGGCGGCCGGGTGTTCGATCCGGCGGCGCGGCGGTGGTGCGAAGCCCCGCTGGCTGCACTGGGCGAGCCGGTGTCGGCCGCCAGTGCCTTGCGCTGGCTTCAGCGTGAGAGCGGGATGGCTCTGCGCACGCCCGTCGCCGTGATCGGGACGCGCACGCCGACCGCTTCTCAGGCGGTTGCCGCCGAAACCTTGGGTCGGCTTCTCGCCGAGCACGGCGTCACCGTGCTGTGCGGCGGCCGCTCAGGTGTGATGGAGGAGGTCTGCCGTGGCGTCGCGCAGGCCGGCGGCCTCTCGATTGGCCTTTTGCCCGATGACGAGCCGGAGGCGGCCAATCCCTACGTCACGGTCCCGCTTGCCACCGGCATCGGCGTGGCCCGCAATGCGCTGATCGCCCGGGCGGCGTGTTGTCTGGTTGCGATCGGGGGCGGTTACGGAACGCTATCGGAGATCGCCTTCGCCCTGCAGTTCAAGCGGCCGGTCTTCCTGCTGGAAGGCGCGCCGACCGTCGACGGGGCGCTCGCCTGCTCCGATGCAGAGGCGACGCTAGACGCTGTCGCGCGGGTGATCCTGGCAGTCTGAACGCCGTCCGTTCACGGCCTGTCGGGCCGGCCCGCTGCGGCGCCGCTGCGGGCTTCGAGCGCCTTGGCGACGCGGCGCATCGCCTCGCCGGCGGCATCGCACTCCTCGTCGCTGAGTACGGTCATCATCGCCTCGATCTCGGCGACGTGGATCGCCATCGCCTTGCGGGTCAGCGCTTCGCCTTCGGGTGTCAGCCAAAGTCGGCGCAGGCGCTTGTCGGCGTCGTCATTGCGCCGCTCGATCAACCCGCGCCGCTCCAGTACCGGCAGCAGCATGCTCATCGCGCTGCGCCCGACGAGAAGCTTCTCGGCCAGCGCCTGCTGCGAGAGGCCGGGCGCGTGGAAGATGTTGGCGAGCACGTCGTAATGCGCGAGCTGGATGTCGAGCGGCGCAAGCGCCTCGGTGAAAACCTTCTCCCACAAGCTGTGAGCACGGGCGACGGAGACCCAGTTGCGGAAGCGCGGGAGATCCCAGGGCAGGATCTGCGACTCCGGCAAATCAGAAAGCGCTTGCTTTTTGTTCATGGCTGAACATATTCGTTCAGCGCTGAACAAGACAGGGTCCGTGCCATGACCGCTTCCGCCCTCCGTTACATGCGCCCGCTGGTCCGGGCCGCGAGCTTCGTGGCTCCTTCCGCGACCGGCCGGCTGGCTTTCCGCTTGTTCTGTACCCCGGCGAAGCCGTCGAAGCGAAACAGAAAATCGGGCGAACAAGCCACCGCGACGAGGCTCGGGCAAGCGAGCCGACGCGCGATTCCGTTCCCCTGCGGGAGCGTTCAGGCCTATGTCTTCGAGCCCGAGGCGGTCGTGCCGGCGGGCACGGTGCTGCTGGTCCATGGCTGGACGGGAGAGGCGGCCTCGATGACCGCTTTCGTCGAACCGCTGCTGGCGGCGGGCTTCCGGGTCGTCGCCTTCGACCTGCCCGGCCATGGCGCCTCGACCGGGCGCGAGCTCAACATCCCGCTCGGTGTCGCGAGCCTTGCGGCCGTGGCACGGGTGTTCGGGCCGCTGCATGCAATCGTGACGCATTCCTTCGGCGGGGCGATCGCGCTTGCGGCATTGGCAGGCTCCGTGAGGGGGCAGCCCGCGGTCAGCACCGGGCGGCTCGTGCTGATCGCCGCGCCGTCCTCGATCACCGAGATCACCCGGCAATTCGGCGCCGCGATCGGTCTCGGCAAGCGCGGGCAGGCGGCGCTGGAGCGGCGCATCCATGTCGTCGCCGGCAATCCGGTCGAGGTTTTCGAGGGGGCGCTGCAACTGGAGGCGATCGGGCTGCCGACCCTGGTGATCCACGACCGGCAGGATCGCGAACTCGGCTTCCTTCATGCTGAGGCATTGGAGCGGGCCGGCCCGTTCGTCAGGCTGGAAGCGACGGAAGGCCTCGGCCATCGCCGCATCCTGAAGGCGCGGCCGGTGGCCGAGAGCGTGGCGCGCTTCGTGGTCGGCGAGGGCTAGCTCAGAGCCAACCCATCAGTTCGCGCTGGACGACCTCGGCGATGACGTCGACACCCTCGCGGGAGTCGTTGAGGCAGGGGAGATAGGCGAATTTCTCGCCACCATTGTGCAGGAAGATCTCGCGGTTCTCGCCGTCGAGTTCTTCGAGCGTCTCCAGGCAGTCGGCCGAGAAACCGGGCGCGACGATCGCCATCGATTTCTTCCCGGCCTGGGCCAGCGCCTTCACCGTCTCGTCGGTATAGGGCTGCAGCCATTCGTCCGGGCCGAAGCGCGACTGGAAGGTCAGCGGGAATTGTTCCTCGGAGAGACCTAGCTCGGCGCGCAGCAGACGCCAGGTCTTGACGCACTGGCAGTAGTAGGGGTCGCCCTTCAGCAGGTATTCCTTCGGCATGCCGTGGAAGGAGCAGAGGATGACCTCCGGCTCGAAATCGAGCTTGGCGAGCGAGGCGCGCATCGAGCGGGCGAGCGCGCCGATATAGACGGGGTCGTCATGGTAGGGCGGCGAGACGCGCACCGAGGGCTGCCAGCGCATCTGCATCAGCGCGCGAAAAGCCTGGTCGCAGGCCGTGGCCGAGGTCGGCGCGGCGTATTGCGGATAGAGCGGCACCAGCAGGATGCGGTCGCAGCCCTGGTCGAGCAGAGCCTTCAGCCGGCTCTTCACGTCGGGAAAGCCGTAGCGCATCGCCCAGTCGAAGACGACGCGGTCGCCGGCCAGCGGCTTCAGGCGCTCAGCGAGCTGCTCGGTCTGCGAGCGGGTGATGGTCTTGAGCGGGCCTTCGTTGCGCTCGTTGTTCCAGATCGAGGCGTAATCCTTGCCCTTGCGGCCCGGGCGCGTCGACAGGATGATCAGGTTGAGGATCGGCCACCATTTCCAGCGCGGCTCCTCGATGACACGCCGGTCCGACAGAAACTCCTTGAGATAGGCGCGCATCGGCCAGTAGCCGGTGCCTTCGGGCGTGCCGAGATTCATCAGCAGCACGCCGATGCGGCCGTAGCGCACCTTGGGATGGTCGGGCGGCAGGGAAGCGGCCTCGCGGCCGGGCGCCGCGGCAATGTCAGCAGTCATGAGCGCATGCTCTCCTTAGCCTCGTGATTTAGACGAGTTCGCGCTTTCGTCCAGCCTGGATGCCTGTCGAAGAGCAAGGTGCGACACTACCGACAACCGCTGTTCGGGCCGGTCTGCCCTCTGGTCACTGCGGCTGAACTCTTGCTAGTCTGGAGCCGTTCTTAAGACCTGAGGGGCGCCCGCCATGACAAAGCTCACCCGCCGCAAGGCTCTCGGCGTCCTGGCGGCGCCAGCGACGCTCGCCGCGACCGCGCCCGTGGCGATGGCGCAGCAACCGGCGCCGAGCTTCACGCTGCTGCTCGTCAACGACATCTACAAGATGAGCGACGACAAGGGGCGCGGCGGCTTCGCGCGCGCCTCCGGCATCGCCAAGGCCGAGCGGGCCAAGGGCGTGCCGGTGCTTTTCTGCCATGCCGGCGATTGCTACTCGCCCTCGCTGATGTCGGGCTTCGACCAGGGCGCGCATATCGTCGCGATGCAGAACAAGATGGGCATCGACGTCTTCGTGCCCGGCAACCATGAATTCGACTTCGGCAAGGAGAACTATCTCAAGCTGACGGCGGCCCAGACCTATCCGACCTTCGCCGCCAATCTGCGCGATGCCGGCGGCAATGTGCTGCCGCACCACAAGGATTCGCAGATCTTCGAGCTCGGCGGCATCAAGGTCGGCGTGATCGGCACGACCTTCGATCCGACGCCGCAGCTCTCCAACCCCGGCGACCTGAAATTTTCCTCGACGATGGAGGCGCTGCGCCGCGAGGCCAAAGCGCTGAAGGGGCAAGGCGCCGATATCCTCGTCGCCGTCGTCCATGCCGACCGGGCGATGGATTACGAGATCGTTCGCTCGCGCGTCGTCGACATCGTGCTGACCGGCCACGACCACGACCTCGCGATCGCCTATGACGGCAAGGTGGTGATGGTCGAGTCGAATGAGGAGGGCAATTACGTCACTGCCATTGACATCGCCGTCAGCGTCAAGGGCGAAGGCGCGGCGCGGCAGGTGTCGTGGACGCCGACCTTCCGCGTCAACGATTCCCGCTCGGCGACGCCTGATCCTGACGTCGCCGCCATCGTGAAGGGCTATGAGGGCGAGCTGTCGAAGGAGCTCGACGTCGACATCGCCACGCTGGCCGTCCCGCTGGATTCCCGCACCGGCGTCATCCGCACGCAGGAGACCGCGATCGGCAACCTGATCGCCGACGCGATCCGCGCCGCGACCGGCGCCCAGCTCGCCATCACCAACGCCGGCGGCATCCGGGCCAATAAGCAATATGCCGCCGGGCAGAAGCTGACCCGCCGCGACGTGCTGAGCGAACTGCCCTTCGGCAATGCCACGGTGATGGTCGAGATCACCGGCAGGGACGTAAAGGATGCGATCGAGAACGGCTTGCGCGACGCCCCGCAGGGTGCCGGACGCTTCCCCGTGGTGTCCGGCCTCACATTCGAGGCCGACCTGAAGCAGCCGCAGGGCTCGCGCGTCACCACGGTCACGGTCGACGGCAAGCCGATCGATCCCGCGGCCAAATATACGGTCGCTTCGAACAACTTCATGCTGGAGGGCGGCGACGGCTACACGGCGCTCGGTCGCGGCCGGACGCTGCTCGGTCTCACCGACGGCAAGCTGATGGCCAATGAGGTGATGGTCTATGTGCGCCGGCTCGGCACCGTCGATGCCAAGGTCGAGGGCCGGGCCGTCCTGAAGTGAGCTGCACCGAGGCGCTCGCGACCTTCCTGGCGAGCGGAGCGTCGAGGGGCTGGCGTGACCTGCCGGTCTTCGCTGGTGGCGGCGATGCGACGCGCGCCTGCGCGGCCGTCGATGCCGAACGGGCGACCGGGCATGTCGTCGCGCCGGCGCCCGAGCGGGTCTTCGCCGCGCTGGCGCTGACGCCGCTCGACGCGGTCCGCGCCGTCATTCTCGGGCAGGACCCCTATCCGACGCCGGGCCATGCCAACGGGCTCGCCTTCTCCTATGTCGGCCCGCCGCCGCTGCCGCGCTCGCTGGTCAATATCTACAAGGAGCGGGCCGAGGATCTGGGCGAGCCCGCGCCTGCGGATGGCGATCTGACGCGCTGGGCCAAGCAGGGCGTGCTGCTGCTCAACACGGCGCTGACGGTACGGGAAGGGGCCAGCAAGGCCGGCTCGCACCTTTCGCTCGGCTGGGCGAAGATCACGGATGCGGTGATCGCGGCCGTCTCGCGGGAGCGGCCCCATGCCGTCTTCCTGCTCTGGGGCGCGCCGGCGCAGTTGAAGCGGCCGTTGATCGATGAGAGCCGGCATCTCGTCATTGCCAGCGCTCACCCTTCGCCGCTGTCGGCGCGGCGCGGCTTCTTCGGCTCCAAGCCATTCAGCCGGACGAATGAGTGGCTGGAGGGGCAGGGAGAGAGGCCGATCGATTGGTAAGGGACTTCAGCGTCATGCTCGGGCTTGACCCGAGCATCTCAGGACGGAGGGGCGCCTTATCCTGTAAGAGATTCTCGGGTCGAAGCTTTGCTTCGCCCGAGAATGACGGGGGAGTTCACCCCACCGGCCGTTCGTCAGCGATGACTTTGCCGTCATTGGGCAGCGCGCCGAGCGGCAGGATTTCGACTGCACCCTTCAGCTTCGTCACCTGCTGCAAGGTTGAAGAGACCGCGTCGACGAAACCGGCCGGCTCGGCGTAGATCTCGGCCTTGAGGGTCATGGTATCGGTTTCGTTGGCCCGGCCGACGACGAGCCTGAGCTTGGCGATCTCGGCATGACGCTTGGCGATTTCGGCGACCTGCTCCGGGCGCACGAACATGCCCTTGATCTTGGCGGTCTGGTCGGCGCGGCCCATCCAGCCCCTGATACGGGTGTTGCTGCGCCCGCAGGAACTGAGCCCCGGCAGGACGGCTGTGAGATCGCCGACGGCGAGCCTGATCTGCGGGTGATGCGGGTCGAGATTGGTGATGACGACCTCGCCGACCTCGCCCTCGGGGACGGGATCGCCCGTGCCGGGGCGGACGATCTCGACGATCAGGTTCTCGTTCAGCACCATGCCCTCGCGGGCCGATGTCTCATAGGCGATGACGCCGACATCGGCGGTGGCATAGAGCTGATAGGCGTCGATGCCCCGCGCTTTCACCAATGCCTGCAGCGAGGGCGGGAAGGCTGCACCGGAGACGACGGCGCGCTTGATCGAGGAGATGTCGACGCCGCGCGCATCCGCCGCCTCGATCAGGATCTTGAGGAAGTCCGGCGTACCCAGATAGGCGCTCGGCCGATAGGCGGAGATCACCTCCATCTGCTGCTCGGTATTGCCGGGTCCCGCCGGGATCACGGCGCAGCCGATGGCGCGAGCGGCCGAGTCCATGATGAAGCCGCCGGGCGTCAGGTGATAGCTCAGCGTATTCAGGACGATATCGCCCGGCCGGAAGCCGGCGGCGTGGAGGCCGCGCGCGGCGTTCCAGGCGTCGCGGTCGGTCCCCTCCGGCTCGAAGATGGGGCCGGGCGAGGTGAAGAGACGGCCGAAGGAGCCTGTCGGGGCCGGAACGAAGCCGCCGAAGGGCAGCGCCTGCTTCTGGAGCGCCGGCAAGTCGGCCTTGCGCAAAACCGGCAGGCGCACCAGTGCCGAGCGGCTCGTTACGGAGGCGGGGTCGATGCCGTGCAGCCGCTCGGCATAGGCGGGGGCTTCGATGGCGGCGGCGATCAGCTTCGGCAGCCGCGCGAAGAGATCGGCCTCGCGCTCCCCGGGCGAGCGGGTTTCGAGCGCGTCGTAATGCTCGGTCATGGCGATGTCTCGTTCATAAGGGAAAAGCCCTCATCCTGAGGAGCAAGCGAAGCGGCGTCTTGAAGGACGCTCCCGATGGTTCCGGAGCTTCCTGGAGCATCCTTCGAGACGCCGCTCCGCGGCTCCTCAGGATGAGGGCTTGCGGGATAAGCTTTCACGACAGCCAGCGCTTGCGGCGCTTGTAGCTCTTCACCTCGCGGAAGGACTTCTTGTTGCCCTCGGCGACGCCCAGGTAGAACTCCTTCACATCCTCATTCTCGCGCAGCATCCGGGCTTCACCGTCCATGACGACGCGGCCGGTCTCCATGATGTAGCCATAGGTGGCGTAGCGCAGCGCCATGTTGGTGTTCTGCTCGGCGACGAGGAAGGAAACTCCTTCATCGGCGTTGAGCCGGCGTACGATCTCGAAAATCTCCTCGACGATCTGGGGGGCGAGCCCCATCGAGGGCTCGTCGAGCAGGATCATCTTCGGGTTCGACATCATCGCCCGGCCGATGGCGCACATCTGCTGCTCACCGCCGGAGGTGTAGCCAGCCTGCGAGGTCCGGCGCTGCTTGAGGCGTGGGAACAGCGTGTAGATCTTCTCGAGGTCGCGCTTGATCGCGGCGTTGCCGTCGCGGCGGGTGAAGGCGCCGGTCAGCAGGTTCTCCTCGATCGAGAGATGGCCAAAGCAGTGCCGGCCTTCCATCACCTGGATACAGCCCCGTTTGACGAGCTCGTTGGGGGAGAGCTTGTCGACGCGCTCGCCGTCGAAGACGATCGAGCCCTTGGTGACCTCGCCGCGCTCGGCTTTCAGCAGGTTCGAGATCGCCTTCAGCGTCGTGGTTTTGCCGGCGCCGTTCGCGCCGAGGATCGCGACGATGCCGGCGCGCGGAACGGTGAGCGAGACGCCCTTCAGCACCAGCACGACATGGTCGTAGATGACCTCGATATTGTTGAGCGACAGGATCGTGTCGCTCGCGGTCGCTGCGGCTGGTTTCTCGAGGGTGGCGGTCGACATCGGCCTCTCCCGGCAATCGGCAAAAAGGGGTGCCGGCGGCGGGAGCCCGCCGCCGGCCGTCGTCAGATCAGGACGACTTTTCGCAGGACTCGGAGCGCTTCGGCCAGTTGCCGGCCTTCTCGACATAGTCCTTGGCGTTGGTCTCGATCAGCGGACGGACCTCGTCCTTCATCGGCTCGACCCAGTCGCCGCCCTTGACCCACTTGGTGCCGTCCCACTGCGAGACGAACATCTTGCTGTGGCCGGAGTGGTCGGTGCAGGAGATGGTGGTCGGCGTGACGAAGCCGCCGAGACCGATCTCCTTCAGGCGGGCGTCGGTGAGGTTCAGGGATTCGAGACCGCGGCGCATGTCCTGCGCGTCGATCACCTTCTTGCCGGTGAGCTTCTGCGCGTTGCGGATGCCCTCGACCACGAGCATCGCGTTGTAGACGCCGCGGTTGTAGAGGGCCTCGCCGACCTTCTCCTTCGGCGTCGTGCTCTTGCCCTTGTCGACCACGAGTTTGAGGATGTCCTGCATCGCGGGTGCTTCGGTGCCGCTCAGCGTCCAGCTCAGCGACTTGTAGCCCTTGGCCTGCTCGCCGCCGGCACGCGCGTCGTCGTCGCCGCCGGCCCACCAGACGCCGACCATCTTGTTCATCGGGAAGTTGTTCTTGGCCGCTTCCTTGACCGCGGTGGGGTTCATCGCGCCCCAGCCCTGGTTGTAGAGGAAGTCCGGCCGGTCACGGCGGATCGAGAGCCAGAGCGAGCCCTGGTTCTGCATGTCGGCTGCCGCCACCGGATAGAGCTTGACCTCGAAGCCGTATTTCTTGGCGAGGTTCTCGAGCACCGGAATCGGCTCCTTGCCGAAGGGCGCATCGAGATGGATCAGGCCGAGCTTCTTGCCCTTGAGCTTGTCGAGGCCGCCGAGCTCGGCCGCCATGTGCTTCACCATGACGGAGGCGCCGTCCCAATAGGTGAAGGGCGGAATGAAGACCCAGGGGAAGTTCGTGCCATCGGCCGAGGCGGACAGGCCATAGGCCATCGACAGGATCGGGATCTTGTCGACATGGGCGCGCGGGATCGCGGCCAGCGTCGCGCCGGTCGACCAGGGCGAATAGACGATGGTGTTCTTCGCTTTCGCCTGCTCGTAGCACTCGATCGACTTCTTGGTGTCGTAGCCGGTCTCGCACTCCTCGTAGATGACCTTGACGCCGTTCACGCCGCCGTCACGCTCGTTGATCATCGTGATGTAGTCGCGCATGCCGTCGCCGATCGGGATGCCCGATCCGGAGAACGGGCCGGTGCGATAGGCGTTGTTGGCGAAGTAGACGCTGTCCTGCGCCGCGGCCGGAACGATTGCCCCGGCAGCGGAGAGTAGGGCGCCCAGAGCCGCCCCCTTCATCAGAATGCTGGTCTTCATGGACTTCCTCCGTTCGTTTCCTCCCGACCAGACTGATGCCGGATCGGTCTTTAAGCGCCGGCGCTTCAGCGTCGCCGGTCGTTTCTTGGGTCCGTCCCCGAGCCTCAGTAGGGGAAAGGCCACGTCCGCAATTTCTGCTTGCCGATCTGCCAGAGCCGGGCGAGGCCGTGCGGCTCGACGATCAGGAAGATTATGATCAGCGCGCCGACGAGCATGAAGGTGACGTGCTCGGCTGCCGCACCGCCGATCGGGACGCCGAGCGCCGGCAGGCCGAACTTCAGCGCGGTCGGCAGGATCGACAAGAAGGCCGCGCCGAAGAAGGAGCCGATCAGCGAGCCAAGGCCGCCGATGATGACCATGAACAGGATGTTGAACGAGAGGCGGATCGAGAAGACGTCCGCCGCTTCGCCGCCGCCGTACCAGAGGAAGATCATCATCGCCCCGGCGACGCCGCAGAAATATGAGGAGACCGCGAAGGCCATCAGCTTGGCGTTGAGCAGCTTGATGCCCATGAGCTCGGCGGCGATGTCCATGTCGCGCACGGCCATCCAGGAGCGTCCCAGCTTGCCATGAACGATGTTCGAGGCGAACCAGGTCAGCACGACGACGAGGCCGAGGCAGACGAAATAGCGCGTCTCGGGCGTGGCGGCCGCGCCGGTGAGCGGCAGGCCGAAGAGGGTGCGCTGCGGCACCTCGATCGCACCCGAGGCATTGTAGTTGAACAGCCAGGGAACACGGACGAAAGCCCATTGCAGGAAGAACTGCGCGGCGAGCGTGGCCACGGCCAAATAGAAGCCCTTGATGCGCAACGAGGGCAGGCCGAAGAGCACGCCGATGCCGGCCGAGAACAGCCCTGACAGCAGGATCAGGACGATGATGTTCACGTTCGGGAAGAAGGTGGTCAGCTTGTAGCAGGCATAGGCGCCGACACCCATGAAGGCGGCGGTGCCGAGCGAGATCAGCCCGGTATAGCCGGTGAGGATGTTGAGCCCGATCGCCGCAAGGGAGAGGACGAGGAAGGGGATCATCACCGAGGCGATGAAGAAGTCGCTGCCGAGGAAGGGGATCGCGACGAGAGCGATCGCCAGGATGACGGCGATGCCGATCCGATCTTCCCGGAGCGGGAAGACGGCCATGTCGGCGGCGTAGCTGGATTTGTACTGGCCGGCCTCACGGTAGAACATGTTGTCCGGCTCCTCAGATGCGTTCGATGATCTTGTCGCCGAACAGGCCCTGCGGCCTGAACAGCAGGAAGCCCAGCGCGATGAAATAGGCGAGCCAGCTCTCGATGCCGCCGCCGACCAGCGGGCCCCAGTAGAACTCGCCGAGCTTCTCGCCGATGCCGATGATCAGGCCGCCGACGATGGCGCCGGGGATCGAGGTGAAGCCGCCGAGGATCAGCACCGGCAGGGCCTTCAGCGCGACGATCTCGAGCGCAAAGGAGACGTCCGAGCGCGCGCCCCACATGATGCCGGTGATCAGCGCGACGATGCCGGCGGTGAACCAGACGATCACCCAGATCTGGTTGAGCGAAATGCCGACCGAAAGCGCCGCCTTGTGGCTGTCGGCCACCGCCCGCAGGGCTCTTCCGATGCGGGTGTACTGGAAGAAGGCGGCGAGCAGCGCGATCATCAGCGAGGCGATGACCGCCGCGGCGATGTCGATCTTCTGCAGCGAGACCAGCCCGCCGAGAATCTGCAGGTCAATGGCGCCCTTGGGCAGGTAGAGCTGCTCGGCGATCATCTGCTTGGGATTGCCGCCGAAGAGTGCTTCGCCAAAGCCGATGAGGAAATAGGTGATGCCGAATGTCGCCATGAACAGGATGATGTCAGGCTGGTTGACCAGCGGACGCAGCACCACGCGCTCGATGGTGACGGCAAGCGCGAACATGACGCCGAGCGTGATGATGACGGCGAGGAAGGCCGGCACGCCCTTCTCGTAGAGGCCGACCAGCGTCAGCGCCGCGAACACCACCATGATGCCCTGGGCGAAGTTGAACACGCCCGAGGCCTTGAAGATCAGCACGAAGCCGAGTGCGATCAGGGCATAGAGCACGCCCGAGACGAGCCCCTCCCAGATCGTCTGCACCAGCAGGTCGGGCGCCTGGACCATCTGCTGGAACGGGTCGACGAAGATCGCGTAGAGCGTGTTGGTGGAATCGAGCCGGACACCGATAGCGAGCGCGGCGACGATGGCGGCGAGGATGAGCCCGAACTTGACCAGCGGGCTGGCGAGCAGGTTCGGCGCCGCGCGGGTGGCGATGTCGCTCATGGCCGAAACCTCTGATTGAAGGGCGCGGGGAACCCTTCTCCCGTCTGGGAGAAGGGCAGGGATGAGGGCCCGCCCTCGAAGTTGAAGGCCGTAGCGGTGCCGCTGCGCTTGCTGGATAGGCGGCAGGCCCTCACCCCTGCCCCTCTCCCATCCGGGAGAGGGGTTCCCCGCGCGTTTTCGTCGAAACGTTGCAGGATCACAGCCATCAGTGCGCCACTCCCAGATAGGCGTCGATGACCTTCTGGTTCGCCTTGACCTCGTCGGGCGTGCCGTCGGCGATCTTGCGGCCGTATTCGAGGACGACGACCCGGTCGGAAAGGTCCATGACCACGCCCATATCGTGCTCGATCAGGGCGATGGTCGTGCCGAACTGGTTGTTCACGTCGAGGATGAAGCGGCACATGTCCTCCTTCTCCTCGAGGTTCATGCCGGCCATCGGCTCGTCGAGCAGCAGCAACTCAGGCTCCATGGCGAGCGCACGGCCGAGCTCGACGCGCTTCTGCAGGCCGTAGGGCAGCTTGCCGACCGGCAATTTGCGGATGTGCTCGATCTGCAGGAAGTCGATGATGTCCTCGACGACACGGCGATGCGCGATCTCCTCCTGCATCGCCGGGCCGTGGCGCAGCGCCTGCCAGAAGAAGCCCTTCTTCATCTTGAGGGTGCGGCCGGTCATGATGTTGTCGAGCGTCGACATGCCCTTGAACAGCGCGACGTTCTGGAAGGTGCGGGCGATGCCGCCCGCGGCGGCGCGATGCGGGCGCATCTTGGCGCGGCGCTCGCCCTTGAAGACGATCTGGCCCTCCTGCGGCTGGTAGAAGCCGTTGATGCAGTTGAGCATCGAGGTCTTGCCGGCGCCGTTGGGGCCGATGATGGCGCGGATCTCGCCCTTGCGGATGTCAAAGGAGACATCGGTGATCGCCTTCACGCCGCCGAAGCGCAGCGAGATGTTCTCGACCGAGAGCAGGACTTCGCCCTTGTCGCGGATGGGGGTGCCCGTCACGTTCATCGGCTCCGCGTTCATGCCGCCTTCGCCGCTGCCGGCGCCTCCTGCACGGCCACCGGATAGATCTTGGCGTCGCGCACCTTGACGCGGGCCGAGATCACGCCCTTGCGGCCGTCCTCGAAGGTCACTTCCGTGGAGATGTCGGCGGCGTCCGAGCCGTCGTAGAGCGCGGTGACCAGCGGCGCGTAGCGCTCGGCGATGAAGCCGCGCCGGACCTTCTGGGTGCGGGTCAATTCGCCGTCATCGGCGTCGAGCTCCTTGTGCAGAATGAGGAAGCGCTTGATCTGGGCGCCGCCCATCATCGGCTCGCTGGCGAGTGAGCGGTTCACCTCGTCGACGTGCTTGGAGATCATGTCGTAGACGAGGTCGTGGCCGGCGAGCTCCTGATAGGACGCATAGACCACGTTGTTGCGCTCGGCCCAGTTGCCGACGGCCGTGAGGTCGATGTTGAGCGCGACGGTGGCGTAGTCGCGGCCCTGCCCGAAGGCCACGACCTCCTTGATGTTCGGATAGAACTTCAGCTTGTTCTCGATGTATTTCGGCGGGAAGAGGTCGCCGCTGTTGAGCTTGCCGACGTCCTTGGCGCGGTCGATGATCTTCAGGTGTCCGCCCTCGTCGAAGAAGCCGGCATCGCCGGAGCGGACATAACCGTCGGCGGTCATCGTCTCGGCGGTCTTGTCGGGGTCCTTGTAGTAGCCGCCGAAGATAGAGGGCGAGCGGTAGAGCACCTCGCCATTGTCATCGATGCGGATCTCGACCAGCGGCGCGGGCTTGCCGACCGTATCGGCTTTGATCTCGCCATTGGGTTGCATGGTGATGTAGACGCCGGCCTCGGTCTGGCCGTAGAGCTGCTTCAGGTTGACGCCGATCGAGCGGTAGAACCGGAAGAGCTCGGGGCCGATCGCCTCGCCGGCGGTATAGCCGACCTTGATATTGGTCAGGCCGAAGCGGTTGCGCAGCGGGCCGTAGACCAGCATGTCGCCGAGCCGGTAGAGCAGGCGGCCCTTCAATGGCACGCTCTCCCCGTTCAGAATCTTCTCGCCATAGCGCTTCGCGACGTCGAGGAAGTAGTGGAACATCCGGCGCTTCAGCGCGCCGGCATCCTCCATGCGCACCATGGTGATGGTCAGCATGTTCTCGAAGACGCGCGGCGGGGCGAAGGCGTAGGTGGTGCCGACCTCGCGGCGGTCGTCGATGACGGTTTCCGGGCCTTCCGGGCAGTTGACGCAGAAGCCGGCCAGCATCGCCTGCGCATAGGAGAAGACGTGGTCGCCGACCCAGGCGATCGGCAGATAGGCGATGACCTCGTCGCTCTCGTTGAGCCCGTCGAAGCCGCAGCCGATCTCGGCGGCGACGATGACGTTGTAGTGGCTCAGCATCACGCCCTTGGGCCGCCCGGTGGTGCCGGAGGTGTAGAGGATGATGCCGAGGTCGGCGCCCTTGCCTTGCTCCATCTCGCGGGCGAGCGCGGCCTCGACTTGGGGATCCTGCAGCGCCTTGGCGCCGGCCGCGATCACCGTCTCGATGGCGTGGAGCTTGCTGTGGTCGTAGTCGCGCAAACCCCGCGGCTCGTCATAGAGCATGTGCCTGAGATGCGGCAGGCGATCGGCGATCGAGAGCAGCTTGTCGACCTGCTCCTGGTCCTGCACCACGGCGAAGACCGCCTCGGCATGGTCGAGGACATAGGCCATCTCCTCGGCGACGCCGTCGGCATAGACCGGCACCGGGATCGCGCCAATCCACTGCGCGGCGCACATCGACCAGTACAGCTTCGGCCTGTTGTAGCCGATGATCGCGACCTTCTCGCCGCGTTTCAGCCCGAGATCCTGCAGCCCCTTGGCGAAGTTGCGGACATGGGCAGCCACCTCCGCCCAGTTCCAGGACTGCCAGATGCCGAGGTCCTTGTGGCGGAAGGCGACGCGCGAGGCGCGCTCTTTCGCGTTGCGCAACAGCAATTTCGGAAAGGTATCCGCCTGGCCGGCGGTGCCGCTTGCCACGATTGCGTTCTCCCTGACGAGCCGCCATGCGTCGTGGCGACTTCCTGTGAGCCGGTTCCCGGTCTCGTTGTCATGCAAAGTTGCAGCCGGGCACGATCTTCGCAAGGAGGCGCTTGACAGACAATTCGCCTTTTTGTGAATATTGTCCCGCCGAGGTTTGATCATTGGCGCACTGCGCCGGTTTTCGCTCGGATTTCCTTTTTGCCGCTATGGATTTTGGGCTGTTGCCGCACGGCGTGGCGACGTGATCCTGTGCCTGGGACGAAAGTCTTACGCAAAAAAACGGCCCGCAACTCGGGTGAGCTGCGGGCCGATCGAGATCGTGGCGAAGCGGTCAGTAGCGGTGATAGTGGTTCCGGCGGTAGCCGTGGGCCGGAGCATGCGGCGGTGGGCCGCCATAGCGCCGGCCGTAGTGGTGGCCGCGATCATAGCCGCGCCCGTGGCGGTAAGAGTCGCGCCTGTGCTGCCGCTCCATGTTCCGCTGGATTTCCCATTCGCGGTGTTCGCGGGTGTGGCGGGTATATTCGGCGGGCAGCCGGTTCAACGCCTCGGCCTGTGGAATGGCGTGCGGTGCGGCGCTGGCCGGCGTGGCCGCGATCGCAGCCAGAGCGAGGCCGGCGGCCATCAAAATTCTACGCATGGTCTCTCCTTCAGTCGATGTGCCTCATTGGACCTGGAACGGACCCAATGAAGCCTGAACGGGCAGGTCGGCTGCCGTTCAGAAAGGCCCTCGCCTTCCGGCTTGGACGCGGCGCGGCGTCCCCGGGCTTGCACGGCGATCGACACTCACTTTGACCGGCTGGAGGATTTGGAAGGGGTCGGCCCAATCGCCCCAGACTCGCCGGGCGATGTCCGATTGAGCGGCGGCGTATTCGGCCGCCTGGTCGTTGACCCGCTTCATGAACAGATCGAAGAAGCCAAACATCTCGAAACTTCCTTTCTCAGCACAGGGCTGTTCGGGAAAGGCAACGCGCGAGATGCGATTTGGTGCCCTTTCGAGAACCCTCAACCTTCGTAGCGGGCGAGCTTGTCGAGGTCGCGGATGGTAATGCTGCCATGGCCCAATTCGATCAGGCCGAGATCGGCGAGCTTGGCCAGGCCCTGATTGGCCATCTGGCGCGAGATGCCGGCGAGCATGCCGAGCTCCTCCTGCGAGACCGCCAGCGTGCGGCCGAGATCGGGATAGAGGATCGGGTTGAACAGCCAGGCGAGGTTGCGGGCGAGTCGCCCCGTGGAATCGAGCGTGCGCTCCGTCTCGGCGAGCGAGATGAACTGGGCGAGGCGCTCGTTGAACTGGTGGACGAGGAAGCGGTTGAAGGCTGCCGAATGCTCGAACAGCCAGAGAAAGGTCGACCGGCGCATCAAAGCGATCCGGGACTCACGCAGCGCCACCAATTCGTAGCGGCGCGGTTCGGCCTTGATCACAGTACCCTCGCCGAACCAGGCACCGGCGCGCAGGCCGGCAAGCGTGGCGGATTTGCCGGATTTGGAGGTGGTCGCCATCTTGACCAGCCCTTCGGCCACGCCGGTCCAGGATTCCAGCCGGTCCCCGACATGGCAGATCGAGGCGCCCTTGCCATAGCTCTTGAAGGAGATGCCGCGCCGCGCCTCGTCGAACTCGTCGTCCGACAGGTCATGGGACCATGAGGCGATGGCACGCAGTTCCTCGGGGCTGATCAAGGTGGCGGTGATCCGGGTTGGCGAGAGATAGGCTTCGGGCGGCGTGGCGTCATTCTCGGGCGAAGCGAAGCGTAGACCCGAGAATCTCCTTCAGGAAGAGGCTCCTGAGCCTTCCTATCACGAGATGCTCGGGTCAAGCCCGAGCATGACGAAGCGGGACTCGTGCCAGCTTATTCTGCGGCCTGCGGCAAGGCAGGGGCGGAGCCGCCCTCGCGCAACTGTGCCAGCAGCGTCGCCTCTTCCGCCTTCGCCGCCTTGAGATGCCGTTCCTTCACGTGTCCGAAGCCGCGGATTTTCTCCGGGATTGCGGCCAACGCCACGCCAAGCGCGTGGTTCTCGGGTGCGAGCTTGGGCAGCAGCTCGTTCAACAGCGCCTCGTAATCCGCAACAAGCCGGCGCTCGGTGCGACGTTCTTCCGTATAGCCAAAGAGGTCGAAGGCCGTACCGCGCAGGCGCCTGAACTTCGCCAGTACGGAAAAGGCCCCCATCATCCACGGGCCGAAGCTCATCTTGCGTGGCAGGCCCGTGTTGGGGTCGCGCCTCGCCAGCAAAGGTGGCGCGAGATGGAACTCATAGCGCAGCGGCTTGCCGTGATTTCCTCCTGCTTCAAAGGTCGCGGCGACCTGCTTGCGGAAGGCGCCGTCGCTGTAGAGCCGCGCGACTTCGTACTCGTCCTTAAAGGCCATCAGCTTGAAGAGGTTGCGGGCAACGGCTTCGCTCAGCGCGGTCTGGCCGGGTGTGACCGCCGCTTCCCGCGTCTGCACGCGGGCGACGAGATGGCGGTAGCGCGCCGCATAAGCCGCATTCTGATAGGCGGTAAGGAAGGCGACGCGGCGCTCGATGATCTCGTCGAGCGTCTGCGAAAGCTGGCGGGCCGGTGTCGCCGCCTTGCTCTGCGAGAGGAGCCCGGCCAGCGCCTGCGGATCATGCGCGGCGCGGCGGCCGAGTTCGAAGGCCTGCCGGTTCATGGCGACGGCTTCGCCGTTGAGTTCGATCGCCCGGAGCAGCGCTTCGCGGGAGAGCGGGACGGCGCCGAGCTGCCAGGCATGGCCGAGCATGAACATGTTGGCGGCGATGGCATTGCCGAGGAAGGCCACCGCAGCGGCGGTGGCGTCGAGGAAATGCGTCTGGTCGCGGCCGGCAGCCGACAGGATCGCGCGCTTCAGCCGCTCGGTCGGCAAAGAGAAATCGGCGTTTCGGGTGAAATCGCCGGGCAGGCTCTCGGCGGTGTTGACGATGACCGTGCCGCGCTCGGGGCGGATCGCGCCGAGCACCTTCTTCGAGCCGGTGACGGTGAGGTCGCAGCCGAGGACGAGGTCGGCCTGACCGGCGGCGACGCGGATGGCATGGATGTCGTCCGGATGCGGCGCGAGCTTGACGTGGCTGAAGACGGCGCCGCCCTTCTGGGCGAGGCCGGCCATGTCGATCATGCCGCAGCCCTTGCCTTCGAGATGAGCGGCCATGCCCAGGATCGCGCCGATGGTGACGACGCCGGTGCCGCCGACGCCGGTCACGATCACCGCGAAGCTGCGGTCGAGCGCCGGTACGACAGGCTCGGGCAGTTCGGACTCGCCGAGCGCCGAGGCGTCGAGCCTGAGCGGATCGGCCTTTTTCGGCTTGGCGCCATGGACCGTGACGAAGGACGGGCAAAAGCCCTTCACGCAGGAAAAGTCCTTGTTGCAGTTGGACTGGTCGATCTGACGCTTGCGGCCGAATTCGGTTTCGAGCGGCTGCACCGAGACGCAGTTCGACTGCACGCCGCAATCGCCGCAGCCCTCGCAGACCAGCTCGTTGACGATCACGCGCTTGTCCGGATCCGGGTAGGCGCCCC
The DNA here is from genome assembly GCF_056394545.1 of Allobosea sp. 10N428. Classification (NCBI taxonomy): domain Bacteria; kingdom Pseudomonadati; phylum Pseudomonadota; class Alphaproteobacteria; order Hyphomicrobiales; family Alloboseaceae; genus Allobosea; species Allobosea sp. 10N428. Next base: position 195,830 of record NZ_JBFTIC010000006.1, on the reverse strand, counting down.
GCTTGCGACGGCGGCGCTTCTCGGTGGCGCAAGTCTGGTCGTAGAGCAGCAGCGAGACGCCGGAGACCGTGGCGAGTTCGCGCTGGACGGCGTCGAGTTCGTCGCGGTGGTGGAGCGTCGTGCCGGCCGGCCATTGCGTGCCCGGCGGATATTTGCCGGGGTCGTCGCTGACGACGGCGATGCGGGCGACGCCCTCGGCCGCGACCTGCCGCGCCATCTGGTCGGGCGAGAGATGGCCTTCCGCCTGCTGTCCGCCGGTCATGGCGACGGCGTCGTTATAGAGCAGCTTGTAGGTGAGGGTGACGCCGCTCGCGACCGCCCAGCGGATCGCGAGCGAACCGGAATGAGTGTAGGTGCCGTCTCCGAGATTCTGGAAGACATGGCCACGCTTCGAGAACGGCGCTTCGCCAACCCAGTTCGCGCCTTCGCCGCCCATCTGGGTGAAGCCCGCCGTGTCGCGGTCCATCCACTGCACCATGTAGTGGCAGCCGATCCCGGCATAGGCGCGCGAGCCCTCGGGCACCACGGTCGAGGAATTATGCGGGCAGCCCGAACAGAAATAGGGCGTGCGCTTCGCGATCTCCTGCGCCTCGGAGAGGCGGCCTTGCGCCTTGGCGATCTCTTCCAGCCGCACGCGCAGGGCGGGATCGTCGCGATATTGGAGCAGACGCCCGCCCAGTGCGATCGCGATATCGTTGGGGTCGAGCGCGCCATGGACCGGGAAGAGCCATTCGCCGTTTTCGTCCTTCTTGCCGATCACCATCGGCTGGTGCTTGGCGCCGTAAAGCTCCTCGCGGACCTGCACCTCGATCAGCGAGCGCTTCTCCTCGACCACCATGATCAGGTCGAGGCCCTTGGCGAAGGATTTCAGCTCGGCCGGGTCGATCGGCCAGGGGCAGGCGAGCTTGAACAGGCGGATGCCGAGATCATTGGCGCGGACCTCGTCGATGCCGAGATCGGCCAGCGCCTGCTGCACGTCGAGATAGGACTTGCCGACGGTGGCGATGCCGATGCGTGGTTTCTTCCCGCCATGGGTGACGATGCGGTTCAGCTTGTTGGCGCGCAGATAGGCCAGCATCGCATCGCGCTTGTAGAGATGCATCCGGCGCTCCTGCTCGACGAAATCGAGCTCACGGCGGATGGCGAGGCCGCCGGGCGGCGGAACATAGTCAGTTGGCGTGACAATCTCGACGCGATCGAGGGCGCCGTCGATCGAGGCGGTCGATTCGATGTTGTCCTTCACGCATTTGATGCCGACCCAGACCGAGGCGAAGCGCGAGAGCGCGATGCCGTGCAGGCCGTAATCGATGATCTCCTGCACCCCGGCCGGGTTGAGGATCGGCATCATCCGGTCGACCAGGACGAATTCGGTCTGGTGGGCGTTGGTAGAGGACTCTGCCGTGTGGTCGTCGCCCATGAGGCAGATGACGCCGCCCTTGGGGTCGGTGCCGGCCATGTTGCCGTGGCGGAAGACGTCGCCAGAGCGGTCGACGCCCGGCCCCTTACCGTACCAGAGCGCGAAGACGCCATCATGCTTGCCTTCGCCGCTCAGGCCGGCCTGTTGCGTGCCCCAGATCGCGGTGGCGGCGAGGTCTTCGTTCAGGCCGGGCTGGAAGACGATATTTGCCGCGTTGAGGGGTTTCGCCGCGCGCATCAATTGCTGGTCGAGCCCGCCGAGCGGGGAGCCGCGATAGCCGGAGACGAAGCCGGCCGTGTCGAGCCCGGCCTGCCGGTCGCGCTCGCGCTGCATCAGCAGCATGCGGGCGACCGCCTGCGTGCCGGTGAGGAAGACCTCACGCTTGTCGAGATCGTATTTGTCGTCGAGCGCGACGCTGCGCAGTCCGATCTGGCGCAGCGCTGCCGCCTCGGTGCCGGATTTACGCGGTATCTCGGCCATGCTCGGCCTCCCGGATCGTCGTTCCCGCCGACGGGCCGGTAGTCCCGGCCTCATGCTTCGCCGTCTTTGCGGCAAATATGTCAGTGATGCTGACATATCGACCGGAGGCGGTCAATTGATCTGGTATCATTCCAGTTTTCGCGGCGGGGTCCAATGGGCTTGTGGGAGCAGCCGCTGCACGTCCCTGGGGAAGCGCCGCGATTTGGCCCTGTTTGGCGGGGATGGCTGTTGCGGTTGTCGCACGCCCGTCACGGCTGTTGACGATCGCTTAACCATGATCCACCCAGCGTGCCGGGACTGTGGAGGTTTTCGCCTGTGACGTGCCGAGCCCGTCTGACAGCCCTGTCCGGGTTCCTGCTGGCCGCCCTCGTGGCGGGCGAGGCGGCTGCGCATCCGCATGTCTTCGTCAATGCGAAGGCCGAAATCGTCTTCGCGCCCGATGGCTCGGTCCAAGCGATCCGGCATCACTGGAGCTTCGACGAGGCTTACTCCGCCTACATCACCCAGGGGCTCGACAAGAATGGCGACGGCAAGCTGAGCTCGGACGAGCTCGCAGACCTCGCCAAGATCAATGTCGAATCGCTGCCCGATGTCGAGTTCTTCACCGCAGCCAAGCTCAATGGCCGCAAGCAGGAATTCGGCACGCCGGGCGAGCAGGTCATGTCCTTCGACAACAAGGTGCTGACGCTGGTCTTCACCTTGCCGCTGAAGACTCCGGCGAAGGCGCGCTCCTTCGGTATCGAGATCGGCGACCCCACTTACTTCGTCGCCTTCGACATCGTCGATGCGCCGGATGCGGTCGTCACCAAGGGCGCGCCGCAAGGTTGCGTCGTGCGGGTCAACCGCCCGCCCAAGCTCGACGATGCCACGCAGAAGCGCCTCGCCGAGGCCGACATCACCGCGACACCGGATGTCGGCGGGCTCGAAGTCACGACACGGGCGCTGGTCGCATGTCCCTGACGCCGGCGGATACCGCGCGCCCCGCGGGTGCGGCGCTCTCGCGGCGGCTTCTGGCATGCGCGCTGGCGCTGCTCCTCGTCGCGGGGGTGGTTACGCTGCTCGCCATGCTGATCGCGAGCGTAAGCCCGCCGCCCCCGCCACCACCGCGCAACCCGTTCGGCACGGCTCTGCCGCGTGAAGCGCTGCCGTCCACGACCGGATTCGGCGCATTGCTGATCGCCTGGCAATCGAGCTTCTACCGCGAGCTGACGGCGGCGCTGAAGGCGATCGCGACTGCGCCGGGCGCGCTCTGGGGGCTGCTTGGGCTTTCCTTCGGATATGGCGTCTTCCATGCGGCCGGGCCGGGACATGGCAAGGCGGTGATCTCCGGTTACATCGTCGCCGACAACCGCAGCCTGAAGCGGGGCCTGGGCCTGAGCTTTGCCGCCGCGATCCTGCAGGCACTGGTCGCCATCGCGATCGTGACGGTGGCGACGCTGCTGCTGCGGGTCACTGCGACGCAGATGAATGCCGCGACCACCGTGATCGAGCAAGGTAGCTTCCTCCTGGTGGCGCTGGTCGGGCTCTTGATGCTCTGGCGCAAGTCTGGAGCCTTGATCGCACTTGAGGCAGGCGCGGCACATGATCCGGCGGCTTGCGACCATGTCCATATGCCGGATGCCGATCAGGTGTCGCGGCTCAGCGGCTGGCGGGACATGGCCGGCGTCGTGCTGGCGGCGGGCTTGCGCCCCTGCGCGGGGGCGCTGATCATCCTCGTCTTCGCAGCCTCGCAGGGACTGTTCTGGGCCGGCGCGGCAGCGAGTTTCGCCATGGCGCTGGGCACCGCAATCACGACCGGAGCACTCGCGGCCTGCGCGGTCTTCTTCAAATTCGCGGCACTGAAATTCGCTGGCGGCGGCAGCCTGCGTTCGGCCCGGCTGCTTGCTGGGCTCGAACTTCTCGCCGCCGCCTTCGTCGCCGTGCTGGGCACGGCGCTTTTCACCGGGCTCTGGCTCGGCGGGATGGGGAGCTGAGGGGTTAGCGTCATTCTCGGGCGGAGCGAAGCGCAGACCCGAGAATCTTGTGACCAGAGGACACTGGTTTCCGAGATACTCGGGTCAAGCCCGAGCATGACGGCGAACTAACGCAGCGGGTCATTCTCCAGCAGGATCGGCTTTCCGTGCGGCGTCGCCTCGGCGGCGCGGGCCCAGGCGGCGGCGAGCGCGTCGACGCCGTCATGGGAGGTCAGGCCCTTCTCGATCAATAAATGCTCCAGCGCCTCGCACCAGCGCTCGTAATAATCCGAGCCGTCGCGGCAACCGCCGGCCGCCAGCGCTTCGCGGATTTCCGCGCCGAGCGCCTGCGCCCATTCATCCGCCGTGAAGACGCCCCTGTTCTGGAGGGCCACGACGAGGGCAAAGGCTTGGGCCTGCCAGGGTTCGGCGAAGACCGGGCCTTCGGCATCGCGGGGGATCGGGGTGGCGGCGGCGAGAGCCGCCGCCAGATCGGTCTCAGGCCGGCTCAAGATAGCTCTCCCAGGCCTCGATGCTGACGGTGGAGGTCGGGTCGGCGTCGCGGCCCCAGAGCTCCGGACCGGTGAACACTACTGTGTAGAGCCACTGCGCCGTCTCGGGCAGGCCCTGCGAGCCGGTATCGGGGAAGACGTGGCAGCCGACGATGCGTTCGATCGCGCCTTCCTTGCCGCGGGCATAGCGCGGCAGGCGGGTATGGTGCTGCGGATGCATCACGATGGTGCGGACCTTGTCGCCCACGGCGAAGCGCGCCGGCGCTGCGGCCTCGCGCTCATAGGGGAAGCCGCGGCGCAGGACGCCGGCGACCTCCTCGCCCTTGAGCACGCGCTTGGGCTCGCGGCGTTCGGGTGCCGGCTTGCCGCTGGCGAGCTCGTCGGCGCTCACGAAGCGGTGCTTGACCAGCACCTTGTCGAGCGCGGCGAGCCAGATCTCGTAATAGGTCGAGGAAAGATATTGTGCGGGTGGCAGGCTTTCGCGGGCGTGGCGGATCTCGTCGATTGTCCAGGCGCCCATCGCGCCGGCCGCGACATTGATGGCGAGCACGCGCTTTTCCCAGTCGCCATGGAAGACCGGCTCGTTCGGCTCGGGAACGACCGGGCCGAAGGCCATCTGGCCGCCGAGATCATGGGCGCTGTTCATGCGGCGTCCTCCACCTTCGGCAGACCGGTGCCGATCATCGAATCGCGCGTGACGATGCCGGCGAGCTTTTCCTCGCTCCAGCCCTCGGTTCCGGCGGGGCGCATGGGGATGACGATGAAGCGGGTCTCGGCCGTCGAATCCCAGACGCGGATGCGCTGGCCCTCTGGCAGCGTCACGCCGAAATCGGCGATCGTGCCGCGCGGGTCGATCACGGCCTTGGCGCGGTAGGGCGGGGATTTGTACCAGACTGGCGGCAGCCCCAGCACTGGCCACGGATAGCAGGAGCAGAGCGTGCAGACGATGAGGTTGTGCTGCTCGGGCGTGTTGAAGCAGGCGACGATATGCTCGCCGCCGCGCCCGCCATAGCCGAGTTCGGCCGCTGCCGCCGTGCCGTCCGCCTTCAGGCGCTCGGCGAAGGCCGGGTCGGTCCAGGCCTTGGCGACGATGCGGGCGCCGTCGCGAGGGCCGATCTTGGTTTCGTAGGTGTCGATGATGGCGTCGAGCGCGGCCGGGTCGACATAGCCCTTCTCGACCATCAGCGTTTCCAGCGCCTTCACCCGCGCTTCGATGGCGGTGAAGTGGTTGTCGTGGTGGTCGTGATCGTGGTGGTGATGTCCGCCCATGGCGAAATCCTCTCAGGCGATCCGGATGCGTGCGGCGCGTTCGTAGCGTACCGCGAAGGCGACGAGCGAGCGATCGGAACCTTTCGGGCCGATCAGGGACAGGCCGAGCGGCGCGCCCTCGCGCTGCGCCACCGGAATCGTGACCTGCGGGAAGCCCGACAGGCCGGAGAGGCAGAGCAGCCGCAGTGCACGGTTGCGGAAATCCTCCAGCTCCGCCTCTTTCGCCGCGATCAACGGGGCGATGTCGGGCATGGTCGGCAGGATCAGCACGCCGTCCCGGGCGAGAAGGCGCGTAAGCCTGGCGCGGAAGGTTTTGCGGGTCGCTTCGCCACGCGCATATTCGGCGTCGGTCACCGCTTTCGAGAAGATGAAGCGCTCCTTCACGCCCGGCCCCAGCGGCGGGGCGAAGCGCTCGATCATGGCGCCGTCCGACAACCAGGCTTCGCGGCCCTGGATCCAGCGGAAGGCCCAGTAGAGCGCGTCGAGATCACGGACGAGCTTGACGCCTTCGGGCTGGCCAAGCTCGGGAATCGTGCGCTGCACGACATTGCGCAAGATCGTCTCGGCCTCGGGGATGGCCTGGGCGAACATGTCGTCGGCGATGATGAGGCGCGGGGTTTCCGGCAGCTCGGTCCGATCCAGATCGAACAGCGTGTTGGAGACACGGGCGAAGACCTCGCCGTCGCGGGCCAACCAGCCGGGCGTGTCGAGGCTCTCCGCCAGCGGCCAAACCCGCTTCAGCGAAAGCCGGCCATAGGTCGGGCGGATGCCGAAGAGGCCGCCATAGCTCGCGGGCGCCCGAACCGACCCGCCGGTGTCTGAGCCCAGGGCGATATCGACGAGGCGCCCGGCCACCGCCGCCATGGAGCCGCAGGAGGAGCCGCCGGTGATCCGCTCCGGCGCTGCCGGATTGATCGGCGAGCCGAAATGCGCGTTCTGGCCGTTGAGAGAGAAGGCGAGTTCGTCGGTATGGGTCTTGCCGACGAAGCGCGCGCCGGCCTGAAGCAGGTCCTTCACGATCGGCGCCGTCTTCGTCTTGATGCCGGACTGCGCCAGCACCAGCGGCGAACCCGCCCCCGTCGGATAGCCCTTGACGTCGAAGAGGTCCTTCACCGCGAGCGTCAGCCCGGCAAGGGGCCCTGCGACGGCATGCTTCACCGGCGCATCGGGATAGGGAACGAAGCAGCGAAACGGATCGTCAAAGGTCATGCGTCAGATCCCCCTTGCATCGCCGTCCGAACGCGGGTCGTGCACTGCCTCGACATGGCCCTTGGCGTGCTTCACCAGCATGCCGGCATGGCCGAAGCCCTCGGAATAGGCCAGGCCGCTCTCCTCGACGGGATGGCCGGCGGCATCGAGCCGTTCCAGCAACGAGGAATCGAAGCGGCTCTCGAATTTGAGACTGGTCGAGCCGGCGCCCCAGGTCTTGCCGAAGAGCCAGCGCGGCGCATCGACCGCCGTGGCGAGGTTCTGGCCGGCGCGGTAGCGGGTCAGGATCTGCGCCTGGAACTGGGGCTGGCCGTCGCCGCCCATCGAGCCATAGGGCAGGATGCGCCCGTCGTCGAAGCGGGCGAAGGCCGGGTTCAGCGTGTGGAAGGGCTTGCGGCCGGGCCTCAGCGGGTTGGCGGCATTCCTGTCGAGCGAGAACGAGACGCCGCGGTTCTGCCAGTGGATGCCGGTCATCGGCAGCACGCAGCCGGAGCCGTATTCCCAGTAGATCGACTGGATATAGGAGACGGCGAGGCCCTTACCGTCGATGGCGCCCATCCAGATCGTGTCGCCGTCGCCATTGCGCAGCGGCAGCTTCGCCGCCCGCTTCCTGTCGACGGCTGCCGTCTCGCGCATGAGCGCGGCATCGGTCAGGAAGTCGGCGGGCGGATGATCGAGCTCGGCCGGGTCGGTGACGTAGCGGTCGCGGATGGCGAAGGCGCGTTTCGTCGCCTCGATCAGACCGTGATGATGCTCGAAGCTGTCGAGCTTGGTGGCGCCGAGCCGCTCGAAGATGCCGAGGATCATCAGCGAGGCCAGCCCCTGCGTCGGTGGCGGCAGGTTCGAAACGGTGAGGCCGGGCAGCTTCAGCGTCAGAGGCGCGACGCTCCGCGCGCGATAGCGTTCGAGATCGGCGCGGGTGACGGGCGCGCCGATGCGTTCGAGGTCGGCGGCGATCTCGCGGCCGACATCGCCGCGATAGAAATCGTCGAGCCCGGCATCGGCGAGCTGTTGCAGGGCGGCGCCGAGCGCTTCCGGCCTGCGGCGGGCGCCGGGCTTGGGAGGGGCGCCGTCTCCCCAGAAATTGGAAACGAAGCCAGGCGCGGCCTTCAGGGCTTCCAGCTCGTTGGGCTTGTTGCCGAGCTCGGACTCCGAAACCGCGTAGCCCTCGCGGCAATGGCTGACAGCGTCGGCCAGCAATTCGCGGAGCGGAAGGCGCCCGCCGAGCGAGCGCGAGAGATCGAGCGCAAGCTGCCAGCCGCCGACGGCGCCCGCAACGGTGAGCGCCGCTTCCGGCCCGCGCGAGGGAATGGCGTCGTAGCCCTTGCCGCGGTAGCGTTCGATCGTGGCGAGAGAGCCGGCCGGGCCGCAGGCCTCGATACCGTGCAGGCGGCCGCCCGGCTCATGAACCAGCCAGAAGCCGTCGCCGCCGATCGCGTTCATATGCGGGTAGACTACCGCGATCGTCGCGGCCATGGCGACCATGGCCTCGATGGCGTTGCCGCCCTCGGCGAGAATGGCCCGCCCCGCTTCGGAGGCGAGGCGGTGAGGCGCTGCCACGGCGGCGGAGGCGAAGACAGGCGTATCCAGCATCAGGGCTTTTCAAGCTCCGGAATCATGCCCATCTGGGGGTGGCGGGCGCGAATTTGTTGCATGGGGCGGCAAGCTCCGCTAGGTGCCTAGGGCGCATGGCGGCGTGAGGCGGCCTGCGCGTGAAGGAAGGACAGCATGGCCGGACGGCATATGAACTGGCGCAACCTGATCATGGTCTCCTCGTTCGGGATCCTGATCGCCGTCGAGCTCTTCGGCGTGGCGCTGGCGGCCGGCTGGGCGCTGGCTGGCCTGTTCGATCTCGGCGCCATCTTCGAATACATCATGATGGCGATCTTCTCGGTCTTCGCGGCCTACGGTCTGCTCAACCTGATGCGGCGGATGCTCAAGATCGAGCACCTGACCGAGGTCGACTGAGACGGCGTCATGCTCGGGATTGGCCCGAGCATCTCGGAAACCAGAGCCTTCCCGTCCTGATGTTCTCGGGTCTTCGCTCTGCTGCGCCCGAGAATAACGGTGCCGTTCACTCACAAATCTTCAGCGTGACCGGGTCGGCCTCGGCCGGCATGTAGTCTCCCATGGAACGGCACCGACCGGCGCTGCAGAGGCGCCAGTCGGCGGTCGCGCCCGAACGGCGCATCACCACCTCCTTCTGTGGCGGCAGAGCCGGGCGCCAGCGCCAGAAGCCGTCGATCAGCTTCGCGCCGTCGGGCGGGTCCATGCCGGCCCCCGAGCCTTCGATGCGGGCCTCGATGATTTCGAGCCCGGCGGGCGTTTCCCGCCAGACCTCCTCCCACAGCGTCTTCTGCACCGAATGGCGCCAGCCCAGTGTGATCTCGTCGCGGCCGAGCACGACGACGAGCGCGCCGGCCGCGAGGCACAGGCTCATGCGATGGCAGGTGCGCCGCGTGCGCGCCATAGATGCTGGCCGATCATCAATGCCGCGAGCGCAAAGCCGACCTCGTCGGTGACCGGCAGGGCCAGAACGAGGGATAAGGCGGCCGCGGCGGACAGCAGCCGCTCCCACAGCACCAGATCGCGTTTCATGAAGCCGATCGTGGCCGCGCCCCATAGGAAGATGGCGAGCAGCGCCTTGCCGATGATGTAGGTAGCCGCGCCCGTATAGGCGAAGCCGCTCAGGCCCTGCACCGGCTGCAACATCAGGGCGGGGTCGTAGACGGCCATGAACGGGATCACGAAGCCGGCCATTGCGATCTTGATAGCCTGGAAGCCGATCTTGAAGCCGGACTCCTTGGCGATCGGTGCCGCCGCGAAGGCGGCTAGCGCGACCGGCGGCGTCAGATCCGCCATGATCCCGAAATAGAAGACGAACATGTGGCTGACGATCAGCGGCACGCCGAGCTTGAGCAGGATCGGCGCGGCGAGCGAGGAGGTGATGATGTAGTTCGGAATCGTCGGGATGCCCATGCCGAGGATCAAGCTGACGACCATCGTCAGGATCAGCGCGAGGAACAGCGAATCCCGTCCGACAGCGACCACCGCATTGCCGAAGATCGTGCCCACACCGGTGAGGGTCATCGTGCCGATGACGATGCCGACGATCGCGCAGGCGACGCCGACGGGGATCGCCTGACGCGCGCCATCGGCCAGCGCCTCGCGGCAGGCTGCGACCGTCTCCGCGCCGCCCTTGCTGAAGAGGTTCGCAAGGATGAGACCGACGACCATCGCGACGATGACGAGGATGCCGTACCAGAAGAACAGCCCGCAGAGCAGGCCAAGCCCGACCCAGAACAGCACGCGCACGGCGACCGGCCCGATGCCCAGCGCAAACGAGCCGCCGAGGATGAGGACGACGGTGAGCGCAAGGCCGACCGAACCCGAGAAGAGCGGCGTGTAGCCTGCGAAGAGCAGGTAGACGAGCACTGCGAGCGGCAGGATCAGATACCATTTCTCGGTCAGGGCCTTGCCTGCGCTCGGCAAGGCCGAGCGGGGCATGCCGATGAGCCCCCGCTTGCCGGCTTCGAGATGCACGGCGAGGAAGGCCGCGGCGTAGTAGAGGATGGCGGGGACGATGGCGGCCTGGACCACGGCGGCATAGGGCACGTCGATGGTCTCGGCCATGATGAAGGCGACGGCGCCCATCACGGGCGGCATGATCTGGCCGCCCATCGAGGCCGTCGCCTCGACGCCGCCGGCGAAGGCGGCGCGATAGCCGAAGCGCTTCATCAGGGGAATCGTGAACTGGCCGGTCGAGACGACGTTGGCGACGCCGGACCCCGAAATCGTGCCCATCAGCGCCGAAGAGAAGACCGCGACCTTGGCCGGGCCGCCGCGGGCGCTGCCGAACAGGCCCATCGCGACGTCGGTGAAGAGCTGGATCATGCCCGCCCGCTCCAGGAACGATCCGAACAGGATGAACAGGAAGATGAAGGTCGCCGAGACGCCGGTCGGCGTCGCGTAGATGCCCTCGGTGCCGAACGACATATGCTCGATCACCTGCTCCAGCGAGTAGCCGCGGTGGTTCAGCGGCGAGGGCAGGTAGTTGCCGAGCAGGCAATAGGCGAGGAACAGGCCGGCGACGATCGGGAGGGCCGGGCCCATGAAACGCCAGCAGATCAGGAAGAGGACGGCGATCGCGGCGATGCCTACAACGAGATCGGCCTGCGTGACCTCGCCGGCGCGGGCGACCAGATCCTCGTAGAAGAACCAGTGATAGAGGCCGATGCCGAAGCCGGCGATGGCCAGCGCCCAGCCAATCGCTGCGCTCATGCGCGAATGGCTCTTGTGCTGGGCAAGCAGGCCGCCAGCCACCAGGCAGAGCATCCCGACATGGAGGGTGCGCAGGATCTGATTGGGCACCGAACCGCCGAACCGCGCGAGCAGTTCGACGACGACCGCCATCGGAATCCAGGCCAGCAGCATCTCCGCCCAAGCCCTGCCGCGTGCGGCCTGGGCCAGGATCGCGACGAGCCAGAGAACGATGGTGGCGCGCAGCAGATCAATGATGTCGACGCCGGCAAAGCGATGATCGAGCGGGACGTTGAAGGCGGTTGCGATCTGGAAGAGCGAGAACGCTACCGCGATCCAAAACAGCAGGCGGCCGGGCCAGCCCGGGCCGAAGCCGGGTGGCAAGCCGTGCTCGGGATCGACGATCGGCTGCTGCGTCTCGACAGGGACGCCGCCGGTATCCGGCACGACCAGGGGCTTATGCTTGTCTTCGCTCATGCGCTGGGTCCACCCGCCAGACAAAAGGGCGAGGCCCCGAGGCCCCGCCCGCGACTACGGCTTTTCAGGCGGCTCAGGAGCCGACCTTCAGGCCCTTTTCCTTGAAGTACCTCGCGGCGCCCGGATGCAGCGGGATCGGCATGCCTTCCAGCGCGGTTTCCAGCTTGATCGCCTTGCCGGCCGCATGAGCGGCGGCGAGGTCGCCCAGATTCTCGTACATCGCCTTGGTCATCTGGTAGACGAGGTCTTCCTTCACGCCCTCATGCGTCACAAGGTAGTTGACGACCGCCGCGGTCTGAACCGGCGCGCTCTGGCCGGTATAGGTATTGGCCGGGATGGTCGCCTTGATGAAGGGAGAACCCGCCTTGTCGACCGTCGCGGCCGGCACCTCCACGACTGTGATCTCGACGGAGGTCGCGAGGTCGCGCAGCGAAGCGACGCCGAGCCCGGCCGATTGCAGGGTGGCGTCGAGCTGGCGGTTCTTCATCAGCTCGACCGACTCGGCGAAGGGCAGGTACTCGATCTTGCCGAGATCCTTGTAGGTGATGCCGGCGGCGGCGAGGATGGCGCGGGCATTGAGCTCGGTGCCGGACTTCGGCGCGCCGACCGAGAGGCGCTTGCCCTTGAGGTCGGCCAGCGTCTTGATGCCGCTATCCTTCGAGGCGACGATCTGGACGTAGTTCGGATAGATCGCGGTAACGCCGCGCAGCTTCTTCAGCGGTGCCTTGAAGCCGGCTTCTTCCTCGCCCTTCCAGGCGGCATCGAGCGAATCGCCGAGGGTGAAGGCTATCTCGCCCTTGCCCTGCTGCAACAGCACGAGATTCTCGACCGAGGCCTTCGTCGCTTGAACGGTCGGCCGGGTGCCGGGGACTTTCTCGCCGTAGATTTTCGAGAGCGCGACGCCCATTGGATAATAGACGCCGGAGGTGCCGCCGGTCAGGATGTTGACGAATTCCTCGGCGCGAGCGGCCGCGGGCGCCGCGGCTATGAGGACGGCGGCGGCGAAGCCGGCCAGACGATTGTTGCGGAACAGTGCTTTCATGACATCTCCCTGAACGTCGCTTCGGCTCATCCGGCCGATTGATCGCGTTTTTAGAGCACGGTGCCGACGAAAGGGAAAGCTCAACCGGATCTGCCGCGTTCCGTCTTTAGCCCAAGCCCACGGACTGGTTTCGCCATGATCGGCTGCCTATCTCTGGGGTTGCACTGGCGCCCGCACTCCTGGGGACGGCGGCCGGGGCATCCGAGCAACGAGCTGACAGGAACGACATGTACGACCGTGCCGAGCAGGGTAGCAGCCAGGGGCTTCGCCTCGACAGACGGACTCTTCTCGCAGGTGCGGGTGCCACGGCGATGCTGGCGGCGTTGGGGTTCACGCCAGAGGCGCTGGCTCAGCAAGGGCTCAAACTTGGAGAGGCCGAGGATTTCACCTTCGAGGTGTTGAAGGTGCGGGCGAAGCAGATGGCCGCGCAGGCTTATCAGCCGCCGCCGAGCCCGCGGCCGGACGTGCTGCAGCGGATCGATTACGACGCGCACGGCAAGATCAGGTTCAAGCCGGAGATGGCGCTGTGGGCGAACGGACCGTCGCCCTGGCCGGTGACCTTCTTCCATCTCGGCCGCTATTTCCAGAAGCCGGTGCGGATGCATGTCGTCGAGGCTGGCCGAGCGCGCGAGATCATCTACGACGAGAGCTATTTCGAAATGCCGGCCGACTCGCCGGCGCGCGGGCTGCCGACCGGGGCCGGTTTCGCCGGCTTCCGCTTCCAGGAGAGCCGCAGTGGCCAACCCGGCCCCAAGGGCGAGACACTCGATTGGAAGAAAAACGACTGGGTCGCCTTCCTCGGCGCGTCCTATTTCCGTGCCATCGGCGAGCTCTATCAGTACGGCCTCTCGGCGCGTGGCCTCGCCATCGACCCGGCGGTCGCCGGCCGGTCGGAGGAATTCCCCGACTTTACCCATATCTGGCTGGAGACGCCGAAGGACGGCGCCGAATATGTCACGGTCTATGCGCTGCTCTCGGGGCCGAGCGTGGCGGGCGCCTATCGCTTCCGCATGCATCGCGGCAAGGGCGTCACCATGGAGATCGAAACCTCGATCCATCTGCGCAAGGATGTCGAGCGGCTCGGCATCGCACCGCTGACCTCGATGTTCTGGTATTCCGAGACGTTGAAGCCGACGGCGATCGACTGGCGCCCGGAGGTCCATGATTCCGACGGGCTTGCGCTGTGGACGGGCCCGGGCGAGCGCGCCTGGCGGCCGCTCAACAATCCGCCGCGCACCATCGCCTCGGCCTTCGTCGACAACAATCCGCGCGGCTTCGGGCTGATGCAGCGTGATCGCGAAGCCGAGCACTATCTCGACGGCGTGTTCTACGAGCGCCGCCCGAGCCTCTGGGTCGAGACGGAAGGCGAGTGGGGCAGGGGCTCCGTCCAGCTGATCGAGATCCCGACCGATGACGAAATCCACGACAACATTGTCGCGATGTGGGTGCCGGAGGCCTCGGCCAGAGCAGGCAGTTCGTACAACTACCGCTACACGCTGCACTGGCTCGCCGACGAACCTTTTCCGACGACGCTCGGCCGGGTTGTCGCGACACGGCTGGGAAATGGCGGCCAGCCCGGAACAGCGCGCCCCAAGGGCGTGCGCAAGTTCATGGTCGAGTTCCTCGGCTCGGCGCTGGAGACGATCCCCTTCGGGGTGAAGCCGGAGGTGGTGCTTTCGGCCTCGCGCGGCAGCTTCTCCTACATCTTCGCCGAGGCGATGCCTGACGATGTCCCCGGCCACTGGCGCGCCCAGTTCGATCTTGCCGTGGGGGGGAGCGAGCCGGTCGAGTTGCGCTGCTATCTCAAGGCCGGCGAGACGGTGCTGACCGAGACTTGGCTCTACCAGTATCTCCCGTTCTGAGGAACGGTACCATCCAGCAGGCGATAGACATGCGCCCCGGCGATCGCGATGCCGACAACGACCCCCTGGCTCGCCACGCCCGCGAAGGTGAGCGGATAAATGTAGGCGTCGCCATCGGCGACATCCATGCCGCCTGTCATGGCGATCATGATCCCGACTATGCCCGCCATTGTCGCGGCCCCCGGCAAGACGACGACCGCCAGGAGCCGCCATGTCAGGCCGTCCGTTCTCGCGATGGATTGAGCGAGGCCGAGATCCTGCCTTCCGAGCGCGAGGGCGCTGAACGCCAGCGTCGTCCTCAGTAGCAGCCAACTCAACACTATCGCGAAAACCAACTTCGCAACCATGATGACGGGAGATGCCGGGACGCTGCTTGAAATCACCAACATGATCGAGAGCGCCACGATATTATAAGCGCCATATCGCAGGCTCGCGACTGAAGGCGCGCCGATCCGGAAATCCACAGCCCTCCCGGAGACGACCTCCCGTATTGCGAGGAGGCAAAGGGGCAGCCATAGGATCGCCGACAGAACGCTCAGCAGCCACGACGCCCCGAAATTCTGGAGCGATGGCGCGTCCTGCCCGGCCAAATCCACCAGCACGAGCCGATAGTTGATCGGGATCGCACATATGGTTGCAATCAGAACCATCGAGGGATGGCGCAGCGGAAAGCGCAAGAGATCACGCAAGGTCGCGCCCGCGACCAAAAGCACTGGCAACGTCATGATAAGCCCCCCGGCCCGATGAGAACAAATAAAGTACAAAATTTTGCCCAGTGCAAGCGCCTTTGCCGTGATTTCGTGGAGGCCATGCCGGCTGCCATTGCTTTGCGCGTAATGTAACATTATACCAGTGCGCATGCCGTCGCAGAACCATGATCACTCCCATGCCGTGGCGATCGGGCCCGGTTTTTCGCTGCTGCGGATGTCCGCGCCGGCGCGGCTGGGGCTTGCCGGGTTCGTCGTCGCCTTGCTGTGGCTGGCGACGCTGGCCGTGATCCTTTGATCGAGTAGCGTTGATGTCCGCCATTCGCCTGAACGACCTGACGCTGGGCTATGACCGCAATCCGGCGGTGCATCACCTCTCCGGCGAGATCGAGGCCGGGAGCCTGACCGCCATCGTCGGGCCGAACGGGGCCGGCAAATCCACCTTGCTCAAGGGCATCGCAGGCGCACTCGCGCCGCTGTCCGGCGGCGTCGCGCTCGCCAAAGGCAAGAGGCTCGCCTATCTCCCGCAATCGGCCGATCTCGACCGCTCCTTCCCGATCCATGTCTACGACCTCGTCGCCATGGGGCTGTGGAACCGGGCGGGCATCTTCGGCCGCATCGGGGCAGGTGCTGCGCACAGGGTCGAGCATGCCATCGCGGCTGTGGGCCTGACCGGCTTCGAGCGCCGGCCGATCGGCACGCTGTCCGGCGGGCAGATGCAGCGGGCGCTGTTCGCGCGGCTTCTGCTGCAGGACGCCGAAATCATCCTGCTTGACGAGCCGTTCACCGCCATCGATGCGCGTACCACTGCCGATCTGCTCGAACTGGTGCAGCGCTGGCACGGCGAGAGCCGCACGGTCGTCGCCGTGCTGCACGATATCGAAACGGTGCGGCAAGCCTTTCCGCGGACGCTGCTGCTGGCGCGCGAGGTCGTCGCCTGGGGCGAGACCGGCGCGGTGCTGACGCCAGAGAACCTGCTGAAGGCGCGGCGCATGGTCGAGGCCTTCGACAGCCACGCCGCGCCCTGCCAGCGCGACGCGGCGTAAATGATCAAGCCCTCATCCTGAGGAACAGCCTTCGGGCTGCGTCTCGAACGATGCTCCGGTGCACGCTGAAACATCCTTCGAGACGCCGCTTCGCGGCTCCTCCGGTCGAGGGCTGAGGAAACAGATGGAACAGGCGCGCCCGTGCTCTACGATCTCCTCATCGGCCCCTTCGCCGAGTTCGACTTCATGCGCCGCGCGCTCGTCGGCGTGACGGCGCTGTCGGTCTCCGGCGCGCCGATCGGCGTCTTCCTGATGCTCCGGCGCATGAGCCTGACCGGCGATGCCATGGCCCATGCGATCCTGCCCGGAGCGGCGCTGGGCTACCTCGTCGCCGGCTTCTCGCTACCGGCGATGACGATCGGCGGGCTCGCGGCCGGCTTTGCGGTGGCGCTCGCCGCTGGCGCCGTGGCGCGCGCGACAGTGCTGAAGGAGGACGCCTCGCTCGCCGCCTTCTACCTGATCTCGCTGGCGCTCGGCGTCACCATCGTCTCCCTGCGCGGCTCGGCGATCGACCTGCTGCATGTGCTGTTCGGCAATGTGCTCGCGCTCGACGACGGCGTGCTGATCCTGCTCGCCGGTGTCGCGACCGTTTCGCTCACGGCGCTGGCGGCGCTTTACCGGCCGCTGGTGCTCGAATGCGTCGATCCCGGCTTCCTGCGCTCGGTCAGTCGCTCCGGCGGCTTCGTGCACCTGACCTTCCTCGCCCTCGTCGTGCTCAACCTCGTCGCCGGCTTCAATGCGCTCGGCACGCTGCTCGCTGTCGGCATGATGATGCTGCCGGCCGCGGCCGCCCGCTTCTGGACGGCCGACATCACCCGGCTGCTGCTGCTGGCGACCGGATTCGGCATCGTCGCGGGCTATGCCGGGCTGGTGGTGTCCTATGCGGCGGGTTCGAGCCTGCCGGCCGGGCCGGCGATCATCCTGGCCGCCGGCGTGCTCTATCTGCTCTCGCTCCTGCTGGGATCGCAGGGGGGTCTTGCGCGCCGCGCCTTGATCCGGCCACATCTCGAACGCTAGAAACGTTATATCGTTTCATTTCGAGCGGAGACTTTCATGCCCAGCCGTCGCAGCCTTGCCGCCTATCTGTTCGCGGGGCTCGCCCTCGCCACGCTGCCCGCGGCCGCTTTCGCGCAGGAGAACGCGCAGGGCACGAAGCTGCCGGTGGTGGCGAGCTTCTCGGTGCTGGCCGATTTCGTGAAGCAGGTCGGCGGTGAGCGGGTCAGCGTGACCGGGCTCGTCGGGCCGAATGGCGACGCGCATGTCTATTCGCCGACTCCGGCGGATGCGAAGGCCATCGCGGCGGCGAAACTCGTCTTCATCAACGGCCTGCATCTCGAAGGCTGGCTGCCGCGGCTGATCAAGTCGTCCGGCACGAAGGCCCCGCTCGTCACCGCTACAAAGGGCATCAAGCCGATCGAGGCGGCCGAGGAAGGGCACGAGGCCCGAGGATCCGGCAAAGGCGGGCACGACCACGGCCATGACGATCCGCATGCCTGGCAGAGCATCGCCAATGCCCGCGTCTATATCGCCAATATCCGCGATGCGCTCGGCGCCGCCGATCCCGCGGGGAAGGCGAGCTATGACGCCAATGCCACGGCCTATCTCGCTAGGCTCGACGTGGTCGAGGGTGAGGTGAAGGCGGCGGTCGCGCGCATCCCGGCCGATCGGCGCCGGGCGATCACCACCCACGACGCCTTCGGCTACTTCATCAAGGCCTATGGCATCGCCTTCATCGCCCCCCAGGGCGTCTCGACCGAATCCGAGGCCTCGGCCAAGGATGTCGCCAGCATCATCCGCCAGGTGAAGGCGCAGAAGGTGCCGGCGGTGTTCCTGGAGAACATCAGCAATCCCCGCCTGATCGAGCAGATCGCCCGGGAGAGCGGCGCGAAGATCGGCGGCACGCTCTACTCCGACGCGCTTTCCGACGCCTCCGGCCCGGCGGGGACTTACATCGACATGATGAAGCACAATATAAGCGAGATCGAGAAGGCGCTCGCCGCCGGCCCGGCCTGACCGGGCGGTGCCGTCCCCAGCGTCCCACAGCCATTCAGGTCAGACCATGTCCGAAAAAATCCCCGTCACGGTGCTCACCGGCTATCTGGGTGCCGGCAAGACCACGCTCCTCAACCGCATCCTGACCGAGGATCACGGCAAKAAATTCGCCGTCATCGTCAACGAGTTCGGCGAGGCCGGCATCGATGGCGACCTCATCGTCGGTGCCGACGAGGAAATCTTCGAGATGAACAACGGTTGCATCTGCTGCACCGTGCGCGGCGACCTGATCCGCATCCTCGACGGGCTGATGAAGCGCAAGGGCAAGTTCGACGCGATCATCGTCGAGACCACCGGTCTCGCCGATCCCGCGCCGGTCGCCCAGACCTTCTTCGTCGACCAGGATGTCGGCGACGCCACCCGTCTCGACGCCGTCGTCACCGTGACCGATGCGAAGTGGCTGAAGGACCGGCTGAAGGACGCGCCGGAAGCGAAGAACCAGATCGCCTTCGCCGACGTCATCATCCTCAACAAGACCGATCTGGTGACGCCGGAGGAGCTCGCGGAGGTCGAGGCGGCGATCCGCGCCATCAACCCCTACGCCAAGCTGCACAAGGCCGAGCGCGCCAATGTCGATATCGCTGCTTTGCTCGACCGCAACGCCTTCGACCTCGACCGCATTCTCGACATCGAGCCGGACTTCCTCGAGGCCGGCCACCATCACCATCATGCCGAGGATGTCCGCTCGATCTCGCTGACCATTCCGGGCGAGGTCGATCCCGAGAAGTTCATGCCGTGGATCAACGACCTCACCCAGATCCAGGGACCGAACATCCTGCGCTCAAAGGGCATCCTCGCCTTCAAGAACGAGCCGCGCCGCTTCGTCTTCCAGGGCGTGCACATGATCCTGGACGGCGATCTGCAGCGTGACTGGAAGGATGGCGAGAAGCGCGAGAGCCGCCTCGTCTTCATCGGACGCGGTCTCAACGAGAACGAATTGCGCAGGGGGTTTGAAGCCTGCGCGGCCTGAGTTAAAGCCGCGTCATGACGACGATGACCCAACCCGTCTCGCTGCGCGAGCATGTCACTCCGATTGATGCGGAGGCGCATGTCGTCGCCGCCCGCTGGCTGAAACAGGGGCTCGCGCTCGCGCTTGCCGACGGGCGCGTGCTGCGTTGGCGCGACGGCGCGACCGACATGGTCGAGGCTCATGCGGGGGGCATCCTCTGCGCGACCGGCGATGGCGAAAGGCTGATCTCGGGCGGCGATGACGGGCGCGTCGTCGCGACCCGGATCGAGGGCGAGCCGGAGGAGCTGGCGAAAGACCCCAAGCGCCGCTGGATCGACGCGATCACGCTTACGGCCTCGGGCAATCTCGCCTGGAACACCGGCAAGACCGTGCATGCCCGCGACGAGAAGGGCCGCATCCGCACGCTGGAAGCGGCGAGCACGCCGCAGGGCTTGGTCTTTGCGCCGAAGGGCTACCGCCTGGCCATCGCCCAGATGAACGGCGTCTCGCTCTGGTATCCCAACACCGAGGCGAAACCCGAGTTCCTTGAATGGAAGGGCTCGCATCTCGACCTCGCATGGTCGCCGGATGGGCGTTTCGTCGTCAGCTCCATGCAGGAGAATGCGCTGCATGGCTGGAAGCTCGGCGACAAGCCCGGCCATATGAGGATGACCGGCTATCCGGCCAAGCCCCGCTCGCTGTCATGGTCGCATGACGGGCTCTGGCTCGCCTCCAGCGGGGCGGACGGCGCGATCGTCTGGCCGTTCCAGGGCGATGGGCCGCAGGGCAAGGCGCCGCGCGAATGCGGCGTGCGCCGCGCCCGCGTCACCCGCGTCGCTTTCCATCCCGGCGCTCTGGTGCTGGCGATCGGCTATGACGATGGTTGCATCCTGCTGGTCCGACTGACCGACGGTTCCGAATTGCTGGCGCGGCCGGCGGAGCGCGACAGCGGCATCAGCGCTTTCGCCTGGGACAAGGCCGGCAAGCGGCTCGCCTTCGGCGCCGAGGACGGTGCCGCCGGCGTGCTCGTTCTGCCGAGCTGAGAACCGCATGCGCTTCGGGCTTTTCGGCAAGAGCGAGGCCCGCAAGGGCGGCGACGCGAAAGCCCAAGCGAAGGCTGCGGCCGAGCGATTGAAGGCGCAGGTCACGGAACTGCTCGGCCTATCCGAGACCACGGCGATTGCCGTCAACGAGATTCTCTGTGCCGATCCCGCCTGTCCGGGCACCGAAACGGTGATCCTGGTGATGGAGCCCGGCAAGAAGACCCGTGCCTACAAGCTGGCGATGGCGATGGGGGAAGTGACGGCGGAGGCGTTGGTCGAGGTGTTCCGAGATTCTCGGGCGTGACCCCAGCAACTCGGGAACCAGTGCCGTTTCGTCATGAGATTCTCGGGTCAAGCCCGAGGTTGATGGCCTCGCCTTCCACGCTCAGGGCTTGAGGCCATCCGGCAGGGCCGGCGCCTCGGCGCGGAGCACGATGCCGACGCGGCGGTTAGAAGAAGCGCTGTTCGGCACTCCGGCATTGGCGAGGGTTTCGCGGACCGCATTGGCGCGGGTGATCGAGAGACCCCAGAGATCGCCTTCCGGCGCGGTGCCCGGACGCGGCGTCACGCTGTGGCCGGAGATGGCGATCTTGTTCGGCATCCGAGACCTGGATTAACGATAATGATCAGCTCTTGAAGGAAGCGTTAAGGTTGACCGCTTGCCCGCCGCGCCCATTCGGCTAAAGCTCGGAGCGATGTCGCTTCTTTCGCTCTATGCCCGTGTCCTCGGCGAGCTCGGCCCCGAAAGGCGGCTGGGCCTCGTCCTGGCATTGGCCAATGTGCTGCTGGCCGCGGTCGCCTTCGCGGAGCCGATGCTCTTCGGCACGCTGATCGACCGGCTGACCACGATCCAGGCGTCCGGCGGCAAGCTGAGCTGGGACAGCATCGACTATCTGATCCTCGCCTGGGTCGGCTTCGGCCTGACCAATATCGGGCTCGGCGTCTTCGTCGCGCTCCATGCCGACAGGCTGGCCCATCGCCGCCGGCTCGCCGTGATGGCCCAGTATTTCGAACATGCGCTGACTTTGCCGCTCGCCTATCACACGCAGACCCATTCCGGCCGCGTGCTCAAGGTGATGCTCGACGGCGCGAGCGCGATGTGGGCGCTCTGGCTCTCCTTCTTCCGCGAGCATTGCGCCTCGATCGTCGCGCTGTTCGTGCTGCTGCCCTTCACCGTCTGGAAGAACTGGCAGCTCGGCCTGCTGCTGATCGCGCTCGTCATCCTGTTCGGGGCGTTGACGGCCTTCGTGCTGCGCCGGACCGACCGACTCCAGCGCAATGTCGAAGCGTATCATTCCAGCCTGGCCGAACGGGCCTCGGATGCGCTCGGCAATGTGCCGGTGATCCAGAGTTTCACACGCATCGAGGCCGAGGTGCGCGGCCTGCGCTCGACCATCACGAACCTCCTCAATGCGCAGCTGCCGGTGCTGTCCTGGTGGGCGGTGGCGAACGTCGCGACGCGGGCCTCGGCCACGCTGACGGTGCTGGCGATCTTCATCGTCGGCACCTGGCTCCTGATGCACGGCCAGACCACCGTCGGTGAGATCGTCACCTTCATGGGGTTCGCGACGATGCTGGTCGGGCGCCTCGAACAGATCGTCGCCTTCGTGAACTTCATCTTCATGCAGGCGCCGAAGATGCGCGATTTCTTCGAGGTGCTCGACACTTTGCCGACCGTGCGCGACCCGCCGAACGCTCCGGACCCCGGCCGGCTCAGCGGCGCCGTGGCCTTCGAGGACGTCTCCTTTTCCTATGACGGCAAGCGCACCGCGGTGCGCGACGTCTCCTTCTCGGTGCGGCCGGGCGAGACGATCGCGGTCGTTGGCTCGACCGGCTCGGGCAAATCGACCACGCTCGGGCTGCTGCACCGTGCCTTCGATCCGCAGTCGGGGCGGATCACGGTCGACGGCCTGGACATACGCGACATCTCGCTGCTCTCGCTGCGACGCAATATCGGCGTCGTCTTCCAGGAGCCGATGCTGTTCGCGCGATCGATCCGCGAGAACCTGCTGGTCGGCAGGCCGGAGGCCACCGATGCCGAGCTGATGCAGGCGCTCGACCGGGCCCAGGCGAGCGAGGTGATGGCGCGCCAGCCCGACGGCCTCGACACTCTCGTCGGCGAGCGCGGGCGCACGCTCTCCGGCGGCGAGCGGCAGCGAATCTCGATCGCCCGCGCGCTCCTCAAGAACCCGCCGATCCTGATCCTCGACGAAGCCACCTCGGCGCTCGACGCCGCGACCGAGGTGAAACTGCAGAAGGCGCTGGAAGAGGTGATGAAGGGGCGCACCACCTTCGTCATCGCTCATCGGCTCGCCACGATCCGCAATGCCGACCGTATCCTTGTCTTCGAGCAGGGGCAGGTCGAGGAGATGGGCACCTTCGACGAGCTCGTCGCCAAGGGCGGGCGCTTCGCGGCGCTGGCGCGGGCGCAGTATCTCGTCAGCGACAATCCCGCGCCGCTCACCGAAAGCGACGTCAGTCCGCTGGCGCAAAAAATCACCGCCGGCTGATACGCCGCCGGCTCTTGGAAGGCCCTTCGCGAAGGAGCGCATGCGACATCAGCCGTTGCGCCGATGTCGCCTTTCCCGCTTATTAGGTCGCGCCCTTCCCGCAACAGAACTTCCGTGTGACGACGACGATGATGATCCTTCGCCTTGCCTGTGCCTGGGCTTCGGTTGCCGCCTTCCTGCTGTTCGGCGACACTTTGCTCGGTCAGCTTGGCGGGCCGCTGCCGTCGCTGCTTCTCTTTCTCTGGCTGCTCGGAATCATCGTCTGGTCGTCCTTCGGCGTGGTGCATGAGGCCGAGGAACTGGCCGAAAGGCTCGGCGAGCCCTATGGCACGCTGCTTCTGACCCTATCGATCGTCATCATCGAGGTGGCGCTGGTCGGCGCCGTCATGCTGGGCGCGCAAGGCGCGCCGACGCTCGGCCGCGACACGATGTTCGCGGTGCTGATGATCGTGCTCAACGGCGTGGTCGGCGTCGGGCTGCTCATCGGTGGACTCAGGCATTTCCAGCAGCGCTACAATCTCAAGGGCGCCACGTCCTATCTGGCCGTGATCATCCCGTTGACCGTGATCCCGCTCTTCCTGCCGAATTTCACGACCTCGACGCCGGACGGGACGCTGACCTCGTTCCAGGCGATCGCCTTTTCGATCTTCACGGTTGCCCTCTACGGAGCCTTCCTTGCGCTCCAGACGGGCCGGCACAGCATGTTCTTCCGGGAACCCGAGGAGGACGGCAAGCCGGCGTCGGCATCGGCCGCAGCGGAAGAAGGGGCGGCTTCGCCGTCTTCCGTAGGTGAATTGCTGCCGCGCGTCGGCCTGCTGCTCGCCAACATCCTGCCGATCGTCATCCTGTCGAAAAGCCTGGCGAAGGTGCTCGATTTCGGCATCGCCCAGCTCGGCGCCCCGGCAGCGCTCGGCGGCATCCTGATCGCGATGGTGGTGTTCACGCCGGAATGCATCGCGGCACTGCGGGCGATCACAGCCAATCAGCTCCAGCGCGCGGTCAATCTGTGCCTGGGCGCGGCGGCCTCGACGCTCGGCATGACCGTGCCCGCGGTGCTGCTGATCGGTGTCTTCACCGGCCAGCCGGTCGTGCTCGGCCTGTCGGCGACGAACATGGTGATCGCCGCCATGACGCTGCTGCTCTCGACACTGACCTTCACCGGCACCCGCACCACCATGCTGGAAGGGGCGGTGCATCTCGCCGTGTTCTTCGTCTTCCTCGTGCTGGTGT
Organism: Allobosea sp. 10N428; assembly: GCF_056394545.1. NCBI lineage: Bacteria > Pseudomonadati > Pseudomonadota > Alphaproteobacteria > Hyphomicrobiales > Alloboseaceae > Allobosea > Allobosea sp. 10N428. The sequence continues at coordinate 171,813 of NZ_JBFTIC010000006.1, read as the reverse complement.
TCAGCCCCTGACCGGCGTGCGATAACCCCGCAGGTAATCGACCCGCGCCGCGCAGCGCGTCATGGTCTCTTGCAACGGCCGGCCCTTAGACGGCTGCCAGGGAGACGATCATGACCGCCTATGCCATCGCTCATTTGCAGGATGTCCGCCTCGGGCCGGAGATCATCGACTACATCAAGCGCATCGACGCGACGCTTGTGCCCTATGAAGGCCAGTTCCTGCTTCATGGCGCGACGCCCGAGATCGTCGAGGGGCCATGGCCGGGCGATCTCGTGATCATCGCCTTTCCGGATATGGAGCGAGCGCGCGCCTGGTACGCTTCACCAGCCTATCGCGAGATCCTGCCGCTCAGGACGGAGAATTCGCGCGGCGCGACGATGCTCGTGAAGGGCGCGGCGCCCGGCTATCGCGCAACAGATTTCCTCGCCAAGGCCGGGCTGGCCTGACCCCGGTCAGGCCGCCAGTTCGGCCTCGATGAAGCTGCGGACCTCATCGGTCGCGACGCCCGGCGCTATGAAGCTCTTGCCGATGCCGCGGGCGAGGATGAAGGTCAGGACTCCGCGCTTGACCTTCTTGTCCTGCGCCATGGCCTCGACGATCTGATCGGCGCTGCCCGCCCCGCCCGGCACCTGCTGCAGACGGCTGGGCAGGCCGACATGGTCGAGATGGCGCGCGACCCGCACGGCGTCCTGGCCGGAGCAGAGCCCGAGGCGCTGCGAGAAGCGGAAGGCGAGCGCCAGGCCGATGGCGACAGCCTCGCCATGGACGAGCCGGCTGGAGTCGTAGTTTGTCAGCCGCTCCAGCGCATGGGCGAAGGTGTGGCCGAGATTGAGCAGGGCGCGGTCGCCCTCCTCGCGCTCGTCGCGGGCGACGATCGCCGCCTTGGCGCGGCAGGAGACGGCGACGGCATGGTCGCGCTCCGGGCCGCCAGCGATGACGCGGTTCCAGTTGGCTTCGCACCAGTCGAAGAAAGCGGGATCGTCGATCAGCCCGTACTTCACCACCTCGGCATAGCCGGCCTTGAATTCGCGCTCGCTCAGCGTGTCCAGCAGGGCGGTATCGGCGATGACCAGAGCGGGCTGATGGAAGGCGCCGATCAGATTCTTGCCATATGGCGAGTTGATGCCGGTCTTGCCGCCGACGGAGGAATCGACCTGAGCCAGCAAGGTGGTCGGCACCTGCACGAAACGCACGCCACGCCGGAGCACGGCTGCGGCAAAGCCGGTGAGGTCACCGACAACGCCGCCGCCGAAGGCGATGACGAGGTCGTTGCGCTCGACCTTCGCCGCCAGCAGCGCGTCGCAGAGCGCGATGAACTGGGCATAGGACTTCGAGCCCTCGCCCGGGGGGATGGTGATGCGGGTCGCAGTGATGCCCTCCTGACGCAGGCAGGTCTCGAAGGCGACACCGTGCAGGCCGGCGACGCTCGTATCGGTAACGAGGGCGGCCTTGGCGCCGGGCGCGAAGGCAGCGATCAGCGCCGCCGCCTCGCAGAGCTGGTGGCGGCCGATATGGATGTCGTAGGCGCGGCCTTCGAGCGCGACGGGGACGACGATGCGCGCGCCGGCCTTCTCGGTCAGGGTGGCGTTCATGACGTTTATTCTCCGGCCGTCAAGCGCAGATAGCCGTTCAATGCGGCAATGGTGTCGCCGACCACGATTTCGTGAGGCTCGTCGCTCGACAGGATGGTCAGGTCGGCGAGGGCATAGACGGGCTCGCGCTCGGCCAGCATCCGGCGCAGCGTCGCCTCCGGATCGGCAGTCTGGAGCAGCGGGCGGTTCGAGCGTTTGCGGACGCGGCGCATCAGCACGTCCGGCTCGGCCTTGAGCCAGACCGAGATGCCGAACTGCTTGATCCGCTCGCGCGTCTCAGGGTTCATGAACGCGCCGCCACCGGTCGCCAGCACGACGGGCGACTGCGTCTCGAGGATCCGGCTGATCACGCGCCGTTCGCCCTGGCGGAACTCGGCCTCGCCGCGCTGCTCGAAGATCTCGGGGATCGTCATGCGGGCCGCCGTCTCGATTTCCACATCGGCGTCGATGAAGGGCATGCCGAGCCGCGAGGCCAGCCGGCGCCCGACCGAGCTCTTGCCGGAGCCCATCATGCCGACGAGCACGATGGCGCGCCCGCCGAGGGCGGTGCGGAGATCGGCCATGTCCGGGGCGGCGATGGTGGCAGCGGCGGTCATCAATCTAATTTCCTTGGAAGGGCCTGTAGCACGCGGCTGCCGGCCGCGTCATGCCTTCGTCATGGCTTTTTGGCCGCGCTTTGCGCGCAGCTGTGGCGTGCCAGCCCTTGCGCGATATGGACGGCATCGCGGATAGTAACTCGGCCCAAGATCGCGCGATTGCGAAAGTCAGCCCGACGTGCCGACGTTATTCCGTTTCCTCGCCTTCGTCGCGATCATCGCCGGTCTGATCTTCGGGGGCATGATTGCGCTTGTGACTTTCGTCCAGCCGGTGCAGCGCGAGATGGTCGAGATCGTACCGCCGGCGAAACTGCAACCGAAATGAGCCGCCTGTCGCGCCAGCGGCTGAATGCCTTCCTCGATATGCTGGCGGCCGAGCGCGGCGCGGCGCGCAACACGCTCGCGGCCTATGAGCGCGATATCGAGGATTATCTCGAATTCCTCGGCGGCAAGGCGCCGGGGGAGGCGACCCCCGAGGATATTCGCGGCTGGCTGGTGGATCTTTCGGAGCGCGGGCTCAAGGCCTCGTCCGCGGCACGCAGGCTGTCCGCCGTCAGGCAGTTCCACCGCTTCCTCTACACCGAAGGTCTCGCGGGGACCGACCCGACCGCAGCGATATCCGGGCCGAGGCAGGGGAGGCCGTTGCCGAAGGTCGTTTCCGTCGGCGATGTCGACCGGCTGCTCGAAGCCGCGCGGATCGCCTGTCTGCAGGAAGGGCTGACACCTGCCGCGCGACTGAAGGCCTTGCGGATGCGCTGCCTCGTCGAGATGCTCTATGCCACGGGCCTGCGCGTCTCCGAGCTGATCGCACTGCCACGCTCGGCGGCGACGACGCGTGAACGCTTCCTGATCGTGCGCGGCAAGGGCGACAAAGAAAGGCTGGTGCCGCTGAACGAGGCGGCGCGCCAGGCCGCGCGGGACTGGCTGACGGCCTTGACGGAGGCGGGGCTGGCCGATGGGCGCTGGCTCTTTCCGTCCGATGGCGAGAGCGGGCACCTGACGCGGCAGGTCTTCGCGCGCGATCTCAAGACGCTGGGCGGAGCGGCAGGGCTTTCAGCTCCGGCTCTGAGCCCGCACGTGCTGCGCCACGCCTTCGCCAGCCATCTGCTACAGAACGGCGCCGATTTGAGGGTTGTGCAGGAACTGCTCGGCCACGCCGATATCGCGACGACGCAGATCTACACACATGTCCTCGACGAGAGGCTGAAGAGCATGGTGCGCGATCTCCATCCCCTGGCGGATGGAGATCGCGAAACCGGCAAGGAGTGAGGTCGACGCGGCCGGCCGAGATTGCCCGCATCGACAGGCCAAATCGCATCACCCATCAGGCCGCGCGGCTCACTGGCTCTCGCATCCGAACGGCTCTCTTGTGCCTAGAACCGCAGGCTGAGCCCCACGACCGGTCCATGCTGGAGCATATCGAACGCGTAGCGTCGACGCCCCTCTCCCTGCTCGTAGTCGACGTAGAGCGCGCGGTAGCCGATGATGCCGGAATAGGTGACGCCGTTCTTCTCGGCGAAATCGAAACTATAGGCTGCGATGGCCTGCCAAGAGAACTTGCTGCCGCCCCCGCCGATATCGCCGCGCAGAAGCAATTCCTGCCCGGGAGCCACGGCGACCCGCATCCGGGCGCCGACAAAGCCGTCTAGCCAGTCCACCGAACCGGAACGGGCAATGGCCAGGTTGCGCGCAAAACTGAGATCGCCGATGTCGGTTGTCGTCGCGCGGTCAAACGACAGCTCGGCGCGCTGATACCAGTAGCGTGCGCCACCCAGGACATCAAACCCCACAGAACCGAAGCGTGCGACCTCGTATGCGGAGCCGACCTCGAGCGTTGCCATTGAGACGCTCATATCGCCTGAGGTCCCGACCGTGCCGGTCACCCCCGGCACCACACCGCGCGACCTGACGTTGCTGCGGTCTATGCCGAGTTTTGTCCAGACGAAATTGCCGTAGAATGCCAGGGGGCCGTTGCGGGCCTCCAAATCCCCCATCAGGCCGACGAGCGTGCCGCCATTTCCCGCGGTGGCATCGACGATGTCGATGAAGCTTGCCGAGACCTTGGCGGTTCTCCCCTTTACGGTCTGATTTCCGTTGAGGGATGTGAGCCAACCATAGGGGGTGAAGCGGAACGTCCATGCCGATGTCATGGCAGGCGGCACAGGCGGGTTCGGGGGCGGCAAATCAGCAGCCTCGGCCCTCGCGCTGCCGAGGGTCAGGGCGACAAGGATGGAAAGCCCGCAATGTCTGGCGCTGAGAGTCAATGCAGTTGCCCTTAATCGCCCGTGGGTGCGCCGAGTCGGTAGTTCCTTTGTAGAGCCCGATTCGAGGACGGGTAAAGGGTCTGGCATTCCGAAAAATAGGCCGTCTGGGGTTGCCTGTTGGCAGGGTCTGCGCAGATCGTGGCGAGTTGCTCTTGCCGCGATTGCGACGTTTGACAGCCGGTGAGAATGGCGCTCGCCAAGACGACCGAACCAATCAATCGAAGTGATGTCATTGTGATCGCCCCTTTTTTGAGTTCGGACCATGGGCCGGGCCGGTAATCCGGCCCGGATAGTCAGCGGAAGGGCAGCGCCTTCGAATTAAGGCTTCATCTCGATGCCGCGCTCGACGCGCATATCCTTGAACACGACGGCGATGGCCTCGATCACGCGCTTGTTCGGATTGGCCTTGCAGTATTGAATGACCTCGTGCTCCGCCTCTTTTCCGCGCTTGACGTTGAGCATGTGCTTTCGCGCAAGGCCATTGTACCACCCGCTGTACCAGGTCGTCAGCATGTCGGCGTCTTCTTGAAACGTACCGGCCAGCTGCGCGCAGGTCAATTTCTGCACGTCGATGTAACCATTCTCGTCTGCATACGAGCTCAGCATGGTCTGTGCGACCGCGGGGGAGGCAAGCACGATCGCCAAGAGCGATGCAGATAGTAGTTTTCCGTTCATTTTAATCACCTTACAGAATTGTGCCGGAAATTATCTTAAGGAAATTTTGCAGTAACCTTTTCAAATCTGTTTCGTGACGGCAGGGATCGTCCAGGTTCCATTGATGATCGACGGATCGGTTTCGCTCGGCCAATACATGCGAAGCATCAGGATGAAGTCGCTGGCCGGCGCGGGGAGCCAGTTCGACTCCTTATCCTTGCCGGGCGATTCGTGCTGGATATACAGATCGGTGGAGCCGTCCGGATTGGATTGCAGGTTCTCGCGGGGGCTGATCGAGTACCGGTTGAGCGGGTTGTTCACGAAGAAATACTTGTCGTCATACATGGTCAGCGACCAGAACCCCTCCACGGGCGGCAAATGTCCTTTCGGGAAGCGCATGACGTATTTGTTGGCCCCGTTGTATTTGCGGCCCGCGGCATCGTGTTGCGAGGTTGGATAGACTGCATCCTGGGGGCGATTGGCGCCGAGACCGATGGCGGTTACAAGCGCCCGCATCAGGTAGTCGGTGCCGTAGATGCCGGTCTTTGTCGTAAAGGCAAAGCCGTTCTCGTTCTTGATCGCCCTGTTGATCTTGAATTGCAGCATGATCCTGTCGAAGGCGACTTCCGGGATGCGCTTCGCCAGGTCGACCTTGAATTTGCTCTCGTCGAAATCCTGCCCCGGGACGATGCCGATGCGCGCAAACCGCGCCAGCTCGGGAGCATCGGCGTCCGATGGCGGATTGCTCTTCATCAACTCGCTGAGCAGTTTGAAGTAGGACACCGCATCCATGCGGTTGACCTGATCTCGCACCGGGGTCTTCATGTCGATCGACGGATCGACCTTCCCGGGCTGCGGCGTATAAGGCTTGCCGTAGGCGCTGAGCGGAACGAGCTTGAACTCGTCTTGCAGCTTGTGGACTGCCGCGTAGTCCTCGGGCGTGCCGGTGCAGTAGATCCGCCCGAGCAGCCAGACGATGTTCGTCAGGGATTTATATTCCTTCACGCCGTCCGGCAAAGTGCCTTTCCAGCCGGGGCCGGTGATCGCATAGGTCTGCGCACCGGTGCCGGTCGTGCGCTTGCCCGGGACCTGGAAGACCGTCGTCCAGCCGTCGAGCATCGGCAGCAGGAAGTATCGTCCCTTCATGTCGGGAACGCTGAGGACCCAGGGTTCCTTTCCGACATCGAAGAACGAGGTGGTGTAAAGCGTATCCGCGTTGGGCGCAGTGACGTCACGGAAGGACGCGTCGGGATAGCTGCGCAGCTTGATGATATGTCCCATCGGGCCCCGCGTTCCCACGGGTTCGGCAACATTGGTGATGATCCGCCGGGTCATCTCCATGGTGACCAGCGGATAACCGAAGATGTAGGCGTCGGTCGCCAGCCAAAAATCCTCCAGGCCTTCGCCGATGCCGAGGAAGGCCCCTTGCTCGGCGAGTGCCGAGTGCCCCATCGTCGCGCTTGTCAGCGCGCCTATGCCGCCGAAGGCTGCAGTTCGCCGAGTGATCTTCATTGTGCACCTTCCACCTTGCGCCAGGCCGAAGCGAGCCGGCGAGCACTTGCAGCAGCGCGCCTCCGGGCACTCCTCGCGGAACCGCGCCGTTGAGCGCGATATTGCGCTTCGGCGACGGCGATTTAAGCTTGGGCATTTGGCGTCCCCGCTCGCACGGAATCTTGCCATTTCGCGCCAAAAGCGCGTGTGCGCGAAAGTGCTCAATGCCGGCGTTTGGGCTGAAGCGCCGTCATTTGCGTTGCTGCCGCCTGTAACGTGCAGGCTGGGTTTTCATCAGGCGCCTGAAGCTGCGGGAAAAGCTGGTCGGGCCGGTATAGCCGAGGAGCAGAGCAATCCGCGAAATCGTCTCGTTGGTTTCAGTCAGCAGGCGGCAGGCGGTGGCAACCCGGACTTCGGCGACGATTTCGCTATGACTCGTTGCCTGCGCTGCCAGGTGCCGTTGAAGTGAGCGGGCGCTAACTCCGAGTCGACTTGCAATATGTCGAAGGGATGCGCCACTCTGCAATGACGCCGCGACAGCTTCTCGCACTGCGTGTTCGGAGGGGATATGTCCGAGCTTCATTACCTTGTCACGAAGGGCCGGAACCTTCGTGTCTCCGTCCACTCAGCGTGCCAATTAACGATCGATTAGATCACTCGTCTGGCCATCGCCCGCCAAAATCGGGATGGCGAGAGATTTCGCTTCGTAACAGGTAGATCATGGCCTGGCATTGATACGAGAAGTAGTTCCGTCGGGTAGCCTTGGGGGAGGCGATCGTTATGAGAAATATTCCTTTAGCACGCTGCCAATTCGTCATCCCTTTCGCCGACATCTGCGATGAGATTGGCGCTCCTACTGCATCATTGCTGGAAAAATCCCGGCTTCCCACTTCGCTCGAGGAGAAGGCAGACGATTTCATGCCTCTGCTGCGCGCGGTTGAATTCGCCGAAGAAGCACAGAGATCGCAAGGTATCGTGGATTTCGGATTCCAGGCAGCGAAGCGACTTCAGTTTTGCCACCTCAGCGCGAAGTTCCGTGCGGTCATCGGATGTTCACCGACGCTGTTCACCGCTCTGCAGCAAGTCTGCAAATGGGCGACGCTGGAGGACAACGTTCTCAATATGTGGCTCGAACGGGCCGATGATCATATCAAGGTATGCAGCAAGCTGATCGGCACATCAGGCATCCCTCACCTCGAACATTCGCAGTGGCTTCAGAATATTTTTTCGATTCATATCGTACAACAATTCGCTGGGCCCGAATGGAAGCCCGCAACAATAGCATTCGAAGCTCGCTACCGTCCGAGCGCAGAAACCCAAGCCCGATGGCCCAATACGCGGTTTCTTTCCGGACAATTTGCTTCGTGGATCGAAGTGCCGCTCTCCTTCATGGGATTTCCCGGCCGTGTGAGCGAGGTGCCGCTTGATTTTCTCGACGAGGATGTCGGGCCGGCCGGGGGGGAAATCATCGGCGCACTCAGGTTGATGTTGCCCTCCTATCTGGACGAAGGGGTTCCGAGTGTCGCGGAGATCGCCGAGATGGCGGGGACCAGCGTCCGGAGCCTGCAGCGCCGGCTCTCGGTCGCCGGCCTCACCTACTCGGAACTGCTCGAGGCCGCCCGGTTTGAAAAAGCGGCCAAGCTTCTGCTGACGACGGACGTCAAAGTGATCGACGTGGCGTTTGCCGCAGGCTACGCCGACCCGGCGCACTTCACCCGCGCATTCCGCCGCATGTCAGGTACGACCCCGCGTCGTTTTCGCGATGAAGCGAGATCGCGATAGCCTCGCCGTCTCCGTCCGCCGCTTGGCCTTGGATGTCTGCGACGCTTTGCCGGTGTCGGGTCGCGTCGCATTGCGTCGAGCGATCGTCGATCCCTGACGATGTGTGGGCGCGAACGCGGATACTCCCTGCATCGATGCTTAGCGTCATATTTCAATGTATATATCGAAGAATGCGTTCTATACTTGGGGGGATACGAATTCGCGTTTCTGATTTCGACCGTCTCTTAATTTGGTTTGGTATTTTTGGTTTAGAATAATTCCATTCAAGGGACTTTCGCTTGCTATTCCTGCGCAGAGGATTACACGGCAAGCGCTTTCGATTTTTGGTCACCTTGAATGCCACGACTTTCAACGCTGGCGGTTTTTGTCGCGACGCTGGCCGCGTGGCACGTGGCGAGCACCTCCGGCTGGGTTACGCCCTTCCTGCTGCCGTCGCCGCGGACCGTGCTGGAAACGCTGATCGAACTGGCCGGCTCGGGTGTCCTCGCCAAGCATATGCTGGTCAGTCTGAAGCGTGTCGGCGCGGGTTATCTGGTCGCGATCGGCCTGGCCGTTCCCGTCGCGCTGCTGTTCAGCCTCAGCGGCGCGCTACGCCGCATGGTCGAGCCGCTGCTGGAGTTCCTTCGCCAGATCCCGCCGCTGGCAATGATGCCGCTGCTGATCCTGTGGCTCGGCATCGGCGAGACGCAGAAGATCGGGATCATCGTTCTGTCCTGCTTCTTCCCGATCTTCCTGGGTGTGCGCGGCGGCATCGCCGCCGTCGACCGCAAGCTCATCGATGTCGGAACGGTCTACGGTTTCAGCCGCGCCGAGATCATGCTGCGGATCGTCCTCCCCTCGGCCTTGCCGTCGATCGTGGTCGGCCTGCGCATCGGCCTCGGCTATAGCTGGCGGGCCTTGGTCGGCGCCGAGCTCATCGCCTCCTCCGCCGGCCTCGGCTACATGATCGTCGACGCGGAGAACCTCGCGCGCACCGACATCGTCCTGGCCGGCATCCTGGTGATCGGAGTGCTCGGTCTCATCAGCGATCACCTGCTTCGATACCTCATCAGCCGCAAGGCAAGCTGGCTGTCCGGCGATCTGGAGATGGCGCGTGCTTGAGGCGCGCCATCTCGGCAAGACCTATCGGTTGGGCGAGACGGAGGTCGTCGCCCTCGCCGACGTCGATCTGGCCTTCCCGCGGGGCTCGATCACGACCGTGGTCGGCCGCAGCGGCTGCGGGAAGACCACCTTGCTGCGCCTTCTCGCCGGCCTCGAGCTGCCGACCAGCGGTGAGCTGATGCGCCAGGCCGGCCCGGTGCGAACGGGTGTCGTCTTTCAGGAGGCACGGTTGATGCCCTGGCTCGACGCGCTCAGCAATGTCGCCTTCGGCCTGCGCCGACGCTTGCCCGCCTCGGTGGCCGAGGAACGCAGCCGCGCCGCTCTCGAAACCGTCGGGCTATCCGCCTTCGCCGACGCCATGCCCAGCCAGCTATCGGGCGGCATGGCGCAACGCGTCGCGATCGCCAGAGCCCTGGTGACGGAACCGGATCTGCTGCTGCTCGACGAGCCCTTCGCGGCGCTCGACGCCTTCACCCGCCGCGCTATGCAGAACGAGTTGATCGCGATCTGGCAGACGAAGCGGCCGACCATCGTCTTCGTCACCCATGATGTCGAGGAAGCCGTCCTGCTCGGTCAGCATGTGCTCGAGCTCGAGCGGGGCCGTGTCGTCGGCCATGAACCGATCGATCTGCCGTTCCCGCGCGATCCGACGGCGACCGCCGTGAATGATCACCGCCGGCGCATCCTCGCCAATCTCACCGCACCAGGGCGGAACTCCGCATCCGCAATGCATCCCGCCCTCGACAAGGAGCCCTCCCGATGAAACGTCTCGCTGCCCTGGGCCTTGCGCTCGCATTGCTGATCGGCCCCGCGGTGGCCGCGGACAAACCGAAGACGGTCCGCGTCACCTATGTGACCGCGCCCTTCAACGTGCCGTCCATCGTGATGCGCGAGAAGGGCTATCTCGACGAGGCCTTCGCCAAGTTCGGCATCAAGGTGGAGAATCCCGAGATCACCTCGGGCGCCCAGCAGACGCAGGCCCTCGCTGCCGGCGAAATCGATATCGCCAGCGTGCTCGGCGGCACCTCGACGATCCTCGCGCGCGCCAATGGTGTCGACCTCAAGGTCGTGGCGGCCTATGCCCGCTCGCCCAAGGCCTATTTCCTGATGACCCGTGCGGATGGCCCAGCGAAGATCGCCGATCTCAAGGGCAAGAAGATCGCCGGGCCGAAGGGCACGGTGCTGAACCAGCTGCTGGTTGCGGCGCTCGCCTCGCAGAAGCTGACGCTGAACGACGTCGAATACATCAACATGGACCTGCCGGCAGCGCGGGCGGCCCTGCTCGCGGGCCAGGTCGACGTCGCGACGCTTGCCGGCGCCAACGTCACCCTGGTCGAGAAGGCCGGCGGCAAGGCGCTGACCAGTGGCGAAGGACTGATCAAGCCGACGACGGTCATCGGGGCCCGCACGGGCTTTGTCGAACAACATCCCGATCTGCTCGCCGCCTATTTCGAGGCCCATCGCAAGGCTCTCGACTTCATGGCCAAGAACCCGGAGGAGGCGCTGGCGATCGCGGCGAAGGAGCAGAAGATCTCCATCGAGGACGCACGCGCGCAGATGCCTCTCTACGATTTCACGCCCGCGATGACCGAGGCCGACATCGCCAATCTGTCCGAAGATCAGGACTTCATGATCCAGGCGGGCATGCTGCCCAAGGCCAAGGCGATCGACATCAAGGCGAGCCTTGTCGCACCTTCCGCCTTCACCCTGAACTAATCGAGCGCGGCGCCGGTCGGCTCGGCCGGCGCCGCCTATGCCCGGTACCGGAATCATGCGCCTTTCGATTCTCGATCCCATCGTACTGCCGAAAGGCGGCACTTCCGGCGATGCTCTGCGGACAGCGATCGCCATGGCGCGGGCAGCCGAGCAGCTCGGCTTCACCCGCTATTGGGTCGTCGAGCATCACGACGTCGCCTTCGAGGCCAACCCCGCACCGGAGGTCTTCGCCGCGGCGCTGGCCGGCGCGACCTCGCGGATCAGGATCGGGGTCGGCGGCGTGCTTCTGAACCATTACAGCCCCTACAAGGTCGCCGAGGCGATGCGCACCTTGAGCGCTCTGTTTCCCGGCCGCATCGATGTCGGAATCGGCCGCGCCACGGCAGGCCCGATGGCCGACCACGCCCTGCAGCGACTGCGGGATGCTTCGCTTCCGGACGACCATGCAGCGCATGTCGAGGAACTGATCGGCTGGCTCGGCAATGATCTGCCCGACGCTTCGCCCTTCCGCGGCATCCGGATCATGCCGGACGAGCCTCCCGGACCATTGCCGTGGATCCTCGCTGTCAGCGAGGAAAGCGCCGAGAGGGCTGCGGCCCTGGGCCTCGGCCTCGCCTGCAGCGCCTTTCATAAGCCCGAACAGGCTCCGCATGCGGCGGCCGCCTATGCGAGGAATTTTACGCCCTCCCGTTACGCCGCCGGCATCGACACCCCGCAGGCCTTCATCGCCGTGCGCGTTATCGTCGGCGAGACACAGGAGGAGGCGGAGCGGCTTGCCATGCCGGTGCGCGCGGTGTTCAAGCTTCGGCGGTCGCCGGAACGGGTCATGGTGCCGCATCTGCCCGATCTCGACGAAGCGATCGCCATCATGGGCGGGATGATCCCCGCAGAGACCGCCGAGTGGCCCGCCTATGTCATCGGCACGCCGGAGCGCGTGATGGCAACGCTGTCGCGCATGGCGGAGCGGACCGGAATCGACGAGTTCATGATCCAGGATTTTCTGGACGATCCCGGGCTCCGCTTGCGCAACTACGAACTTCTTGCCGCTGCTGTCGGGCAATCTCGTCGCGGCGCCGTCCGGCCATAGGTTCGCCTGACGGCTTGCCCGAAATCGCGCCGTCGATGCTCTATCCGACGCTGCGCGCGTTGGATCAGAGCGCGAACAGGGCCCGCGCATTCGCCGACATGATCCTGTCGCGATCCAGGTCGCTGATCGCAGCGGAATCGATGAAAGCGCGTGCCTCGGTGTTCGACCAGAACGGATAATCGACGGCGAACAGCACGCGCTCGGGGCCGATTTCCGCCAGAGCGCAGGCGAGGGCGGGGTGGGAGAAATTGCCGCTCGTCGACAGATGGAAATGGCCGCGAAAATACTCGCGGAACCGCCGCTTCATCGTGACATGCCGGGCGATGATCGCGTCGCAACGCTCCATCATGAAGGGCAGGCCCTCGCCGAGATGGCCAAGCACGATCTGCAGTTTCGGGAATGCGTCCAGCGCGCCGCTGAGCACCAGCCGCATCGCTATCGTCGCCGCCTCGACCGTGAAGCCGAGCGCGCCGCGGATCAGGACCGGATAATCCTTGTAATAGGCATCTATCACCGGAGCGGCGGGCGTCGCCGGATGGATATAGATCGGAACGCCCAATCCTTCCGCGCGCTCGAAAATGCCCCAATATTTGCGCGCGTCGATGAACTCGCCGCGGGTCAGCCCATGGATCATGGCGCCGCGGAAACCGTTTGCGGAAACGCGTCGTTCAAGCTCCCTGGCCGCCTCCTTCGGATCCGGGGTCGGCAACATGGCAAGGCCGCAGAAGCGGTCGGGGTGGCGCTCCACCGCTGCGGCCAGAAGATCGTTCGACAACCGCGCAAGCCGGACGGAGTCCACAGCCTCGAAATTCTGCGCTCCAGGCTCCACTTCGGATAAAATCTGCACGCCGATGCCGGCGGCGTCCATCGCGGCGATGCGGCCGGCGCCAAGATCGGTGAGCGCCGCGTCGAGTGCGGCGCTGCTCATCACGTCATGGCCGCGCCGCAGATCGCGCAGTCTCGGCGTCCAAAAATGCTCTTCAACGGCGACAATGTCGGACGACATGCTTCGATCCTCGATAGCCCGGGAGCCTCAGTTCAATTCGACGATCGCGCGAGGCGTCTTGTGCAGCCGCTCGGCGATGCCGTCGGACCGGGTCAGGAAATTGTCGCAGACGGTCACGAACAGCCGGTCGGTCGAGAGGCTCGGATGGATGCCGATATTCATGCCGGGCGCGATCGCCATCGTCTCCTCGGCATGCGCCAGCGGTCGTTCCACGGCGTCGCAACCCTGGCCATGGCAATGGACGCGGCGCTCCGGCGGAAAGCCGCGACGGACCATATAGTCGTTGTAGGCTGCGAGGATTTCGTCGCAGCGTGCGCCGTCCGAGAGAAGCGACACGGTGAAATCCTGCGCCTCGGCCATGCGGGCGAAGCCGTCGGCCAACTCGGCCGGCGCCTTGCCGAGCGTGAAATGCCGCGCGATGTGGACGAAATATCCGCCTGGCCCGCTATTCTCCGCCTGCAGCAGCAACGTGTCGCCCTCGCGCAGTGTGCGGCCATGGAACGGGCGGATGAGCATTGGAGTCGGTGCGCCCGCAGCGGCCGAGGAGCCGAGAAAATAGCCGGTCTGGCTGCCCATCGTCTGGCCGAGATAATAGGCGCAGGCCATCACTTCGAAATCGCGCATGCCGGGCTGGATGAAAGCACCTATGCGCGCGAAGATATCGTCCTGCATCGCCGCCGCGCGGCGAATGAAATCGATCTCGACCTCGCTTTTGACGGCGCGCGCATCGTCGACAAGGTCGCTGGCGTCGGACCAGCTGATATTGCCGGCGCGTCTCTGAAGCCCGGACGCGAAGCCGTGATACATGGCGTTCGCGCCGACAAGCCCGACCGCTTGAAAGCCAGAGTGCGCAATCTCGGCGGCGACTGCTTCCGCGTCCTGTTGGCCGGTATATCGAACCATGGGAAAATTCGCGGTGAACACCCGGCGGCCGACGCCGGGCAACGTCTCATCGCGATCATCGAGATCGACGACGCGCCCGGCGGCTCCATGGGAGACGAGAGTCATGAGGCCGTCGGCCGGTACGATCAGCGTCTGCGCCGGGTTCGGCAACGCGCCAAGGCCGGTGAACCAGCGAAAATAGCCGCCGCCGGCGGCGAGGTTGTTGGCGCCTTGCACGATCAGGGCGTCGAGCTTTCGCGCACGCATGCCCTCGCGAACGGCCCTCCAGCGGCGCTCCATTTCGGCGCGCGGGGTTGGGTCGGAGAATCTGTCGATCATGCTCATGGGCGCGCGATCCCCGATAGTGGCCGCGGGTGGGTGAAGACGACGATCAAGGGGTGCGAGGCGTCAGTGCGTAGCGGCTTTCAGGGCGCGGCAGGCCCAGCCCGTCGCGCAAGGTTTCGCCGTCATAATCGCGGTGGAACAGGCCACGCCGCTGCAACTCCGGCAGAGCCAGCGTGGCGAATTCGTCGAGGCTGCCGGGCAAATACGAGGGTTGGACAATGAATCCGTCGCTGCCGCCTTGCCGGAACCACTCTTCCATCTTGTCGACGACCTGCTCGACCGATCCCTTGATCGTCAGCTTTCCGCGCGCTCCCGCAAGTCTGAGATAGAGCTGGCGGATCGTCAGCTTTTCGCGCTGCGCCAGCTTGACGATATTCTGATAGAGGCCGCTCTTGCTGGCGTCCGTCGGCGGCAGATCAGGCAGCGGACCATCGAGCGAACAGGATGAAAGATCCGCGCCGCCGAGCATGGTCGACAGGATTTCGCGTCCGACGACCGGATGGATGAGCGACTGCATGTGCGCGTGCTTCTCGTTCGCTTCGGCCTCCGTTCGGCCGACGATCGGGTTGATGCCCGTGAGCACGTGCAGATGTTCGGGGCGGCGGCCGTAGCGCGCCATGCGGCCTTTCACATCGCGGTAATATTGCTGCGCGCTGGGGAGGTCCATTTCGGCCGTAAAGACGATCTCGGCCGTCGCGGCGGCGAACTCACGGCCATCTTCGGAGGAACCGGCCTGGACGATGACCGGATGGCCTTGAATCGGTCGCGGAACATTCAGCGGCCCGCGAACGCTGAAGTGCTTGCCCTTGTGGTCGAGCGCATGCAGCTTTGCCGGATCGAAATAAGCGCCGCTCTGCTTGTCGCGCAGGAAGGCGTCATCATCCCAGCTGTCCCAGAGCCCGCGGACGACATCGAGGAATTCATGCGCCCGGTCATAACGCTCGGCGTGGCCATAATGCTGGTCGCGCCCGAAATTTCGGGCCTCGGCATGCGCGGTTGAGGTAACCACGTTCCAGCCGGCGCGGCCGCCGCTGAGATGGTCGAGCGACGCGAATTTGCGCGCCAGATGATAGGGCTCGTTGTAGCTCGTCGAGGCTGTCGCCACGAGTCCGATCCGGTCGGTCACAACCGACAGCGCCGACAAGAGCGTCAGAGGCTCGAAATGCGCGGTATACTGCGCCGACCGGCTGAGCGCGTCCGGATGCGCCTCGCGCACGGCTACCTGATCCGCGAAGAACAGGAAGTCGAATTTCGACTGCTCGGCCGTTCTCGCCATGTCGAGATAGTGGCGAATGTTGACGCCCGCATCGGCTTGCGCGTCGGGATGGCGCCAGGACGCGACGTGATGTCCGGTGTGGTTGAAGAACAGGCCGAGCGTCATCGTGTCGCGAGATCGCATCACGCGGCTCCTTTCAACGGCATGTCGGGGATGGCCGGACCGCGGCATAGGCTCCGCGCAGATAGACCAGCGGCGCCTCGGCGATCTGCCCGCGGGCGTCGCGGACGAGCCCCACGAAAATCGAGTGGGTCGGCGTCTGGTATTCGCTTGAGAGCTCGCAATCGAACACCGCGATCGCATCGAGCAGAACGGGCGCTCCGGTTTGGAGCGTGGTCCATTGGTCGCTTGCAAAGCGCGCTTCGCCGGCGATCTGTTCGCGGCCGGCGAAGCGGTTGGCCAGCATCTGCTGATCTTCCGCCAGCACGTTCACGCTGAAGCAACGATCGGCGCGAATGCGGGAGTGAGCGCTGGCGTTTCGATTGACGCAGACGAGCAGGGCGGGCGGATCGTCGGATAGCGAACAGATCGACGTCGCGGTCAATCCGGTCCGTTGACCCTTTTCCTTGCCTACGGCGATGACCGCAACCGTGCCAGCGACATTGCGCATCGCGCATCTGAAAGCGGCGGCGTCCATCGTCACAAGTCTCCGCGGTATGAGACAATAGGTAGCATGCTCACTAATATGATGAGTATGCTACCTAACTGTCAAGCCGCTTCTCGGCGGATGGGATCGAGCCGGACATCGTTGTCGGCGGGAGCTGAAAGGCATATTGATGCGGTGTTCACCGATTTCGCAAAGCGCGGGCCATGCTTGATGAGATTGCGAATATTGCCGATCTGAGGGACAAGCCTGGCTTTCTCATCCGGCGCGCGCATCAGATTACTGTCGCCGACATCGAGGCCAAGCTGGCGGCCTACAAGGTGACGGCGCCGCAGCATCTGGTTCTGACGGTGCTTTACCTGCATCCGAAAATCGACCAGGCGACGCTGGCGGATCTCATCGCGCTCGATCGCGTCACAGTCGGGCGCATTCTCGTCGGGTTGGAGCGGCGCAATCTGGTGCGCCGCGATCGCTCGCGCGTCGATGCGCGAGCGCGCGTGCTGAGCCTGTCGACGCCCGGAAAGCGGCTTGTGCTGGCGCTTCAGGACGCTGTGCGGCGATCCCAGACGGATATCCTGGCGCCGCTGTCGGATGAAGAGCGGCGCCAGTTCTTCCACATCATGCGCCGGCTCGTCGGCTTCGAGCCGCCTGCGTCCATTGCCGCGCTTGCCGCGGAAACGCCGGAGCAGCCGGCCGGCAGACGGGTTCACGGACCATAGATCGCCGGATCGTCGATCTCGTTCAGCAGCGGCCTGGCGGCGATGAAGCGGCCGGCGTTCTCGATCACCAGCTCGACCGCCCGCGCCAGCGACGGCGCATGTCCGCGCCCGCCCATATGCGGTGTCAGGATCAAATTCGGGCAGTCCCAAAGCGGGTCGTCTTCCGCCGGCGGCTCGGGATGGGTGACATCGAGCCCGGCACCGGCAAGTTCGTTGTTGTGCAACGCGTAGCGCAGCGCCGCAGAGTCGACGAGCGCGCCGCGCCCGACATTCACCAGCAGCGCCGTCGGTTTGCAGATCGCCAATTGTCTCGCGCTGATCATGTGCCGCGTTTCGGAGGTGAGGGGCGCGGCGAGGACGATGATGTCGGCGCGGGCGAGTGCGCCGTCGAGTTCGTTAGTGCCATAGACCTCGTCGGCTAGCGGGTCGGGCGTCGCCTGGCGCTTGACGCCGATGATGCGCATGCCAAAGGCGCGCGCCCGGCGCGCGACCTCCCGTCCGATTGCTCCGAGCCCGACGACGGTGAGGACCGCGCCGTCGAGCGCCTGCATGCGGTCGGCGTAGTCCGGCGCCCAGGCGCAGGCGGCTTGGCGAGCGAACGACAGATCGAGCCGACGCGCGAGGCCGAGCATGAGCGCCATCGCATGTTCCGCAACCGCGCTGGCATAGGCATCGCCGACGGTCGTCAGCCGGGCGGCGGCGGGAATTCCGTGCACGCGCGCCGCGTCGTAGCCCGAGAGCAGAAGCTGAACCCAGCGAATATCCACCCCCAGATCATGCAGCGCCCGCGCCGTCTGCGCGTCGCGCAGCTGGCTCATCGTGACGAGCGCTCGGGCGCCCGGCAGCGCGGCGGCGAAGCCGGCCTGGTCATCGACCCGCGCGACTTCGGCGCCGAGCGCTTGCAGACCTCGCGCAAGATCGGACGCGGCCTGCGACGTCCAAACGATGACTTTCATGGGTTCCCCAGCTGCGACGCGAGCTTTCGATATTGATGGCATGCCAATGATCGGCATACAATCAAAAAGCCCGGTCATGCCTGGGCCAACGAACCGGCCAGCAGCGTCTGGATAAATGAAACGGGAGGGATGAATGCTTACACGACGGGCGGTTTCTCGATGGCTTGGCGCCGGGCTCATGGCGGGTGCGGCCACAACGGGGTTTGGCCAATCTTTCCCCAGCAAGCCGTTGCACATCATCGTGCCCTATGCGCCTGGCGGCAGCTCGGATCTGATCGCCCGCACCCTCGGTCAGAAGCTGCAAGAAAATCTCGGCCAGCCGGTGATCGTCGACAATCGTCCGGGAGCCAACGGCGCGATCGGCATCGAAGCGATGATCCGTATGCCGGCGGACGGCTACACCTTTGCCGTGATTTCTACCGGCGCGCTAACCGTCAATCCGCATTTCGAGCAACTGCGCTACGATCCGCTGAAGGATCTGACGCCGATCTCCATGGCGGCGATCAGTCCGCTGGTGCTGGCCGTGAATGCGAAGATGACGGTCAATTCGGTCAAGGATCTCATCGCATATGCGAAGGAGCGGCCGGGCTACGTCACCTACAGCATTCCGGGACCGGGAAGCCTGCCGCATCTTGCGGGCGAACTGCTCAAGCGCGAGGCCGGGCTCGATATGCTCGCGATCCCCTATAAGGGCGGCTCGCCCGCTTCGGTCGCGGTCGCGTCGGGCGAGGTGATGGTCGGCATCGTGGATACCGGCGCGGTGCTGCCGCTCGTTCGCTCCGGGATGGTGCGCGCGCTCGCAATGACAGACCCGAAACGCTCGCCCTCCATGCCTGATATTCCGACCGTGTCGGAAGCGGGCGTGCCGGGGTTCAGCGTCAATTCCTGGATCGGCGTCCTGGCGGCGGCGGCCACGCCGCCGGATCTGGTCGCGAAACTCAACGGCGAGATCACCAAGGCGCTGCAGGCTCCCGATGTGCGCGGGCGGTTCGCCGCCGCCGGGCTCGATCCGGCACCGACTAGCGCGGACGAGATGGGCAGGATCATGCGCGCCGACTTCGCGCAGTGGCAATCATTGATCAAGGCGGCCAACATCAAGGCGCAGTGAACTGCAATCGGCTGGCGAAAGCCGATGGCCGTCGCATCCGAGGTCGACGGGATCTCTGGTGCGGCGGTCTGTTCATCGCAATCGTCGCTTCCGTTCCGATGTGGCCGGCGGAATGGAATTGCGCATGGGGTCTGGTTACGGCGGGGCTAACGATCGAGGACGAGCCGGATTTGGGCCGAGTGCGATCAGTTCCTGGAGCCGGCCGTGGCTCGCCAATCGGGACTCGCCGCCTGCGGGATCAGTGCAGGCAAATGCCCGAGGGACATGTCCGAATGCTGCGCGCCGCGGCCATGCTCGGCTGTGCGCAGCATTCAGGGATGTCATTCAACGAAGGTTTCCTCGCGCTTGCTTTTGATCGCCGGCAGCACCACCAGCACCATGAGCAAGATCGACATCGCCAGGAAGAATGCGCTCAGCGGGCTATAGAGGAACGTCATCGGGTCGCCGCGCGAGAGCAGCATCGCGCGCCGCAGATATTCCTCCATGATCGGTCCGAGAATGAAGCCGAGGATGAGCGGCGCCGGTTCGAACGCCAGCTTGACGCAGGCGTAGCCCAGCAGACCGAAGAGCGCCAGCAACAGGCAATCGAATGCGCTGTTCGACAAGCTGAACACCCCGATACCGATGAACACCAGGATCGCCGGGAACAGCAGGCGGTAGGGAACGCTCAGAAGTCTGATCCACATGCCGATGAGCGGCAGGTTGAGGACGACCAGCATCAGGTTTCCGATCCACATCGAAGCGATGAGGCCCCAGAAGAGCTCCGGCTTCTGCGTCATCACCTGCGGGCCTGGCGCGATGCCCTGGATCATCATCGCACCGATCATCATCGCCATCACCGCATTGCCGGGAATGCCGAGTGTGAGCATTGGAATGAATGAGGTCTGCGCGCCCGCATTGTTGGCCGATTCCGGCGCCGCGACGCCCTCGATGGCGCCCTTGCCGAATTGCTCGGGATGTTTCGAGATCTTCTTTTCGAGCGTGTAGGCGGCAAAGGACGCGAGCAGCGCGCCGCCGCCGGGCAGGATCCCGAGCGCGGAGCCGAGCGCCGTTCCGCGGAGAACCGGCTTCCAGGAGCGCCTCAGATCGTCCTTGGTCGGATAGAGATGGCTGACCTTGTTGACGAAGATCTCTCGCTCCTCCCTTTGCTCGAGGTTCAGAATGATCTCGGCGACGCCGAAAATGCCCATGGCCACGATCACGAAGCCGATGCCATCCGACAATTCCGGTATGCCGAACGTGAAGCGCAACGTGCCGGTCGTGACATCCGTGCCGACGAGGCCGAGCATGAGGCCGAGCAGAGTCATCGCCACGGCTTTGAGCAACGAGCCATTGGCGAGCACCACCGAAGTCACCAGGCCGAGCACGACCAGCGAGAAATATTCCGCAGGCCCAAAGGCCAGCGCCAGTTCCGCGAGGGGGCGCGCCGCGAAGGCAATGACGAGCGTGGCGACGCAGCCGGCGAAGAAGGAGCCGAGCGCGGCGATGGCGAGCGCAGGGCCGGCGCGCCCCCGGCGGGCCATTTGATAGCCGTCGAGACAGGTCACGACCGATGTCGCTTCGCCCGGCAGATTGACGAGGATCGCCGTGGTGGAGCCGCCATATTGCGCGCCGTAATAGATGCCGGCGAGCATGATAAGGGCGCCCGTCGGATCGAGATTGAAGGTGATCGGCAACAGCATCGCGATGGTGGCGAGCGGACCGACCCCGGGAAGGACGCCAATCAATGTGCCGAGCAAGGCGCCGATCAGCGCAAACAGCAAGTTGAGCGGCGATGCCGCGACAGAGAAACCCAACCAAAGATTGCCGACGATATCCATGGCGTCTTCAACCCGCTCAGAATGATGGCCAGACAGGGAAGGGCAGGCTCAGCACTTTCACGAAGATGAGCGCCGAGAAGATTGCCATCGCCGCGGCGAGGGATGCGACTTCCTTCCAACGGAATTCGTGGCCGGCCGCGGCGCCGATCAAAACAAGGACGACGATCGCGACGAGCAGCCCGCATGGGCCGACGAGGTAACCGAAGCCCGCGATGGCCGCGAGAATGAGGAGCAGCGGCCGCCAGTGGAAGCGGCCAATCTGCGGCCCACCGGCTGCCAGCGCGTTGAGGGCGATGATCAGGCCGAGCGATGCCAGCAAGGCGCCGAGGATAACCGGAAAATAGGCCGGTCCCATCCGGACCGCGCTTCCTATCGGGTAGTGGATATAGGCCCAGACCGAGCCGAACAGGCCGACCGCAATCAGCAAAAGGCCGGACCAGAGGTCCGCAGACCGCTTCGCCATAGTTGTCCCCCCAACATTTTTCTCTTTTCGGGCCGTTATCGGTCCGGTTTGTTTGGGTGGCAGCCGGATATGGAAGCCTACCGATTGTTGGTATACTACCTTTATATGCAGCCTGGCAAGACGAGGGCTCGGTCACGGGCGGCGCGTATCCGGCGGCGCATCGGCGGCGCGGCCGCTCATCCGCAGACGCGGCGCCTCGGACCCGACTCAACTTCTCGAGACTGGTTCAGCCTCGGTGAGATTCGAGAGGAGAGTGCGGGAGCGCAGTTGCGTCAGGAGCGACGCGCGGACGCCACCTCAGAAGGAGGGAAGCCGATTGCCACCATGCTCGGATCATGCCCGAGCCTGACGCAGGGAATCATGCCTCAGAGCAACGGATCTGCTGGACGCGCTTGGGCATCTCGCCGACGGCCGGGATGAACTGGCCGGTGCCCGGGTCGAGGATCATCAGCACGCCGGTTGCGACGGCGAAATAGGCGCCGTGCAGGTGCAGCCTGCCCTTGCTCTCCAGGATCTGGACGCAAGGGAAAGTGCGGAGATTGGCGAGCGATTGCTGGATCGAGGCGAGCTCCAGCCGCTGGAGATAGTCGTCGAAGTTCTCGTTGCGGCCGCGCCCGCCAGTGCGTTCGGCGGCCGGGCCGATCAGGGTGATCCATTTCCCGATGAAGTCGCCCGGCGAGAGAGCCTGCTGGCTGTCGTCGGCGAAGGCGCGGATACCACCACAGCGGCCGTGGCCGAGCACGACGATGTGCCGGACCTTGAGGGCCTGCACGGCATATTCGAGTGCCGCCGAGGTGCCGTGCAGCTGGTCGTCCGGCTGGAATGGCGGCACGAGATTGGCGATATTGCGGGCGACGAACATCTCGCCCGGACGCGCATCGAAGATGACTTCCGGCGAAACGCGCGAGTCGCAGCAGCCGATCAGCATGATCTTCGGCGTCTGGCCGTGCTCGCCGAGCTCTTCGTATCGGTCCTTTTCGCGGAGGAAACGGTCGTCGAGGAAGGCACGGTAGCCTTCCGTCAGGCGCTGCGGGAATGGCTCTGCAGGCTTGTCCATGGCCCCTCTGGAACAGGAAACCGCGGCTTTCGTCAAGTCGATGTTGCGGCGCGGGATCGGCGAACCCGCTTAGGTGACCCTGTCGAGGCATGCGGCCAGCGCCGCGGCCAAGGCGGCGGCATCGCCTTGCAGAGCCACGGTTTTCACCCGTGCCGTGGCCCCGCTCGCGATGGAAAGCTGTGATCGGGGCAGCCGCAGCTCGCCAGCCAGCAGCCGGATCAGAGCGGCATTCGCTTCGCCATCCGTCGGGGCGGCGCGGACGCGGGCCTTCAGGACGAGGCGGCCGTCCGCGAGCGCCTCGACGCCATCAAGCGCATCGCGCCCGCCGCGCGGCGTCAGTCTGACGTCGAGGGCGAGGCCCTTCCCCGTTTCGCGCCAAGGCCGGGCGGTCGGCTCGCTCATCAGCCCTCTCTTCCGGAAGGGGCGGCCATGCGCCGCCGCCACATGGACATATGCCTGTCGTCGCCTAGTCTGAGGCGCCGGCCCGTGCGGCATAGCGCTTCCGAGGGCCCGTGCGCAACGGAGACCGAGCCTTGACCGAACCCTGCGATCTCAGCGCCGTCGACGCGCGCGCCCTCATCGGCGCCAAGAAACTGTCCGCCCGCGAACTGCTCGAAAGCTGCATCCGTCGCATGGATGCGGTCGATCCGGCCGTGAATGCGATGGTGGCGCGTGACGACGAGGCGGCGCGCAAGGCGGCGGCCGCCGCGGACGAGGCGACGGCGCGCGGCGGCAAGCTTGGCGCGCTGCACGGCCTGCCGGTCGGCATCAAGGATCTGGAGAACGTCGCCGGCCTGCGCACCACCTATGGCAGCCCGCTCTATCGGGATTTCGTGCCGAAGGAGGACCAGCTGATCGTCGCCTCGGTGCGCAAGGCCGGCGCGATCATCGCCGGCAAGACCAACACGCCAGAATGGGGCGCCGGTGCCAATACGCGCAACGCCGTCTATGGCGCGACCGGAAATCCATTCGATCCCTCGAAGAGCGCAGCCGGATCCTCCGGCGGCTCGGGCGTGGCACTGGCGACCGGCATGGTCCCGATCGCGACCGGCTCCGACACGGGCGGATCGCTGCGCAATCCGGCGGCCTTCAACGGCATCGTCGGGTTCCGACCGACGCCGGGGCTGGTGCCGAGCGAGAAGCGGCCCCTCGGCTGGAACCCGCTGCCCGTGCTCGGGCCGATGGCACGCAACGTGCCGGATCTGTGCCTGCTGCTCTCGACGATGGTCTCCGACAACGGCGCCGACCCGCTGGCGACGACGATCCGTGGCAAGACGGTGCGGAGCCCCGAGGATTTTGCCCGGCCCGACGCCATCGATCTCGCCTCGCTAAAGGTCGCGCTGACGCCGGATTTCGGCTTCGCGCCGACCGAGCGCCTGATCCGCGAGAGCTTCGCGGAGAAGACCGGCGCCTTCAGCCATCTCTTCCACGCGGCTGAGGAGGCGACGCCGGACTGCGACGGCTCCGACGAGGTCTTCGAGATCCTGCGGGCGGTCAACTTCCTCGCCAGCCATCTCGACAAGGTGCGCGACACGCCCGAGATGGTCGGGCCGAATGTCCGCGCCAATGTCGAGGAGGGGCTGGGCTATTCCGCCCTCGACGTGACCAGGGCGATGAAGCAGCAGACGGTGATCTATCATCATTGGCAACGCTTCTTCGAGCGCTACGACGTCATCCTCTCGCCAGCGGTGACGCTGAGCCCGCGGCCCTGGACGGAGCTCTTCCCGGCCGAGATCGACGGCAAGCCGACGCGGACCTATTTCCATTGGCTCGCGCTCGCCTATGCCGTCACCAATGTCGGCCATCCCGCGATCTCGCTGCCGGTCGGGCTCGATCGCAACGGCATGCCCTTCGGCCTCCAGATCGTCGGCCCGCGCGGCGGCGATGCCAAGGTTCTAGCGGTGGCTGCTGCCCTGGAAGCGGCACTTGCCGGCGACGCGCTGACGGCGCGGCCGGTCCCGGATCTGGCCAGGCTCGCCAAGGCGCGGCCGATCAGCGAGAGCCCGAATTTCATGGGGTTTGCCTGAGCAGGACCGCGCAGACATCACCAATCAAAAAAGGGGAGAACACAATGAAACGTCGCGATTTTCTCACCGGAACGGCGGCTCTCGCCATTGCCGGCCCGAGCCTGATACGCACTGCTGCCGCGCAGAGCGCCGCGGTTCTCAAGTTCGTGCCTCAGGCGAACCTGACAGCGCTCGACCCGATTTGGACGACGGCGACCGTGACCAACAACCACGGTTACTACGTCTTCGACACGCTCTATGGCGGCGATGAGGACCTGAAGCCGCAGCCGCAGATGGCCGAGGGGCATGAGGTCTCGGCCGACGGCAAGACCTGGCGCATCCGCCTGCGCGAGGGCCTCGCGTTCCATGACGGCGCGCCGGTGAAGCCGGCCGACTGCATCCAGAGCATGAAGCGCTGGTGCCAGCGCGATCCCTACGGGCAGTTGCTCGCCAAGGTGGTCGAAGTCTGGAACGCACCGGACGAGCGCACCATCGAGATCAAGCTGACCCGGCCCTTCCCGATGATGCTCGACCTGCTCTCTAAAGCGGACAACCCGCCCTTCATCATGCCGGAACGTCTGGCGCAGACCGACGCGACCAAGCAGGTGACGGAGATGACCGGCTCCGGCCCCTACAAGTTCGTCGCCGGCGAATTCGTCACCGGCAGCCGCGCGGTCTATGAGAAGTTCGACGGTTACAAGCCGCGCAGCGAACCGCCGAGCCGCAATGCCGGCGGCAAGGTCGCGAACTTCAAGCGGATCGAATGGCACATCCTGCCCGACCCGGCGACGGCAGCGGCGGCCCTGACCACCGGCGAAGTCGACTGGTGGGAGCGCCCGCTCGCCGACCTGCAGCCGATGCTGGCCCAGAGTCCCGACATCAAGCGCGAGGTCATCGACAAGGCCGGCCGCGGCGCCATCATCCGGCTCAACCATCTCCAGCCCCCCTTCAACAATCCGAAGGTGCGCGCCGCCGTCCGCATGGCGGTGAAGCAGGAGGATTACATGCGCGCCGCCCAAGGCGACGACACCTCGATGTGGCAGGTCTGCCGCAATCTCTGGTGGCGCGGCACGCCCTACTATACCGGCGAGCAGGAAGACCTGATGCCGGGCAGCATCGAGAAGGCCAAAGCCGCCCTCAAGGAATCCGGCTACAAGGGCGAGAAGGTCGTCATCATCAACCCGACCGACTTCCCCGATATCGGCCCGCTCGGAGAAGTGACCTACGAGCTGCTTAAGCAGCTCGGGATGAATGTCGAGATGGCGGCGAGCGACTGGGGCACGGTGATCCAGCGCCGCAACAGCCGCGAGCCTGTCGAGAAGGGCGGGTGGAGCATCTTCCACACCACCGGCTCGGCCGTCGGTTGGGGCAATCCGGCGCTGTCCAACCTCGTGCGCGGCCAGGGCGAGAAGGGCTGGTTCGGCTGGTGGACGAGCGACAAGGCCGAGGGCTTGGCCGAGCAATGGCTCTACGCGCCCGACGAAGCCGCCCAGAAAAAGGTAGCTGCCGAACTCGGCCGGCTGGCGCTGGAGGAATGCGCGACCATTCCGCTCGGCCAGTTCGTGATCCGCACGGCCTATCGCAAGAACCTGACCGGCATGCTGCCGGGCTCGGCGCCCTATCCCTGGGGGCTGAAGCGGGTCTGAGACCGCACGTCAACGCTACTGCGGCGGTCGACTGACGGCGTTTTCTGCGCTTCCGGTGCTCACGTACTGATGTACGCTCCGCTCCGGTTCTCGAAAACACCGCCATTCGACTCCCCGCAGCGCGTCGCCAAGCTATCTCCACGGGGTTGATTGCAGGGAGCGGGAGCAATCCCGCCCCTTAATCTCCCGATCAGTGCCGGGCAGCGACTGCGGCAGACCACGGCGAGGCGGCGTCGCTCGATCCTTCGGCGCCGTCGCGGTCGACACGGATGAAGTTCGGGCAGGCGAAGTTGATCGGCATGACAGCGTGTTCGGCCAGCGTCGTCGGGCCAGCCTGTTCCAGAGCGGCCAGCGCCTCGGCCGGCAGCCGCAGATCGGCAGTGGCGGAATCCGGGCCGGAGACGTCGATGCGCGGCTGATGCGCCGTTTCCTCGGTCCCCATGCCGAAATCGAGCTGCCAGGCCAGGGTCTGGTAGACGCTGGCGAGGATGCGCCGCCCGCCCGAGGAGCCGGCCGCCAGGCGCGGCCAGCCGCCATCCCGCGGCGTCACCACGACCGGGCACATGTTGCAGAGCGGGCGGGCGCCGGGCGCGATCGCGTTGGCGCTGCCGGGGCGCGGGTCGAACCACATCATGCCGTTGTTCATCAGCACGCCGGTCGAGGGCAGCACGACGCGGCTGCCCATCGAGGAAAGCAGGGTGGTGGTGACGGTGACGAGATTGCCTTCGCCATCGGCCACGGTGAGGTGGGTGGTACAGGTGTCGCCCGGCTCCTTCGCGGCGGTCGCGGCGCCGAGGCCGTCGAGGCGTTCGCGATAGGCCTGCCGCATGACGCGCGAAAGCTGGGCGAACCAACTGGCCGTGGGACCTTCGCCGTCGATCGGCGCATCGGTCATGCCCGCGATGACGCGCTCCAGCGTCGGAGCGGCGGTGAGGCCGCCGGCGGTGTGGACGAGGTGGCTGCCGCGCCAGTCGATCGTCGGCGCGGGACGCAGCTGTGCGACGCAGCCGGCGAGATCCTGTTCGTCCACTACGCCGCCAGCCGCTGCGATATCGGCCGCGAGATGGCGGGCGACGTCGCCACGGTAGAAGTCGTCGAGGCCGGCCTCGGCCAGCCGCTCGAGCGTGCCGGGCAGCCGGCCCAGGGTCATGAAACCGGGCGTGCCCTGGTAGGGCGGCACGGGCGGCAGTCCGCCGGGCAGATAGATCCGCGCGCTTTCCTCATAGAGCCGCAGTACCGAAGCCGAGGAGGCGATCTTCAGCGTGGTGTACCAATCGGCCGGCAGGCCGCGCCTAGCGAGCGCGATGGCCGGTGCGAGGATGTCCGCGAGCGGCAGCTTTGAGCCGAAGGCCTCCTTGAGCTTCGCATAGCCCGCGACGGAGGAGGGCGTGACGAAGGAGAGGGGCCCGTGGATGTTGCGGTCGCCGACGACCTCTGGCCAGGTGAAGAGGTCCTTCTTCATCTCGCCTGTAAGCGGGTAATCGGCAGGATCGGCGCGGCGCGGCGCGACCGGCCCGAAATCGACGACCTGCGCCCGGCTCTCGCCTGCCTTCAGCACGACAGCGAAGCCGATGCCGCCGAGCCCGCTGTTCCAGGGCTCGACCGCGGCCAGCGCGAAGCAGGCCGCGATTGCGGCGTCGGCGGCGTTGCCGCCTTGCTCCAGGATCGCGGTTCCCGCTTCGGCGGCCTCGCGGCTCTGCGAGACGACGATACCGTGCTTGCCGCGGGCGGCAGGCTTGGTCAGAAGCCAGTTCTGGCTGCGATAGGGGCGGGCGGCTGCGGCCATGCTGGCGACCTCGGGCGATTGCAGAGGCCGCCATACTGCATAGGGCTCGCGGCAACGTCGAATGCGTCGTCGCGGCCGGAGAGCCGCGCCGCATGCAGGACGGACGCCGTCAGAACACGTTGGGGTAGATGTAGCGGACGATGACGCTCTGGATGAAGTAGATGATCAGCAGCAGAATGATCGGCGAGATATCGATGCCGCCGAGATTGGGCAGCATGTTGCGGATCGGGCGCAGGGCCGGTTCGGTGACGCGATAGAGCGAATCCCAGACGGTGGAGACGAACTGGTTGCGCGTGTTGATGACATTGAAGGCGATCAGCCAGCTCAGCACCGCCGAGGCGATCAGAAGCCACACATAGATCTGCAGAGCGAGCAGAACCACGTCTAGAACGGCGCGCATCGATCTTCCCTTTTTAGCCTGACTGGAGAGGGTTCGCGGAATATCCCCTGCTCGCGCCAAATCAGATGGCGGAAGTGATTGACATCCACGCGGCGCACGGCCTAGAAGGCCAGCGCCTTGGGGCTGTAGCTCAGATGGGAGAGCGCTGCAATCGCACTGCAGAGGTCAGGGGTTCGAATCCCCTCAGCTCCACCAAGGCCACCCTTAAAAACAACTTGGCAGATTCAACGGCTTAGTTGAGGTCACGGGTTCGTCTTGCTCCTGGCGATGCCCTGGGCGTGCCAAAAAATCGCCATGAGCCCCAGAGCCCCCCGGGGATCGCCCATTCGCCGGCAGCCGCAGCCCGCAGCCACTGGCCAGGGACTGCGTCATCGCCTGCTTGCCTTCAGCGAGGCCAAGCTGGCCGTTCAGGATTTCGGTCCAACGCCGATGATGCAGCGTTTCCGGGTTTCGCGCGCATCTATCTTGGATGTTCAATGCGGAGGGCTGCACCGCGGCGCTCGTCGGCGACAAAGCCTCCCTCAGCTTCTCCTCAGCCGGTGGCCGCCATGGCCGCCGCGGCGACCAGACGTTAGACTGAGGTCGGCCATGCAATGGGACGAGGCCGAATTGATGCGAATGCGCCGTCGCGGCGGCGTCAGAGAACAGGGGCGTATCTCGTGGACCGCTTCGATGCCATGCAGATCCTGCTCGCGGTGGTCGACGCCGGCAGCTTGTCGGCGGGCAGCCGCAAGCTGAACGCGCCGTTGCCGAGCGTCAGCCGCAAAGTCGCAGAGCTCGAGCGCCATCTCGGCACGCGCCTTCTCGTCCGGACAAGCCGCAACATCCAGCTCACCGACGCAGGCCGCGACTATGTCGATGCGGCGCGCCAGATCATGGCGCAGATCGAGGATGCGGAACTGCGTGCCTCGGGTGAATATGACAAGCCCCGAGGCGTCCTGACGATCACGGTGCCGATCGCATTCGGGCACGATCATGTGCTGCCGCTCGCCTATGACTTCCTGTGCGAGCACCCCGAGATCGCGCTGAACGTGCTGTCCGTCGATCGTGTCGTGAGCCTCGTCGACGAGCATGTCGACATTGGCATCCGGCTCGGCGAACTCGCCGATAGTTCACTTCATGCGGTGAAGGTCGGCGCGTTCGGCTTCGTGACCTGCGCCAGCCCGGCCTATCTGGCGCGCAAGGGCCACCCGTCAAGCCCGGAGGAACTCGATGGTCATGACGGCGTCGTTTTCGGGCAGATCGTCGAGCCGGGCTGGATCTACCAGCAAGACGGCCAGAGGCTTGAAGGCAAGCCGAACATCCGGATGCGCGCGAACACCGCGGCGGCGACCGTCACGGCCGCCCTGCGTGGGGTCGGCATCATCCGCGCCCCGCAATATCAGGTCGCCAGGCAGGTGCAGTCGGGCGCCCTGGTAGCCCTGCTCGAGACTTATGAGAGCCAGTCTTTCCCGGTCCATCTCATCTATGCCCGCCAAGGGCTGCTGCCGCTCAAAGTGCGCGTGTTCATCGACTGGATGGCGCCGCGGCTGAGACGTGCCTTGAAGGATCTCGCCGCATGCGGCACGGCGGAGGACCCGGCGCGGGAATAGTAGCCTTCCATCGGCATCGGCCGGCGCATATCGGCCCCTGAGAGCCTGCCTATCGATTTGACCGTCTGCAGGCGAACCGAGGTCTCCACTAGGTATCGGGCACCCCGAATACCGGAACAGGAGACTTGAACATGTCTGCCAAGACTCTCTTCGCCGCCCATGTCCACACCGTCGGAGGCCGCGAGGGTTGGGCCAAGAGCTCGGACGGCCAGCTCGACGTCAAGCTGTCGGTGCCCGGCTCCAACCGGCCCGGCACCAATCCCGAGCAGCTCTTCGCGGCCGGCTGGTCCGCCTGCTTCGAAGGCGCGCTTGGGCATGCAGCCAGGGAGCTGGGCGTCAGGCTTCCGCCCGAGACCGCTGTCGATGCCGAGGTGAAGCTCTCGCTCGACGACGCAGAGGGCTACTTTCTGGCTGCCCGGCTGAACGTCACCATCCCCGGCCTTGCCGAGGACGTCGCGCAGCAGCTCGTCGACCGCGCCCATGCGACCTGCCCCTATTCGAAGATGACGCGCAACGGAATCGACGCGAGCGTCGCACTCGCGGTCGCTGCTTAGGCCAAGCCGGGGTTCGCGGCCCCTGACGAATTCCGCCTCCGACACGTCAGGGGCGGAAGAGGGCCGCGACCCGATTTTCCGCATTCGCCAATCTGAAAGGGCCGGGCCATGAGCCAGCACCAGACGGTTTTCGCAATCGAGAGGCTGCTTCCCGCGGGCGATGCCGCGCCCGGCATGAAGATGCCGCAGGAGCCGATTCCCCTGGCGCACACCGCACCGGACGAGACACCGCAGCCGGCCCGCAAGCGCCGGCTGCGGCCGCTGCTGTTCGCGGGCGTCGCGCTCGCCGCCCTGGCGGGCACGGCCGATTTCGGCTGGCGCTACTGGACGACGGGGCGTTTCGAGGTCTCCACGGACG
Source organism: Allobosea sp. 10N428 (assembly GCF_056394545.1). Taxonomy (NCBI): domain Bacteria; kingdom Pseudomonadati; phylum Pseudomonadota; class Alphaproteobacteria; order Hyphomicrobiales; family Alloboseaceae; genus Allobosea; species Allobosea sp. 10N428. The sequence goes on along the minus strand of NZ_JBFTIC010000006.1, from coordinate 140,952 downwards.
ATGCCTATGTGAAGGCCGACAGCACGACGATCGCACCGAAGATCTCCGGCTATGTCGCGGCCGTGCTGGTACGCGACAACGAGGCGGTGCGGGCTGGGCAGCTCCTCGCCCGCATCGACGACCGCGACTTCAAGGTCAGCCTGGCTCAGGCCAGCGCGCAGGTCGAGGCGGCACAAGCCAACATCGCCAACAAGCACGCCGCGCTCACCGCCCAGTTCTCCGCAATCGACGCCGCGAAGGCGACGCTGGAAGCCGACAAGGCCACCCAGACCTTCGCCGAGCAGGACGACCAGCGCTACGCCCAACTGGCGAAGGCCGGCTACGGCAGCATCCAGAACACGCAGCTCGCGACTTCGCGCATCGGCGTGGCCCGCGCGGCGGTGACGCGCGACATGGCAGCCCTCGCCAGCGCGACCACGCAGCTCGACGTGATCAAGGCCGAGCTCGCCCAGGCGCAGGCGGCACTCGACAGCGCCAGGGCCGCGCAGGATCAGGCGGAGCTGAACCTGTCCTACACGGGCCTCGTCGCGCCGGTCGACGGCGTCGTCGGCAACCGCACCTTGCGCGCCGGCCAATATGTCCAGGCAGGGACGCAGCTCATGGCCGTCGTGCCGACGGAGGCCGCCTATATCGTGGCCAATTACAAGGAGACGCAACTCGCCGGGGTCGAGGCTGGACAGAAGGTGACGATCGCAATCGACACTTTCCCCGGCCGGGTCTTCCAGGGCCATGTCGACAGCCTCTCGCCCGCCAGCGGCCAGGAATTTGCGCTGCTGCCGCCAGACAATGCCACCGGCAACTTCACGAAGGTGGTGCAGCGCATCCCCGTGAAGATCGTGCTCGACCACGCAGGAGCGCTGCCCGTCGTGCTGCGAACGGGCATGTCTGTCTATCCGACGATCGACACGAGGTCCGCGGCGACCAAGGCGGCTACGGCTTCAATGAGCATCGAGTGAGTGCGTTCAGACGCCCGTCTTCCCAGCCGGGACACGGCAGGAGGGAATGATGTCCACCATGACACCGACGATTTCACCCGCCCCTCGCGAAACCGCTACGGCGGCAGCCTCGCCCGAGAAGGCCAGCTCCGCCGCCTGGATCGCGGTGGGCGCCGGCATGATCGGCGCCTTCATGGCGATCCTCAACATCCAGATCACCAATGCCTCGCTTCTCGACATCGAAGGGGGCATCGGTACCGGCGTCGATAACGGCGCCTGGATCTCGACCTCCTATCTCATCGGCGAGATCGTGGTGATCCCGCTCACCGACTACCTGAGCCGCGTCTTTTCGTTCCGCCGCTACATCCTGGCCAACGCCATCCTGTTCCCGATCTTTTCGGCAGCCTGCGCCTTCGCCCATGATCTCGGCACGATGATCGTGCTGCGCGGCCTGCAGGGTTTTGCGGGCGGCGTGCTGATCCCGATGGCCTTCACCATGGTGCTGACCAAGCTGCCCAAGCCGCAGCAGCCTTTCGGGCTCGCGCTCTTCGCGCTGTCGGTCACCTTCGCGCCCGCGATCGGCCCGACCATCGGCGGCTACCTGACCGAGAACTATGGCTGGCAGTCGATATTCTTCGTCAATGCGCCGCCCAGCATCGCCATGGCCGTCGCGCTCTTCTTCACGCTGGAGAAGAAGCCGATGCAGCTCGCTTTGCTCCGCGACGGCGATTGGGCGGGCATCGTTACCATGGCGATCGGTCTCTCGGCGCTGCAGACCGTGCTTGAGGAAGGCAACAAGGACGATTGGTTCCAGTCCCCCTTCATCGTCCAGCTAGCGGTCATCGCGGCGATCTTCCTGACCGCCTTCATCGTCATCGAACTGACCGTCGCGAAGCCCCTGGTGCAGCTTCGCCTCCTGAAGCAGCGCAATTTCGGCATCGGCGTTTTGGTCAATGTGCTGGTCGGCGTCGCGCTCTTCGGCACCGTCTACATCCTGCCGCAGTATCTCGGCCAGGTGCAGCGCTACAATGCCCAGCAGATCGGCCTCGTGCTGGCCTGGACCGGCCTGCCGCAACTGCTCATCATCCCGCTCGTCCCGCTCCTGATGAAGCGGTTCGGCGCGCGCCAGGTCGGCTTCGTCGGCATCAGCATCTTCGCTGCGAGCTGCTTCATGAACGTCACGCTGTCGTTCGACAGTGCCGGCGATCAGTTTTTCGTGCCCAACATCGTGCGCGCCATCGGCCAAGCGCTGGTGCTGACGCCGATCACGCTCATCACCACCGCGGGCATCGCGCCCGGCGAGGCGGCCGCGGCGTCAGGCCTCTCGAACATGCTGCGCAATCTCGGCGGCGCGGTCGGCACGGCGACGCTGGGAACCGTGCTCAGCAAGCGCGAGCAGTTTCACTCCAACATCATCGGCCAATCCGTCACGCTCTATCGCGAGGAGGTGCGCGACAGGATCGACCATCTGACGCAGTATTTCGTGGCGCATGGCCTGAGCGATATCGCCATCGCGAAACAGAAGGCGATTGCCGCGATCGGCGCGAGCGTGCACCGCCAGGCGCTCATCCTCGGCTTCAGCGACACCTTCGCGGTGATCGGCGTGGTGCTCGCGCTGGCGGCCGTCGCGCTGCTTTTCACACGGAAGGTCGACCTCGGCGGCGGAGGCGGTGGCGCGCATTGACCGCCTTGCGGCGGGCCGGCAAAATCGGCTGTTCAGCCCGCCGGCCTGCGATACACAACCAGTCGGGCGGTGAGGATCTGCAGAACCTCGCCGCGCTGGTTGAGCGTCCTGCTGACGATGGTGGCGATGCCGCGATCGGGGCGCGAACGGGAGGGGACGACGTTTTTCACCTCGCTTTCGACATGGAGGATGTCGCCCGGCCGCGTCGGAGCCGGCCATTGGATCTCCCCGCCCGCGCCGATGATGCCATTGGCGAGCGGCAGGCCCGACTCGACATTCAGCCGCATGGTGATCGCGGCGGTGTGCCAGCCGCTGGCCGCGAGGCCGCCGAACAGCGTCTTCTCGGCAGCCTGCCCGTCGAGATGGAAGGGCTGGGGATCGAACGCCCTAGCGAAGGCCTTGATCTGCTCTTCGTCGAGCGCATGGGAAGCGCTGACGAAGGTCTGCCCGGGCTCGAGATCGTCGAGATAGAACTGCTTCACGTCGCGCCCTCCCTTGCCATGTCGCCCGTCCAAAGGCCGCAGCGCTGCCGGCCCCGCACCCGGCAGGCAGCGTGCGTCAGCATATGGGCAATCACCAGCGCGACGCACCTTGCGGGGCGCCGCGCCGGAAAATGGATGAGGCGCCCGCTCAGGCGAGGTAGCCGGAGACGCCGTCCCACAAGAGCTTCAAGGCCGTCACGACCAGCAGAGCATAACAGGCGCGATAGACCTGGCGCTGATCCAATGCGCCATGCAGCCGCCAGCCCGACCACACGCCCGCGGGGATGGCGAACAGGCAGATCGCCGTCAGCATCCAGGTGCCGGCCGCCGGCTGCACCAGCAGCAGCCACGGCACCAGCTTGGTGGCGTTCCCGACAGTGAAGAACAAACTCGTCGTGCCCGCATAGATCTCCTTGGTCAGGCCGAGAGGCAGCAGATACATCGCCAGAGGCGGACCGCCCGAATGCGCCACCATCGTGGTGACACCGGAGGTAAGGCCGGCGGCGATCGCCTTGGGCGTGGAGCGAGGCTGGTGCGTGACTTCTCCGCCCCGCAGGAGCCAAAGCCCGACGAAGACCAGCGTGATCACGGCCATCATGATCGCGATGGCCCGATGATCGAGGGCGCGGAACAGCAGATAGCCGAATCCGACGCCAGTCACGAGCCCCGGCAGGAGCAGTCTGAGATCCGGCCTCGACCAGGTCGAGGGCTTCCAGTACCGCAACGCGTAAAGGTCCATCGCGATGAACAGGGGCGCGAGCAGGCCGCCTGCGGTGACCGGATCCATCACCGTCGACAGGAGCGGAATGCCGACGATGGCGAAGCCGCCACCGAAAGCGCCTCTCATGAAGCTGATCAGGAAAACGCCGGCAAAGGCGACCAGGATGGTGGCGAGCGTCAGTTCCATGTCGCAGCCTCCGCATCGGTCGCGCGCCGGCGAGCGCCGACGCACGCATTCCGGGACATGAGGATGGGCATCGTCACCTCCGCGGCCAATCGGGAATGGAGATGTCGAGGCCGTGGATCGCAGGCTCGATCTGGCCGCGCGTGAGGCCGATGTCGAGCAGCTCGGAATCGCTGAACTCGCGAAGCCGCGCGAGGGCCTCGCGACGGGCGAAATAGCGTGCGATGCCGCGGCGGCAGACCTCGAACAGCCGGAAGGCGCGGCCGGGGCCGTCGGCCGCTTCAGGCCGGGCGACCACGGAAAGGAGCATAGCCATGTCCAATCTCCTGCTCATTGCTCCGGGCAAAGCGGCGCCGCGCGCCCAGGCGCCCGGGTCAGGCCGCCCGCACATCGATCGGCGAGATCAACGCCGCTTCCCGGTGCAATCTGCTGATGCGGAGAGAATGATCCGATGATATAATCGGAGCAATCGAAACATTGCTCTCGGTGCAATAATGTCGAGACTGGATTATGTGAAGCTTGCCGACACGATCGCCGCGGAAATCGCGGAAGGGCGGCTCAGGCCGGGCGATCGCCTGCCGCCGCAGCGCAGCTTCGCCTATGACCGCAACATCGCGGTCTCGACGGCGAGCCGGGTCTATGGCGAGCTGCTGCGCCGCGGGCTCGTGGTCGGCGAAGTCGGCAGAGGGACGTTCATCTCGGGCGAGGCCAGGCGCGGCGCGACTGCGCCGGGCGAGCCGCGCGGCATCCGGATCGATCTCGAATTCAACTATCCCCTGCTTTCCGACCAGACCGCGCTCATCGCGAAAAGCCTGACCGGCCTCGACCAGCCGGCGGCTCTCGATGCCGCCCTGAAGCAGGGCACCAGCATCGGAAGCCCGTCGGCTCGCAGAATCGCAGCGAGCTATCTCTCGCAGGCCGGCTGGGCCCCATCCGCCGAAGAATTCGTCTTCACCGGCAATGGGCGCCAGGCCATTGCCGCCGCGCTCGCCGCGACCGTGCCGACGGGCGGACGCTGCGGCGTGGAGGCGCTGACCTACCCGTTCATCAAGGGCGCCGCCGCCCGGCTCGGCATTTCGCTGGTGCCGCTGGCCATGGACGATGGCGGCGTCCGGCCCGATGCCGTGGAGAAGGCACATCGCGAGGCCCATCTCTCGGCCATCTACATCCAGCCCGCGGTCCAGAACCCGCTGGGCATGACGATGAGCGCATTGCGTCGCGCCGACCTCCTGCGTGTCGTCGAAAAGCTCGGCCTCACGGTCATCGAGGACCATGTCTACGGCTTCCTCGACGACGAGCCGCCGCTCGCGGCGCTCGCGCCGGAATCCTGCATCGTCCTCGATAGCCTGTCGAAGAAGGTCGCGCCGGGCCTGACGCTGGGCTTCGTCGTGCCGCCGCCACGTCTGCGTGAGAGCGTGATCGCCGCCGTGCGCTCGGGCGGCTGGACGGCATCGGGCTTCGCATTTGCGGCCACGCAGCGGATGATGTCCGATGGCACGGCCGCCGAGCTCGTCAGGCTGAAGCGCAGCGATGCGCGGGCGCGTCAAAAACTGGCGGCTGATCGTCTCTCGGACTTCACGATCCAAGCCAACGAGAAATGTTACCATCTGTGGCTGACCCTGCCGCCACACTGGCGCTCGCAGAGTTTCGTCGTCGCCGCAGCCCGGCGCGACATCGCGCTGACCCCCTCGACCACTTTCGCGGTCACGCCCGGCCACGCGCCGAATGCCGTCAGGCTGGCGCTGGCGGCACCGGCGATGGATCAGCTCGATAGCGGTCTGCGGACCCTCGCGGCGATGCTGAACGCGAGGGAGGACGACTTCTACGCAACGGAATGAGGCCAGCCTCGCCGTTGCTCTCACCTCGCCAGCAGGCAAGGGCCTCGATGACATCGAGGCCCTTCGTCGCGGGCAGAAGCGTCAGGCCGCAGCCCGGTAACGAGGCGCAGGTTCGGCCGTCGACAGCTTGCCGAGCATCGCCTGCCGGGCGGTTTCATAGGCATCGAAGAGACGGCCGTCCTGAAGGGAGGGGATGCTGGCGAATTCGCCGCGATCGAGCCCGACGAGCGCCGCATCGACGAGGTCTTCGCTGCGCATCACGATCGCGCTCGGCAAATGCTCGACCGGCCGCCCGGCGATCGCCCAGAAATCGGTGGCGGTGGCGCCCGGCAGCACGACCTGAACGGTGACGCCGGTCCCCGCGAGTTCGTGCCGCAGATTCTGGCTGAAGGCGAGGACGAAGGCCTTGCTGCCACCATAGACGCCGTTCAGGACCTCCGGGTTGATGGCGACGATCGAGGCGATGTTGATGATCGCCCCCGCGCCGCGCGCGACGAATTGCGGGACCACGGCATAGGTCAGGCGGGTGAGGGCGGTGACGTTGAGCGCGATCAGCGACGTCATCTGGTCGATGTCGGATTCAAGCAGCGTCAACGCCCCGCCGAGACCTGCATTGTTGACGAGGAGAGTGACGTCGGGGGTTTCGCGAAGGAAGGCCTCGACGCGGGCGAGGTCCGAAGCGTCCGCCAGATCGGCGGGCAGGACATCCACCTTGCGGCCGGTCCTGGCGCCGATCCGCTTGGCGACATCGGCGAGCCTGTCGGCGCTGCGCGCGACCAGAACGAGATCGTACCCGCGCTCGGCGAGCCGATCGGCGTAGACCGCCCCGATGCCGCTCGATGCGCCGGTCACCACCGCTGTTCCCATGGTATCTGACATTCTCATATCTCCCGCGTTGATCCACGAGGCGTCATGCTCTCGCGCCATCTGGTGACGGAGGAGATTAGGGTTGGCGGATGTCGTGCGGCAGCGATCCAGATTGAAAACCTGCCTCTCAAAACGAGGGGGTTGAGGCAGAGCGATCGGTGCGATTGCGCCTGACCTGCCCGATGGAGCGGGCGGGCTTCAATTTCCTGCATGATTGGTTTTTCTGTGGTGGCGCGATGGCGGCCGGTTCGCTCGGGCTGCATGCCATCACGCCCCTGTGAACGTCCGGCGCGGGGCGCACGGGAATAAACGGGCTTCTCGTCCGGTCTTCTCAGCATCCGCCATCGGCGGCATCGCAGGAGGCCGACATGACCCATGACCACGACAGCAATGGCGAACCGACTGACCGCCGTCATGCCCTCGAATGCATGATCTGGGCGGGCACCGGGATCCTTTGGACGGTTTCGGGCGGCGTGCCCGTGTCGCTCGGCCTGCTCGGCGAAGCCGAGGCGGCCGAAGGCGCGTCCACAGGTTTCACGTTCCTGCAAATCTCGGACAGCCATATCGGCTTCGACAAGGCCGCCAACCCGCATGCCGTCGACACATTGAAGGAGGCGATCGGCAAGGTGCGGGCACTGCCCGAGAAGCCGTCCTTCATGATCCACACCGGGGACATCACTCATCTGTCCACGGCTTCGCAGTTCGACACCGCCGCGCAGATCATCGGCGGCTCGGGGTTCGACATGCACTATGTGCCCGGCGAGCATGACGTCATCGACGAGGGGACCGGCCGCGCCTATCTCGACCGCTATGGCAAGGGCACCAAGGGCGCCGGCTGGTATTCCTTCGACCAGAATGGCGTGCATTTCGTCGGCCTGGTCAATGTTGTGAACCTCAAGGCCGGAGGACTCGGCAATCTCGGCGCTGAGCAACTGGCCTGGCTGGCAGACGACCTGAAGGCCGTCAGCGCCTCCACGCCCGTCGTCGTCTTCGCGCATATTCCGCTCTGGGCGGTTTATCCGGAATGGGGCTGGGGCACCGACGATGCGGCGCAGGCGCTCGCCCTGCTCAAGCGCTTCGGCTCGGTGACCGTGCTCAACGGCCATATCCACCAGATCATGCAGAAGGTGGAGGGCAACGTTACCTTCCACACCGCCCTCTCGACCGCCTTCCCGCAGCCGGCGCCCGGAACCGCGCCATCGCCCGGGCCGATGACTGTGCCTCCCGGCCAGCTGCGCAATCTCCTCGGCATCACCAATGTCGCGGTGAAGCGGGGCAAGGAGCAACTCGCGATCATCGACAGCACGCTCGCCGGAAGCTGAGCCCCGTGGCGCATCACAAAAGGACGACTGCCATGATCCGCACAGGCCTTGCTCCTCGACAGCTCGCCTGCTTCGCGCTTGTCGGCCTCGGCGTCATCGCCATGGCGCAGACCCCGCTCCGGGGCGCGGAGGCCTCACAGGTCAAGATCGAGAACTTCACCTTCGCGCCCAAGGCCCTCTCGGTGAAGGTCGGAACGGTCGTGACCTTCGAGAACGACGACGACATTCCCCATCTCGTCGTCGCGAACGATGGTTCGTTTCGTTCCAAGGCGCTCGACACAGGCGATTCCTACGCCTTCACTTTCACGAAATCGGGCGAATATCCCTATTTCTGTGCGCTTCACCCGCATATGCAGGGTAGCATCACCGTCACACCCTAGGAGTGCTCGGGCGAGCCGTACCCGGAGAACCGGACGATGCCGCGGTGTTGAGTGACAAAGCCTCGGCGGAACGCTTTGGCGAGGTGGTGCTGCCCCATCTCGCCGACGCCTTGGCGCTCGCCCGCTGGCTGACCGGCAATGTCGATGATGCCGAGGATGTGGTGCAGGAGGCCTGCCTGAAGGCGCATAAAGGGCTCGCAAGCTATGCGGGCGGCAATGCGCGAGCCTGGCTGCTGACGATCGTGCGCAACGAGTCCTATGCCTGGCTTGCGCGAAACCACCCGCGCCGCATCGTCGCCGTCGGCGATCTGGCCGATCTCGATGCCCTTGGGGCCTGCGCCGATACAGGGGCCGATACGCCGGAAGCGACCTTGATCGCCAAGGCGGACGCTGCGGCGCTGGAGGCGGCGGTCACGCTGCTGCCGCATCCCTTTCGCGAGGTAGTCGTGCTGCGGGACATCAACGACCTCAGCTATCGAGAGATTGCGGCGATGCTCCATGTGCCTCTGGGCACGGTGATGTCCCGCCTGTCGCGCGCGCGTCGGCTGCTGATCTCGGAACTGGGGAGCAACCGATGAAGGGAGCCATGGAATTGCCGCTGGAACCTGCGGATCTTCGGCTGCTGCTTCACGCTCTGGTTGATGGCGAACTCGATGCAGCCACGGCCCTGGCCGTGGAGCGGCGCCTGGCAGAAGATCCGGCTCTCGCGGCGGAGCACGCCCGCATCGCCGCGGCGCAGGCCGCCATTCGCAGCCTGCCTCGGCCCGAGGTCCGCGAGGAATTCCGGGCCCGCATCGCTGCGCTTGGCGCTGGCGCCGCGCTGGCGGCACGGCCGGCAGCTCCCCGGTCCGGCTCGTTCGGCTGGCGCGCGATGGCGGCGTCGGTGCTCGTCACAGCGGTTCTGGCAAGCGGGCTGACCCAATGGACGATCACACGCCGCGCGCCTGACAGGTTTGCGGAGGCGGTCGCCAGCAGCCATCGCCGCAGCCTGCTCGCCGCAAGCCCGGTGGACGTCGCCTCGTCGGACCGGCACACGGTCAAGCCATGGCTCGATGGCCGGATCGGTTTGTCGCCGGCCGCGCCGGATCTTGCGAAGGAAGGGTTTTCGCTCCTCGGGGGCCGCGTCGAAGTGATCGGGAACAGAACGGTGCCGGCTCTCGTCTACAGGCACCGGGAGCATCTGATTACACTCGTGGCCGCGCCGCAGGAAAGCGGAACCGTATCCGCGCCGGTCGCGGTCGAGCGTTCCGCCGGCGGCTTTTCATTGCTCCGCTGGACCGACGGCGCTTTTTCCTATTGGGCGATCTCGGACACGGACCGCGCCACGCTCGAGGATTTCGTCAGCCGTTTCCGGATCGCGGCCGCGGCGGGCTGATGCCGGCGTCGTCACCCCGCGAAGGGCTCCGGTCCGGCTTCGCGATCGTCAGGCGAAGTAGTCGGCCGCGATCGTCTCGTCGGGCGGCGCCGAATGAGCCTTCAACGCCCGGATGACCAGGGTCAGCACGACTGCGGTGATGAGGTTGAGCGCCAGCGTGTAGACGGCGGTATAGCCCGGGAAGACATAGCCGCCGAAGCTGAGCGGAAAAGTCGGCGTCAGATTGGCCGCGAAGGCCATGAGCGTTCCCGTGGCGATCCCGGCGATCCAGCCGATCAGGAGGGCCCAGTCGTCGAACCAGCGTGTGTAGACGCCGAGCATCACCGCCGGCAGCGTCTGGATGATCCAGATGCCGCCGAGCAGCTGCAACTGGATGGCGTATTGGGTCGGCACGAACAGAATGAAGATCAGCGCGCCCAGCTTGACGATGAGCGAGACCCATTTCGCCATTTGCGCTTCCTGCCGGTCGGTCGGGTTCCGGTTGATGAATTCCCGATGGATGTTGCGGGTATAGAGGTTGGCAGCCGCGATCGACATGATCGCTGCCGGAACCAGGGCCCCGATGCCGATGGCTGCGAAGGCGACGCCGACGAACCAGGGCGGGAAGCTGTGCAGGAACAGGGCCGGCACCGCGAAATTATTGCCGAACTCGGCGAACCCCGCCGCGTATTCGGGCATGGCGCGGACGCCGGCGGCGATCGCGAAGAAGCCGAACAGCGCCAGGAGACCCAGCAGGAAGGAATAGGCCGGCAGCATGGCCGCGTTGCGCCGCACCGCCTTGCCACTGCTGGCGCTGAGAATGGCGGTCATGGAATGCGGGTAGAGGAACAGCGCGAGAGCCGATCCCAATGCGAGCGTCGCGTAATTGCCGTAGGCGCCGGTGGTGCCGGGGCCGGGCGTTTCGAGCAGGATCTTCGCCTCCGGCACGGCGGAAAAGATCTTGGCGAAGCCGCCTAGCTGCGTCGGGATGACGATGATCGCGGTGAAGGCGGTGACATAGATCAGGATGTCCTTGACGATCGCGATCGAGGCCGGAGCGCGCAGGCCGCTCGAATAGGTGAAGGCCGCCAGGACCAGGAAGGCGATGATCAGCGGCAGGTCCGCCGCAAAGCCGGTACCGGAAATGCCGAGCGCGCCGATCACCACCTGTATGCCGACGAGTTGCAGCGCGATATAGGGCATGGTCGCGACGATGCCCGTAATGGTCACGGCCAGTGCCAGCCAGCGATTGCCGAAGCGGCCGCGGACGAAGTCGGCGGCGGTGATGTAGCCGTGCTTGTGGCAGACGCGCCAGAGCCTCGGAAAAACGAGGAACAGGATCGGGTAGATCACGATCGTATAGGGCACGGCGAAGAAGGCCACCGCTCCGGCGCCGAAAGCCAGCGCCGGTACGGCGATGAAGGTGTAGGCGGTGTAGAGGTCGCCGCCGACCAGGAACCAGGTGATCCAGGTTCCGAATCTGCGGCCGCCGAGGCCCCATTCGTGGAGTTGGTCGAGATCTCCCTTGCGCCAGTTGGCGGCCGCGAAGCCCAGCCACGTGATGAAGCCGAACAATGCCACGAAGACCGCGGTGGCGGTCCAGTTCACGTCCTGCATGACACGCTCCTGTCGGAACTCGTCGTGGTCAGGCGCAACGTCTGGTCAGGCGAGTCAATCCTTGGTCGCGAAGTAGACGATGGCTGTGAGGACGGCCCCGATCAGCACCCAGAGCATCTGGTACCAATAGAAGAACGGAATGCCGGCCCAGGTTGGTTCGATCCGGTTGTAGAAGGGCGGCCAGAGGACCGCGATGAACTGCACGATGAAGAGCAGGTACCACCAGCTCCACCCGGTCCGTCTTTCCTCGGTGCCGTTCATTCCGAGCCCTCCCGACATCATGCCTTCGGGTCAGAACCCGAATTATGCGCCTCCTGAGCAGTCTCTGGCAATGGATTTCCGAATACGCACTGCTCACCGGTTCGATACTTGTGAGAATCGGAATCGGCCATTTTGCGAGCAACGAGTATTTCGCAATCACGGTTGCGTCATTTGACGAAGCGGAGCGAGGCGCCGCACCTATCTCCGCTGGATATCAGAATGCGCGGAATGCCGGGGCGCGGGGGTATCGCCGGCAAGGCTGAGCCCGCTGACGCGGACGCCATGCTGGCCGGACCGTTACGATCGAGGTCACCGATGGCACGAAATCAATCGACGAAGCCGCTCCTCCTGTCCCGTGCCGAGCGCTACGCCGCCGGCAAGGCCCTGCGCGGCAAGGTTCCGCGCGAGAGCCATGCGCAATGGTCGCTTCGCGACGGCGGCGAGGCGGTCTCGATTCTCGCGGAGACCGATGGCAGCCGCATTCCGGAGCTTCTGCCTATCCGCTATGAGCGGATGATGCAGAATTCATTCGCCTTTCTGCGCGGTGCGGCGGCCGTGATGGCGGCGGATCTTGCGGATCTCCCATCGGTCGGTCTGGACGTGCAGGCTTGTGGCGACTGCCATCTCATGAACTTCGGCGTCTTCGCGACCCCGGAGGAGAATATCCTTTTCGACATCAACGATTTCGACGAAACGCTGCCGGGCGTCGATTTCTCCGTCGACCTCAAGCGCCTGGCCGCCAGTGTCGCCGTAGCGGGGCTCGACGCCGGTTTTTCCAAGAAGGCTGCCCGTCTCACCGTCGCCGCGACAGTCGAGGCCTACCGCCGCCGGCTGCGCCGGCTCGCCAAGCTCGCTCCGATCGAGGCCTGGCAGGCGCGCACGGAAATCGGACAGGAATTGGAGCGGATCGACGATCCGGCGCTACGCCGGCGTGTGCAAAGCCTCCTCACCAAAGCGCGGAGCAACCCGCAGCAGGACGACAACTTCCCCCATCTGGTAGCACCGGCGGACGGCTCCTGGCGCATCGAGGATCGGCCGCCCCTGATCTACCATCTCCCCGAGGACCGCGACGGCACGCGAACGCTGCAGGCCCACAAGGTCTTCCATCATTACCGCGAGACCTTGCCGCGGGAGCGCCGCGTGCTGGTTGCGCGCTACGGTCTGCGGGATCTCGCCTTCAAGGTCGTCGGCGTCGGCAGCGTCGGCACGTTCTGCGTGGTCGGATTGTTCATGACAGCGGATGACGAGCCGATGTTCCTGCAGGTCAAGGAGGCCCAGGCATCCGTGCTTACCCGGCTGACGAAGGGACGGAGCCCGGCGCAGCCCCATCAGGGGCAGCGCGTGGTGGAGGGCCAGCGCATGCTGCAGGCGGCGAGCGACGTGTTCCTGGGGTGGGCGGACGACACTGCCAGCGGGCGCCAGTTCTATGTCCGGCAGCTCAAGAACCGCCGGCTGGGATCGATCGCCGAAATGGTCGAGGGCCAAGCGCTGACCGCCTATGCCGAATTGTGCGGCCGGACGCTGGCCCGCGCGCATGTCCGCTCCGGCGATGCGGCAGCCATCGCAGGTTACATGGGCGGGTCCGAGATATTCGACGAGGCAGTGACCTCCTTCGCCATGGCCTATGCCACGCAGACCGCGCGGGACCATGCGGCACTCGTTGCCGCCAAGGGCTCCGGCAAGCCGATGGAGAAACCTGCGGTCAAAGCTGGACCGAAGGCCTCCGGTGTCGGTCGCGCCGGACACGCAACTCGCCATGCGGAGACGCGGACATCCGGCAGGCACTGACCGAAGGAGCGGCCTCGCTCCGGGCGCGGGCGATCATTCGCTGCCGAGCGCATCGCGGGCGCCGTTCCCGAGCAGGTTGACGGCGAGGATGAGCAGGCACGGCCCGGCACCGGGAAGCGCGATCAGCCAGGGATCGAACAGGATGTTCTCGCGCCCTTCTGCGGAGCTGGCGAAACGCGGTCCAATAGCTCGCCGCGGCAAGAGAGTTGCACTATGCCGAGAGCGACCAGGGAGACAGGCGCTTGAGCGGCAAGAAGCCAAAACTGCATCATCTGAACTGGAATCTGCTGCACAGCTTCCTCGTGATCGTCGAGGAACGGAGCATCACGCGCGCCGCCGACCGGCTGCTCGTCCGCCAGCCGACGGTCTCCGCCGCCCTGCAGAGGCTGGAGGAGACGCTCGGCGGCCAGCTCATCCAGCGCGACAGCCGGCGCTTCGTGCTGACCAAGCGTGGCGAGCTGCTCTACAAGGAATGCGTCGACATCTACCGCAGCGTCGCGCGCATCGGCGACCGGCTTTCCGAAGACCATGACGATTTGACCGGCCTGGTGCGGCTGCTGGTCGTGACCCATGTCGTGCTGCCGCCGCTCGACCGGACACTGACGCAGCTCAACCGCAAGCACCCCGGCGTCAGCCTGCGCATCGACGTGGCCAACAGCCAGGACATCATTCGCGCCGTGTCGCAAAAACTCAGCCCCTTCGGCTTCTGCCTGCTTGCCAAGCCGCTGGCCGGACTCGATTGCCGCCCGCTGCTGCGCGAGGAATTCGGCATCCTCTGCGGCCAGGGCCACCCGCTGTTCGGGCTTTCCGACGTAACGCTGGCGGAATTGCGCGATGAGCCCTTCGTCGCGCTCGCCTGCGGGCAGGACGGAGCGCTGGAGCCTATGGTCTCCGTGCGGGAGGGGGCCGGCCTCGGGAGCCGCGTCGTCGGCTCAAGCCCCAATCTCGAGGAGGTCACCCGTATGATCGCCGCCGGCATGGGCATCGGCATTCTGCCGCTGGCCTCGGTGGAGGAGGCTCTGGCGAACCGCACCCTCTGGAACCTCGCGCGAACCGAGGATCTGCTGGGCGCCGATCTCTATTTCGTTTCCAACTCCGCGATGCAGCTCAGTGCCGCCGAAGAGGCGTTCCTGCGCCTGTTCGAACAGCAGCTCGTCGCGACGGGCGAGGAGCTGGCGGAGACGGCCGAGGTCGGTTTCAGCGATCCGCCCGCGCTACCACAGCATTGAGCAGCACGTTGAGGCCGGGTTCGAGGTCCTCGCGTGTGCAGAGTTCGGCATTGTTGTGGGTGATGCCGCCCTTGCAGGGCGCGAAGATCATCGTCGTCGGAGCGTGGCGCGCGACGAAATAGGCGTCATGCCCGGCCTGGCTGAGGATGTCCTGCGTGCGGTAGCCCAGCGCCATAGAGGTCTCGCGGACGCTGTCGATCAGCTCCTGTGCGAAGATCCTGCCGCCCCATTTCCAGATATCGAGGATTTCGGCAGTGCAGCCGGCGCGGGCGGCGGATTCGCCGACGGCGCGGCGGACGCGCTCTGCCATGACGTCGGAGGTTTCCGGATCGGGATGGCGGACGTCGCAGACGGCCTGCGCCCAGTCGGAGAGGATGCCCGGCTTGTTCGGCCAAGCCACGAGCCTTGCCGCAGTGGCCTTGCCGCCACCGCCGGCATAGGCCCAGCCGATCTCGTCCGTCTCGACCAGAAGGCGTGCGCCGGCGAGAAGCGCATTGCGCCGCCGTTCCATTGGCCAGGGGCCGGTATGGGCGGTCTCGCCCTTGAATTCCACCAGCATGCCGGTGCTCGGGAAGCCGCCGGTCACGACGCCGACCTGCATGCCGTCGCGGTCGAGATAGTAGCCTTGCTCGATATGGAACTCGAAATAGGCATCGAAGGCGTGCGGCTGGGCCTCCATCTCGCCGCGATAGCCGATCCGCTCCAACTCTTCGCCGATCGACTTGCCGTCATCGTCGCGGCGCCCCTGCGCCCAGTCCAATGCGTAGGCGCCGACGAAGCAGCCGGAGCCGACCATCGGCGGCGAGAAGCGGGCGCCTTCCTCATTCGTCCAGTTGACGATCTCTATCGGCCGGCGCGTGCGGTGGCCGAGCGCATCCAGCGCCCGGCAGACTTCCAGGCCGCCGAGAACACCGGCGATGCCGTCGAAGCGGCCACCATTGATCTGCGTGTCGAGATGGCTGCCCATCACGACGGGCGGGAGGGTGTCGTCGGTTCCGGCGCGGCGCGCAAAAATATTGCCCATGCCATCGACGCGAACCGCGAGACCCGCCTCGCGGCACCAGGCGACGAACTGGTCGCGCATCTGCTTGTCCGCATCGCCGAGGGCGAGGCGCGACAGGCCGCCCGGGCGGCCGGGGCCGATCTCGGCGGAGCGTTCGATCGTGCTCCAGAAGCGCTCGATATCGATGCGAAGCTTGTCAGTGCCGGGCATGGCGATCTCCTCGCCCGCCGCGACGGCGGAGGCGAATAACGGGACGAAGCGCCGCGGCATCCGGATCTGGCGGCCGTCGGCAACAGCACAAGGATTCAGCGATGCGGGCAGGGCGGGCAAATAGATATTGCCTATGCTTGCCATTGGGTGCCGACCGAGATGACCTAAGCGCCCGCTTGCGGGATCATTCGAAGCTGGTTTTTGGCAGCTCCGTTGCCGTAGCTTCGCGTTGGAGGCCGGTGAAGCCATCGGAGCCTGACCCATCGAAAATGCCCATGCCCCCCGTTGCCAGAATGGATTCGTGTGGGCCGCGAGCCTGTCATAGCTTGGCATCGATACCGGATGACCGGCATTGCGGCGTTGCCGGGACTATGGCGTTTGACCTTGGTGTCTTCCGCGTGAATTTAAGTTTAGATAAGTAATATTTCTCTGTTGTCGCACGCGCTTCGCTATATCTGTGGCTGCGAACAAATTTTACGTCCTTTCCCGACGCAATTTTCCGGGAGCAAACCCCCAAAAAATCGTTCATTTCTTGAAATGACGTCGACATGGCGCATTGAATTTCGATTCAATTCTCGAATTAATTTGTTTCGTTAATGAAGCGTTAAACAACCGTCATCTTGGACGGGTCAAAAGCCCGCATCCGGCTCGCCTTATGCGGGCCGGCCACCCGGTTGGCGGCGGCCGGGGTTTCGATGTGCTGGCTAAAAAGGATCTGCCCGTGACGTGCTCCGGTTCGATCGACTTCGTCTGAACATCGCCCGCAATCGCCCGGGCTCCTGCGGGAGCACGGGCAATCCGTAACGATCAATGCCGAGCGCGGCGGGGCGGATTGTGCCCGACGCCGCCCTTCGCCTCCACGTCAAACCCCGGATCGGGAACAGGGATTTCAGCCATGGCGCTCAGTAAAGGTTCGATTGCGTTCGTCGGTTTCAATGCCGACGGCAATGACAACATCGCTTTCGTGGCGCTCACGGAAATTCCGGCCGGCGAGACCATCATCTTCGAGGATAACGAGTGGAACGGCTCGGCGTTCGCCGACACCAATGAGGGAGCGTTCAGCTGGACCTCCGCGGGCGTCGCAGCCGGCACGATCGTGCGCATCGACAATATCGGCGCGGGGACGATCTCGGCGAGCACCGGCACCGCGGTCGCATCCGTGGCCGGACGCGGCACCAACCGTGGCATCGGCGCGGCCGACGAGACGATCTACGCCTATCAGGGCTCGGCCTCGGCGCCGAACTTCATCACGGCTATCGCCAATGGCGGTTTCAACAGCGCCAACGGCGTGCTGACCAATACCGGCCTGACCGCGGGCGCGGATGCGCTCGACCTGAGCACGCTCGATGACGACACCGACATCGCCGCCTTCAACGGCGCGCGCAGCGGCGGCGCCTCCTTCGATTCCTATCGCGCGGCGATCAACACGGCCTCGAACTGGGTCAGCCAGGACGCTACCGGCGACCAGAGCAACGATGGCACCGCCCCGGACGTGCCGTTCTCGGCGCAGTCCTTCACCGTGGCCGGCGGCGGCGCGGTCTCGGTCTCCTCGGTCACGGTCGACGCAGCCTCCAAGCCTGAGGGTCAGAGCTTCCTCTTCACGGTCACGCTGAGCCAGGCCGCGGCCACGGACACCGTCGTCAACCTCGCAGTGTCGGGCGCGACCGGCGACATCGGCAGCGTTCCCGCCGCGGTCACGGTCCTTGCCGGCCAGACCACTGCAAGCTTCAGCGTAGCGACGATCGACGACGCCGTGGCGGAGCCCGACGAGAGCTTCTCGGTCACCGCGACGCTGGGCACCTCCTCCCAATCGGCCAGCGCGACGATCGTCAACAACGACGGCACCCCGATCACCCTGATCAGCGCCGTGCAAGGCACCGGCCTCGGAAGCACGATGGTGGGCAAGACCGTCACGGTCGAAGCCATCGTCGTCGGCGACTTCCAGAACAGCGACGCCGACGGCGCCCGCAATCTCGGCGGCTTCTGGCTGCAGGAGGAGGCTGGCGACTCCGACGGAAACGCCCTGACCTCCGAAGGCATCTTCGTGTCCTATGCCAGCCTGGGCGTCGATGTGAAGGTCGGCGACAAGGTCAGCGTCACCGGCGTGGTCGCCGAGAATTTCGGCAATACCGAGCTCAACGCCTCCACCGTCGCGATCGTCCAGGCCGGAGCGGTGGCCGACGTGAACAGCATGGCGACCGAGATCGACCTGCCGAGCGCCGGCGTGCAGACCGCCTCGAACGGCACTTATGTCGCCGATCTCGAGCGCTACGAGGGCATGCTTGTCCGCTTCACCGAGACGCTCACCATCACCGAGCAGTTCAATCTCGACCAGTTCGGCGAAATCCGCCTGACCCAGGGTGAGCGCCCGAACTCCTACACCGTCGATCACGATGCCAGCGTTTCCGGCTACGACGCGCATCTGCGCGACATCGCCTCGCGCTCGGTCATCTTCGACGACGGCCGCAGCGTCTCCAACCCCAATCTCGACAACACCGTGGTCGATGGCGACTACAACGCCACCACCGCGCCGCGCATCGGCGACACCATCACCGGTCTCACCGGCGTGCTCGACTACGACTTCAATCAGTTCCGCGTGCACGCGGTCCAGAACGGGCCGGGCATCAACGACGTGGTCTCGGCCAATCCGCGGCCGACGAGCTATCCGGATGTCGGCGGCACGCTGAAGGTCGCGAGCTTCAACGTGCTCAACTACTTCACCACGCTCGACAACGGCCAGCTCACGACGAACGGCTTCGAGCCGCGCGGCGCCGAGACGCAAGCAGAGTTCGACCGCCAGACCGCCAAGCTGGTCAACACGATCCTGTCGCTCGATGCCGACGTGCTCGGCCTGATGGAGTTGGAGAACAACTTTATCGAGGGGTCGAGCGGCAACGCCATCGACTATCTCGTCGACCAGCTCAACAGCGTCTCCGGCTCCTTCAAGTTCGACTGGGTGCGTCCGGGCCAGAACTTCGTCGGCGGCGACGCCATTGCGGTCGGCTTCATCTACGACGTCACTTCGGTGCGCGTCTCCATCGACACCCACATCGCGATCCTCGACGACAGCGACGTTTCGTCCGAGCTTCTGGGCCAGAGCACGCTCGGCCGCATCTTCAACGGCGAGAACACCAGCCGCGCGGCGGTGGCTGTGACGTTCGAGGAACTCGCCAGCGGGGGTGAGTTCACCGCGGTCGTCAACCACTTCAAGTCGAAGGGCGGCTCCGGCACCGGTGAGGATGCTGACATCAAGGACGGCAACGGTGGCTGGAACAACCAGCGCGAGCTTGCCGCCAAGGCGCTGGTCGACTGGCTTGGCACCGATCCGACCGGCTCGCACGACCAGGACGTGCTCGTCCTCGGCGACCTCAACGCCTATGCGAAAGAAGATCCGATCGACGTGCTGCTGAACGCCGGCTTCACCGATCATGGCGCTGACGGCTACAGCTACGTCTTCGATGGCCAGACCGGCTCGCTCGACCATGTCCTGACCAATGGCAGCCTCACGGCCCAGGTCACCGGCGTCGCCGACTGGCACATCAACGCCGACGAGGCCGATGCGGTCGACTACCAGCTCAATTTCAATGCCGATCTCACCACCAATGAGCGCGATCCCTCGATCTTCAATTCCGAGGTGATCGCCCGCGTATCCGATCACGATCCGATCATCGTCGGGCTTGATCTGACGGAGAACCCCGTGTCTACGACCGCCTTCACGCTCCAGCTCCTGCATTTCTCCGACGGTGAAGCCGGCCTTCTCGCCGGCCAGACCGCCAAGAACCTCGCCGCTCTGGTCGATGCTTTCGACGACGATTTCGCCAATACGCTGACGCTCTCGGGCGGCGACAACTTCCTGCCGGGTCCGTTCATCGCCGCCGGGACCGATCCGTCCGTGCGCGCGGCGATCAACGCGGCTACCGGCTCGACCATCGCCGCCGGCGTCAACCAGCCGATCGCCGCGGCCGACATCGCCATCATGAACGCGATCGGCATCGACGCCTCGACGATCGGCAACCATGACTTCGACCTCGGCTCGAAGGTGCTGCGCGACGCGATCACCGCAGGCTCGGTCGCCGGCTGGAAGGGCGCCGACTTCGCGTATCTGTCGTCGAACCTCGACTTCTCGGCCGATGCCGACCTCAACCCGCGCTACACCAACACGGTCGGCAACGGCGCGACGCCGACGCCGGACGTCGACACGCTGAACGGGCGCATCGCCCCGGCCGCCATCATCACCAAGGGCGGCGAGAAGATCGGCCTGATCGGCGCGACCACCCAGATCCTCGAGCGCATCTCCTCGCCGACCGGAACCGAGGTAAAGGGCTTCCCCGGCGATGGCGCCGAGGTCGACGACATGGACCTGCTGGCGAGCCAGCTGCAGCCGATCATCGACGAGATGATCGCTGAAGGCATCAACAAGATCATCGTGCAGTCGCATCTGCAGCAGCTTGAGTACGAGCAGTTGCTCGCGACCAAGCTGCGCGGCGTCGACATCATCCTGGCGGCTGGCTCCCATACCCGGCTGGGCGATGCCGACGACGTGGCCGAGAACTTCCCGGGCCACAGCGCTGAATTCGACGGGCCGTATCCGATCGTCACCGCCGGTGCCGACGGCAAGCCGACGCTGATCGTCAACACCGACGGCGAATACTCCTATCTTGGCCGGCTCGTGGTCGATTTCGACGCCCAGGGCAACATCATCGTCGACAATCTCGCGGGCAAGACCGCGATCAACGGCGCCTATGCGTCGACCGATACGAATGTCGCCGAAGCTTGGGGCACCACCGTCGGCAATCTCGAGAACACCGCCTTCGCGGAAGGCACCAAGGGCGACAAGGTGCGGGATGTGACCGATGCGGTCCAGTCCGTCATCAACGTCAAGGACGGCACCGTCCACGGCTACACCGACGTCTATCTGGAGGGCGAGCGCGCGCTCATCCGCAACCAGGAGACCAATCTCGGCAGCCTCTCAGCCGATGCCAATGCCGACGCGCTGCGCGATGCGCTCGGCGCGGAGAGCCCGGCCTTCGTCGTCTCGGTCAAGAACGGCGGCGGCGTGCGCTCGCAGATCGGCACCTTCTCGGCTCCGGATCCGGTCACCGGCCAGGTCGACAAGCTGGCGCCGCCGGCCAATGCCGCGACCGGCAAGGCCGAGGGCGGCGTCTCGCAACTCGACATCGAGAACTCGCTGCGCTTCGACAACAAGCTGATGGCCTTCGACACCACTGCCCAGGGCCTCAAGGTCATTCTCGAGCACGGCGTCGGGCTCCTCGGCAACCAGGGGCGCTTCCCGCAGATCGGCGGCATCGCCTTCTCCTACGACCCGGACCTGCCGGCCGGCAGCCGCGTCTCCGACATCGCGCTGATCGCGGAGGACGGCACCACGATCGCCCTTTACGATGACGGCGTGCTGCAGGCGGGCGCGCCCGCCAAGATCACGATGGTGACGCTGAGCTTCCTCGCCAATGGCGGCGACAGCTACCCGATGAAGGCCAATGGCGAGAACTTCCGCTATCTGCTGGCGGATGGCGGCCTCTCCGGCCCGGTCGACGAGGCGCTCGACTTCACCGCCGCTGCCGTCGTGGCGGCCAACACGCCCGCCGGCTCGACCCTGCTCGGCGAGCAGCAGGCCTTCGCCGAATACATGCAGGAATTCCACGCCACCAAGGAGACGGCCTACGACGTCGCCGACACGCCGATGGAGCTCGACCAGCGCATCCAGAACCTGAATGTCCGCCAGGACACGGTGCTGGCCGATGCCGCGGAGCTGCCAGTCGGCACCGACGGCGATGACGTCCTCGTCGGCATGTCGTGGGGCGAGGTCATCCTTGCCGGTCTCGGGGACGACGAGGTGTCGGGCCGCGGCGGCAATGACGCCATCGATGGCGGCGAAGGCGACGATACGCTGTCCGGCGACGAGGGCGACGACCTCCTCAAGGGCGGCGCCGGCGACGACGCATTGTTCGGCGGTGTCGGCAACGACGTGCTGAGCGGCGGGGCGGGTGACGACCTCCTCGACGGCGGCGCTGGTATCGACACGGCCGACTTCTCCGACGACGCTGCCGGCGTCGTGGTCGATCTCGCGGCCGGCATGGCCTCGGGCGATGCGACCGGCGAGGACGAGCTCGGCTCGATCGAGATCGTCATCGGCGGTTCCGGCAACGACATCCTGATCGGCGACGCTGCGGACAACCACCTGCTCGGCGGCTTCGGCGACGATGTGCTGAAGGGCGGCGCCGGCAACGACTTCCTCGACGGCGGCGCTGGCCATGACGTGCTCCAGGGCGGCGCGGGCGACGACATCATCCTCGCCGGTCTCGGC
Organism: Allobosea sp. 10N428; assembly: GCF_056394545.1. Lineage (NCBI taxonomy): Bacteria > Pseudomonadati > Pseudomonadota > Alphaproteobacteria > Hyphomicrobiales > Alloboseaceae > Allobosea > Allobosea sp. 10N428. The sequence goes on along the minus strand of NZ_JBFTIC010000006.1, from coordinate 118,756 downwards.
GACGACGTCATCGACGGTGGCGAAGGCTTCGATACGCTCGATCTCTCGGCGGCGACGGGCCCGGTCACGGTCAATTTCGCCGCGGGCAAGGTCTCGGGCACCGGCATCGGCAATGACAGCTTCAGCAACATCGAGAAGCTGCTCTTCGGCGCGGGCAACGACAATGTCACCGGCGGCAATGGCGACGACGCCTTCGACGGCGGTGCCGGCAATGACAACCTCAAGGGCGGTGCCGGCAACGACAAGCTCTGGGGCGGCGCGGGCGACGACCTTCTCGACGGCGGCTCGGGCGACGATCAGGTCTTCGGCGGCATCGGCAACGATACGATCACGGCGGGCTCCGGCAACGACAATGTCGATGGCGGGGAAGGCAACGACCTGATCGATGCAGGCTCCGGCAACGACCTCGTTCTCGGCGGCGCCGGCAACGATGTGATCGACGCGGGCTCCGGCGACGACCGTGTCGTGGGCGGCGCGGGTGACGACATCCTGACCGGCGGCTCCGGGCACGACGCCTTCGTCTTCGCGGCCGGCTTCGGCAAGGACACGATCACCGACTTCCGGACGTCCGGCTCCAGCGCCGACGTGCTGGAATTCTCGATCGGGGTCTTCGCCGATTTCGATACCGCCATGGACGCCGCCGCGCAGATCGGCGCCGACACCGTCATCTCGATCGATGGCGACACCACCCTGACCCTCAAGGGCGTGCAACTCGCAAGCCTCGCTCACGACGATTTCCGCTTCGTCTAAGCGAGCATCGCAAGCATGGAGGAAGGGGCGCCCGACAAGGGCGCCCCTTTTTGTCGATTTAGGTCTGTTTGACCGCACCGCTTCGAGGGCATTTGCCGGCGAATCGCTCGGACCCGGCGCTTGGCGTGTCGTCGTCGGATCCTTGCATCATGGCGCATCGATGCTCGCGCATTGGGACAAGGCTGACGCCGCGGAGCTTGGACGCGTCGGGGTTGTCTTCGTCACTCACCGCCATGACAAGCCTGCGCCGCCAAGGATGCGTTCGGCCGCTGCCCTGAGCGCCCGCAGATCGGCGTAGCCGACGGCACGGACGATCTGATGCGGGGGGCAGCCATCCGTCGCCATGGCCAATGCACGGACCACCCGCAAGCGTGCCCTCCAATCGCCAAAACTCATGCCTGTCTCGGTCCGGAAGCCGCGCGTCAGCGTGCGCCGGCTTGCCCCGGCGTGCTGCGCCCAGCCGTCGAGGTCGAGGGGCGAGGCGGGGTCCTTCAGCAAGGCCTCGCAGACGCGCCGCACCCGTGGATCGCGCGGCAGGGGCAGGGTCAAACGCGTTTCGGGGGCGCGCGCGATTTCATCCAGGATCAGCGCGGCAAGATGGCCGCCGCGCCCGCTCTCGTCATAGAGGAGAGGCTCGGCCGCCAGCGCCGCCAGCGACGAAGCCAGCAACGACGTCACCTGCAGAACGCGGCAACCCTTCGGCAGGACGCCCACAGCCTCAGGCGCGACATAGGCCGAGCACATCGAGACCTTTCCATGCATTCTTACTTCATGGAAAAGCTGCGGCGGAATCCAGAGCGCATGCTGTGCGGGCAGAATCCAGGTGCCGTCCTCTGCCGTCACCAGGGTCAGACCGGCGGTGGCGTAGAGAAGCTGGGCGCGCGGATGGCTGTGCCAGCCGGTGGTCGCGCCCGCCTCATAGGTCTTCGGCATGACGCCGATGGCGCGGGGAACGGTCTGATAGGCGTCGCTGTCGCCGCGCATCGTGCTCTCCAGTTGGCCCGATTATGCAGAATTACGGCCCGCGTGGCGCCACGGGTCAAGCTACAACGAACGCCATCCTTGTCGTGAGCATCGCCATGAGCCCCGAAACCCTGTCCCAACGCACGCTTCTCTTCGTCAACGCAGCTCATGCGCTCGATCACTTCGTGTTGCTGATCTATCCCACGGCGGTGATCGCCATCGCGGCGCAGACCGGCCTGAGCTATGCCGAACTCATTGGTCTGGCGACGGGCGCCTTCGTCGCCTTCGGCCTGTGCTCGCTGCCGATGGGGTGGCTCTCGGACCGCTTCGGCCGGCGCAACATGCTCGCCGTCTTCTTCCTGGGCTATGGGCTGTCCTGCCTCGGCGTTGCCAGCGCGAACGGGCCGACAGCTTTTGCTGGCTGGCTCCTCGTTCTCGGCGTGGCATCGGCGATCTATCACCCGGTAGGTTCGACCATGCTGGTCAATCATGCCCGTCAGCTCGGGCGCGACCTCGGGGTCAACGCCGTCTGGGGCAATCTCGGCGCGGCGTCGGCGGCCGGCGTCACCGCGCTGCTGGCCGCAACGCTCGGCTGGCGCACGGCTTTCGTGCTGCCCGGCCTCGTCTGTCTCGTGCTCGGAGCGGCGTTCCTCGCGCTCGTTCCCGGCGATGGGGCGCCGCATGCGAGCCGCTCGGGCAAGGCGGAGCTCATTCCGGTCGGCCGTCCCATGGCGCTTCTCACGGTCTTCGCCATCGCGATCATTGCCGGTGGCATGACCTTCAACATCACGACGATCTCCTTGCCGAAGGTTCTCGACGAGCGGCTCGGGTTGGACCTGCCGCTGGCACTGACCGGCTCGCTGGCGACCCTCGTCTTCGTCTTCGGGGCTGGTGCGCAATGGCTGATGGGCCGGCTCGTCGACCGCTATACGCTGCCGGCCCTGTTCGTCGGCCTCGCCTTCCTGCAGCCGCTCGGCCTTGCGCTGGCGGCAACGGCCCAGGGCATTCCGCTGCTGCTCGGCCTCGTCCTGACGATGGCCGCGATCTACGGGCAGGTCGTCGTGAACGATGCGATGGTCGCCCGCTACGTGCCGGCGCGGCACCGCGCCAAGGCATTCAGCGTGCGCTATTTTCTCGGCTTCACCGTAAGCGGCTTCGTGGTGCCCATGCTGGCGGTTCTGTATGCGCGGGGCGGCTTCGGGCTGGTCCTGGGCGGAGCTGCAGTGTTCGGCCTGATCGTCTGGCTCGCTTCGCTGGCGTTTTATTTCCTCGCTCAAGGCCCCGCGTCGGAAAAGACCGCTCCGGCCGAATAGCCCGCGTTCTCCCGCGCGCTTGCCATTGCCGATTTGGCCGGGTTTTTCGTATGCCGCGAAGCCCGGCGCAGGCGCTCGGCACACCCCGACAGCTCGGTCCGGCCGGCGCGCGAGGCCGGCTTCTTCGCGTGGATAAGCGGCGCCGGTTTACCGCTTGTTAACCATGCGCTCGATACACCCAAGCAACCGAAAATTTACCAAGATGACCGGCGTGTTAACCCAATCCCGACCCATTCGTCTCAAGGGCCGCAGCTTCCTCGCGCTGGCCCTGACACCCGAGCTTCCCTTCGAGGATTGGCTGGTCCGGCTCGATGATCTGGCCTCGCGCTCGACCGGTTTCTTCATGCGCCGGCCCGTGGTTCTCGATATCAGCGGGCTCGACATCGACCGGCCCCAGCTGCGCGACCTGATCGACAGGCTCGGCGCCCGCAATGTGCGGATCATGGGCATCGAGGGCGCGCGTCCCTCGCTGCTCGGAACGGATCTGCCGCCGGCGATGACGGATGGCCGCCCGACCTCGGATATCGAAGCGCCGGTGGTCGAAGAGGGCGGCAAACCGCAGGTGCCCGAGAGCGTGGCCCCGCCGGCCGTCGCCGTGCCGCAGGCGTCGCCGTCCCTGGTCGTCACCCAGCCCGTCCGTTCGGGGCAGTCGGTGATCTTCGCCGAAGGCGACGTGACGATCGTCGGCTCGGTCGCCTCCGGCGCGGAGGTCATCGCCGGCGGCTCGATCCATGTCTATGGCACGCTGCGCGGCCGGGCCATGGCCGGGACGATCGGCAATGCGGCGGCACGCATCTTCTGCCGGAAGCTCGAGGCCGAGCTCGTCGCCATCGACGGCTACTACAAGACGGCCGAGGACCTGGAGCCGGAGCTGCGCGGGAAGGCCGTCCAGTTCTGGCTGGAAGGCGACAGTTTCAAGGTCGGATCACTCGCCTGAGCTGAGGGCGCGTCCACACAAAACAGGAGAGGTCTATGGGCAAGGTCATCGTGGTCACATCGGGCAAGGGCGGCGTCGGCAAGACGACCTCCTCGGCCGCACTGGGTGCGGCCCTCGCACGCAACGGCGAGAAGGTCGTGGTGGTCGATTTCGACGTCGGCCTGCGCAATCTCGATCTCGTCATGGGAGCCGAAAGGCGGGTCGTCTACGACATCGTCAACGTCATTCAGGGCGAAGCCAAGCTCACGCAGGCGCTGATCCGCGACAAGCGGCTGGAGTCGCTCTATCTGCTGCCGGCCTCACAGACGCGCGACAAGGACAACCTGACGGCTCAGGGGGTCGAGGCGGTCATCGGCGCACTGAAAACGTCGTTCGACTGGGTGATCTGCGACAGCCCGGCCGGGATCGAGCGCGGCGCGACGCTGGCGATGCGCCATGCCGACATCGCGATCGTCGTGACCAACCCGGAAGTTTCGTCGGTCCGCGATTCCGACCGCATCATCGGCCTGCTCGATTCCAAGACGCTGAAGGCCGAGAGCGGCGAGCGCATGGAGAAGCACCTCCTTCTCACCCGCTACGATCCGGCCCGGGCCGAGCGCGGCGACATGCTCAAGGTGGACGACGTCCTCGAAATCCTGTCGATCCCGCTCCTCGGCATCGTCCCCGAGAGCATGGACGTGCTGCGCGCCTCCAATGTCGGCTCGCCGGTCACGCTGGCGGACGAGCGCAGCGCGCCGGCGGTCGCCTATTTCGACGCTGCTCGCCGGCTCAAGGGCGAGACCCTGCCGATCACCATTCCCGGCGAGAAGCGCAGCTTCTTCGGCAAGATCTTCGGAAGGAAGGCGGCATGAACCTGCTTCGTCTTTTCTCCCGCTCCCAGTCGGCTCCCGCGGCGCGCGAGCGGCTGCAGGTCCTGCTCGCCCATGAGCGGGCCGCCGTCGGCGACTCCGATCTCGTCACGAAGCTCCGGGACGAAATCCTCCGCGCGATCTCGAAGCACATGCAGGTCGACGACGAGAAGGTCAGCGTCCGCATGGAACGCGGCGCCAAGGTCTCGACGCTGGCCGTCGATATCGAAATCCCATTCGACTCGGGTAAGAAGGCGGCCTGACGGCCGCCTTCTTACATTCGATTCGCCTGCGGATTGGCGGTGTCAGCCATTTCGGCTTCCTCCGCGGTTCAGCAGCCAGATCAGGTAGGGGCAGCCGATCAGCGCGGCGAACAGCCCGACGGGCACCTGATAGGGAAAAGCGACGAGACGCGCGAGCCAATCCGCGACGATCATCACGCCGCAGCCGATCAGGGCGGAGGCGAGAAGCTGGTCGCGGCTGCGTGCGAAGCCGGCGAGGCGGGCGAGATGCGGGGCGATGAGCCCGATCAGGCTCAAGGGACCGACCAAAAGCGAGGCCACGGCCGTCATCAGCGCTGCCAGCGCTGCGAGGCAGAGGCGGCTGCGCTCCACGGCGAGGCCGAGGCTGCGGCTGGTGGCATCCCCGAGCGGCAGCAGATCGAGCCAGCGCATCGCGAGCATCACAGGGGCGATCAGCAGAACGCATGCGATAAGCCCGGTCCAGGCCTCGATCTCGCCGGCGCGGTTGGTCGAGCCTGAAAGCCAGACCAGCAGCATGTATGCGCGCAGATCGCCCTGGGCGAGTGCGGTCGAAACCACCGCCATGCAGAGCGCGCCCATGGCGATGCCGGCAAGCAGCAGGCGCTGCGGCCCGATGCCCGGGCGGGAGGCGAGCAGCAGCATGACGAGGAGCGCCGCGAGCGAGCCGCCCGCGATGCCTGCCAGCATCGCGAAAGGGCTTGCCGGCAGGAATGCGAGCGCTAGCAGCAATCCGACGCCGCCAGCGGCGCTGACACCCAGCACCTCGGGGCCGGCGAGAGGGTTGGCGGTGAGGCGTTGCATCAGGCAGCCGGCAGCGCCGAGCAGAACGCCAGCCGATCCGGCCGCGGCAAGGCGTGGACCGCGGAACGGCAGCAGATCCCAGAACAGCGAACCCGTCGCCAACTCCCATCCTTGTGGTCCGCGCCCGAGCACGAGACCGAGCGCCGCGACGAGTGCCATGATGGCGGCGAGCGGAACGAGCGCCCGGAGCGAGCGTGCGGTCCGGTCCAGGCGCCAAACGGGATCGGTTGCCTGCGGCGGCAAGGTGGGTGGGACCCTGCGCATCAGCCACAGCAGCAACGGCCCGCCGAACAGGGCGGTGGCGGCACCGGTCGGCGCGAGATCGTTGAAGCCGGAGCCGAGCAATTGCACCGTGCTGTCGGTGACCGAGAGCAGCAAGGCCCCGAGCGCTGGTGCCGCCAGCAGCATCTGGCGCGGCGTGCGGGCGCCGAGTTCGCGCGCCAGAGCCGGCGCGGCGAGGCCGACAAAGCCGATCACACCGACCTCGGCGGTGACGCTTGCCGCCAGCCAGACGGCGATGCCGAGAATCGCGAAGCGTGTCGCATGAAGGGCGAGGCCGAGGCTGCGGGCCATGTCCTCGTCGAGACCCAAAAGGGCGAAAGGCCGCAGCAGCAGTGCGGCGGCGACGACGCTCAGCACCAGATGTGGGCCGAGCGCAATGGCTGCGTCCCAGCTCTGCTGGTTGAGCGAGCCCGCGCCCCAGATGAACAGCGACAGCACATATTCGCCCTTGGCGAGGATGACGGTCGCGCTCGCTGCCGCCGCGACGAGCGAGACGACCATGCCGGACAGGACGACCGTCATCGGATCGAGCCGCCGCCGCCAGCTCAGGCCGAGGACGAGAGCAACCGCGGCGATGGCGCCAGCAAGCGCGACGCCTTCGCGTGAGAAGGCCATCAGGGTGGGCGCATAGGCCGTGGCGACGGTCAATGCGAGCTGTGCGCCGGAGGCGATGCCGAGTGTCGAGGCGTCGGCGATCGGATTGCGCAGCACACGCTGCAGCAGCATGCCGGCGAGCCCGAGCGCCGCGCCGCAGATCAGCGCGGTTGCGGCGCGCGGCACGAGGCTATGCCAAAGCAGGATCGATTCGAGGGTCCGGGCGAGCTCAGGCGATGCCGGCAACGACGGGCGCGTCACGACCACAGCCAAGAAAAGGGCTGCCGCCGTCAGCGCCGCGAGAAGCCAGGCGCCGAGGTGTCGATCGGGTTGAAAGCGCATGTGACGGACCGCTTCAGCCACGGGCCGTCCCTGCCGCGAGCAAGGCGTCGGTCAGCAATCGCGCGAAACGCCGCGCCGCCGGCAGACCGCCATAGGGATTGATCGAGCCGAGCTGCAGGAGACGGCCTTCGCGCAGGTTCGGCAAGGCGTTCCAGAAGGCGCTGGCTGCGAGGGTCTGCATGGCGCCGGGCGGCACCGGCGGGATCAGAGCGATGTAGGCTTCCGGAACACGAACGAGCGCTTCAAGCCCGATCGGGGCCATGGCCGAATAATTCGTCTGCTCGGTCCAGGCATTGGCGAGGCCGAGCCGCTTCAGCACCTCGCCGAACATGCTGTCATCGCCGAAAACACGGAAATGCCGGGCATCGCCGAGATTGACCGGGATCACCGGACGCGCGCCCAGAGGCTTCAGCCTTTCGCGCAGGCCCGCGAATTCAGCCTCGGTCTCGGCGATGTAGCGCTCGGCCTTCGTGGCGATGCCGAGGCGCCCGCCGACGCTGCGGGTCATCGCGACCACCGGCTCATAGGGCGGGCGGTGCGGCGCGTAGATCGAGAAGCTCTCGACCGGAGCGATCCGGCGCAGTAGCGGCTCGGAGGCAGCGTAGAAGCTCGATGAGAAGATCAGCTCCGGCCGTGACAGCAAGAGCAGCTCGAAATTGATCGTGCCGCGCAAGCCGAGATCGGTGACGCTCGTAGGAACGGCGGGCTCTACCGCGACTTCGCGGAACTGGCGCAGTTCCGGTGCCGCGATCGGCGGCACTCCCAGCGCAAGCAAGGTCTCCAGCACCGACCAGTCGACGGTCGCAACGCGCGGTTGCGCTGCCACGGCCGGAAGCGGGAGGCCGGTGGCGGCGAGAAGCGCCAACGCGCCGCGTCGTGTCGGGGATGACGGGATGCCGGTCATGCGCTCGGGTCTAGCACAGCCCCGACGAGGGAGCTTCTTGCCAGCGGTCGTTTGCCGAGGCGGTGACGGGGCAGGGCCGCGAGTCGATGGATTGAGGCGATCGATCGGCCGCGGCTCGCGCAGGCACGAGTCCGGTGGCTTTCGGAGACGGAACAACTCTGCTTTCGCGATGGGACGCGACGGTGTAGGCCGAGGAAGCAGCGGCTGAAAACCGATGATCCTGAAGGCGCGTTCGATCATGGCGAGCAAGGCTTCCGCATTTCCGTCCGGTGATGGCGTTCTGGCGGCGAAGGCGCTTGCGATGACCGGGCCCGGCCCGCTTGCTGAAGGTCGGGGCGACCTTTTCGAACTCGACGGTGTCACCTTCAGCGTCCCCGGCAGGGTGCTGCTGGAGCCGCTGACATTGTCGCTGCCGAAGCGGCGCGTGATCGGGCTGATCGGCCATAACGGCTCGGGCAAATCGACACTGCTGAGGCTGCTCGCTCGCCAGCAGGCGCCTTCGACCGGGGTGATCCGGTTCGAAGGCAAGGCGCTCGATGCCTGGAACGGCCGGGCCTTCGCGCGCAAGGTCGCCTATCTGCCGCAGCAAACGCCGCCCTCTTCAGGTCTGCTCGTCAAGGAACTGGTCGCGCTCGGCCGCTATCCCTGGCATGGCGCGCTTGGTCGCTTCGGCGCGAAGGATCGCAAGATGGTGGCCGAGGCCATGGCGCTGACCGATGTCGCGTGTTTTGCCGATCGGCTGGTCGACACGCTCTCGGGCGGCGAGCGCCAGCGCGTCTGGCTTGCGATGCTCGTCGCGCAGGATGCCGAGTGTCTGCTCCTCGACGAGCCAACCTCGTCGCTCGACATTGCCCACCAGATCGAGGTGCTCTCGCTGGTGCACCGGCTGTCTTCCGACCGGGGACTCGGTGTCATGGTCGTGCTGCACGACGTCAATATGGCGGCACGGTTCTGCGACGAGATCATTGCGCTGCATTCCGGCAAGATGATCGTCAGGGGGACACCTGAGGACGTCATGACCACGCAGCAGCTGGCCCGTATCTACGGCGTCGAGATGAGCGTCATCTCCCATCCACAGACGCAGCGCCCGATCGCTCTCCCAGCCTGAAAGGGGGCCCCCGGGAGGTCCGGCTGCGCCGAACTGTTTAAAACAGTCCGCGGAAGCTGTCGGGCAGACGCCAGGCTTCCGTGCCGGCGATATTGAGCGGCGCCACATACATCGTGCCGACCTCGTCGCCGCGCTCCGAGGGCCTGATGCCTGCAATGAAGCTTTGGCAGCAGCGCTCGATCGCATCGTCGTCCCAGTCCCGGCGTTCGAGCCGGTCGAAGCTGCGATAGAGGTTGAGCAGGTCGAGATCGCTGCGGCGCTGGTGATGGCCCTGGTCGACCTGGGCAAAGTCGAGCCCGCGCGTCAGCGATTGCCGGAGCAGGCGCTCGCCGAGATCGGCGTATTTGAGGTGGAACAGATAGGCGCCGCGAAAATGCGGCGGCTGATTGGCGTGATGGAAGCCGCCGCCCCAGCGGATGGGTTTGCGCACGATTAGCGTCTTGCACATCGGCGAGACGAAGCGGACATGGCGGCGCTGACGCAGGATCGGCCCGTCGAGCAGCGCTGCGTTCTCCTCCTGCAACATCGGCGTCACGTTGAGGCCGATGCAGGTCGCGTGCTCGAAATCAGTGGCGTCGAGCCAAGCGCCGAAGCTCTCGAAGCGGCGCGGATCGTGGCTGATGAACTCGTCGCAATCGCAGTAGATCACGGTCTCGTAGAGCTCGAGCAGCGCGCCGACGAGTTTCGAGACGAAGCGCGCGCGCTCCTGATCGTCGAGCGCCGAGCGCGGATAGCGCACGACGCTGACGCCCTGCAATAACTCACGGATCTCCGCGTCGCTGTCATGGTCGATGACATAGAGGTTCTCGCGGCCGACGAGCCCGGAGTAGTAGTCGATCCAGCGCGAGACGTAGAACGCCTCGTTGTACTGCATCGTCACCACGGCGACCTTCTTCACCTCCCATATCCTCCGGTCACATCCGGTGGGGGACGCCGTTGCGGTCGAGGAAAGCGCGCATACGGTTGTAGGAGGCGGCATAGGATTTGGCGAGCCCGTTGAGCGCCGCCTCGCGATAGACCGCGCGCCAGCCTCCTTCCGCCAGCGCCTCTTCGGGCACGACCGGGATCTTCAGCGTCTCGGCGAGCTCCTGGCTGCGCGTGTCGTAAGCGACGAGCACGCCCGGTACGCCGTGGGCGACCGCCGGCAAGACGCCGTGCACGCGATAGCCGACGGCGAGGTCGACGCTTTGTGAAAAGCGATCATAGTCCTCGACGTCGAAGAAGCTGAAGAGCTTGCGTTCGTAGATCTCGCGCATGCGCCGGTCATCCGGCCCATCCCACCAACCGGTCCGGGTGAACTCCGCGACCGCCTTCTCCTTGGCCGCCTCGTCGCGCAGGAAGAAGGCCTTCTCCTCCTGCTCGCCATGAGAGGACATCACCATCTCGCTCTGGGCATCGACCTTGAGCAGGGCGGCGCGCTGGTTGCGCAGATAGGCTTCGGGATCGACCGTATAGCTCTTGTCGGCCTCGCGGCGCAGGCTGAAGGCGACCTTGCGGATGGCGCGCTGATCGGGCACGCGGATCTGGAGATCGCGGTCGCAGGTGCGGAAGATCGAGGGGCAGCCGACGATTTCGACATTGCCGATGCCGTTGCGCCGCAGCGTCTCGGCACTGAAGGCACCGCGCACGCCGATGGCAGCGCAGCGGTTCGCGACGATCTGCCAGAAGCGCTTCGACATCTCCGGCAGTTCGATCGCGCGGTTCTGGCTCGCCTGCGCGCCGACGCCGATGGCATAGACCGGCAGCTTGACCTTCTCCAGCACCTCGACGGCGCGGAACCACTCCATCTTCTCATGGATGAAGTTCGAGCCACGCACGAAGACGAAATCGAACTCGCTCGCATAGCGCTCGATATCGGCATCGGTCGGATTCATGATCTTCATCGGCTCGATATCGACGTAGTCGAGCAGCTTCAGCGTCGAGTCGTAGACGATCATGTCGCCGATATTGAAGTAATCGGCGAGGAGCTTCTCCATCGGCGCGCGATACCAGCGCACCTTGTCGTGGTCATAGACCTCGCCCGCCGGATAGATCACCAGCGCCCGCAGGGGCCTTGTCCTGGCGATGGGGCGCAGTTGCGAACCGGGCGCGAGTGCGCCCGTCCTGGCGTCGGCCACTGCGATGGAACGCAGCCGCGTCTCGGGCAAAGCCGGCAAAGGAATGGCGATCTCCGCCACCGTCGCATCGCCGGTGACGAGCGCGCCGGGGTTGATCGTGGCGTAGTCCTGGCTGTCGAGGATGAGGCGCAGCGAGGGCCAGCCGCCGCCGGGCTCGCGGACGACGAGGACGACGACCTCCTGCGTGGTGGCGCGCAGGATCTTCATGGTCGGCACAGCCTGGCTCATGGCAAATTGCTGCGCGGGCGCATTTGCGTTCATGGCATTTCCTTCACGATGCGGACCTTGATGCGGACGAGGTCGCGCTGCGGCCCCATCTTGCAGTTGGCGACGTGCATCTTGGTCATGAACAGGTAGGGCTCATCGCCCGTCGTCTCGAAATTGCGCGAGGGCGAGGCGGGGTCGGCGATGGCGCCATAGGAATAGCGGACGCTGTCGCCGCAATCCTTGCTCCACATCGTCGGATGGGTGAGGAGCGTCTGCAGCGGCGACCACTTCATCAAATCCTTCGACCAGCTATAGGCGACGCGCCCGCCGGCGATGTCCTGCTTGGGATCGGGGCCGAGATGGAAGATCGCGAGCCAAAGCCCGCTCGCCTCGTGGCGGGTGACCGAGCCGACGACCGTGGGCAGCACCTTGAGCGGCTGGCAGGGCTTTGCCTGCGACGTGTCCTCGCGATAGGGATCGACGGCACGCACGGTGAAATCCTGCCCGTCGAAGGCGCGCCACGCCTTGGGATCGGCGATGTCGGTCGTCCGATAAAGACAGGTGCCGCCCTTCTGGCCCCCGCCGCCGGTCGTCGCGATCAGCGCATACCAGGCGCCATCCTTCTCGACGATGTTGGAGGGGTTGAAGAAACCGCGATGACGACCCTGATCGACATCCTGCTTGAAGGTCGGCGCGGCCACGACCGTCGGCGGGTCATCGGCCTTGAAGCTTGCGCCGCCGTCCTGCGAGCGCGCGGCCGTGACGACATTGTACCAGCAGGCCATGCCGGCCTTGAACCGGCAGGCGCCGGGGTGCTGGTCGGCATGGTACTCGTCATGCATCAGCGCGTAGACGTCGCGGCCATTCCTGGTCCAGGTCGCGGCGATCCAGCTCATGTCGCTGTATTGGCTGGGATCGGCGCTGTTCTTGGCCTCGAACGAGATCGTGCAGGTGGTCTTGATCTGGTCGAGGCGATCGCCGATCAGCGCGCGGTTGCGATGGTGGCTGGCGAAGGCGACGACCTCGCCCTTGTCGTCACGGAAGGCCCGCAAGGGCGCGTCCGGGATGTGCCACTCCTGGCAACGCTCCTTCGACCAGTCGAAGACGGTCTCCTCCTGCGCCCCGGGCGCAAGTTCCAGCCGGCAGCGCGGGCTTTCCGCGGCTGCGGCGAACGAGGCGGCCAACAGCGCCGCAAGCAGCGGCGCGGTGTGCCGGAAGCTGCGGGCGCTCCTCACGCCACCTTCCGCTGCGGCTCCGCAGCCACGCGGTCCACCATCTTGTTGTCGACGCGGTTCTCGACGAGGAAGTCCCGCATCTCCCTGTAGACCCGGGCATAGGCTGCGTTGAAGCGGTCGAAGCGCGCCTGATCCCAGTACTCCTCCAGCTTGAAATCCTGGCCGCCGAAGACATCGACGCTCGGGATCTTGAAGGTGTCGGCGAATTCGACCGTGCGGCTGTCATAGGTGAAGTAGATCGAGGGTGTGCCGTTGGCGAGCGCCATCAGGTTCCCGTGCAGCCGGTAGCCGAGCACGAGATCGAGCCCGCGCACCAGCCGCTCATATTCCGCGACCACGTCGGAATAGAACATGCGGCTCTGGTAGAGCCCCTCGACCTGCTCATCGAGATACCACTCGCGCGCCCATTCATTCTGTCGCAACGCGGCCATGGCCGCTTCCTTCTGCTCGGGTGTGCCGAGCGCGAGCTTCTTCTCCTCGACCTCGCCCTGCGCCATCAGCGTGACCTCGAAACGATCAGCCATCGCCTTCACTAGATCGCGGTGGAAGGTGAGATAGCGCTTGATGTCCTGCGCATAGGTCTTGGAGACCTCGCGGCGCAGCGTGACGCCCACAGTCTTGACCTGCTCCAGCGGCGGCAAGCGGATGGCGAGATCGGGATCATTGTTCCGGAACGCGGTCGGGCAGCCGATGATGCGGACATTGCTGATGCCGAGATCGTTCAGCACTTCCGCCGAGTAGGCGCCGCGCACGCCGAGCGAGGTGGTGGAATCGGAAATGAGCTTCAGGACGGTCTTGGTGTCCTCGCTCAGTTCCAGCTTGCCGCTGACCGGCGCCTGTGCGCCGATGCCGAAGGCGATGACCGGCAATTTGAGCCGGCGCAGCACGTCCGCGGCCTTCGACCAGTTCATCTGCGCATGGATGTAGTTCGAGCCGCGCAGGAAGACGTAATCGTACTCGGCATTGAGCCGGTCGATCCTGGCTGGATCGACATGCGCGATCGGCAGCTCATCGAGCTTGTCGAAGTGGAGCAGTTTCAGCGAGGAATCGAAGACGAAGGCGTCGCCGATATTATGGTAGTGATTGATGTGGTTCTGCAGGTCGGCATAGCGATACCAGCGCACATTGTCGTGGTCGTAGACCTCCCCCGACGGGCTGATGACCAGGATGCGGGTCATGTGCAGGTCTCCCCTGTTATCTCGTTATGGTTTCAGGCGATCATCGCGGCGGGGTCTTGCCGCGCGGGCGCAGGCTGGCTGCGTTCGGCCAGGAGGCGGCGATAGAGATCGAGATGCGTCTGGGCGCATTCGCGATGGCTCAACGGCCGCTTGATGCCGCCGCGCAGGCGATCCCAGAGCTTGGGCTCGGTCAGCGCGCGCGTCATGCAGTCGACGAGGTCTTCCGGGCTGCCGGCGCGAAAATGCAGGCCGTCGACCTCGTCGGTGATCTTCTCGGCCATGCCGCCGAGATGGCTCGCCAGGATCGGGCGGCCGTGGAAGAACGCCTCCTGGATGACGATGGGTGAGTTCTCCCACCAGACCGAGGGCATCACCACCCAGTCGACCGAGCGCATCAGGTTCGGCATCTCGTGATTCTGGAAGGCGCCGCAGAAGCGCACACGGCGCCCCGCGCTCTCGACCAGCTTGGCGAACTTGTCCTGATAGGCTTTCGGCTGGCGCTCGAGATTGCCGCCATAGACAAGCAGGATCGCGTCGTCGTCCCAGAGGGAATCGGGGATGCGCGTCACCGCATCAATCAGCACATCGGCGCCCTTATAGGGCGTGAGCTGGCCGAAATAGGCGAAACGGGAGCGCCGCGTCTTGCCCTCGGGCAGTGGGCGCGGCGGCGCCACGCTGGCGACGTCGATACCGTTCTCGATCACCGAGAAGCGCTCCTCGCTGAGCCCCCAGTCGACATAGCGGTCGGCGAGGAAGCGGCTCGGCGAGACGAAATGGTCGGCCAGGCCCAGCATGCCCTTGATGAAGGTCTCGCGCGCCAGGAAGCGCGCCGGCGAGATGTCCGGGAAGCAGGCGTTGCAATCCGTTGGCGAGGCCCGGTAACAAAGCTTGAAGGCGCCGGTCTTCACCATCTGGCCGTGGTGATGGCAGATGCTGAGATATTCGTGGAAGGTCACGACGATCAGCGCATCCGGCAGAGCGTCGCGCACCGCGAACAGGCATTCCAGCCCGAGCCCGATGAAATGGTGGAAATGCACCACGTCCGGCTTCAGGTCATGAAGAACGCGCACGAAGTCGCGCTCGATCTCTTCCGTCGCACGGTTGGAGATGAGGAAGTGGTCGTAATCCTCGGCATAGTAGAGCAGCTCGCCGCCGCGCTGGCGCAGGCTCATCAGCGCCGTGCCGGCATGGCGCGGGGTCGGGGCACCGACGCGGGCGAGGTAATGGGAATCGACACCCTCGCCGGTCTGCAACCCCTTGTGCAGGTTGTAGGACGCCATCTCCGCCCCGCCCAAAGAGAGCGAGGGATGGCCGTGCGATACCACGAGAACCCGCATCCTCAGCCTTTCATGTTGGAGATGGCGAGCGCCCAGCGCCGGTCGAAGCTGGTCCGGTCGGCGAGTTGCGCGAGCGCGCCGGCATGCGGCGCCGCCATCTCGCCGTCATCGACCGCATAGACCTCGACGTCGGGAACCCAGAGCGAGGGCGAGCCCGCCATCCTGAGCTTGAGGCAGAGATCGAGACCCTTCTCCGCCGTCGTGAAATAGTTGCGCGCGAAGCCGCCGACCTCGATGAAGGCAGCGCGCGAGAGCACACAGCATTCGCTCGCACCGGCTGCGACCTCCATGGGGCCGAGATTGCCGACCGCCTCAAGCGGATAGCCGACGAAACGGTTGGCGATGCGCCGGCTCGTTCCTTCGCCCTCCAGCCAGGCGCCAGCCCAGCGGATCGAATCGTCCTCGAACAGCAGCGTCGGGCTCGCGACGCATTGGCCGCCGCGGGCGCGGTAGGCCCGTTCGAGACGACCGAGCCAGCCAGGCATGCGGATCTGCGCTGCGCCCGAGAGCAGCGCGACCGTCTGGAAGCGGCAGGCGCGAACGCCCGCCTCCAGTGCGTCACAGGTATCTTCGACGCCCTCGACGGCGACGAGGCGCACCGAGAGACCATAGAAGCGCCCGAGCCGCCGCGCCTCGGCGCCAACGCGGTCGAAGCTCTCGGACGGAGCAGCAAGCACGATCGGCAGCGGCCTGACCTCGGGGTCCATCGCCATCAGCGCAAACAACGCCGAAATCTCGCGGTGGCGGTGGTCGAAGCCGATGACGAGGCCGAGCGGCGCCTCGGGGTCGAAGGGGCCGACATCGAGCGTTTCGACGGCGCGGGGCGGGGCGATTTCGGCTGCTTGCAGCGCCGGCGCAATCTGGCGCTCGACGACGGCGTTCGCGGTCGAG
Source organism: Allobosea sp. 10N428 (assembly GCF_056394545.1). Taxonomy (NCBI): domain Bacteria; kingdom Pseudomonadati; phylum Pseudomonadota; class Alphaproteobacteria; order Hyphomicrobiales; family Alloboseaceae; genus Allobosea; species Allobosea sp. 10N428. The sequence continues at coordinate 102,686 of NZ_JBFTIC010000006.1, read as the reverse complement.
GAGCGCGGGTCGAGCAGCCCGAGGATGCGCTCCAATGCGCGGCGCGCCTGGGCGCGGCTGGGTTCGAGCGGCAGGAAGGCCGGGCCGGTGCCTTGCACCTCGAAGGCGAGATGCAGCGGCTGGCTCGGCTCCGGAACGAGCTTCGGCGCGAAGACGATGAAGCCGTGGCTGTTGCGCCGCGAAGCCAGAGCTGGCCCGAAGCGCGGATCTTCCATGAAGGCGGTGGTGACGTCCGGGCGCTGCACGCGCGTCCAGATTCGGTCGACGGCGCAGGACTGGCTGCCGCTGCGCAGTGTGACCGCATCGACCCGGCGCTCCGGATCGAACAGCCAGCCGATGATCAGCACGCCGGTATCCTCGACGATCGTCACGGCATCGATGCCGGCGCGCACCGGTTCTTCAAGCAGACAGACGGTGTCTCTGCCGTCGAAGCGTTGGGAGGCGCGCCGCAGCTTGTCGGTGGTGGCCTGCGGAGCGGTACCGCGCTGGAGCCCGTCGCGCAGATGGCCGGGAACGGTGATCGGTTCGAGCAGGACATAGCGCTCGTACACTTCGAGCGCGCGCCAGCCGTCGCTTCCGCGGAAATAGAGCCGCTCGATCTCGCCGGGTTGCTGGGCCTGGCAATCCTCGAGCAGGCCGAAGAAGCCGCGGGCGCCCTCGCCGAGATCATCCCGCTCCAAGGTTCCGGCTTCGAGATTGGCAGGGGAGAGGCCGCCATGGGCGATCAGAAGCTTGATGCGCCCGGCTGCAAAATGGGAGGTCCAACCCTGCAGGAAGATGCCGTCGCCATCGAGCGATCCCATCACCTCGACGAAGCCGCCGGGCCGTGCGACGGTCTGCAGGAGCATCGCGACTGCGCGCAGGCGGCGCGGATTGGGGGCGCCGGTCAACAGCACTTCGAGCAGCCCGTCGACAACGCTCGGGAAGGCCTGTCCGGCGTCGTCGGCGAGTTCGGACAGGAAAACCTGAAGCGGCTGCGGCTTCGGTGCCAGGATCAGACGCAGCGGCCGGCCGGGGCGGCCGATCAAGAGCGCGCCGGTGCCGCTGTTGTCGACGTTGGGCGCTGGCGCCAGACAAAGAAAGCCGGTGGCCGCCGAAGGCTCGGCCCCGGGCCGGCGCCAGCTCAGCACCATGGTCTGCGCGCGGTTGCGCGGATTGCCGTCGACTGCGACCGGGACCTTGGCCGGAATGGCGTCGCAGGTGCCGCGGACGAGGATGGCGTTCTCGCCGAGCGGCGTCCAGGCGACGGTCGGCGCCGGGGCGACCGCCGTCCTCTCGGGAACGATGACCTCGCTCATCGCCTCAGCCTCCCCAGAGCGTCACGGCGAGGGTGACGAAGGACATCACGGCAGCGAGCAACGAGAGGAAGCCGAGGATGACCGTGACCTGCCGCAGCGGGGCGCGCGCTTCCTTGCGGATCGCATCAAGCCGCTCGTCGAAGCCGCGCAAGGTGCCATCGAAGCGCAACTGGAAGACGTCGAGCTCGCCAAGGCGGCGGACGATCTCGCTCTGGCTTTCGGTCTCGGCCTTGGTGGCTTCGGCGAGCGCGTGGTTCTCTTCCAGGCGCGCGGCGATGCGGTCGAGCTTTTCGTTCAGCTCCTTCTGGGCAAGCTGGCCGCGCCGGTTGAGCGCGATCAGCAATTCGACCTTGTCGAAGAAGCGGGCGAGCGGCACGGCGATTGCGGCTTCCGCCGCGAGCTCGTCCGCTGCCGGCAGGCGCAGCTCCAGCTCGGCGCTAGTTGCCGGCGAAACACCAACGACGGTGAGACGGTTGCGGGCCGCGACCAGCGTCTCGTCGAGCTCCATCGAGAAGGCATGCTTGCCGTCGCCGATGCCGTTGCGGCGCAGGTCGATGCGGCTCTGATCGGCCTTGATCTCGCCGGCGAGTTGGCCGTCGCAATAGAGCTTTACCGTGATGGCCTCGTCGGGACGGGCCTCGTCCCAGATCCAGCCATGCAGGCGGCTGCCGTCGAGGGCGTCGATCCGCCCGTTCAGCTTCGCCGGATTGACGTTCGGCAGGCGGACTTCGTTGTCCTGTCGGGGAGCTGTCGTCATGCGGCCTCCGCAAGCTTGAGGCTATCGAAGAGGGTGAGGTGACGGCCGGCGCATTCGGCGAGCGATGGCTGCTCGGCAATGCCGTCGACGAGGCGCTGCCAGAGCCCATACTCGTCCATCGCCCGGCGCATCGTGCGGGCGAGCGCGGCCGGGTCGCCCGGCCGGACATGGAGCCCATCGACATCGTCGCGGACCATCTCGGCCATGCCGCCGATATTGCTGACGATCAGCGGCCGGCGATGCTGGAACGCTTCCTGGATGACAAGGGGCGCATTCTCCCACCAGATCGAGGGCATCACGACCCAGTCGACCTCGGCCATCAGTGCCGGCACCTCCTCGCGGGCGTAGGCGCCGCAATGGGTGACGACACCCGCGGTGCCGGCGAGGGCAGCATCGAGGGCGGTGGTGAAAGCCTCGCTCTGGAACGGGGCGCCGCCATGGATGCGCAGCGAGAACTCCCGTTCTCCGGCCGTGCGCAGCAGCTGCGCCGCCTGGAGCAATGGGAGAACACCTTTCCAGGGATTGAGATTGCCGAAATAGCCGAAGCTCGCGCGGCGCCCGTCGCCTTGCCTGTGCGGGGCCGGCTCCTGGCTTGGGCGGGCGTTGGCGATGACCTCGATCTTCTCGGCCGGCAGCCCCCAGTCGACATAGCGCTGGCGCAGGAAGCGGCTCGGCGCGACGAAGCGGTCGACGGCGGCGAGATGCGTCTTGATGAAGCGCTCGCGCAGCAGGAAGCGGTCGGAGCCGATCTCCGGGAAGCAGCCATGGCAGGCGGCAGGCGAGGCGCCCGAGCAGCGTTGCCGGTCACCGGGCCTGACCATCAGCCCGTCATGGTGGCAGATCGGGTAGTAGTCATGCAGCGTCATCACGATCGCGGCTTCCGGCAGGAGCCTGCGCGCCAGCGTCAGGAACTCCGCACCGATCAGCATGAGATGGTGGACATGGATCACATCCGGCCGGAACTCGCCGAGCAGGGTCCCGAGATCCTGCAGCGTGCCGTAATGGTCGATCTGGCTCATGTGGAAGCGGTCGTAATGAGCGCTCCAGAGGACCACGTCGTCGCCGACGGATTGCAGCGCCGTGCCGGGATGCGGCTGGCGATGGATCGCGTTGGTCGCGCCGAGGAACAGCACCTCGCAACCCTGCTCGCGATAGGCGCCGGCAAGATCATGCGCGAAGATCTCGGTGCCGCCCGGATGCAGAGCGGGATGATTGTGCGCGACGACGAGGATGCGACGGGTCATCGGCGGTTACCCGGCTTCGTCGCGATCAGCACGTCCTGATAATGCGCTGCGCTGATGCCGCGCCAATGGCCCGGGCGCAGTGGCTCGACTGCAAGACCAGCCTGTGCGGCCTGCTCCAAGAGGAAGCCCTGATCGATGCCAGCGGCGGCGAGCGGCGCTTCGTCGATGGCGTACCAGCCCGGACCGTCCTGCCAGCGCTTGAACGACAGGCGCTCCTGGCCCGTGGCGGCGCCGTCGATCGCAAAGACGGTCAGGAAGAGACGGCCGCCCGGCGCCAGAAGCCGCGAGGCCTCCTGCAGATAGACGACGAGCTCGTCCGGCGGCAGATGCGTGGCGACGGAGATCATCGTCACAAAATCGAAGCTGCCATTGGCGAAGCCGAAGCGGACCTCGGCGCCGGGCAGCGAACCCTGCGGATTGTAAAGCGGGTGGGCGATGTCGAGCCGCTGGAAGCGGAAGCGCGGATAGGCCGGGGTGATCGTCTGGGCGCACCAGAGGATGCCCTCCATCACCGGGTCGACGCCGTCATAGCTGCCGCGTTCGTCGTCCAGATACTGCGTCAGCGGGATGGCCATGCGGCCGATGCCGCAGCCGATGTCGAAGACGCGCTCATGCGGCTTCAGGCCGCCGATCCGGATGAAGTGCCCGAGGAACTCGGCGCCGATCGCGCGATAGTCGCCATCGCCGACGAAGATCGAGTCGGGCGGCGGGTGGGGCATGAACCGGTTGGTTTGCAGCGAAGCCATCAGCCAATCGAGCTGTGGTCCGATGGGGTTGTTCTCGGGCGCCGGTTCGGGCGCGATCGGTCTCAGGGCCGTGATAGCCGTCATGCCGCGGTCGCTCTCCTGAAGCTGAAGCGGGGAACAAGGTTGGGTTCGCTCGGCGCTGGCTCGCGCAGTGCAGGTTCCGCCGCAGAGGTCTCGAAGGCCTGCATCAGCGCGTCGATCTGCGCGTCCCAGCGCCGGGTCTGGAGCCAGGCATTGTGCTGGGAGGCGGCGCCGCGCGTGTAGTCGACGCTTTTGGAGATCGACTGGCGCTCGAGGTGATAGAGCGCCGTATCCGGCGCGTAGAGGATGCCGAAGCCGGCGCGGCGAATCTTGAGGCAGAGGTCGCTGTCCTCGTAATCGCCGATGACATAGCTTTCGTCGAAGCCGCCGAGCTCGTCGAAGAGTTCGCGCGCGATGACGATGCAGGCGCCGGTGACGCCCGGAACCGGGCGCTCGATATTGGCCGGCGCATAGCTGCTCGGCATGCCCTTGAAGTAATGATGGTTGAGCCAGGTGCCTTTGCTGTCGCGCTTGAAGTAAAGCCCGGCGTGCTGCAGCGAGCCGTCATCGTAGAGCAGCTTCGGCCCGACTGCTCCGACGCGACGGCGGCGGTCGAGCTTGGCGATCAGCGCCGCCAGCCAGCCGTTTCTGCTGGGGATCACGTCGGAATTGACGAGCGCGAGAGCCTCGCCGCGCGCGTGGCGGGCGCCGGCGTTGCAGGCGGCGGAAAAGCCGCCATTGCGCCGCATCGCGACAAGCCGCATCGGCAGGCCATAGGCGAGGTAGAGCCCGCCGAGGAGATGCGCGACCTCCGCCTCGTGCTCGGGCGAGTCGAGCACATAGATCAGCTCGGCATTCTCGACGAACCAGGGATCGCCGGCGAAGGCTGCGACCTGCACGCGCAGGAAATCGTAGACGCGATAAAGCGGGATCACCACGGAAGCCTTCGGCCGACCCCAGGGCTGTCCGAATTCCTTGATCGTGGGTTCCGGACGGCTTTCGCTCAATTCGTCCTGGCAGGCAGCGAGGATCGGCGCGAGCGTCTCTTCCAGCATCGTGGCCGTCAGATATTGCGGCGGGATCGCCGCGAGGGCCCGGGCGCGGATCGTGGCCGCGTCGGCCGGCTGGACCGCCGGGCGCAGCGTCAGCGTCGTCCCGGACTTCAGCTTGATCTCGCAGCGGGGCTGCAGCACCGGCGCTCCCGCGGCGTAGTCGGAGGCGAAGGCGGCGAAGCCCGTTGCCGTGCGCGTTTCGCCTTCCGCACCTGTCGGTAGTCTCACGGGGAAGCGCTGGAGGCGGGAGAGCATGGCGATCGGCTCGCCGGCGCCGCGATGCAGCAGCACCTCCTGCAGGAGATCGTCGGGATCGCGCAGCCAGCCGCCGATCAGCAGGCCGGCACGGTTGCAGACCGCGAGGTCGAGCTCGGCCGCGGGCAGGTCGTCGTTACGGCGGACATGCTGCACCGCGAGCGGAACGCGCCGCTGCATTTCGACGGCCAGCAGCCGCCCCTGCTCGGACAGGGCTGCCAGCTGTTCGACGACCCAGTTGCGCAGGCCGTCGCGGCTCGCGGCCTTGCCCGCCCACCAGCGGCCGAGCGAGGGCGCCGCCTGACGGCCCGGCAGCGCGCGGACGATCAGGGAGCGCTCGCTCTGCAGGATCAGCAATCCGCCGCCACGAACGGGCGGCTCTTCCAGCACAAGGTGCAGCTCGCGCTTACCGCTGCGATCGGCGGCGCCGATGCGCGACTTCACATCCAGGCGGGTGAGGCCGGCACCGTCGAGGCGAGACGCCGTGCGCAACGCGCCGAAATCTGCGGGCACGAAGGTCTCGAACAGCCATTGGCCCGCGACCAGCGCCGCCGTGGGCTGCATCGCGGCCGGCTTGGCGAACAAGGTCAGCAGAAGCTGGCGCAGAAAGGACAGGTAGTTGGGAATCGCGGAAAGGCCGAACAGCGGAGGCCAGGCGCGCACCAGCGCATTGGCCAGCGTCACCCGGGCTTGCGGCGTGAGATCCTTCAGAATCTCTGCGGGATCGGCGAGGCCGTGGACGAGTGCAGGGTCGAAAGAGGCAGTCACATCGCCCTGCGGACCCTGATCGGAAAGCGTCGCGACGATGCTGTCATGGCCGGAGGCGCGGAAGGCGATGGCAAGCCGTTCGCGCCCGTCACGCAGGCCGAGCGAAATCGATGCGGCCGCGAGGCGCCTGCCTCCTCCCGTCAGGGCGATCGACGGCTTGCCGAAGGGGGAAGCCTCGAGTGTCCAGCAGAGCAGGAATACCGATCCGCCGAGGCGATGGAGTTCGAGCTGGGCCGGGGGTGTCACCGCAACAGGGGCGGGCGCAAGTGAAAGCATGAAGGCGTTCCTGCGGCACTGGGGAGCCTGGAGTGCCCCGTGAAGGGCGCTCCAGGACGGTGTTGGGCAGTGTCGACCCSCCCGCACAWGGCCGGGCGGGTCGACGCGTCAGGATCAGGCGACCGAGAAGTAGGAGTGCGGATCGGCCTGCACGTCCTCGGCGTGCACGCCGACGAGGGTCAGGGTGTCGCCATTGCCGAGATCGATGACGGTGTTGCCGCCGACCGTGGTCGCGCGTGCCGCCACGTCCTCGGCCGAAGCCACGCCGGTGCCATTGATGTCGTGCGCGATCTGCAGCATGTCCGACCCGGCCTCGAAATCGAGGACGACATCGTTGCCGCCACCGCCGGCGAAGACGAACACGTCGCTGCCGGCGCCGCCGTGCAGAACGTCGTTGCCGGCGCCACCGAACAGCATGTCGTCACCAGCGCCGCCCTGCAGGACGTCGTTGCCGGCGCCGCCGAAGAGCATGTCGTCACCAGCGCCGCCTTGCAGGACGTCGTTGCCGTCGCCACCATAGAGGATGTCGGCGCCATCGCCGCCCTGCAGGACGTCGTTGCCGTCGCCACCCTGCAGGATGTCGTTGCCCGGCCCGCCTTGCAGCAGGTCGCTGCCCTCGCCGCCGATCAGCACATCGTCGCCGGCATTGCCGCGCAGGATGTCGTCGCCGGCGCCGCCAAGCAGCGTATCGTTACCCTCGCCGCCGAACAGGGCGTCGTTGCCCGCATCGCCGGAGAGGATGTCGTCGCCGAGCCCGCCGAAGAGGATGTCGTTACCCTCGCCGCCGAACAGGGCATCGTTGCCGCCATCGCCATAAAGCAGGTCGTTGCCTTCCTCGCCGAAGAGCGTGTCCACGCCGTCGCCGCCATGAACGATGTCATGGCCGGCTCCGGCGAGGATGACGTCGTTGAAACGACTCCCAATCAAAAAATCGTCGAATGCACTTCCTTCGATCGTCGCCATACGGCACCTCCATAGCGATCTGATGATCCCGGTCGTTCGGCGGGGGCGCCGCGGAACTAAAAGTCCAGGAACGGTTCCGACAGCTCCGCATAGGTTATGCTGTCGCTCGACGACCTAAGAATTACTCAATGAGTGCGTTGCAGCAAGGATTTTGTTGTGACGATTTTGCGATGCGTCACAGTTTAGTCTTTAATTTACGGAGATAATTCTTTCGAAGATGCCGTAAATATACTTCCAAATTCGAAATACGCGCCGATCTGCTGCATGCCGGCGGCAGGCCGCGCCGGTCAGTCCTCGCGAAAGGCGCGATTGAAGCTGTCGGTGAACGGCGAGACCAGATAGTCGATCGCCCGGCGCGCACCATTGACGATCATGACTTCCGCATTCATGCCGGCGTGCAGCGTAACCTTGTAGTCGCGCAGGCTTTCCTGATCGATTTCGGCGCGCACGACGAAGTAGGCCGCGCCGGTCTTGTCATCGACGAGCTGATCCGGTGCGACATAGGTCACCTTCGCTTGTATCGGCGGCAGCAGACGGGAATTGAAGGCGGTGAGGCGCACGCGGGTATTGGCGCCGACGCGGACCGCATCGATGTCGCGCGGATCGACCTTCGCTTCCACGATCAGCGGTTCACGCTCCGGCACGATGTCGAGGATCGCCTCGCCGGCGGCGATCACGCTGCCGGCGGTGCGCATGCGGATGTTGGCGACGATGCCTTCCTGCGGGGAGGTCACGATCAGGCGGCGCAGCACATCCTCGGCCTGCACGATGCGTTCGGTGACCTCGGAGAGCATCAGCTGGGATTCCTGGATCTCCCTCGCGATGTCGTTCTGCCGTTCGAGGCTGATCGAGAGGATTTCCAGATTGGCCCCGGCCACCGCCTGCTCCGCCTTGGCCTTGCGCGCGGCGAACTCGCCCGCCCGGCCGACGAGTTCGCTCTGCTTGGTCTGCAGTTCGACGAGCTGACTGCGCTTGGCGTAGCGCTTTTCATAGAGGTCGGCCATGATCCGGACCTCTTCGTCGATGAGCGAGCGCTGCTGAATGGTGGCGTCGATCTGGGCCTTCAGCGCATCGGCCTCGGCCTGATGCTGTTCGATGACGCGCTGCTGGATTTGGATCTTGCCATCCTGAACCTGGCTGCGTGACTTGAAGAAGGTCTGCTCGGCCCGCAGCACCTCGCGTGCGATCGGCGTTTCCATGCGCGCGATATCGGCAGGGAAGGCGATGCCGGTGTCGTTCGTCTGTTCGGCGCGCAGGCGGGCGAGCTTTGCTTCCAGTCCGATGCGCTTGGCCTGCAATTGCTGCAATTCGGCGCGGGCCCGGGCGTCTTCGAGCCGCAGCAGCGGTTCGTCCTTGGCGACCCGCTCACCTTCCGCCTTCAGCAGGGTCTTCAGGATGCCGCCCTCGAGATGGCTGACGGTCTTGCGCTTGCTGTCGACCGCGACGACGCCACTCGCGACGGCGGCATTGTCGAGCCGCGCGGTGACGGCCCAGGCGCCGAAACCGCCGAAGCCGACGCCGATCGCGGCCACGCCGGCGAGGACCAGGCTGCGCAGGCTCGGGACACGCTCGTCCTGCGGATCTGCATCGATCTGCACGGCCAGGGACTGTTCAGGGCGCTTGATCAAGGAACGTCCGGTCATGCCTTCACCTCACGGATCGGGGTCGGTTGGGCCGGTGCGTTGGCGGCTGGCTCCATTTCGATGCGACCACTTGGCGTGATCATGCCGGCGATGGCGGCGCGCGGGCCGAATTGCTGCACGCGGCCCTCGCGCAGCACGAGGAGCTTGTCGACGACCTGCATCACCGAGGGGCGATGGGCGATGAGCACGACGATCGCGCCGCCTTCGCGCGCCGCGGCGATCGCGCGGATCAGGCTCTGCTCGCCTTCTGCGTCGAGATTGGCGTTGGGCTCGTCGAGCACGATCAGCCGCGGCGAGCCGTAGAGCGCCCGCGCCAGGCCGATGCGCTGGCGCTGGCCGCCCGAGAGCGTGAAGCCGGTATCGGCGACATTGGTGTCGTAGCCGAGCGGCAGGCGGCCGATCAGCTCGTGAACCCCGGCGATGCGCGCGGCTTCCAGGATGGCGTGGGGATCGGGCTCGCGCATGCGGGCGATGTTTTCGGCGATCGTGCCGTTCAGCAGCGAAACCGATTGCGGGAGATAGCCGACCATCGCGCCGAAGGAGCCGCGTTCCCACAGGAATGTGCTGTGTCCATCGAGATAGACGCCGCCGACATTGGGCTTGAGCACGCCGACCAGAAGCCGCGCCAGCGTCGACTTGCCGGCCCCGGAAGGGCCGACCACGCCGAGCACCTCGCCCGGTTCGAGCGTGAAGGAGACGCTCTTGATCACGGTCTGCTCCGAGCCCGGCGGCGCGAAGACGACGCGGTCGACCACGAGGTCGCCCTGGCAGGGCGGGGTCGGCACCGTCTGCCGCTGCGAGCTGCGCGCCAGTACAAGGTCGCGCACCCGCTTCCAGGCGGCGGCGGCCAAGACCCATTGCCGCCAATCGGTGATCATCGAATCAAACGGCGCCAGCAGCCGGCCGCTCAGGATGCTCGCGGCCATCAGCGTTCCGGCGGTGACCTCGTTGCGGATGATGAGGGTTGCGCCGGTTGCATAGACGGCAAGCTGCATGGTCATGCGCGCGGAGCGCGTCACGGCGGCGATGAACTTGGCGCGCCGGGTGCCCATGTCGAGCTGCTCGATCATTGCGAGCTGCTGGCCGCGCCAGCGCCTGGAAAGCGCGGGCAGCATGCCCATGGCCTCGATCGTTTCGGCATGGCGCAGGCTTGCGCCGACCTCGTTGATGCTGGCGACGCCCGCCTCGTTCGCCTCCTTGAGGGTCCGGCGTGTGAGCATGTCTGACAGCACGCCGAGCAGCAGCAGGATGATCAGCGAGGCCAGGGCGACCAGCCCGTAGATCGGATGCAATGCGAAGAGAACGGCGAGGAAGATCGGGGACCAGGCCGCTTCCAGCGGGGTGGCGATGGCCGAGCTGGCGATGAAGAAGCGGATGTCGTTGAGGTCGCGAATCGCCTGGGTCGCCTGTCCCGAGCCCTGCTCCAGAGAGGAGCTCACGGCCGCCTGCAGCGCCGGCAAATTGAGCCGGCGCGCAAAAATGCTGGCCATGGTCTGGAATGTCAGGGAGCGGATGAACTCGACCGTGCCGTACAGCGTCAGGGCTCCGATGGCGATGACGAGGAGCATCGTGAGCGTGTCGTAGCTATGGCTGACGATGACGCGGTCCTGCACCTGCATCATGAACAGCGGAACGGTCAGCAGCAGCAGATTCACGCAAAGGCTGAGGAACGCCGCATAGCCGAGGCCGCCAACGAAGGATCGTTGGAGAGTTCGGATCAGGGCGTCAGGTGCCAGCATCGCAGCCTTCATGCATGACTCCGGGATCGTGATTGGGGTGCGGGATGTGGCGGCAAGACCGCCAAACACGTGCCCGCCATCAGCAAGGCAAACGTGATACGGAGGGAGTGTCAAGATTATGACAGATTAGAAATGTAGTCCATCGATTCGACGGAAAGCAAATGAGGCAAAATCATGCAAAACTTTGAATTTCGAACTAGTTTCCAGCCATATCCGGATTGATGCAATCTTAATTATTAGCCACTGAATATGGCATGTGCTTTGCCTATAGGCTGTTAGTAGAGAAAGGGGACAAACGGGGTGGATTGTTCATTTTTCGATCAGGCGGAGTAAGGGATGCACTATAAATTGCATAGCGGCGGGCAATTCCTGGGCAGATCCTTGAATGGCGATCATCGGGCGGATGGGTCCGATGATCTCGAAGACGAACCCGATCGCGGAATTTCTCCGTTCGATCTGGCTCGCGTTATCGAACGAGTCAGCCGGCGCTTTCTGGACTACCTGCGCCAGGAGCTGAACAAGCTGGGCATCGACGACATCTCGCCATCGCAGGTGATGGTGCTGATGACGATAGGGCAGGGCGAGATCGCGGTTCGCGATCTCCTGGACCGTGGACATTACGGAGGGTCCAACGCGTCCTACAATCTCAAGCAACTGGTGGAGAGTGGCTATCTCGACCGCGGGGCCTCGCCGCGCGATCGCCGGCAGGCACGGATCTCGCTCTCGTTGAAGGGGCAGATGCTGTGCGAGCGTCTGCGGCTTCTCGACGAGGCCAGCCAGTTCGGCCAGCGGCTCGAAAGCAACCGCGATACCGACCTGCGCACCACCCACGAAACCCTGCGCCATCTCGAACAATGGTGGAATGACGCGCTCCGCTACGGCGGGGTGCTACTCGCATCATGCATGTCCTATTCGTTCATCGCGCAGGATCTGGTCAGTTCGCTGCTCTGATCGCGAGCCTCGTCGCCGAGGGCGTCGAGGTGTCGCTGATCACGGAGCGCCCTGAGCAGGAGCAACCCGGCGTCAGTCAGCTGGTGTATTCGGTGGAGGAGACGTCGACGCGGCACCCCGCGCTCGCCGCCACCGAATATCACCTGCGGACGGGCGAGGCGGTGGCCCAGCTCATGGAGCGGCTGAAGAGCACCGACCCACCCGATGTCGTCCTCGGACATATCGGGTGGGGCGGGCTGCTGTTCGCCCGCGACGCGCTGCCCGATGCCGCGTTGATCGGCTACTGCGAGTATTACTATCGCAGCGCGGGGTCCGACCTGGATTTCGGCATGAGCGATCCGGTTCCAGCGGCCGACCGCTATCGCGTCCGCATGCGCAACGCCGCACAGCTTCTGGCTCTCGACACGCTGGACGCCGCCTATGCGCCGACGCGGTGGCAGCGCCAGCAATATCCGATGGCCTACCGCAAGCGAATCGCCGTCTGTCATGACGGCATCGACACGACCGTCTGCCGGCCCGATGCGGATGCGTCCTTCGTGCTGCCCGATGGCCGCGTGCTGAGACCGGGCTCGCCGGTGGTCACCTTCGTCGCCCGCGATCTCGATCCCTATCGCGGCTACCCCCAGTTCATGCGCGCTGCGGCTATTCTCGCCGCCCGCCATCCGGACCTCGTCTTCGTCGTGGTCGGCGGTGATGGAGCCGGCTACGGACGCCCGCGTTCCGATGACAACAGCTGGCGTGAGGCGATGTGCGGCGAGACCGGGCTTGGGGAGCGCATCGTCCACATTCCCTGGCTGCCTTACGAGAATCTGATTCGGCTGTTCCAGGTCTCGGCCGCGCATGTCTATCTCACCGTTCCCTTCGTTCTGTCCTGGTCGCTTCTCGAGGCCATGGCCTGTGGCTGCCTCGTCATCGGCTCGGATACGGAGCCGGTGAGGGAGGTCATCCGCGACGGAGACAACGGCCTGCTCACGCCGTTCCATGACGAGGAGCTCCTGGCCGAGCGCATCGCCGAGGCACTGGCGCAGCCGGCGCTTGCCCGCTCTCTGAGACGAGCCGCCCGCGAGACGGTGATTGCCGGCTATGAGCGGGAGCGCTGCATCGACCGGCAGATCGGCTGGATCCGCCAGTTCGGCGAATAGGGCTACGGGATATTTGTCAGCAGCGCGGTTGCTGATACCGGTGACGGATCGCCCTCCGTCGGCGGCGGCCATCGCGAGGACCAGGCAATCCCATGCGCGCGGATGTTCTAGGGCTTCAGGCGTTCATCAGCATCGCGGAGCGCGGCAGCTTCCGCGCCGCCGCCTCGCATCTCAACCTGTCGCAGACGGCGCTCAGCCACCGCATCCGCAAGCTCGAGGAATCGCTGGGCACGCCGCTGTTCCTGCGCACCACGCGTCAGGTCTCGCTGACGGCGGCCGGCACGGCGCTGCTGCCCCGCGCGCGGCGCATCTTCGAGGATCTCGGCTCGGCGCTCGACGAGGTCCGAGTCGATGTCCCGGAGGGCGATGAACAGGTCTCGCTCGGCTGCCTGCCCACGGTCGCGGTCCATTGCATGCCCTCGGTGATCGCTGCCTTCGCCAAGCGCCATCCCGGCATCGGGGTCAGGGTTCACGATAATTCGGCTTCGGAGATCGCAGACAAGGTGCAGTCCGGCGAGGCGGAGTTCGGCGTCACCATCGTGGCCGCGAATCGCTGGGATCTGGAGCTCAAGCCGGTGGTGAAGGAGCCCTTCGTACTGGTCAGCCATCGCAGCATGCCGCTCGCCCAGGCGCAGTCGCTGACCTGGGCGCAGCTGCAGGGCGAACCGCTGGTGCGCATCAGCGCCGAGACCGGCAACCGCATCCTCCTCGACGATGCGCTGGGCGCGCGGCGGGAAACGCTGACCTGGCGCTACGAGGTCCAGCGCGTCGTCACCGCGGTTAGCCTGGTGCGTTCCTGCATCGGCTATGCGGTGGTGCCGCAGCTCGCGCTCGATGTCGTCGATGCGGGCGATCTGGTCGCGGTGCCGCTGCGCTCCCCGGCGGTGACGCGCACGCTCGGCATCGTCACCCGCAAGACCGTGCCGCTGCGCCCGGTGGCGCGCGATCTCCTTTCGTTGCTGAGCCAAGCCTTGAAGCGCTCGGTCTCGGCGCGCCGAGATGAATGAAATTAATCAATCGCTGCATTCTTATCATTTGATGAAGCAATGAGCCTGCTCCACCCTTGCTGCGGGAAGAAACGCACAAGGAGTGGCGACGATGGCTGGAACAGCCGCGATCGCGTTCATCGGGTTCGGCGAGGTCGGGCAGGTCTTTTCGCGGGGTCTCGTCGCCAATGGCGCGACCGGAATCCGGGCCTATGATCTGCTGTTCGGCAGCGATGCCGGGCTGCGGCTGGAGGATGCGGCGCGGCAGATCGGGGTGACCTGCGGCTCCTCGCCCGGCGAGGCCTGCGCTGAGGCGAGTTTCATCTTCTCTGCCGTGACGGCCGATCGCGCCGAGGCTGTCGCCGCCGAGGCGGCGCGTTGGCTGAAACCCGGCCAGATCTTCGTCGACGTGAACTCTGCCGCACCCTCGACAAAGCAGCGGGCGGCGAAGGCGGTCGAGGCGAGCGGCGCTGATTATGTCGAGGCTGCGGTGATGGCGCCGGTGCTCAAGCCCGGCCTCAAGGTCGCCATCCTCGCCGGCGGCCCGAAGGCGCGGGCAGCGGCCGGGACGCTCAACGAGCTCGGCATGAACCTGACGCCGGTCTCCGAGATGTTCGGCCGGGCGTCGGCGATGAAGCTGTGCCGCAGCATCGTCATCAAGGGGTTGGAGGCGCTGATGGTGGATTGCGCTGCTGCCTGCGAGGCCTGGGACGTCAAGGACCCGGTTTTCGCCAGCCTGCACGCGACCTTTCCCTCGATCGATTTCCATGCGCTCGCCGCCGACATGCGCGAGCGCGTCGCGACCCATGGCATCCGCCGGGCAGCGGAGATGCGCGAGGCGGCCGAGATGCTTGCCGCGGCCGGGCTCGCACCGGGCCTCGCCAGTGCCATCGCCGACGCCCAGGAGCGCGGTGCGCGCCGGAAGGGAGGCGCTTGATGACGCTCGATCGTCGCTCCGTTCTGGCCGGTCTCGGAACGGCCGGTCTCGCAGGGCTCCGTCCGGTGCGGGCCCAGCAGGGCTGGCCGAGCCAGGTCATCCGCCTCGTCGTGCCGTTCACGCCGGGCGGCAGCACCGACGTGCTGGCCCGGCTGATCGTCGCCAAGCTTGAACAGACGATCCCGGGCAAGGGCTTCGTGATCGAGAACCGGCCGGGCGCCGGCGGCATGACGGCGGCGGGGCAGGTCGCGAAGTCCGAGCCCGACGGCCACACGCTGATGATGGGCCATATCGGCACGCTGGCCTTCGCGCCCTCGCTCTACCCCAGTGTGCCCTACGATCCGGTCAAGGATTTCCAGCCGGTCGCGCTCGTGGCGATGGTGCCGAACATCCTCGCGATCAACCCGAAGCTGCCGGCCAAGACGCTCGGCGAGTTCATCGCCTACGCCAAGGCGAATCCCGGCAAGCTGAACTACAGCTCCGGCGGCCAGGGCAGCGCCGCGCACATCGCGACGGCCTATCTCACCTATCGTGCCGGCATCGACGCCGTGCATGTGCCCTATCGCGGTACCTCGCCTTCGGTGAACGATCTCGTCGCCGGCAATGTCCAGTTCACGCTGACCGGCGGCCCGGCCGTCCTGCCGCTGTCGGAAGGCGGGCAGCTCCGGGTGCTCGGCGTCGCCAGCCGCGAGCGCGTCGGCTTCGCGCCGGACCTGCCCACGCTAGCGGAAGCCGGGCTGCCCGATTTCGAGGCAGTGCAATGGTACGGGGTGGTGGCGCCGGCCCGGACGCCGCGCCCGATCGTCGACAGGCTCAACCGCGAGATCAACGCCCTGCTGACCCAGCCGGATTTCGCGGCGGCGCTCGCCCGGGACGGTGCCATCGCGCGGCCGGAATCGCCGGACCGGTTCGGCGAGCTGATCGCGTCGGAATTGGCGCTCTGGCGCGACGTCGTCACGCGCGCCGGCATCAAGGCGGGAGAGTGAGGCGATGGGGCAGATCGCCGTTCCCTGCATGCTGATCCGCGGCGGCACCTCGAAGGGGGCCTATTTCCTGCACGACGATTTGCCGGAGGATATCGCGGCGCGCGATGCCTTCCTGCTTGCCGTCATGGGTTCGCCCGACAAGCGGCAGGTGGACGGCCTCGGCGGCGCGCATCCGCTGACCAGCAAGGTCGCGATCGTCTCAGCATCGAGCGAGCCGGGCTGCGACATCGATTTCCTGTTCGCGCAGGTCGGCATCGAGACGGCGCAGGTCGATACGACGCCGAACTGCGGCAACATTCTCGCCGGCATCGGGCCGTACGCACTGGCGCGCGGGCTCATCAAGGCGAGCGGCGCGCGGACGACCGTCCGTGTCCGGACCATCAATACCGGCACCATCGCCGACCTGACGATGGATACGCCCGGCGGCGAGGCCAGCGCCGAGGGCAGCGCGCGTATCGACGGCGCGCCGGGCACGTCGGCGCCGATCGATATCGGTTTCCTCGATGCGGAAGGTTCGGTCTGCGGGGCGCTGCTGCCAACCGGCAACGTCGTCGATGTGATCGAGGGCGTGCCTTGCACGCTGATCGACAATGGCATGCCGGTGATCGTGATGCGCGCCGCCGATGTCGGCCGCACCGGTTACGAACCGCGCGAGCAACTGAATGAGGATACCGAGTTGAAGGCGCGGATCGAGCGTATCCGCCTCGCTGCGGGGCCGCTGATGAATCTCGGCGACGTGGCGAAGAAGGTTGTGCCCAAGATTGCGTTGGTCGCGCCGCCGCAAGCCGGCGGCTCGATCTGTACGCGCAGCTTCATCCCGCATGAATGCCATGACTCGATCGGCGTCTTCGCCGCGGTGACGGTGGCGACCGCCGCCGTGCTGCCCGGTTCGCCCGCGGCCTCCGTCGCGGCAATGCCCGCGGGTCGCCAGCGTACGGTTCCGGTCGAGCATCCAACAGGAGAGTTCACCGTGACGCTGACGGTGGGGGGGACGGCCGAGCGGCCGGTGATCGAGAGGGCCGGGCTGCTGCGGACCGCACGCATCCTGATGGAAGGCCGCGCCTTCGTACCGGCGCGCGCCCTGGCGGCACATGCGGGCGGTGCCCGCCGCGCTGCCGAATGAAGTGAGAGAGGGCTGAATTCCGATGGCGAACCTGCAGAAGACAGGTCTGGTGATCACGGCGCATCCCGGCGATTTCGTCTGGCGGGCGGGTGGCGCCATCGCGCTGCATGCGAAGCGCGGCATGCGCGTGAAGATCCTCTGCCTGTCCTATGGCGAACGCGGCGAGAGCCAGTTCGCCTGGAAGAAGACCGGCGTCAGCATGGAGGAGGTCAAGGCCCAGCGCCGCGAGGAAGCGGAGACCGCGGCCGAGCTGCTCGGCGCCGAGATCGAGTTCATGGATGCGGGGGATTATCCGCTGCGCACGACGCCCGCAATGCTCGACCGCGCCATCGACATCTTCCACGAGCTTGGGCCCAGCTTCGTGCTGACGCATGCCCTTGAAGATCCCTACAATGTCGACCACCCCGAGGCGACGCGCTTTGCCCAGGAGGCGCGCATCATCGCGCAGGCCGCCGGGCACAAGCCCGACCCGGAGCGCGCCTATGCAGCGCCGCCGGTCTTCCTGTTCGAGCCGCACCAGCCCGAGCAGTGCAATTTCAAGCCGAACGTCATCCTCAACATCGACGAGGTCTGGGAGCAGAAGCGCCGGGCCTTCGAGATCCTCGCCGCGCAGAAGCATCTCTGGGAATACTACACCCGCGTCGCGCTCAATCGCGGCATGCAGGGCGGCCGCAACTCGGGCAAGGCGATGACCTATGGCGAGGCCTATCAGCGGCTCTTCCCGGAAGCGCTGGAGGCGCTGGCATGACCCCTGTCGTTATTCGCACCAAAAAGCGCGCGCCGGCTGCGGCGACGGCCGACCTCAAGGAGCTGGGCGTCTCGACCGCGCATGAGGCCATGGGCCGGAGCGGGCTGATGAAGCCCTATATGCGGCCGATCTATCCGGGCGCGCAGATCGCCGGCGGGGCCGTCACCGTGCTCGCCCAGCCCGGCGACAACTGGATGATCCATGTCGCGATCGAGCAGGTGCAGCCGGGCGATGTGCTCGTCGTCGCCTGCACCACCGACAACACCGACGGCATGTTCGGCGACCTGCTCGCGACCTCGCTCAGGGCGCGCGGCGGCGCCGGCCTCGTCATTGATGCCGGCGTGCGCGATGTGCGGGTTTTGACCGAGATGGGCTTTCCGGTGTGGTCGCGTGCGATCTCGGCCAAGGGCACGGTCAAGGCGACGCTGGGCTCGGTCAATGTGCCCGTCGTCTGTGCCGGGGCGCTCGTCCAGCCCGGCGACGTGATCGTCGCCGACGACGACGGTGTCGTTGTGGTGCCGCGGCTGGAGGCGGAGGCGGTGGCGGCGGCCGGCCGCAAGCGCGAGGCCGCCGAGGAGGAGAAGCGTCGGAGGCTGGCCTCTGGCGAACTCGGGCTGGACATGTACGCTATGCGCGAAGGCCTCGCCAAAGCAGGCCTGGTCTATCGCGACGACGATTGAGACGACGAACGGGCTTCGCAGAAAGCCAGATCAGGGGAAGGGAACGGCAATGACGCATCGCAGGACGATTCTGGGTGGCATGCTCGGGCTGGCGCTCGCCACCTCGACGAGCGGGTTCGCGCTGGCGCAGGAGGCGGTGAAGATCGGCCTGATCCTGCCGATGACGGGGCCCTTCGCCTCGACCGGCAAGCAGATCGACGCGGCGGTGAAGCTCTTCCTCGTGAAGGAAGGCGCGGTTCATGGCGGGCGCAAGCTCGAGGTGATCCTCAAGGACGATGCCGGCAATGCCGATGCGACGCGCCGCCTCGCGCAGGAACTGGTCGTCAACGACAAGGTTTCGGTGCTTGCCGGTTTCGGCCTGACGCCGCTCGCCATGGCGACCGCACAGGTCGCGACGCAGGCCAAGGTGCCGGAGGTGGTCATGGCGGCGGCGACCGCCTCGATCACCGAGGCTTCGCCATATATCGTGCGGACCTCATTCACCCTGCCGCAGGCCTCGGAGCCGATGGCCGACTGGGCCGCCGCAAACGGCATCAAGAAGGTCTTCACCGTCGTCACCGATTACGGGCCGGGTATCGATGCCGAGACCTCCTTTGCGGCCAAGTTCAAGGCGGCGGGCGGCACGGTGGAGAGCGTACGCGTGCCGCTGCGCAACCCGGATTTCGCGCCCTTCCTGCAACGGGTCTCGGAAGCCAAGCCCGATGCGCTCTTCGTCTTCGTGCCATCGGGCATCGGAGCGCAGTTCATGAAGCAATTCGTCGAGCGCGGGCTCGACAAGGCCGGCGTCAAGCTGATCGGCCCCGGCGACGTGGTCGATGACGACATCCTCGAAGGCATCGGCGATGTCGCTGTTGGCGCGATCACCACGCATCACTATTCCGCTGCGCATGACAGCCCGGCGAACAAGGCCTTCGTCGAGGCCTTCCAGAAGGCCAATCCCGGCATGCGGCCGAACTTCATGGCGGTCGGCGGTTATGACGGCATGAAGCTGATCGCCGGGGCGTTGGAAGCGACCAAGGGCGATGCCAGCGGCGATAAGCTGATCGCGGCGATGAAGGGCGCTTCCTGGGAGAGTGTGCGCGGGCCGGTCAAGATCGACCCCGACACCCGCGACATCATCCAGAACATCTATGTCCGGAAGACGCAGAAGGTCGGCTCGGATCTCCACAATGTCGAGTTCGCGACGATCAAGGACGTCAAGGACCCGGTGAAGGCCCGCAAGTGACGGGCAGACATCCGACCGTAGCGGATCGACGCGCATGTTGACCATCCTGTTCGACGGCGTCGCCTATGGGATGGTGCTGTTCGTGCTCGGCTGCGGGCTCTCCGTGACGATGGGGTTGATGAACTTCGTCAACCTCGCCCACGGCGCCTTCGCCATGCTCGGCGGCTATGTCGCCGTGCAGGCGATGCAGCGGCTCGGGGTGCCTTTTCTGGCCAGCCTGCCGCTGGCCTTCTTCGCAGCGGCGCTGGTCGGGATCGTGCTGGAGCGGCTGATCTACCGGCCGATGTATGCCAAGAGCCATCTCGACCAGGTGATGTTCTCGATCGGGCTGGTCTTCATGGCAGTGGCCGGCACGGACTGGCTGATGGGCTCGACCCAGCAGTTCATCCATTTGCCGCCCTGGCTGCAGGGGCGCTTCGAGATCGCCGGCATCGGCATCGGTCGCTACCGGCTCTTCGTCATCGTCATCTGCGGTTTGCTGGCCTTCTCCCTGCAATGGGGCTTCACCCGCACCCGCTTCGGCAGCCGGCTCCGGGCGGCGGTGGACGATGCGCGGGTTGCGCGCGGGCTCGGCATCCCGGTCAACCGGCTTTTCGCACTGACCTTCGCACTCGGCTGTGGCCTGGCTGGGCTGGGCGGGGCGCTCGGGATCGAACTCATGGGCCTCGATCCGACCTTTCCATTGAAGTTCATGATCTACTTCCTGATCGTCGTGACCGTCGGCGGCACCTCCAGCATCACCGGCCCGTTCTTCGCCGCGATGCTCCTCGGCGTCGCCGATGTCGTCGGCAAATATCTCGTGCCAGAGATCGGTGCCTTCATCATCTACGCGCTGATGGTCGTGCTGCTGATCACCAGGCCGCACGGGCTGTTCGCGAGGGCGCGGGCATGAGGGCGGAAACCTTCGACAGCCGCGTGAGGCAGGCACTCTATGCGGGCCGTCGCTGGCACCCGGCCGAGATCGCCTTCTGGCTTCTCGCCTTTGCCGCCTTCCTGCTGTTTCCGCGCAACCTCCTGCTGCTCAACGAGATCGCGATCCTCGCCCTGTTCGCTCTCTCCCTCGATCTGATCCTCGGCTATGCCGGCATCGTCTCGCTGGGGCATGCCGCCTTCCTCGGCATGGGCGCTTATGCGGCGGGGCTCTTCGCCAAGCATGTCGGGGGGGATCCGTTCGCTGGCCTCCTCGTCGGCATGGGTGCGGCGGGGCTACTTGGCCTCGTCACCAGCCCGCTCGTGCTGCGCGGCACCGATCTGACGCGGCTGATGATCACGCTCGGCGTGGCGCTGATCCTCTACGAGCTGGCGAATTCCTTCGGCTCGCTGACCGGGGGTGCCGATGGTTTGCAGGGCATCATGATGGCGCCGGTGCTCGGCTTGTTCGACTTCGATCTCTTCGGCCGCACCGCCTATTTCTATTCGCTTTCGGTGCTGTTCGTCCTGTTCCTGATCGCGCGGCGGGTGGTGCATTCGCCCTTTGGCCTGTCGCTACGCGCGATCCGCGACAACCCGCTGCGGGCCTCGGCTTCGGGCGTGCCGAATGCGCGCCGGCTCGCCGCCGCCTACACGCTCGCCGCAGCCTATGCCGGGGCGGCGGGCGCGCTGCTCGCCCAGACCACGCAATTCGTTTCGCTCGACGTGCTCGACTTCCACCGTTCGGCCGATCTGATGCTCGTGCTGATCATCGGCGGCGCCGGCTATCTCTATGGCGGGCTCATCGGCGCCATCGCCTTCAAGCTGCTGCATGACGCGATCGCGACGTTCACGCCGCAATACTGGATGTTCTGGATCGGGCTCTTCCTCGTGCTCTTCGTGCTCGGTGGGCGCGAGATCATCCATGGCGCGATCAAGACTATCGCGGGCCGCTTCGCCCGGTTCGGGCGGGGAGGGGCATGATGAACATCGCCCTCCGGACCGTCGATCTGAGCAAGAGCTTCGGCGGCATCACCGCTACCGACCATGTCGATTTCACGCTGGCGAAAGGCGCGCGCCATGCGTTGATCGGCCCGAACGGCGCCGGCAAGACCACCTTCGTCAACCAGTTGACCGGCGTGCTCAAGCCGAGCTCTGGCCGCATCGAATTGATGGGCGAGGACATCACCAGGCTGCCGCGCGAAGCACGGGTGAAGCGCGGGCTCGCGCGCACCTTCCAGATCAACCAGCTCTTCGCGAGGATGACGCCGCTGGAGATGATCGCGCTCGTCACTTCCGAGAGGCTCGGCCGTGGCAGCCATCCGTTTCGCGCGCTCGACCGTGACACGGAACTCGTCAGCCAGGTCTCGGAAATCCTGACCCGCTTCCGGCTCGACGACATCATGGATCGGACGATCGCGACGCTGCCCTACGGCAAGCAGCGCCAGATCGAGATCGCCGCCGCCTTCGCCGCGCGGCCCTCGGTGCTGCTGCTCGACGAGCCGGCGGCCGGCGTGCCGGAGGCCGAGCGGCGTGAATTGATGCAGACGGTGGCCGATCTGCCAGACGACGTTTCCGTGCTGCTGATCGAGCACGACATGGACCTCGTCTTCCGATTCGCCACGCGCATCACCGTGCTGGTCAATGGCCGCGTGCTGGCGGAGGGAACTCCGGAGGAGATGGCACGCGATCCGGCCGTCCGTGCGGCCTATCTCGGCGAGGACGCCCATGTCTGAGCTCTTGAAGATCGAGAAGCTCAGCGCTGGCTATGGCGAGGCGCAGGTGCTGTTCGATATCGACCTTGCGCTGGCCGAAGGGCATTCGCTTGCTTTGCTCGGCCGCAACGGCGTCGGCAAGACGACGCTGGTCAACAGCATCATCGGCGTCACCCGCCGCCGTGGCGGTCGGATCGTGCTGGCCGGGCGCGACCTGACCACTGCCTCGCCCGAGCAGCGGGCCCATGCCGGCATCGGCTGGGTGCCGCAGGAACGCAATATCTTCAAGTCGCTGACGGTGCTGGAAAACCTGACGGCGGTGGCGCGGCCGGGGCCATGGGACACCGCCCGCGTCTTCCGCATGTTCCCGCGCCTGGCCGAACGCAAGGCCAATCTCGGCAATCAGCTCTCCGGCGGCGAGCAGCAGATGCTGGCGATCGGCCGGGCGCTGATGCTCAACCCGAAGCTCCTGCTGCTCGACGAGCCGACCGAGGGGCTGGCCCCGATCATCGTCGAGGAACTGCTGCGGGCGCTGAAGACTTTGTTCCGCGAGGAAGGGCTTTCCGCGATCGTCATCGAGCAGCATGCGCGCAAGATCCTCGAGCTGACGGACGACGCCATCGTGCTCGAACGCGGCCGCATCGTTCTCGCCGAGCGCAGCGCCACTCTCATCGCCGAGCCCGAACAGCTCGAACATCACCTCGGCCTTGCCGCCGCCTGACCATCAAGAACCGGGAGGAACAATCATGACACAGAGAACAAAGCCGCCGTTCCGGGGAGATATGGTCGGCAGCCTGCTGCGCAGCGCGCCGGTGAAGGATGCCCGCGCCAAGGTCGCCGCCGGCGAAATGGACAAGGCCGAGCTGACCCGGATCGAGGACGAGGAGATCAAGACACTCGTCCGCAAGCAGGAGGAGATCGGGCTGCAGGCGGTGACCGACGGCGAGTACCGCCGCGCCTTCTGGCACTTCGACTTCCTCGACGGCCTGACCGGCGTCACGACCTACGAGACCGACGCAGGCATCCAGTTCAAGGGCGTCGCGACCAAGGGGCATGGCATCCGCGTCACCGGCAAGCTCGACTTCCCGGCGGATCACCCGCATCTGGCTCATTTCAAGTTCCTGGCCTCGGTCACCAGCCGCGTGCCGAAGATGACCATTCCGAGCCCGTCCATGCTGCACTATCGCGGCGGGCGGAAGGCGGTCGATCCGTCCGTCTATCTCAGGATGGAGGATTATTACGAAGACCTCGCCAAGGCCTACGCCAAGGCGATCAAGGCCTTCTACGACGCCGGCTGTCGCTATCTGCAGCTCGACGACACCAGCCTGTCCTATTTCTGCGATCCCGAGCAGAGGAAGATGCTGGCTGAGCGCGGCGACGATCCCGACAAGCTGATCTTCATCTATCGCGACGTGCTCAATGCCGCGCTGAAGGCGAAGCCGGCCGACATGCAGATCACCACGCACACCTGCCGCGGCAACTTCAAATCGACCTTCATCGCCTCGGGCGGCTATGAGCCGGTGGCCGATCTCGTCTTCAACCAGATCGATGTCGACGGCTATTTCATGGAGTGGGACGACGACCGCTCCGGCGGATTCGAGCCGCTGCGCTTCCTGCCGAAGGGCGACAAGCAGGTCGTCCTCGGCCTCGTCACCTCGAAATTCGGCGAGATCGAGAGCAAGGACAACCTCAAGCGCCGTATCGAGGAAGCCGCCAAGTTCGCGCCGCTTGAGCAGCTCTGCCTGTCGCCGCAATGCGGCTTCGCCTCGACCGAGGAAGGCAATGTGCTGGCCGAGGACGAGCAATGGGCCAAGCTCTCGCGCATCCTCGACGTTGCCAAGGAAGTCTGGGGATGAGCAGCGAACCCTGTTTCGACATCGCCCATCTCGGCCATGTCGAGCTCTTCACCGATAAGCCCGAGGCGAGCCTCGACTTCTTCGTCAATGTCTTCGGGCTGACGGAGAGCGGGCGTGAGGGTAATTCGGTTTATCTGCGCGCCTGGGACGATTACGAGTTCCACACGCTGAAGCTCACGGCGTCGAAAACGACCGGCGTCGGCCATATCGGCTACCGCGCCTCGAGCGAGGCGGCGCTGCGGCGCCGCGTTGCAGCGATCGAGGCGATGGGCGCCGGCATCGGCTGGAGCGAGGGCGATCTCGGCCATGGACGGGCCTATCGCTTCCGAGACCCCGACGGCCACATTTTCGAGATCTATTTCGACACCAACAAATATGTCGCGCCCGACAATGAGCGGCCGGCGCTGAAGAATCAGGCGCAGCGCAATCATGGTCGCGGCTGCGCCGTGCGCCGGCTCGACCACCTGAACCTGCTGGCGCAGGATGTCGCGGTGATCCGCGACTTCATGCCGAAGGCGCTGGGCAGCCGCATCACCGAGCAGATCGTGCTGGATTCGGGGGAAGTCGGCGGCTGCTGGTTCACCGTCAACAACAAGAGCTACGACATCGCCTATACGCGCGACCACACCAAGGCGCAGGGGCGCTTCCATCACGTCACCTATGCGGTGGACCAGCGCGAGCACATCCTGGAAGCGGCCGATCTCTTTCTGGAGAATGGCGTCTTCATCGAGACCGGGCCGCACAAGCACGCGGTGCAGCAGACCTTCTTCCTCTATGTCTACGAGCCCGCCGGCAACCGCGTCGAGATCGCCAATGCCGGGGCGCGGCTGATTCTCGATCCCGACTGGCAGACTGTGACCTGGACCGAGACCGAGCGGAAGAAGGGACAGGCCTGGGGGCTCAAGACGATCGAGAGCTTCCATACGCACGGCACGCCGCCGGCGGCGTAGCCCGGGCGGTCTCCGTTCAGGCCATCACCAGCCCGCCGTCGACATGCAGCGTCTGGCCGGTGACGAAGCCGCTCCAGACGCTGGCGAGGAAGAGCACGGGGCCGGCGATATCGGCGGGCGTCGCGATCCGGCGCAAAGGCGTCTGGGCGATCAGCATCTCGCGCACCTCCTCCGGTGTCGTCTCGCTCGCCTGCGTCGGGTAGACCAGCCCCGGAGCGACGCAGTTCACCCGGATGCCGAGCGGGCCAAGCTCTGCCGCGAGGTTGCGGCTGAAGCCGATGAGCGCCGCCTTGGCGGTGGTGTAGTCGTGATAGGGAATGCTCGGCCGCGTCACCAGATCGCTCGCGACATTGACGATGCTGGCACCGCTGCGGCGCTGGAGCAGCGGCAGCATCGCCCGGCTGACCGTGTAGGCCGCCTTCACTGCACCCTCGAACTGCTGGCCATAGGCCTCCCAGGGCATCTCCCAAAAGCGAGCGCGATTGTCCGGGTCGAAGCGATAGGGCGCGAAGGCATTGTTGACGACGACGTCGAGCCGCCCGACCTCCTCCGCAATGCGCGCGGCCATGGCGGAGACCGCTTCCGGGGCGGTGACGTCGGTTGCGATGGCGAGCGCCTCGCCGCCAAGTGCGCGGCACTCGGCTGCGACGGCTTCGGCCGCCGCCTCGTTCGTCCGGTAGTTGACGACGACGATCCCGCCTTCGGCAGCGAAAGCCCTGGCGATTGCCGCGCCGATCCCGCGGCTCGCGCCAGTGACGAGGATGGCTCGGTCGCGGAATTTCACGGCGCGCCGTCCTTCAGCGGGAGGAGATCGCTCTTTACGATTTGGTTCATGTCGAGCGGGCGGGCGATCAGGCCGAGGCTGCGGAAGGTATCGGCGCCCTTCTGCAGGGCATCGAGATCGAAGCGGCCGAGACCCTCGCGCTCCGTCATCGGCGAGACGCTGGAGAGGTTGCGCAGCTTGATGATCTCGAGATTGACCGCTTCGTCGCGGCCGTTGATGGCGCGGGTGACGGCGAGGCGCGCGGCCTCTTCGGGCTTCGCGATCATCCAGGCGGCGGAGTCGCGATAGGCGGCGAGGAAGCGCTTCAGCAGCGGCTTGTTCTGCTCGTAGAAGGCTTCCTTCACCACGAAGATGTCGCTGGGAAGGTTGAGCTGGTCGCGGACTTCGATGACATCCGCCTCGCCCAGTCCCTTGGCGCGGGCAACGAGCAGGCCGGTATCGGTCGCGGCGGTGGCATCGACCTGCCCCTGCATCAGCGGCGCGAAATTGAGCAGGCCGGTCGGCTGGATGGTGACGTCCTTCTCGCCGAGACCAACCTGATGCAGCAGCACGAGCAGGTTCTGATAGGTGCCGCTGGCGAGGCTGTAAACGCCGATGCGCTTGCCCTTGAGATCGGCGGCGCTGCGGATGCCACTGGTTTTCAGCGCGACGACGTTGAAGACGTTCTGCGGATAGATGTTGTAGATCGCGACGAGCTTCTCGCCCTTGTCGAGCGCGATGTAGAGCGAGGCGGGGTCGGTGAAGGCGATATCGGCCTGCCCCGTCAGCATGTTCTGGATCGCCGCGCCGCCGCCATTGCCGGGCACATAGTCGAGCGCGATTCCCCTGGCCTTGAAGAAGCCCTTGTCCGGCTCGGCCAGCAGGTTGGTGATCTCGCTGATCGGCTGGCTCCAGCCGGCGACGGTGACCTTGTCCAGCTGCTGCGCCATGGCGGGGGCGGCGATGAGGCACGACAGGGCAAGAGCAAGGAAGGCGCGGCGGATTGGCATGGATCTAGCCTTTCGAGAAACGGTGCAGGACGCGGCGCTCGATGAGGCGGACGGCCTCGTAGAGCAGCATGCCCAGCGCGGTGATGACGATGAAGAGCGCGAAGATCAGGCTCGAATCCATCACGCTCTGCGCGGCGATGATCGAGGCGCCCAAGCCGGTGCGCCCGCCGATGAACTCGCCGACCACGGCGCCGACAAGCGCGAGCACGACAGCGACGCGCAGGCCCGCCATGATGACGGGAAGGGCAGCGGGCAGCTTGAGGCGCAGCAGGGTCTGGAGGCGGCTCGCGCGGAGCATGCGGAAGAGTTCGCGCTTGGCCGGATCGACCTCGCTCACGCCGGTCAGCGTGTTCTCCATTAGCGGGAAGAAGCAGATCAGCGCGGTGATGACGATCGTCGGCGTCATGCCGAAGCCGAACCAGATGATGAAGAGGGGCCCGAGCGCGAGCTTGGGCACGAGCTGGCTC
The DNA here is from genome assembly GCF_056394545.1 of Allobosea sp. 10N428. NCBI lineage: Bacteria > Pseudomonadati > Pseudomonadota > Alphaproteobacteria > Hyphomicrobiales > Alloboseaceae > Allobosea > Allobosea sp. 10N428. The sequence goes on along the minus strand of NZ_JBFTIC010000006.1, from coordinate 75,476 downwards.
GCCAGCACATAGGGGCGCAGCAGGCGGCTGAGCGCCGGCACTTCCGCCAGAATGATGCCGACACCGAGCCCGATGACGGCGCCGATGCCAAGGCCGAGCGCCATCTCCGCGGCCGTGACGGCAAGATGAGGCCAGAGCCGGCCGGTGGCGATCTCGCTCCAGAGCGTCGCGAGCACGGCGGAGGGGGGCGGGAGGACGAGCGCCGACAAGCCGCCGAGCCGGCACCAGATCTCCCAGCCCCCGAGCAGGGCGAGCAGCAGCAGGAGGGAGGGCAGGCGCGCGGTCATGCAGCCGGCCTCCGGCTCGTTGCGGCCGTCGCCTCGCCATCCATGGCGTCGCGCAGCTCATGGCAGGAGGCGGCGAATCCGGGAGCGTAGCGCATGTCGCGGTGGCGCGGGCGGGGCAACTCGATGCGGCGCGCATGGGTCAGGCTGCCAGCGGCCATCACCGCGACCTTGTCGCCGAGATAGACGGCCTCGCCGATGTCATGGGTGACGAAGAGCGCGGTGGTGCCGTTGAGTGCGCAGAGCCGCAGCAGGTCATCCTGCAATTCCTCGCGCGTCAGTGCGTCGAGCGCGGCGAAGGGTTCGTCGAGCAGCAGCAGATCGGGATTGTCGACCAGCGCACGGGCGACAGCGACGCGGCTCTGCTGGCCGCCCGAGAGTTCGGAGGGCCGGCGCGCGGCGAAATCCACCAGACCGATGCGGGCAAGCAAATCGAGTGCCGCGTCACGGTCGGCTCCCGTCGGCCGGCGCTTCAGCGAAATCGGCAGCAGCACGTTGTCGAGGGCGCTCAGCCAGTCGAGCAGCGTCGGGGCCTGGAAGACGAAACCGGCGCGGGCGCTCGGGCCATGCAGCGCCTCGCCGCCGATGCGGATGGCGCCTTCGCTCGGCATGAGCAGGCCGGCCGCGAGCTTCAGCAGCGTGGTCTTGCCGCAGCCGCTGCGACCCAGCAGGCAATGGATCTCGCCGCGCGGGATCGCCCAGTCGACGCCGTCGACGACCGCGGAACCTGCCGCGCCATAACGATAGCGGACCTGTTTGATTGTGACGAAATCGGACATGGCAGGGTCAGTCGACATAGGGCGCGAACCCCTCTGCCGCCGCTTCCGTCGATTGCTCGATCTCGGTGAAGGTGGCGAGGTCGAGCAGGCTGAAGCGCCCGTCATGATGCCAGCCGGCTTCCGGTGCGGTCATCCGGCCCAGCGGGGCGATGCGGCTGATGCCGACTTCGCCCAATTGCTCCGCGAGCCGGAACAGCCTCTCGGGGGCTGCGGCGGCGCCCGCCGTTTGCAGGAAGCTGCGATAGGGCGCGACGAGGGCGGGGACGTCATCGAGGCTTTCGACCGAGACCAGCTTGAGCGTGCGGTTCAGGCCGGTCGGGTTCAGGGCTTCCGGCGCATCGACATGAACCACGCTCCAGCCATCGCTGGGCTCGCCGAGGAGTTCCGCAGTGCCTTCCAGCGCGCGCATCTCCTGTGCGCCGCGCCATGCGGCGATGGAAGAGGCTTCGCCTTGCGAAAGCGCGCGGCGGGGGTGGCGGGAGGCGAGGGCGGCGAGTTCGTGCGCGACGTAGCGCGCGAATTCGGCGGGGCTGACGCGTCCACCGCGCTCGACGAAGAGCATTTGCGGCGAATAGCAGCCCTGCTGCTCGTAGCGTGCGACGTCATGGGCGGCGAGCCGGGCCAGGGCCGGAGCCTTGCGGCTGTCGAGCGCTTCGCGCGCGATCACGCCGAAGCCGATCTTGTGGCCATGCGGCAGGAAGCGGGTCGTGATCGGCAGTTTCGCACGCAGTGCCGCGAGCGTGTCGTTGCCGCCATAGGCCATGACGGTGTCGGCCGCGCGCAGGAACGCCGGTTCGGCAGCCGCTTTGCCGCCCTTCCACCAGACGATGGCGAGGCATTCGCCGAGTTCCGGGTCGATTTCGGCGAGGAGGCCCGCGAACCAACCGGCCGTCAGCGGCTCGGCCGAAGCGAGCTTGCCGACGCTGCCGGCCTTGACCAGCAATCCGCAGATCAGGCTCCAGAGCGAGAGCGCCGGGACGTTGCCGGCCCAGACATGCAGCAGGAGCTCTGGGCCATGGGCGCGCAGGTAACCGCCCTTGGCCGTCGGCTGGAAGCCGTCGAGCATGGCGGGATTGGCGAAATCCTCGGCCAGGAAGCGCAGGAGCTGCGGGCGCCGGAAGGTCTTGAGATAGCCGGTCAGGCCGAGCCGGACCGTCTCGCGGTCATAGCCGGTGACGATCGGTAGAAGGTGCTCGGCCTTGCGCCGTAGCGGGTGCTGTCGGTCGAGCAGGCGCGCGACGGCGGCGTCGATCGCCGCGACGATGCGCGCCGTGTCCATCCGCTTCAGCCGGGCGCGGGCATTGTTGCGCACATGCTCGCAGAGCGTCGCAGCCTGAGCCTCGTCGAGTTCCGGCAGCGCGACCGAGACGCTCTCGCCCCAGGCGCTGTGGCCGACCTCGCGCCAGCGCAGTGCCTCACGGCTCAGGCCCGGCAGATGGCCCGCATGCTCGATCACGTCCGTCAGCCCCGCGCCGCGGCGAGGAACTCCGCCACAGCGACCGAGCAGCCCTTCGAGGCCTCGCCATCGACACGGCCGAGCAGCTTGAAGCCTCCCGGCACGATCTCGCCGGCATCCTCGGTCAGGATCGCCGCGACGCAGTTGAAATGGGCGAGGTCGTGATGGACGATCACGCCGCGCTCGCCCTCCGGCAAATCCGCTCCGCTCAGCGGATCGACGACGCGGCTGCGGATCCAGTGCGGGCCGGATTTCACCGACGGGCAGACCGCATTGCCGTCGTCGTAGAGCTGCGAGCTCAGCTCGGTCATGCCGTACATGTTGATGCAGGATGAGCGCGGCACGCCGAAGGCGGCGGCGAGCCCGTCATAGAATTCGTCCGGCGTAAGTTCGCGCGACTGGCCCTTGAAGCCGCCGGTGTCGAGGATGAGGCTGCCTTCCGGCAGAGCAAACCGCAGGCCGCGTGCCGCGAGCTCATCCATCAGTGGCACGAAGGAATAGCTCGCGCCGAGCAGGGCATAGGGCTCGCCGCTGGCCTCGGCCTGCGCGAGCGCCGGCAGTAAACGATCCAGATCGAGACCGGCGGCGCCAATGAAGACCTGGGAATCGGGCGTTCCGCATTCGCGCCGGGCGAGCCCGAGATAATGCCCGAGCGAGGAATTCGGCAGCGCCGTCTCATCTGGGAAGAGGATGCCCATGCGGATGCGCTCGCGGCCAAGCATGAAACGCGCGCGGAAATTCACCAGCATCGAGCGCTTCCAGACGGCGAGCGTCGGGTGGTAGCTGCGGCCGCGCACGCCCTGTGTTGTGCCGCTCGTCATGAAGACATGGCTTGACGCCTCCGGCGGGCTGCAGCTCAGCGTCAGGTCCTTGAAGGCGGTGATCGGCACGGCCGGGATGTCGCGCCAGCGCTTCACCGAAAGCGGCGTGCGGCCGCGCTGCAAGCAGAAGCGCTTGTAGGGCTCGTTGTTGCGGAACTGATAGGCGAAGACCTTCAGCGCCATCGCCTCGAACTCGGCTTCCGACGCGTCGGGAAGCGCGATGAACGCCAGCAGCGCCTCGATGATCTCGGCTTGCGTCACTGCGGCCCACTCCGTTCGGACGCTCGCGGCCAAGCCGGGAGCGTCGATCGCAAAAGGATCACGGGCGCAAGCTGGAATCAGGGCCTTGGATGGCCGCATGTCCCGCATCCCTACGCCGGTATGATCCGGATCAGGTTCGGAGGGTCACCGCGTTGCCGGTCTCAAGAGCCAGCCGGCGGAATCTCAGCCTCCTAGCGAGGCCCCCCTGGGAACAGGGTTTAGGTGGGGCTTCGGGCCATGGCTTGTCAAGCGTTGCCGGCGCAAGGCCAGGTTGGAGCCGACTCGAAATCCTGACATGGCGCGCATGCCGAAGAAGAGGCTCGACGCCGGCCTTCAAAACCGTTTCTGTGCCGGCCATGAACCTTTCCGCGCCGCCGCCCCGCATCGCCTCCTTCACCTGCGAGAAGAAGCCGGCCACCGGCTCGCGCGGGATGGTCGTCACCAATCATCCGCTCGCCTCGGCGGCGGGCGCGCAGATGCTGCTCGCCGGCGGCAATGCGATCGATGCGGCGGTGGCGTCGCTGTTCGCGCTGACGGTGGCCGAGCCGATGATGGTCGGCATTCTCGGCGGTGGCCTGAGTCATATCCGCCTCGCGGACGGCCGCCATGTCGTGATCGACAATCTCTCGACCGCGCCGGGCCACGCGACTCCGGACATGTATGACTGCCTGTCCGACGAGATCGGCAGGCAGCGCGAGACACGCGACCGCGAGAACGTGGTCGGCGCCAAGGCCGTTGCAGTGCCGGGCGCGCTCAAGGGCTGGTGCGAGGCGCTGGCGCGCTTCGGCACGCTGCCGCTGGCCGAGGTGCTGCAGCCGGCGATCGGTCTGGCGGAGCGCGGCTTCGTGGTCACGCCCTATCTTTCGAATTGCATCACCGACAACGCCGCCGATCTCGCCCGCGATCCGGGCCTCACCGCGCTCCTGCTGCCGGGCGGCCAGCCACTCCAGCCCGGCATGCGGCTGGTTCAGCCGGACTATGCCGCCAGCCTGAAGCTGATTGCGGTGGAGGGGCCGGATGCGCTCTATGGTGGGCGGCTCGGGCGGGCGCTGACCGACTACATGGCGGCCCATGGCGGGCTGATCGATCAGGCCGATCTCGCGAATTACCGCATCGAGTTGCGCGAGCCGATCCGCGGCTCCTATCGCGGCTATGAGATCATCGGCCCGCCGCCGCCCTCGTCCTCGGGCGTGCATATCGCGCAGATGCTCAACATCCTCGAAGGTTACGATATCGGTGCGCTCGGCTTCGGCTCGGCGGATGCGGTGCATCTGTTGGCCGAGGCGCTGAAGATCGCCTTCGCCGACCGGGCGGTGGCGACGGCTGATCCCGCCTTCGTCAAGGTGCCGGTCAACAGGCTGATCGACAAGGGCTATGCGGCCGAGCGGCGCGCCCTGATCGAGATCGGCCGGGCGAAGAGCTGGACGGCCGGGCTTTCGGGCGGTGAATCCGCCGACACCACCCATGTCACCGTCGCGGATGCGCAAGGCAATGTCGTCAGCGCGACGCAGACGATCAACGGGCTGTTCGGCGCCTGCGTGCAGATTCCGGGCACCGGGATGATCGCCAACAACTACATGTTCAACTTCGATCCGCATCCCGGCCGCGCGCTCTCGATCGCGCCGGGCAAGCGGGTCTTCACCTCGATGGCGCCGATGATGGCGCTGAAGGAGGGCAAGCTTGCCTTCGCGCTGGGATTGCCGGGTGCATTGCGCATCTTCCCGTCGGCGCTGCAGGCGATCGTGAACCTGATCGACCACCGCATGACGCTGCAGGAAGCGGTCGAGGCGCCGCGCGTCTGGACAGAAGGCGGCGTGCTCGAGCTCGAGGAAGCCATCCCCGAAGCGGTCGCGCAGGAGCTCGCGGCCCGCGGCCACAGGATCCTGCGTTCGCCGCGCGTCGCCGGCGGGATGAATGCCATCGCCTTCAACCCGGATGGCACGCTGACGGGCGCCGCCTGCTGGCGCGCCGATGGCACGCCGGTCGCCATCTCCGGCGGGCTTGCCCGTGCCGGCGCACGCTTCACCATCTGACCTATTTCCGGACCTTTCCATGCCCGAGACGATCGTTCTCCTCGATATGACCAGCCCCGAGCGGGCCGACCGGCTGCGTGCGCTGCTGCCTGATGGCTTCGTGCTGACGCATGGGACCGCGCGCGGCGACGAGCACATGAAGGAGATCATCGCCGAGGCCGACTATGCGATTTCCGGGCAGGTCGGCGTCTCCGCCGATGTGCTGCGGGCGGCGAAAAAGCTGAAGCTGCTGCACAAATGGGGCGTCGGCTACGACAACATCGACATCGCTGCCGCAAAGGAGTTGGGCATCCAGGTCGCGCGCACGACCGGCTCCAACGCCGTGGCCGTTTCCGAATTCGCGATCGGGTTGATGCTGTCGACCCTGCGCCTCATCGCATACGGCAATGCTGAGCTTAAGAAGGGCCATTGGCGCACGGGTCAATTGCCGTCGGATACCTATACGCTCTCGGGCAAGACGGTCGGCATCGTCGGCTTCGGGGCGATCGGCAAGAATGTCGCGAAGCTGCTGAAGGGCTTCGGCTGCACCATCCTCTACAGCAAGCGCACGCCGCTCGATGCCGCCGAAGAAGCAGCGCTGGGCGTAAAGCATGCGTCGCTGGCCGAAATCCTGACGCAGGCGGATGTCGTCTCGCTGCATTGCCCGCTGACGCCCGAAACCAAGGACCTGATCGATCTGGCGGCCTTGAAGGCGATGAAGAAGACGGCGGTGCTGATCAATGTCGCGCGCGGCGGCGTCGTCAACGAGGCCGATCTCGTCACGGCGCTCAGGGCGAAGGAGATCGCCGGCGCGGCGATGGATGTCTACGAGATCGAGCCGCTCCCGGCCGAGAGCGAATTGCTCACCCTCGATAATCTCGTGACCACGCCGCATCTCGCCGCCATGGCGTCCGACAATTTCGCGCCGGTGGTGAAGCGGATGTTCACGAACATGCAGCACGTCTCGCGCGGCGAGCCGGTGCCGCCGCTCGATCTGGTGGTGTGAGTCGGCGCTGTCTGCCGGCTTGGGTATCCGTCATTCTCGGGCGAAGTGCAGACCCGAGGATCTCGTGACGAGAAGGCGCTGGTTTCCGAGATGCTCGGGTCAAGCCCGAGGATGACGGCTAGGTTTGGGTGCGGTGAAGCTCAATGCAGCCCGCCGACGCCGACATAGCGTTCGAGCACGGCGGCATCGCTCCGCAGCGCGTCGGGTTTGCCCGACCAGACGATGCGTCCGCGTTCGAGGATGATGACGTCCTCGGCGAATGCGAGCGCGCTTTCCAGACGCTGCTCGACGAAGAGGATTGTCATTGCGCCGCTCGCGGCGAGCCGCGTGAAGGCTTCCATCAGCATGTCGCAGATGACTGGGGCCAGGCCCTCCAGCGGTTCGTCGAGCAGGAGTACCGAGGGCTCGCCGAGGATGGTGCGGGCCGTCGCCAGCATCTGCTGCTCGCCGCCCGAAAGCTGCGAGCCCAGGTTGCGGCGGCGTTCCTGCAGGCGGGGAAAGAGCGCGTAGGCTTCCTCGATCGCGCTGCGCGGGCGGCCCTTCAGCCCGGCGAAGAGGTTTTCCTCCACGGTCAGGCCCTTGAATACCTCGCGTGTCTGGGGGACGAGGCCGATGCCGCTATGGGCGCGGGCGGCGGTGCCGAGTGCGGTGATGTCCGTGCCGCCAACGCTGATGCTGCCGGCATAGCGGCGGGTCAGCCCCATCAGGCTCGCCATCAGCGTGGTCTTGCCCATGCCGTTGCGGCCGAGGATGGAGAGGCGCCCGCCCGCCGGCACAGAGAACGAGACATCCTCCAGCACATGGGTCTGGCCGTAGCCGGCGCTCAGGCCGCGGACGTCAAGCGTGGCTGCCGGCATGCGCGTAGTTCCCGAGATAGGCTTCACGGACCTTAGGGTCCCTGGCGACATCGGCCGGCAGGCCCTGGAAGATGAGTTCGCCGGCAGCGAGCACTACCACCCGCTTGGCGAAGCGGAAGACGAGGTCCATGTCGTGTTCGATCATCAGAACCGCGAGGGAGGCGGGCAGGCGGGCCAGCGCCTCCTCGATGCGCGGGGTATCGGCGGAGGGCACGCCGGCCGCGGGCTCGTCGAGCAGCAGCACCTTCGGGCGCTGCGCCAGCGCGATCGCGATTTCCAGCAGGCGTTGCTGGCCATAGGCAATGGTGGCGACCTTGCGGCGCGCGACCTCGGCAAGCCCGAGCATGGCGAGGATCTCGTCGGCTTCGTCGCGTGCTTCGGAAGCTCCGTGGAAACGGGCGAAGATGCGCGTCGCCCGGCCAAGCCGCTGCAGGATGGTCATCACCACATGCTCTTCCGGCGTCATGTCCGGGAAGAGGCGGGTCACCTGGAAGGTGCGGACGAGACCGCGTCGCACGCGTTTCACGGCGCCCAGGCCCGTGATGTCCTCGCCGGCGAGGCGGACGCTGCCTGCGCTCGGCGGGATGCGGCCGGTGACGAGGTTGACGAAGGTGGTCTTGCCGGCGCCGTTCGGGCCGATCAGGGCGAGTCGCTCGCCCTCGGTCATCGCCAGCGAGATGTCGCGGCTAACCTTGAGCCCGCCGAACTCCTTCGTGAGATGCGAGACCTCGAACACGGCGCTCATCGGCCGGCCCCCCAGCGGTTGCGCGTCAGCAAGCGTGCGATTTCGTCCAGCGTCCCGGAAAGCCCGCGCGGGGCGAAGAGCACGATGGCGATCAGCACGGCGCCGACCAGCGTCATCCAGTGGAAGGGGTTGATGGCTGCGACGATATGCTCGAGCGCCATGAAGATCACGGTGCCGATCAGCGCACCGTAGAGGTTGCCGATACCGCCCAGCACCAGCATGACGAGCGCGTTGGCCGAGATCTCGAAACTCACGCTGTCGAGCCCGACGACCTGCGTCGCGATGGCCGCGAGCGCGCCGCCCATGCCGGCGACCGCGCCGGAGATCACGAACATCTTGAGCAGCACCGGGAAGGCGTAGATGCCGAGCGCGCTGATGCGCAGCGGGTCTTCCTTGAGGCCACGGCAGACCATGCCGAAGGGCGAGCGCGTGATGAGGCGTAGCGCCGCGAAGACGATGACGAGCAAAGCGAGGCCGAAGAGATAGGCGCTGCGGCCCCAAAGGTCGAACTCGAAGATGCCGAAGAGGGGGGCGGGAATCATGCCGGACAGGCCGTCGCTACCGCCTGTCAGCGAGGAGGCCTTGTTGGCGGCCTCGTGCAGGAGCTGGACGATGGCGATCGAGAGGACGAGCTGCGGCAGGCCATGGGCGCGTAGCATCACCGTGCCCATGAGCAGCCCCATGACGGCGCCTGCTGCGGCGCCGATTAGGATGAGCAGGAAGGGCTCGGTCACGCCATGCACGCAGGCGATACCGGCGGCATAGGCGCCGGCACCGTAGAGCGCACCCTGGCCGAGCGAAGCGATGCCGCAATAGCCGACGATCAGGTCGAGCGAGAGCACGAGCAGCGCAACCGAGATGACGCGGGTCAGGAAGGCGAGGTTGTCAGGGAAGAGCACATAACCGGCGAGGCCGACCAGCGCGATGACGGCGAGGCCAAGGAGATCGCGGCCGAGCGTGCGGAAACGATGCGTACCGGGATGCCGGAGCGTGGCGTCAGTCATCTTACTGCGCCCGCCCCATCAGGCCGCGCGGAAAGGCACAGACCACCAGGATCACTGCGAGATAGAAGAAGAAATTGCCAAATTCCGGCATGAGATAGCGCCCGGTGACATCGATGGCGCCGAGCAGCAGGCAAGCGGCAAGCGCCCCTGGGATCGAGCCTGCGCCGCCTACGGAGACCACGACCAGGAACGTCACCATATAGCGCAAGGCGTAATAGGGTTCGATCGGCAGGAATTCGGCGCCGACCACGCCGCCGAAGGCGGCGAGACCGATCGCGAGCGCGAAGCTCGCTGCATAGATGATCTCAGTGCGCACGCCGAGCGCGCGCGCCATTGGAGCGTTCTCGACGGCGGCGCGCAGATGGATGCCGAAGCCGGTGCGCTCGATCAGGAGCCACAGACCTCCGGCGACGACAAGGCCGCTGACGATGACGAAGATCCGGTGGCCGGCGATGCTGCGGAAGCCGAGATCGATCGGCCGGGCGAGCTCGGCCGGCAGCGGGATCGTCTTCAGCGTCGGGCCGAAGAAGTAGTTGGTGATGCCGATGACGCAGAAGGTGATGCCGATCGTCATGAGCACCTGCGAGAGCTCGCTGCGGTCGTAGATGCGGCGATAGAGCAGGCGCTCCAGCGGGATCGCGAGCAGCACCGTGCCGACCATGGCGAGGATGATGGCGAAGCCGTAGCCGAGGCCGAGATCGCGCGCCGCATAGGACGCGATGTAGCCGCCGATCATGGCGAAGGCGCCATGCGCGAGATTGACCACCCGCATCAGCCCCATCGTCAGCGACAGGCCGATGCAGATGATGAACAGCGCCATGCCATAGGCGAAAGCGTCCATGGCGATGCTCAGCGCGGTCTGCATCTGCGGGCCTCGTCGAACCGGACAGTGGAGAACGAGGGTGCCTGGCGCACCCTCGCCAATCTTAGTGCTGGTTGCCGGCTGCGCTCACTTGGCGAGGCCGGGGTCCTTCTGGTCCGGGAAGCTGGCGATCTCCCGGTTGATCCAGCGGCCCTGCGCATCCTTGGCAACCTCGCGCAGATAGATCGTCTGCGTGATGTGCCGGGTCTCGGGATCGATCTTGACCGGGCCGCGCGGGCTCTCCCAGGCGAGGCCCTTGACCGCCTCGACCGCCTTTTCCGCATCCTGCTTGCCGCCCGTGGCCGCGATCATCTTCGAGATCACGAACAGGCCGTCATAGGCTCCGACGGCTGGGAAGGAGAGCAGATCCGGCGCGCCGATCGCCTTGTCGGCGGCGGCGACGAAGCGCTTGTTGATCTCGGAGTCATGCGAGACGGCATAGTGGAAGGAGGTCACCATCCCCGCCGCCGCCTCGCCGAGCGCCGGCAGATCGGACTCCTGCGTCAGGTCGCCGGTGGCGAAGAGCTTGACGCCGGCCTGCTTCAGGCCGGTATCGCTGAAGGCCTTGACGAAGCCGAGCGTCGGCGGGCCCGAGGGCAGGAAGGCGAAGACGCCTTGCGCGCCGGCATCGCGGATGCGCTGCATGATCGGGCTGAACTCGGTGGTGTTGAGCGGCATTCGGATCGATTCGGCGACTTCGCCACCAGCCGCTTCGATCGCCTTCTTGAAGGCGCCTTCAGCATCGACGCCGGGGCCGTAATCGCTGACGACCGAGACGAATTTCTTGATGCCGCGGTCGACTGCGGCCTTGCCGATCGGCGTTGCGGTCTGTGCGGTGGTGAAGGAGGTGCGGACCACCAGCGGCGAGGAGGTCATGATCGCCGAAGTCGCGGCGTTGAAGATCACGAGCGGCACGTTGCCCTGCTTCAGCAGCGGCGTGATCGCCATGGCGTCGGGGGTGAAGTAGACGCCGCCGAGATACTGCACCTTGTCGCGGACGATCAATTCTTGCGCCAGGGCCCGGGCCTGCTGCGGATTGGCGGTCGGCAGGTCGCGATAGACCAGCTCGATGTCATGGCCGGCGACGGTCTTGCCGTTCTGCGCCAGCCAGGCCTCGGCGCCGGCCTGGAAGTTCTTGCCCTGCAAGGCGAAGGGGCCGGAGAACGGCCCGATGATGCCGACCTTGATGGTGTCGGCGCTGGCTGCGCCGGCCATGCCCAGAGTGCCTGCAAGCGCCAGGGCGCCGGCACGCAGCAGCCGGCCGAAGGATGTTTTCTGCATTGTCCCTACCTCCCGATCTTTCCTCTGCCGCGGCCGCCTTTTCGCGCGGTGCGACAACTCTTGCCGTTCGTTCCTGGCCGGATCGCTGCGCTGCGGCGCCCGACTCTTGTTGTCACCAACGCAATTTTTCGCGCGAGGGCAATGCCCATCGCCGTCCGGAACTCAAAACCCTCGAACTGAGGCTGGCTGGAGATGATTTCGTCCTTCCGGGGCTAAAAATGAAGATGATCCTGCTGAGGTGCTGGGCGAACCCGGCCCTAATAGGGCAGGCCGACATAGTTCTCCGCGATGGTGACGCCCGCCGCCCGCGAATGCGTGAGGTAATCGAACTCGGCCTCCTGAATGCGTCGGTCGAAGCCGTCCTTTTCGGGAAAGCGGTGCAGCAGATTGGTCATCCACCAGGAGAAGCGTTCCGCCTTCCAGACGCGTGCAAGTGCGCGGGCCGAATAGGCGTCGAGGCCGGCATCCGAATGATCGCGATAGTGCTCGCGCAGGGCGTCGAAGAGATAGCGCACATCGCTCGCCGCCAGATTGAGCCCCTTGGCGCCGGTCGGCGGCACGATATGGGCGGCGTCTCCGGCGAGAAAGAGCCGGCCGAAGCGCATGGGCTCGGCGACGAAGCTGCGTAGCGGCGCGATGCTCTTTTCCAGCGAGGGACCGGTCACGACGGAATCGGCGATCCCTGTGGGGAGACGCCGGCGCAACTCGTCGAAGAAGGCATCGTCCGACCAGTTCGCGACCCGCTCCTCCAGCGGAACCTGGACGTAGTAGCGGCTGCGCTCGGCCGAACGCATCGAGCACAGCGCGAAGCCGCGCTCGTGATTGGCATAGACCAGTTCGTGTGCTGCCGGCGGACGGTCCACCAGCAGGCCGAGCCAACCGAAGGGATAGACGCGCTCGAAAATCTGCAGCGCATCGGCCGGGACAGAGCGACGCGACACGCCATGATAGCCGTCGCAGCCGGCGATGAAGTCGCAATGCAGCTCCTTGGCCTCGCCGTTCGCCCGGAAGGTCACGCGCGGCGAGGTTCCGCCGAAATCGTGCAGTGCGACATCTTCGGCTTCGTAGAATGTCGTCCCTCCGAGCCGCTGGCGGGCGTCGATGAGATCGTGCGTCACCTCGGTCTGGCCGTAGACGGTGACCGTCTTGCCGCCGCTGAGCTCCTTCAGGTCGATGCGGTGGAGCGTGCCGCGGAAGGCCAGCGCGAAGCCGTCATGGACGAGACCTTCGCGATCGAGCCGCTCGCCGACGCCCGCTTCGTGCAGGAGATCGACCATGCCCTGCTCGAGCACGCCGGCGCGGATGCGTGACAGCACATAATCGGCGCTGCGCCGCTCCAGGATGACGTTGTCGATGCCGGCACGCGACAGAAGCTGCCCAAGCAGCAGGCCGGCAGGCCCGGCGCCGATGATGGCGACCTGCGTTCGCATTCTTTTTGACCTCCCACGGAGCGTCGATTTGCACCGTTCGATCCGTGGTCGAAGGATATCCTACGCAAGGCGATTGACGGAATGGAGGATTCGCGCATTGTCTTGGACAAATCGATCCTGAGGAAAGCATGCCCGGCAGGAGCGTCCCCGCCTATTGGCTCTATGGCGAGCGCCTGACGGATCGCTTCCCCGACGCGCTGCATATCGAACCGATCGTGGCGCGCAGCTCGCTGCATGGCTGGACGATCCAGCCGCATCTGCATCACGATCTCTTCCAGTTCTTCCTCGTCACCGACGGCGGCGGCCGGACGCGGGTCGACGGTCGCGAGCACCAGCTGGCGCCGGGATCGGTGCTGCTTTTGCCGCCGTCGACGATCCATGAGTTTGCCTTCCTCGACGATACCAACGGTTTTGTTGCCAGCGCGGCCGCGACATCGTTGAAGCGCCTGTTCGGCAACGAACCGGAGGCGCACGCACTGCTCGGTGCGGCAGCGGTGCTGCATGTGCCGGTCGGGAGCGCGCAGTTCGCCGCACTCGACGCCACGATGCGGTTGGCGATGAGCGAGTTCGCGGCGAACCTGCCGGTGCGGGAATTCTCGCTCGGCGCCTATGCCGACCTGATTGCGTCCTGGTTCGTGCGGGCGATGCGGGGCGCACGCGCGGTTGCCGAGCCGGCGCGGGATGCACGGGCCGAGCTGGTGCGCCGCTTCGTCGAGCAGGTCGAGACGCGCTTCCAGCACCATGACGCGCTCACGGACTACGCCCGCGCGCTGGGCGCCTCGGTGCCGCATCTGTCACGCAGCTGCCGGGAACTGCTTGGCCATTCGGCGGCGCGCGTCATCCAGGACCGGCTGATGATCGAGGCGCGGCGCGATCTCGTCTACACAGCGATGACGATCTCGCAGATCTCGTTCCGCCTGGGATTTTCCGACCCGGCCTATTTCTCGCGCTTCTTCGCCAAACGCGCGGGCTTGTCGCCCTCGGACTATCGGGCGACGCCCTGACGCCGGTCAGCCCGCGGCCTCGATTTCCTTCATCACCGCGGCAGCCTCGGCAAAGGCGGTGTTGCCCGCGGGCACGCCGGCATAGATCGCCGTCTGCATCAGCACCTCCTTGAGATCGTCGGCGGTGAAGCCGCCGCGGGTCAGCCCGGCGCGGACATGCAAGCGGAATTCCTCCCAGCGGCCGAGGCTCGCGGTGATGGCGAGGACGAGCAGGCGCCGCGTCCGGTCGTCGAGGCCGGGGCGGCTCCAGATTTCCTGCCAGGCGATGCGGGTGATCATCGCCTGGAACTCGGCATTGAATGGCGTGCGATTGGCGAGCGATCGATCGACCCACGCGTCGCCGAGGACGCGCCGGCGGTTCTTCAGGCCAGCTTCGAACAGGGTTTCTGCAGCGCCGGCCGCATCGGGGCCGGGCGACAGGAAGGCACGCAGCGCACCGGCCAGGGCAGCGGGCGCCTCGAGCGGGGCGAGATGGCCGCAGTCGAGCCGTTCGAGGGTCGCGTCCGGGATCGCGGCGACGAGATTCTCGCCATGGCCGGCGAAGGGGGTGGAGGCGTCGCGATCGCCGACGACGACGAGCGTCGGGCAGGAGAGACTGGCGAGCCGGCCGATCAGGTCCATGTCGCGGATGGCGGCGCCTGCGCCGGCATAGCCTTCGCTGTTCATGGCGATGAGACCGCGCCGGACGCTCTCAGCGACTGCCGGCTGGCCTGTGGCGAAAGCCGGCGAGAGGAAGCGCTGCATGGCGAGATCGGCTATCGCCGCTGTGCCGCCGGCGCGGACCTTTTCGACTCGATCCTGCCATGCCGCCTTGTCCATGGTTGCCGAAGTGCAGATCAGTGCCAGCGCCGCAACCCGCTCCGGCCGGGTGAGCGCGAGCTCCATGGCGATCATGCCACCGAGCGAGACGCCGGCGACTGCCGCTCTGTCCACGTCGGCTGCGTCCATCACCGCAGCAACATCTCCGGCCAACTGGGCGAGCGTGTAGTCGCCGCTCGGCGCGTCGGAGGCGCCATGGCCGCGGGTGTCGAGCCGCAGGACACGGAAGGAGGGGAGGAGAGCGGGCATAGCCGCGTCCCAGAGGCCGAGATCGGTGCCGATCGAGTTCAGCAGGACGAGGGCCGGCTTGTCGTCCGTGCCTTCGAGCTTCCAATAGATGCGGGCGTCGCTGCTTGCTGCGAAAGGCATCGTTCGTCCCTTAGTCGTTCTGCGCGAGCAATGCGGCGACGAGTGCCGGACTCTCGCCGATATCGGTTCCGAGGCCGGCGGCCGCGAGATTACGGGCGATGGCGGCTTCGTCGACCTCAAGGCCTTCCGCGACCATCGCCATGGCGCCGGCCGCGCCTGCCGCGAGCAGAAAAAGCTCTGCCAGGGCCGGACCCTCGGCCTGCCAGCCGCCGAGACCACGCTCCTGCTCGGCCGGGAGACCGGCGAGGATGCCGGCAACGAGGCCGGGAGCGCGCAGGGCGGCGGAGAGCGCGACCTGACAGCCGGTGGGGTTGCGCTTATGAGCCATGGCGGAGGAGCCGCCACGGCCGGGGATCGCCGGCTCGCGGGCCTCGCCGACGCCGTTCTGGGCCAGGAGCGAGACGTCGCGTGCCATCTTGCCGAGTGCGCCGATGATGATGGCCAGCGCCGTGGCGATACCGGCGATGCCGCCGCGGCGTGCATGCCAGGGCGGGGAATCGGGCAGGCCGAGTGCGGCAGCGAGACGGGCGGAGACGGCTGCGCTCTTGCCGCCGAGACCGGCGCGCGAGCCGGCGGCGCCGCCGAATTGCAGCGTTGCGCCGGTTTCGACCTCGCGGTTCAGGCGGGCGGCGGCTTCTACGATGCCGGCTTGCCAATGTGCGATGCGCAGACCGAAGCCGATCGGCAGCGCGTCCTGCAACAGCGTGCGGCCAATCGCCGGGGTCTCGGCATGGCGTTGTGCGAGTGCGGCGAGCGCCGTCGCGATACGCGTGAGATCGCCGCCGAGCCGATTGCTGGCGGCGTGGATCTGGCAGGCCAGTACGGTATCGGCGACATCCTGGCTGGTGGCGCCCTTGTGGAGGGCCTTGGCGGCCTCGCCGGTCAAGGCGGCGCGCAGCCGTGCCACCAGCGGGATCGCCAGCGTGCCGGCCAGCGCTGCCTCCTCGGCAAGCGCGGCAGGGTCGATCGCGATCTCCGCGCAAAGCGCGGCGATCGCGCCGGCTGCATCGGGGCCGATCAGCCCTTCCACCGCCTCGGCACGGGCGAGTCCGGCTTCGAAGGCGAGCGCGTGCCGAAGCGTGGCCGCGTCCGAGAACACGGCCAGCATGGCTTCGGTGGTCGCCGGCCTCGAGCGGAGGAACCCGCTCACGCGGCCTTGGCGAGGCTCGGCGCCACAGTGAAGGGCGCCGCCGTCTTGGCCTTGACCTCGTCGAGGGTGACGCCGGGGGCGAGCTCGATCAGGGTGAGGCCACCGCCATTCTCCTTGTCGCAGCTCAGGACGCAGAGGTCGGTGATGATGAGATCGACCACGCCCGCGCCGGTCAGCGGCAGCGAGCAGCGCTCCAGTACCTTGGATTCGCCCACCTTGTTGGCGTGATCCATCACGACGATGACCTTCTTGACACCGGCGACGAGGTCCATCGCGCCGCCCATGCCCTTCACCATCTTGCCGGGGATGGTCCAGTTGGCGATGTCGCCATTCGCAGACACTTCCATCGCGCCGAGGATGGTCAGGTCGATATGGCCGCCGCGAATCATCGCGAAGCTATCGGCTGAGGAGAAGAAGCTGGAGCTCGGCAGGGTCGTGATCGTCTGCTTGCCGGCATTGATCAGGTCGGGATCGGCCTCGCCCTCATAGGGGAAGGGGCCGATGCCGAGCAGGCCGTTCTCGGATTGCAGCGTGACGTCCACACCCTCGGGGATGTAGTTCGCCACCAGTGTGGGAATGCCGATGCCGAGATTGACGTAGAAACCGTCCTTCAGCTCCTTGGCCGCGCGGGCGGCGACCTCTTCGCGGGTCCAGGCCATTATGCCGCCTCCCTCTTGCGCTCGGTCAGCTTCTCGATGCGCTTCTCGTTGATCGTGCTCTTGATGACGCGGTCGACGTAGATGCCCGGCGTGTGGATCGCCTCGGGATCGAGCGAGCCGACCGGCACGATCTCCTCGACCTCGGCCACCGCCACCTTGCCGGCGGTCGCCATGTTCGGATTGAAGTTCCGCGCCGTCTTCCGATAGACGAGGTTGCCGGCGGTGTCGGCCTTCCAGGCTTTGACGATGGCGAGGTCGGCCCGGAGCCAGGTCTCGCGGACATAAAGGTGCCCTTCGAATTCCTCGATCGGCTTGCCTTCGGCGACGACGGTGCCGACGCCGGTCTTAGTGTAGAAGGCCGGGATGCCGGCGCCGCCGGCGCGGATGCGCTCGGCCAGCGTGCCCTGCGGGTTGAGCTCCAGTTCGAGCTCACCGGCGAGATATTGCTGCTCGAACAGCTTGTTCTCGCCGACATAGGACGCGATCATCTTCTTGATCTGCCGGGTCTGCAGCAGCATCCACAGGCCGAAGCCGTCGGCGCCGGCATTGTTCGAGATCACCGTCAGGTTCTTCACGCCGGAATCGCGGATCTGCGGAATCAGGCTTTCGGGATTGCCCGACAGGCCGAAGCCGCCGGACATGATCGTCATGCCGTCGAAAAGCAGCCCCTCCAGCGCCGCGGCGGGGCTGTCGTAAATCTTGCGCGTCATCTGTCCTCCCTGGGCGAGGCTTGTGGCCTCAGCGTTCGCTCCGGTGTTCCGGCTGCCTCGGTGCCGGCGGCGCCACAGTTAGACCGGTCCAAAGTTTCCGGCGCGATCAGAATACGAACGTGGGAGAATGTCTATGGCCGTGACGCAACTGGCACGGCCTTCGCGCAATGTCGGCGTGTTCCATCTGCTACCGGCTTCAGGCGGCGGCCAGCCGCTCAGATCCCGGGATCGGAAATGCCCGGTCATAGGCCAGATTGAACAGGAAGGCGTAGACCACGTAGAAAATCACGATCGCGAGATCCATCAGGAAGGTCTCCCACAGGCCCATGCCGAGATACCAGGCGATCGGCGGCAGGAGCAGCAGGAGAAGGCCGCCCTCGAAGAGCAGCGCATGCAGGACGCGCGCCGGGATGTTCTTCTGCGTGTGCCCGACCAGCCGGTGCATGGCGTGATCGAAGCCGAGGTTGAAGAAGAAGTTCCAGATCGTCGCGACGGTGGCCGAGCCGACGCCGATCACGCCCATATGCGTCGCCGGCAGCCCGAAGAGCTGGGCGCCGCCGGGAATCACCAGAGCCAGTCCGATCACCTCGAACAAGACCGTGTGGCGAACCCTGTCGGGAAAGGAGCGCATCGACATTCAAAAACCCGTTGTTCTCGTTGACGCCCGGTCTTCTATCGCCAAATTTGAGCATCTCAAGTTGGGTATTATCTGGATTGCAGATAGATGAGTGTCTCCTTCGAGCAGTTGGAAGCCTTTGTCGCGGCGGCCGAGCACGGCTCTTTCTCGGCGGCGGGCCGGGTCCTGCGCAAGGCGCAGTCGGCAATCAGTACGCAGGTGGCCAATCTGGAGGAGGATCTCGGCATCGTGCTGTTCAGCCGTGCCGGCCGCAACCCCGTGCTGACGGCGGCCGGCGAGAGGCTGCTGCGCGAGGCGAGGGTGATCCTTGACCGGCGGGAGCATCTGCTCGGCGTCGCCAGCGGCTTTGAGGCGCATGTCGAGAACCGGCTGGTGGTCGCGATCGACGAGCTCTATCCGGAACATCTGCTGGGTGCGCTCTTCGCGGATTTCGCCCGGCAGTTCCCGCATGTCGAGCTGGAGCTGCTTTTCCCGCTGATGGAGGATGTCAGCCAGCTCGTCCTGGCCGGGCAGGCCGATATCGGGGTGATGTGGCGGCAGGAGGTGCTGCCGGCCGAGCTCGGCTTCCAGACGGTCGGCTGGGTGCCGATCAAGCTCGTCTGCGGCAAGGAGCATCCGCTGGCCGGCACCCGCGTCGACTGGGAGGATCTCAAGCGGCACCGGCAAATTCTTGTCGCGGCGCGCGGCGACGGGCCGGAGAAGCAGCGCCTGCGCGTCGCGGCGGAGGTCTGGTGGGTCGAGAGCCACTGGGTCATCCTGCAGCTGGTGAAGCAGGGCATCGGCTGGGCCTTCGTTTCCAGCTCCGTGATCGAGCATTCGCCGGTCGCCGCCGATCTCGCCATGCCCGATCTCCAGTTCGACAATTTCGACCTGCCCGTCGCGCTGGAAATGGTCTGGCACAAGCAGCGTCCCTGCGGGCCGGCCGCGAGCTGGCTGCGCAAACGCTTCGCCGCTGCCCGCATCGGTGCGGACTGATCGCTTCAGCGCTCGTGCTTTCGCTTCGAAGCGCGGTAAGGGTCGAATGCGACAGCTTGCGGGAATTAAATTACATATCTACGGCGGCGTGTGCGGATGAGTTTCGTCTACAAAGTCCGACAGTGTCGGAGTTTGTCGAGAGCGATCGATGCACCATCTTGCCACGCGAGGCAGTGTCGAATATCGTTATCAGTAATAAAATTTCATAATGCCGCCGAGGGCGGTTTCATCCGGGGAGTGACGATGCACAACGATTCCTTCTCTCGCGCCGGTTTGACGCGCCGTGGCCTGGGCGGCCTTGCCGCCGGTCTTGCGGGCTCGACCATGCTGGCTCCTGCTGTGGCCTGGGCCCAGGCCGCTTCGAGCGCGAACCTCGCCATGGTCGGTGAGCCGCAGTCGCTCGATCCGATGGCGTCGACCGCCGATCTCGTCGGCACGATCATGCAGCATGTCTACGAGCCGCTGTTCACCTTCGACGCCAATTGGGCGACGCAGCCGATGCTTGCGGCCGCGCTGCCGGCCGTCTCGGCCGATGGCAAGACCTACACGATCGAGCTGCGCAAGGGCGTGAAGCTGCATAATGGCCGCGACCTCGACTCCGAGGACGTGGTGGCATCGCTGAAGCGCTGGTTCGACATGACGCCGCGCGGCAAGGGCTTGGCGAAGAGCCTCGCCAGCCTGACCGCGAAGGGGCCGAGCACGGTCGAGATCGTGCTGAACAAGGTAGAGCCGGCGCTGCTGGCGCATCTGGCGCTGCCGTCTGGCTTCGCTGCGATCATGGCGAAGGAGACGACCGCCAATCCGCTGACCGAGTTCGTCGGCACAGGCCCCTACAAGTTCCGCGAGCGCAAGCCCGACCAGTTCGTCGTGCTGGTGAAGCACGAGGGCTATGCTTCGCGCAGCGAGCCGGCTTCCGGCTATGCCGGCAAGCGCGAGGCCAAGATCGACGAACTCCGCTTCATCCCGGTGCCGAACGCCAATACCCGGCTCGAGGGCGTCATCGCCGGCCAGTACCAGTTCTCCGACCAGCTCGCGGTCGAGAGCTTCAAGAAGCTGTCCGGGGCGAGCGCGGCGCGCGCCGTGCTGACCATGCCCTTCGGCTTCCCCTATTTTCCGACCAACACCAAGCAGGGCCCGATGGCCGATCTGAAGGTCCGCCAGGCCTTCCAGATGGCGCTCGACCTCGAAGAGGTGCTGATGGCCGGTTTCGGCGAGCCGAAGTTCTTCGCGACCGCTGCCGAGCATTTCCCGAAGGGTTCGCCCTTCTTCTCCGAGGCAGGCAAGGACAAGTACAGCAAGGCTGACGCCGCCGGGGCCAAGAAGCTGCTGGCCGAGGCCAAGTATGACGGGACGCCGATCCGCATCCTCAACTCGAAGCAGTACGACTTCCATCACCGCATGGCGCTTGTCATGGCCGAGCAGCTGAAGGCGGCCGGCTTCAAGGTTCAGCTCGACGTCGTCGACTGGGCGACGCTGATCCAGCGCCGCGGTGATCCCGCGCTGTGGGACATCTACATCACCCATTCGGCCTTCCTGCCCGAGCCGATGCTCTCCCCGCCGCAGCTCGGCGAAGGCGCGCCGGGCTGGTGGTCGAGCCCGGCCAAGGAAGCCGCGCTCACCGCCTTCAACGGCGAGCCGGACCCGGCCAAGCGCGGCGCGCTCTGGGGCAAGGTCCAGCAGGTTGTTTATGACGAGGTGCCCTATATCCGCGCCGGCAATTTCGGCGCGCTCTCCGGCGCCTCGGCCAAGATGACCGACTACGCCGCGATGCCGTGGCCGTCCTTCTGGAATGTCGGCCTGACCAAGTAGCCGCTGGAGCTACCGGCCCTAGTCGGCCCCGGCGCGGCAGAGCCCGCGCCGGCGCCATTTTCAGACACGCCGATTTGGCCAACGGAGCGTATTGGATGCTCGCGCATATCGGACGCCGCTTCGCCGGCCTGCTGCTCGTGCTCTTCATCGTCGCCGCGCTGGTCTTCTTCCTGACGCGGCTGGCACCGGGCGATCCGGCGGCGCTGATGCTGGGCGAGCAGGCGACGGCCGAGGACATCGCGCGGCTGCGGACCGCCTATGGCCTCGACAAGCCGCTGCTGCTGCAATTCTTCCTGTGGCTGAAGGAGGTCGCGAGCGGCAATCTCGGCCAGTCGATCTTCCTGCAGCGGCCGGTGACGCAGGCGCTGCTGGAGCGGGCAGAGCCGACCTTCTTCCTAGCGACGTTCTCGCTCGCCATCGCTGCGGCGATCGGCATCCCCGCCGGCATCGCCTCGGCGGTCTGGCGCGGACGCCCGGTCGACCAGACCGTGAGCGGGCTTGCGATGCTGGCCGCGAACATCCCGAGCTTCTGGCTCGGCCTGATCTTCATCCAGCTCTTCGCGGTCAAGCTCGGCTGGTTTCCGGTCGCCGGCTACGGATCGCCGGAAGCCAGCTTCACTGAGCGGCTCCAGCACCTCTTGCTGCCGTCGGCGGTGCTCGGCGTCGTCAATTCCGCGCTGATCACGCGCTTCACCCGCGCCAGCATGCTTGACATCCTCGACGCCGATTTCCTGCGCACGGCGCGGGCGAAGGGGCTGTCCGAGCGGCGCGTCCTGCTCGGGCACGCCTTCCGCAACGTGCTCGTCCCGGTCATCACCGTGCTCGGCCTGACGCTGGCACTGCTGATCGGCGGCGCGATCGTGACCGAGACGGTGTTCGGGCTGCCGGGCATCGGCAACCTCGTCGTCTCGGCCGTGCTGAGGCGCGACTATCCGGTGATTCAGGGCGCGCTGCTGGCGGTCGCCGCGATCTATGTCCTGATCAACCTCCTGATCGACCTGATCTACACGCTCGTCGATCCGCGTGTCCGCTACTGAGGGAGCGACGATGAACTCTCCCGTGATGGCTTTCCTCCGCAGCCTGTTCCGGCGCAAGCTCGTGCTCGTCGCTGCCTTCGTGCTCGCGGTGGCCTTCGTCCTTGCGGTGCTCGCGCCCTGGATCTCGCCCTATGATCCCGGCGCGATGCGGGTGGCGCGGCGCCTGCGCCCGCCGAGCGAGGTCAACTGGTTCGGCACCGACGAGCTCGGCCGCGACATCTTCTCGCGCATCGTCTGGGGCGCGCGGGCCTCACTGGGCATCGGCTTTGCCGTGGTGGCGATCTCGGTGACGGTCGGTACCGCGTTCGGCCTGATCGCCGGCTATTTCAAGCGGCTGGATGCGCCGATCATGCGCCTCGTCGATGCGCTGATGGCGCTGCCCGACATCCTGCTGGCGATCTTCCTCGTCGCGGTGCTCGGGGCCTCGGCCGGCAACGTCATCCTGGCGCTGTCGATCGTCTATACGCCGCGCGTCGTGCGCGTGATCCGGGCGTCGACCTTGGTCGTGCGCGAGCTGCCCTTCGTCGAGGCGGCCCGCTCGATCGGCGTCTCGACGCCGCGTATCCTGGCGGTGCATCTCCTGCCCAACATCGCTTCGCCCGTGCTGGTCCAGGCGACCTTCATCTTCGCCTATGCGGTGCTGGCGGAAGCCGGGCTGTCCTTCCTCGGCGCCGGCGTGCCGCCGGAGACACCGACCTGGGGCACCATGATCGCCTCCGGCCAGCAATATGCCGACGATGCCTTCTGGATCGTCGCTTTCCCGGGTCTCGCCATCGTCTTCGTGGCATTGTCGTTGCAAGTTCTTGGCGACGGGCTGCGCGATATGCTCGATCCGCGCCTCAGAAAGGCTCTGTGATGCCCGATGTTCCGCTCTTCCCTTCGGCCTGCGGCGATCTCGCGCGGCGGGTGAGGATCGGAACGACAGGTATCCGCAAGGCCAGTTTCGGCGGAGCTCACCGGACATGACCGGCGAGTCCGATCCCATGGCGAGGGCCGCAGGGTTTGAGGAGACGGTCGGAGCCTCCGACATCCTCAGCGCGATCCGCGCCGGCCTCGGCCAGATGTCCGAGAGCCAGCGGCGTGTCGGGATGCTCTTCCTCGACGATCCCGATTGGGCAGTGAAGGCCAATGTCGAGGATATCGCCGCGCGCGCCGGAGTCAGTGCGCCGACGATCGTGCGTTTCGCTCGGGCGATCGGCTGCGAGGGCCTCAAGGACCTGAAGCTTAAGCTCGCCGGGGCGCTGGCGCTGGGCGCGCCCTTCCTGCATCGCTCCGTGCATGTCGGCGAGACCGCGGCTGACGTGGTGCGCAATGTCACCGGCAGCATGACGACGGTGATCGCCGACTGGCAGCGCCGGCTCGACCCGGCCGAGCTCGACCGGGCCGCGGCCGCGATCAAGCGCGCGCGCCGGATCGACTGTCTCGGCACCGGCGCGACCTCGCATTTCCTGGCGCAGGACCTGCAGGCGCGGCTCTTCCGCCTCGGGTTGACGGCGAACGCCTTCTCCGACGCCCATTTCCAGCTCGTCGCCGCCGCGACCCTGACCTCGGCCGACGTGCTCGTTGCGATCTCCTTCGTCGGCCGCATGCCGGCGCTACTGCGCGCCGTCGAGGTCGGCCGGGCGCGCGGGGCAACGATCATCGCCTTGACGCAGGCGCGCACGCCGCTCGCCGAACTCGGCCACATCGTCCTGCCGATGGATGTGCCGCGCGATGCGACCATGCTGGTCGGAACGGACGCCTATGTCGTCCAGCTCATCGCCATCGAGATCCTGATGATCATGGTCGGGCTGCGTCAGGGCCCGGAGCTGATCGCCCGCATGAACGATCTCCATCACGTCCTGAATACCTACGGGGTCGACCGCGAAGATCCGTCCGTCCTGCATGCCGGCTGGCGCCAGATGCTGGATTCCGATCCGGGGTCGTCCGAAACGGGCTGACGCGGCCCGCTAGAGCATTTCCGCGTTTCTTCGAAGCGCGGAAATGCTCAGGCCTTTGTTTTATATCATTTTCTTCACGAGAACCGGTATCCACTTCGCTTGAAAATGCTCGTGCTGCTACTGGTGAAAGGTCCAGAGCAGGCTCTCGCTTAATTCCTTCAGCGCCTCGACGGCGTCCGGCCGCTCGCGAGCGACCGCGGCGATCAGGGCGTCCGCGATCGCGAAGACGGCCGTGGGGGAGTTGGGCAGCAGGCGGCTGCGCGCCGGCGCGAAGAGCGTGACATCGGCGATCGACGCGAGCGGCGATGTCGGGCCGTCGGTCAGTGCCAGCAGTTTCGCGCCGCGCTTCTTGGCGAAGCTCGCCAGATCCAGCGTCGAGCGCGAGTAGCGCGGGACGGAGATCGCCACCAGGAGATCGTCCGGCCGCGCCGACATCATGTGGCGGACCGCGCGCTCCGGGCCGGTGCGTGCGGAGGCGAAGATCACATCGGCGCCGAGATAGAGCGCCAGCCCGTCTTCGAGGAACGAAGCGACGTGGTGGCTCGCGCCCGAGGCGGCGATGAAGACGCGCGGGGCCTTGAGCAGCAGTTCGACCGCCCGCGTCACGGCTTCCTCGGTCAGGCTTTCGCGGGCCGCCTGCAGATTGGCGGCCTGGTCGGCAAGAGCAGCCTCGACGGTCGCGAAGGTCGAGCCGGCGGCCGAGCGGGCGCCGGCGAAGCTGTCGACCGGAGCATGGGCGAATTTCAGCGCGGCCGAGAGCGCGCCACGAAACTCGCCATAGCCGCCATAGCCGAGCGCCCGGACGAAGCGGGTCACCGTCGCGTTGGAGGTGCCGCTCCCTTCGGCCAGCCCCTCGATCGTCATCGTCGCGACGTCGAGCGGGTGCTGCAGCACGAAATCGGCCGCGCGGCGGTGGCCGTTGCTGAGGGAGGGGTAGATCTGCGCGATCCGGTTCGAGAGATCCGTCGAAGGCCTCAGGCCCTGGGACATGTGCCTCCGCCCTGTTGACGTTCAAAAATTTTCATGTTTGCTACCCGACGAAAATAAACCTGTCAAAACGACAAGCGGGAGCGGATACCATCATGCGTCAATCCCTGTTCGTCGCGGCATTCGCCGCAACGTGCCTGTCCGCCACGGCGGCTTCGGCGCAAACCCTGCGCATCGCGCTGGCTTCCGAGCCGACCGCCGTCGATCCGCATTACCACGACCTCACCCCGAACAACGCCCTGGCGCAGCACATCTTCGACTCGCTCGTCGCCCAGGACGAGAAGCAGAAGCTCCATCCGAGCCTCGCCACCTCCTGGGAAAACGACGGCAAGAACCGCTGGACCTTCAAGCTCCGCGACGGCGTGAAGTTCTCCAATGGCAAGCCGTTTACCGCCGAGGACGTGGTCTTCACCTTCTGCCGCACCTTGAAGAACGAGACCAAGGTGTCGGATTCTTTTGCCGACGTCACCGGGAATTTCGCCTCGGTCGAGTCGCCCGATCCGCAGACGCTAGTCATCAACACCATCAATCCGGAGCCGCTGCTGCCGAACCTGCTCTCGGCGCTTCCCATCCTCTCGGCCTCCATCGTCGAGCACGGGCCGATCAGCTACGACATCGCCAAGAACTGCGGCGTGACGGGGCCCTGGCCGACCGTCAGCGGCTTCAATGACGGCTCGCTCGCCATCGGCACCGGCCCCTACAAGCTGAAATCCTATGTGCGGGGCTCGGCGATCGAGCTCGAGCGCAGCCCGACCTATTGGGGCAAGGCCGAGCCCTGGGAGCTGGTGCGTCTGCTGCCGGTGACCAATGCCGGGCCGCGCCTCGCCGGCCTGCTCGCCGGCGATTACGACGTGATCGAAAATCCGGCCGCGCGCGATCTCGGCCGGATCAAGGATGACAAGCGCTTCGGCCACGTCATCACGCCCTCGACCCGCGTGATCTATTTCCAGCTCGACGTCGCCCGCGACCAGAGCCCATTCGTCAAGGCCGAGGATGGCAAGAACCCGCTGAAGGATGCGCGCGTTCGCAAGGCGATGTCGCTCGCCATCGACCGCGACGCCATCGTCAAGCGCATCATGGATGGCGCGGCTGAGCCGGCTTACCAGTATCTGCCGACCGGCATGTTCGGCACGCTGCCGAACCCGCCGAAGCTGGCTTATGACCCCGCGCAGGCCAAGAAGCTGCTGGCCGAGGCCGGTTATGCCAAGGGCTTCCAGCTCACCCTGTCGACCACCAATGACCGCTACATCAACGACAGCCAGATCACCCAGGCGGTCGCGCAGTACCTGACCCAGATCGGCATCAAGACCGAGGTCGACGCGATGACGCGGGCGATCTACTTCCCGCGCCGTGCCAAGAAGGAATTCAGCGCCGCGCTCGGCGGCTGGGGCTCCGGCACCGGCGAGGCCGCGTCCTTCCTGCGCCAGTGGCCGCCGACCCCCAACGAGACCAAGACGCTAGGCGGCTCGAACTATGGCGGCTACAAGAACGACCAGTTCGACAAGGTGATCCGCGAAGCCGTCACCACGCTCGACGACGCCAAGCGCGCTGAATTGCTGCAGGAGGCCGGCAAGCTCGTGCTCGCCGACGGCGCCTTCATCCCGCTGCACTTCGAGAGCGGCGTCTGGGCCTTCAAGTCGAACCTCAAAGTCACCGGCCGCGCCGATCAATACATGCTGGCGATGTCAGTCAGGCCGGCCGCCAAGTAGGCCTCGCCGATCACCCCAAAAATGACGGGCGGTCTGCTGGACCGCCCGTTCGGAACATGTAGCGGAGCCGGTCTCAGCCATGACCGCCTATGTCCTGCAACGGCTGATCCAGAGCGCGCTCGTGCTGCTCGCGGTTTCGGTCGTCGTCTTCTTCGCCGTCTACGGCATCGGCGATCCGATCGAGCTTCTGGTCTCGCCCTCGGCCAGCTCGGCCGAGCGCGAGGCGCTGATCCGGCGCCTCGGCCTCGACCTGCCGATCTGGCAGCAATATTTCGTCTTTATGGGCAATGCGCTGAAGGGCGATCTCGGCCGCTCCTTCGTCCATGGCGTGCCGGCGATCGAATTGATCCTCGCCCGTCTGCCCGCGACCTTCGAGCTCGTGCTGCTGGCGATGACGCTGGCGATCGTGACCGGCGTGCCGCTCGGCCTCTATGCCGGGCTCGATCCGGAGAGCCGTCCCTCGCGCATCATCCTCGGCAGCACCATCCTCGGCTTTTCTCTGCCTAGTTTCTGGAAGGGCATGATGCTGATCCTGCTGTTCGCCGTGCTGCTCGGCTGGTTGCCGACGGCGGGGCGCGGCGAGACGGTATCCATCCTCGGCTTCAAGACCAGCCTGCTGACGCTGGACGGGCTCAAGCATCTGGCGCTGCCGGCGATCAACCTCGCCATTCCCAACATGGCGCTGATGATCCGCCTCGTCGCCGCCGGCACGACCGAGACGATGACCCAGGACTACGTCAAATATGCCCGCGCCAAGGGCGTGCGTCCCCGGCGCATTGTCGGCCGGCATGTGCTGCGCAACATCCTCATCCCGGTCGTCACCGTGGTCGGCATCGAGTTCGGCAGCCTCGTCGCCTTCTCCACCATCACCGAGACGGTCTTCGCCTGGCCGGGCATGGGCAAGCTCCTGATCGACTCGGTCTACCAGCTCGATCGGCCGGTCGTGGTCGCCTATGTGCTGCTGGCGACGCTGCTCTTCGTCACGGTGAACTTCCTCGTCGACATCCTCTATGCCGCGCTCGACCCGCGGGTGAAGCTGACGGGAGAGATGGCATGAGCGCAAAAAGCAAGGCGCCCGCCGTTCCCGCCTATGCCGACACACCGTTGCGGGAGAGGGTGCTCCGCCGCATCCGCAACCGGCCGACGACGCGCGGTGCCGCGATCCTGCTCGGCATCATGGTTCTTCTCGCGCTGCTGGCGCCGGTCATTGCGCCGCAGAACCCGCACGATCTCGCCGCGCTCAGCGTGATGGACAATCGCCTGCCGCCGGGCGAGACCAGCATGAACGGCATGACCTACTGGCTCGGCACGGAGTCGCAGGGTCGGGACATGCTGAGCGCGATCCTCTACGGGCTGCGCACCAGCCTGATGGTCGGCCTCTCGGCGACGCTCGGCGCACTCTTCATCGGGATTTCCGCGGGGCTTCTCGCGGCGCAGTTCGGCGGAGCCGTCGATGCCGTCATCATGCGCGTCGTCGACTTCATGCTCGGCTTTCCGTCGATCCTGGTCGCGCTCGTGCTGCTCGCCTCGATCGGGCGCGGCGTCGACAAGGTCATCCTCGCCATCGTCCTGGTGCAATGGGCGCAATATGCCCGGCTGATGCGCGCCTCCGCGCTGGTGGAACGGCGCAAGGAGTATATCGAGGCGGCGCTGAATTTCGGCCTGCCGACCCGGCACATCATGATCGCGCATCTGCTGCCGAACTCGGTCGGCTCGGTGCTCGTGGTCGCCTCGATCAGCGTTGCCAGCGCGATCACGCTGGAGGCGACGCTCTCCTTCCTGGGCGTCGGCGTGCCGGTGACGCAGCCCTCGCTCGGCCTGCTCATCGCCAACGGCTTCGAGTTCCTGCTCTCGGGCGAATACTGGATCGCGGTTTTCCCGGGTATCGCGCTGGTGCTGCTGATCGTCTCGCTCAACCTCGTCGGCGACCGGCTGCGCCGCAGCTTCAACGTGCGCTCATGACCAACGCCCTGCTCGATGTCCGCGGTCTCAGGACCGTCTTCCATGCGCTCGACGGTGCTTGGCCTGCCGTCGACGGTGTCGATCTCAGCGTCGCGCGCGGCGAGGTGCTGGGGCTCGTCGGCGAGTCCGGCTCCGGCAAGTCGGTGACCGGCTTCTCGCTGGTCCGGCTGATCGATGCACCCGGCGAGATCGTCTCTGGCGCGATCCGCTTCGACGGCGAGGATCTGCGCAACGCGACTGAAGAGCGGCTGCGCGATCTGCGCGGCGACCGCATCGCGATGATCTTCCAGGACCCGCTGATGACGCTGAACCCGGTGCTCAGCATCGGCGAGCAGATGAGCGAGGCGATCCTGGAGCATCGTCAATGCACCCGAATGGAGGCGCTGGCCGAGGCGGCGAAGGCGCTGGCCCGCGTCGGCATCTCCTCGCCGGAAGCGCGGTTGAAACAGTTCCCGCACGAATTCTCCGGCGGCATGCGCCAGCGGGTCGCGATCGCGACGGCGCTGCTCAACGCGCCCGACCTGATCATCGCCGACGAGCCGACGACGGCGCTCGACGTCACCATCCAGAGCCAGATCCTGTTCGAGGTCCAGAAGCTCGCCCGCGAGACCGGCACGGCCGTACTCTGGATCACCCATGATCTTGCCGTTGTGGCCGAGCTCGCCGACCGGGTCGCAGTGATGTATGCCGGCCGCGTCGTCGAGATCGGCCCGGTCGATCAGGTTCTCGATGCGCCGCGCCACCCCTACACGCTCGGCCTGCTCAACTCCTCGGCCGCCAATGTCGCGCCTGGCGAGCGCCTGAACCAGATCGACGGCGTCGCGCCGCGCATCGATGCGCGCCCGAGCGGCTGCCCGTTCCGGCCGCGCTGCCTGCGCGTGCAGCCGGTCTGCGCCGAGCGCGATCCCGAAACGGTGGGGGAGGGCGCCCGCAGCTTCCGCTGCCACAATCCGGTGCCGGTGGGAGAAGCGGCATGAATGCCCAAACCAGCGCCCCGATCATCGAGCTCAAGGGCATCACCAAGCATTTCCGCCGCAAGCCGACGCTGGCCGAGCGCATCCTGATGGCGACCGGCCGCGGCAAGGCACCGCCGGTGCTGCGCGCCGTCGACGGTATCGATCTCAGCGTGAAGCGCGGCGAGGTGCTCGGCCTCGTCGGCGAATCCGGCTGCGGCAAGTCCACGCTGGCGCGCGTCGTCACCGGCATCCTGAAGCCGACGACCGGCGAGGTGGTCTACGAGCAGCGGCCGGTGGCTGGCCTGAAGGGCAAGGAGYGACTCGACTTCCTGCTGAAGGTCCAGATGATCTTCCAGGACCCCTACGCCTCGCTCGATCCGCGCATGAAGGTCAGCCGCATCGTCGGCGAGGCGCTGAGCGTCCACAAGCTCCTGCCCAAGGCGGAGATCGATGGGGCGGTCGACCGGGCGCTGAGCGAGGTCGGGCTCGATCTCGCCTATCGCGAGCGCTATCCGCACCAGTTCTCGGGCGGGCAGCGGCAGCGCATCGGCATCGCGCGGGCGCTGGCCGTGAAGCCGGATTTCCTCGTCTGCGACGAGCCGGTTTCGGCCTTGGACGTCTCGATCCAGGCGCAGGTCGTCAACCTGTTCATGGATGTGCGCGAGCGCCATGGGCTGACCTATCTCTTCGTCAGCCATGACCTCGGCCTCGTCCGCCATATCAGCGACCGGGTCGCGATCATGTATCTCGGCCGCATCGTCGAGGTTGGGCGGGCGGCGGAGGTCTTCGCAGAACCGGCGCATCCCTACAGCGCCGCGCTGATCGCCGCGATCCCCTCGGCGGCGCGGCGCAAGCGCGCCTTCCAGCCGCTCAAGGGCGAATTGCCGTCACCGCTGGCACCGCCGCCCGGCTGCCCCTTCCACCCGCGCTGCGAGCAGGCGATGCCGGTTTGCCGCGAGGTCCGGCCGAAGCTCACCGAGATCGCGCCCGGCCGCAGCGCCGCATGTCATCTGCACAAGGCTCCGGAGGCCGCATGACCACCACCACCCTCAACCCGCCGGTTGGGCGCAGCGCGCTGCCCTTCATCGACCGGCGCCATCCGGACAGGCCGCTGGTTGTCAACTTCTACCGCCCGGAGCGCCACCAGCCGAACGACCCGGTCATCGTCGTGCAGCACGGCATGATGCGCAACGGCGACGACTACAGGGATTTCTGGATCGATGCGGCCGAGAAGCACAATCTGCTGATCGTCGCGCCGACCTTTCCCGACGAGCATTTCCCCAAAGCCGAAGGCTACAACAACGGTCTGGTCGTCTCCGCTGACGATGCCATCGCTCCGCGCGAGCAGTGGCTCTACGCGGTGCCCGAGCGCGTGCTGGATGCGCTCCGGGCCGGCGGCGTGATTGATAGCCCCGTCATCCGCATTTTCGGCCATTCGGCCGGCGGCCAGTTCGTGCACCGGATGCTGGCGACGGAGGGCGGTGAGCTCTTCGCGGCGGCGATGGCTTCCAATCCGGGCTGGTACACGCTGCCGACGTTCGATCGGCGCTTTCCGGAAGGGCTCGGCGGGCTCGATCTCGACCGTAGTGCGCTCACACGCTGGCTCGCCTATCCGATGATGCTCTTCGCCGGGGACCGCGACATCGTCACCGACGATCCCAACCTGCCGGCGCAGGCCGAGGCGCTGGCTCAGGGGCCGCATCGCTATGGCCGCGCCCATTTCATGCTCGACTTCGCCCGGGCCGAGGCCGCGCGTCTTGGCGTGCCCTGCAACTGGCAGCTGATCACGGTGCCGGGGATCGGCCATGACGGCGGGGCGATGTCGCGCGCGGCGGCGGCCTATTGGTTCGAAGCCGGCCGGATTCCACCGGTGGAGGAACTTGGAAAGCAGGTCGAACCCGTACTCTGACAACTCCTGCTGCGGCGCAATATTGCTGACCCGGTGCGAGGGCCGCCGGGGTTGGTCGGGCTTCCCGCGCGGGGCGTTTGAGCGCCCCGTCACCGCCTCGTCCATGGGCAACGCTCCCGTAATCTTCGCACGCGATCTGCGGATGCCGACCCGCTCCGATTCACGGAACCAGGGCGCAGGCAGATGCGTCGGCGGCGGGGAAAGCCGCCGCAAGGAGTTGTTGTCATGTTTCGCACCATCTCGATGGCGGGCCTCGGCCTGCTGGCCCTGTTCGCGGTGCCCGCGGCGGCGGCGGACCGCCTGCTGCCGCGTACTCAGGAGTGGCCGGCCTATACCGCGCCGCGCACCTACAACTGGAACGGCATCTATGCCGGTATCCATTCCGGCGCAGCATTCGACCGCTTCGACGGCGCCGCCAAGAAGAGCCGCAACGAAGTGCTGCTCGGCGGCCAGCTCGGCTACAACCTGCAGCTCGGCAGCATGGTCTTCGGCATGGAGGGCGACATGTCGATGAACGGCCTCGGCAACAGCTCCAAGCAGCGCGGTGCCGGCACCGGCGCCGACATGCGATATGTCAGCACGCTGAAGGCACGCACCGGTGTCGCCTTCGATCGTGTGCTGATCTACGGCACCGGCGGTCTCGCTTATGGCAGCCTGAAGGCCACGGACGGTCTGCTGTCGAAGACCAAGAGCAAGATCGGCTATGTGGTTGGTGCCGGCGCCGAATACGGCATCACCGACAACCTCTCCGCCAAGCTCGAATACAACTACGTCTCGCTCGGCAAGCAGGACTTCCAGTTCGGCAATACGCGCAGCCGCATCGGCGTCACCGAGCATCTCGTCAAGGCCGGCCTCAACTACCGTTTCTGACCCCGCCATAGCGGCCGGTTTCGCAAGGCCGGTCCTGATTCACGGCCTTCTTGGCCGTTCTCTGGTAGGGATGGGGCAGGGTGTTCGGAAATCCCGTCCCTTGTCCGGCATCACGTTCCATCCCTGCACCTCTACAGGACAGACATGCGCGCATTGATCGTCGAGGACGAGCCGGATCTGATGAGCTTCCTGTCCTCGCTTCTCACGAATGCGGGGTTGATCGTGGATCGGACCACGACGATCGATGCCGCACTGGCCGCCCTGCGGACCGCGCCCTTCGACATCGCCATCGTCGATAGGCGCCTGCCGGACGGCGACGGCCTTTCGATCGTCAAGGCGCTCAGCGCCGACGATGCGCGTCCGGCCTTCCTGATCCTGACCGCGCGCGACGCCAAGGCCGACGTCATCGAAGGCCTCAATGGCGGCGCCGACGACTATCTGGTCAAGCCTTTCGAGCCGGGCGAGCTGCTTGCGCGCCTGCGGGTGATCGTGCGGCGGCGTCATCCCAAGCGATCCCTGGTCATTGCGGCCGGTAACCTCTCGCTCGACCTCGAGGGCCGCAGCGCCTGTGTCGGAGCCGAGCCTCTCGACCTGCGCCGGCGCGAGGCGCTGATCCTCGAAGCCCTCGTGCAGCGCGTCGGCCGCGTCGTCACCCGCGATGTACTGATCGAGGCGGTCTACGGCTTCGACGATCTGATCGAATCGAACACGCTGGAAGCGCAGATCTCGCGCCTGCGCCGCAAGCTTCGCGACGCCGGTGCCCAGGTCGAGATCACCTCGCTGCGCGGCATCGGCTACATGCTGAAGACGACAGTGTCGGCGCTCTAGCGCCTCTCAATCGCGGCTGGTGCCGTCCGGCGGGAATGCCAGGCGCACCGTTGTGCCGCCGTCCTCATTGCCGAGAATGGCGATGGAGCCGCCATGGGCGGCCATGATGTCGCGCACGATGGTTAGGCCAAGACCGGCGCCGGTCGAACTCGGCGACATACGGTTGAACGGTTCCATCGCCTGCGGGCGCTTCGCCGCCGCGATGCCGACACCATCATCGATGACCTCCAGGACGGCTCCGTCGAGGACGCGGACCAGAATGGTCGATCTTGCCTTCGCATGGCGCAGGGCGTTGTCGACGAGGTTGGCGAGCGCGGCCCGGACCGTGGGCTCATTGGCATCGATCACCCCATTCAGATCGCCTTCCTCTTCCAGCGCGACATCGACGCCGTGGCTGAGGATGAGCGGAGCGAGCTCGGCCAGGACGGAGCGAGCGAGCGCGTTGAGCTGCAGCGGTTCGAAGGGCAGTTCGGTGGCATGCAGGCGGGCGAGTTGCAGCATCGAGGAGACGATGGTGGTCAGCCGGCTCAGATCCGTGGTCAGCTGGAGGCGCGCCGGCTCGTCCGGAAGCGCGTCGACGCGGCTGCGCATCACCGCAAGCGGGGTGCGCAGTTCGTGCGCGACATTGTTCATGAAGCGCCGTTGTCCCTCCATGTTGCCGGCGATCTGGTCGAGCGCCGAATTGAGCGCGGTTGTCAGGGGCATGAGCTCGATCGGGGTCTCCTCGGTCGGCAGCAGGCCGCGCGGCGCGCGGGGATCGATGCGGGCCGCCGCTTCGGCGGCGCTGCGCAGCCGCGCGCTGATATAGGAGACCGACATCGCGATCGCTGCAGCGATCATGATGCCGAAGACCACCGAGATCGCGAAGGCCGGACCGGCGATCGCGCGCAGGAAATAGCCGAGGATCAGGTCCCAACCCGGCACGCCGCCGCCGGTCGCGACAATGACGCGGCTGCCATCCTTCTCGATCACGTCGAAGGCGAGTGCGTTGTCGCCGCCGACGCGCATCTGAGCCGCGATCGTCGGGCCATCCAACCGGATGTCGATGGGCAACCCCGGACGCAACTCTGGCGCATACTCGACGACGGAACGTCCATCGGAGACGAGATACCAGAGCCGGGGGCTGGCATGCTCGATCTGCACAAGTCCCGCGGTCTTCTCGACCTGCAGTCCGCTGCCCGTCGACGGCCGTACGCCTTGCTGGATGA
The DNA here is from genome assembly GCF_056394545.1 of Allobosea sp. 10N428. Taxonomy (NCBI): domain Bacteria; kingdom Pseudomonadati; phylum Pseudomonadota; class Alphaproteobacteria; order Hyphomicrobiales; family Alloboseaceae; genus Allobosea; species Allobosea sp. 10N428. Next base: position 41,140 of record NZ_JBFTIC010000006.1, on the reverse strand, counting down.
TTTGTGAGGTGACGTCGTTGCGTAGGGCGCCAGGGTCTTCGGTGATGAAGGTGAATGCCAGAACGGCCGCGATGAATGCCACGAACAGGACGATGCCCAGCAGGCCCAGCCGGAGCGTAAGGGCGCGCGACAGCGAGGTCACGCCAGGCCCCCGTTCTCACGAAGGCCGTGAGCGTTCGAAGTCGCCGGCGACGGCCTCACGGAAATCGGTTCAATGTTGCGGGTCGTCACGGAGCCTCTGTGCGGGTATGGCTTGTCGGACAGGGCGCGCTGCTCTGGCTCGCTCTGCATGGACCGTAATAGCGTTGCCGTTCAACTCTTCCATGGATCTGCCAACCTGATGCCTGTGTTGCGCACCGTGGCAAGGGGGAGCCGTCCGGTCTGGGCGTTGGCGGCGCTGCTCGCGGCCGCGCCGATCGAAACCACGGCATTGGCACAGGGCAAACCGCCGGCGAAGGAACAGATCCGGCCCGGGCAACTGCCGACGACATCGCGCAACGATATCTTGCGATTGGTCGAGGGGGTATTCGACACCGCGTCGAAAACGGTCAGCCTTCCGATCGAACGTGCGTTCGCCCTCTTCGGCGAGCCCAATGCCTATATCGTCGGTGGTGAGCTGAGCGGCTCTTTCGTTGTCGGCGGGCGGCATGGCAGCGGCGAGTTGCGTTTTTCGGACGGGTCCCCCGAGCCGGTGATCTGGTCGGCGCTGTCGGTCGGCATCGGACTCGGCGCCGATTACGGCCGGGTGATCATGCTGGTCTACGGGCTTGACCGGCGGGAGGATGTATTCGGAGACTATGCCAGCCTCGGCGGCAGCGCCCATTTCCTGGCTGGAGCCAACGCGACGATCCTCGCCTCGCCGCGCGCGCGGATCGTCCTCATTTCGTCGGGCCTTGGCCTGCGCTTCTCGGGCGATCTCAGCCGCATCCGCATCGAGCCGGCGGGCGCGCCGGAGATTCTGCGCCCACCAGCAAACATCTGCGGCAATCCGGCCGATTGTCCGCTGCCGGGACGCCCCTGACGGGACGATGGGGGGACAGGCTCAGCGGGCCCGCTCGAGTGATTGGTAGGCCGCAGAGTGGAGCTCGTCGAGGCGCGCCGAGATGTCCATGGCGATGAGGCCGACCTCGCGATCGTCGGCACCCTTTCGGACATAGAGCGGCTCCGACCAGAGGATGCAGCCGCGGCCGAAGGGCAGGGCGATGCTGGACCGGTCCCAGTTTGTCAGATCGAAGCGCGCGCTCGTGACGGCGGCGAAGAGGTAGATCGGCCGACCGGTGACGCGGGCGAGCTGCACGGCGCCCTTGCCGGCCACGCGCGACACTTTCGGCACGTCTGCCGTGAGAACGACGCTGGTGCCGTCGCGGAGCGCGTCCCGCATTTCGAAGAACGCTGGAATTGCCCGCTTGGTCCGAATTTTCGGGCGGCTCTGAGTCCCCGAGCCACGGATGGTCCGGAAACCGGCCCTTTCGACGACGGAGGCGACGACCTCGCCATCGAAATGCAGCGAGGCCAGGATTGCCACGCGCGATGCGCCCTCGAGCGCCGCAAGGCTCAGCATCTGCTGGCCGTGCCATGTCAGGGCGATGAACGGCTCGCGGCTGCGCTCCCAAGGACAGGCCCCGGGAATGACCGGCCTGAACCGGGTGGTTCGCTGCACGAGGTTGATATAGCCGTGCAGTGCGCGGCCGGCGAGCGCCGCTGACTGGCCTGAGCTGGGACGCATCTTCCGCTCTCCATGATGAAACACATGGAGTGGTCGGTGCCCCGGCTTGCTGGAACATTGCGCGGCCGCCGGCGGGGAGGCCGGCTTCGCACAAAATCAGGGTTTGAACGCGCTTGCCGCCCCGTCAGGCGCTCCGGCCATGGCCATGGTCCGTCCGCAGGCGGCGCTCGATGAAGCGGCTATAGGAGCCCATGCCGTAGCTGAGCAGGGCATAGACCAGCGCCGCGAAGACATAGCCCTCGAGCACGGCGATGCCCTGCCAGACCGGATCGCGCATGGCTGAGCGCACCGTGTCGAGGAAGTCGAGCAGGCCGATGATCGTGACGAGTGTCGTGTCCTGGAAGAAGCCGATGAAGATGTTGACCAGCGGCGGGATGACGATCTTGAGCGCCTGAGGCAGCACGATCTTGCGCATCGACAGCCAATAGCCGAGGCCGAGCGAGGCGGCGGCTTCGTGCTGGCCCTTCGGCACTGCCTGCAGACCGCCGCGGACGGTCTCGGCGATATAGGCGCCGGCGAAGATGATGATTGCGACCTGCGCCCGCAGCAATTTGTCGATGGTGACACCGTCCGGCATGAACAGCGGCAGCATCACCGAGGCCATGAACAGGATCGAGACCAGCGGCACCCCGCGCACCGTCTCGATGAAGATGACGGCGATGACCTGGATTGCGGGCAGCTTCGAGGAGCGCGCCAGCGCCAGCAGCACGCCAAGCACGAAGCCGAAGGCGAGCCCGACCGAGGAGAGCATGAAGGAGAGCGGCAGGCCGCCCCAGTTCGTGGTGCTCACCACCATGAGGCCGAACAGCCCGCCATACATCAGCACGGCGCAGACGATAACGACAGCGAGCCAGAGCCAGAGCAGGCGCCGCGACCAGAAGCGCGGAATCATCGAGATAATCACCGCAGCGAGGAACAGCAGCACCGCGAGCGCCGGGCGCCAATGCTCCTCGTAAGGATAGAAGCCGAAGATCATGAAGCGCAGCTTCGCCGCCAGAAAGGGCCAGCAGGCCCCGTTCCCGGCCTTGCAGGCCTGGGGCCCGCCTTCCGTCACCGCGCGGGTGACGAGCCAGCCCCAAGCGCCGGTCACCAGGCGATAGATCAGCCAGAGGCAGGCGAGGGTGATGGCGGCGTTGAGCGGGGAGCCGACAAAGGGCTTCAGCCCAGCGAGCCAACGCCGCTGTCCCTGCAAGGGGCGGTCGGCTCGTTCGACGCCAAGCATCGCCGTATTGGTGAGCTCGGACATCTCAGCGCTCCACCAGGGCGACGCGGGCGTTGTACCAGTTCATGAGCAGCGAGATCGTGATCGACAGGCCGAGATAGACCAGCATGAAGATCGCGATGCCCTCGATGGCCTGTCCGGTCTGGTTCATCGTGGTGTTGGAAACCATCACGAGATCGGGGTAGCCGATCGCGATGGCGAGCGAGGAGTTCTTGAAGGTCGAGAGATAGGAACTGGTCAGCGGCGGAATGATCACGCGCAGCGCTTGCGGCAGCACGACCAGCCGCATCGTCTGGCGGTCGTGCAGCCCGACGGCACGCGCAGCCTCCCATTGGCCACGCCCGACCGCGAGGATGCCGGCACGGACGATCTCGGCGATGCCGGCGGAAGCTGAGAGGCCGAGCCCGACCAGAAGCGCGGTGAATTCCGGGGTGACCTGCAGGCCCCCGGTAATGCGGAAGCGGCCCTTTTCCGGCCAGTTCACCACGAGATCCGGCTGAAACAGCAAGAGGCCGATAAGCGGTGGCGCGAGGAGGGCGACGATCACATAGGGCCAGGCGGCCCTGGCGTGGCCGGACGCGACGCGGTGGCGCCGCATGAACGCGGCGACCACGAAGGCGAGCACGATGCCGGCCAAGGCGGAGACGAGCACGCCGGTATGGGCGGCGGACCAGCGCAGCGAAGGGACGATCAGGCCGCCATTGCTGAGGAAGACGTCGGGCAGCACCTGCCAGGCGTCCCGCACCGGCGGAAACACCGCGACGATCAGCGCATACCAGAGGAAGAGGTAGAGTAGCAGCGGCACATTGCGCAGCGCCTCGACATAGATCAGGGCGAGGAAGGACAGGAGCGGATTGCGCGACAGCCGGGCGATGCCGACGATCAGGCCGAGCACGGTCGAGAGGATAACGGCGAAGATCGAAACCCAGACCGTGTTGAGCAGCCCGACGAGAATGGCGCGGCCGTAGGTGTCGCTGGATTCGTAGCTGATGAAGGACTGGCTGATGACGAAGCCCGCCGGCCGGGAGAGATAGGCGAAGCCCGTCGCGATGTTCTGTTCGGCGAGCTTCCGCGAGACCGTGCCGAAGAGGTAGAGGCCGACCCCGACGACGAGGACGACGGCCACGACCTGATAGAGCACGGCGCGCACGCGCACATCGTAAATGAGCCGCAGCGGGCTGGATGCTGGAGAGGCCATCGGGCTGTTCCGTGCTGGAGACACACCGGCCGCGCGCGACGGCCGGCGGTCTCAGGTCAATCGAAGGAACGCCAGATCGCCGCGCGTCCCACCGGACGCGACGACGGCGATCTATTCATTTGATATTGCATCGGATTTTTCTAAAAAGCGGAAGCCACTTTTCGGTCCGATGCGATGGCCGGGATCACCGGAAGGGTGGGGAGTAGAGCAGCCCGCCCTTGGTCCAGAGCTGGTTCGGGCCACGGGTGAGGCCGAGCGGGGTCTTCTCGCCGAGGTGACGCTCGAAGAGCTCGCCGTAATTGCCGAGCTGCTTGATGGCGTTGTAGGCCCATTTGTTGTCGAGGTTCAGCATCTTGCCGAGATCGCCGTTGACGCCGAGCAGGCGCTGGATCTCGGGGTCCTTGCTCTTGAGCTGCTCGTCGATATTGGCCTTGGTGATGCCGTACTCCTCGGCCGCGATCAGGGCGTTGACCGTCCAGGAGACGATGTCGCGCCAGTTGCTGTCGTTCTGGCGGATGACGGGCGCAAGCGGCTCCTTCGAGATCGTCTCGGGCAGGATGACGTATTGCTTGGGGTCGTTCGCGATCGCGCGCACCGAAGCGAGGTCCGAGCGGTCGGTGGTGATGACGTCGCAGCGGCCGGAGAAGAAGGCGTTGCGCCACTCGTCGGGATTCTCGAAGACGACCGCCTCGTATTTGATGTTGCGCGGCTTGAAGTAGTCTTCGAGATTCTGCAGCGTCGTGGTGCCCGGCAGGATGCAGACGGCCGACTGCGACAGCTCCGCCGCGCTCTTCACGCCGAGCTTGCTCGAAACCATCAGGCCCTGGCCGTCATAAAAAACGACCGGCGCGAAATCGAGGCCGAGCGATGTGTCGCGCGAGAAGGTCATCGTCGTCTGGCGCGAGAGCAGGTCGACCTCGCCGGACTGAAGCCCCTGGAAGCGGACATTGGTGTTGAGCGGAACGAAGTCGACCTTGTCCGGAACACCGAAGACGGCGGATGACACGGCGCGGCAGATGTCGCTGTCGAAGCCCTGGCGAACGCCCTTGTCGTCGGCATAGGAGAAGCCCGGAGCCGTGGGGGAGACGCCGCAGAGAATCTTGCCGCGCTTCTTCACAGCCTCGAGCGTCGCTTGCGCCGAGGCGGGAGCGGCGAACACTGAAAAGGCGGCCGCGGCGAGACCGAGCGCGGCCAGCTTGCAGAACATTTTTGGCATAGGCGTTTCCCCTGGTGCGTGCCTGTCGTCGGCGCGTCGACAGGGAGCCTATTGAGCTGCGGTTGCCGCCGCAAGGACCTTCCGCGCCAAATCCCTTGACGGCGTGGAGTGACGGCACGAGGCCGGCGCGATAGGCTGGGCGCGAACCGGATTGCGCCCTTGAAGTCCCGACTGGCCACATTCCTGCTGCTGTGGGTTCCGCTTGCGCTCATCGGCCTCGGGCTGGAGGCCGCGATCGAATTCACACGGGCAAGCGACGCGCTCCACCGCGAGGGAGCGACGCTGCATCGCGTCCTCTCGCAGCGCGCCGAGCAGCATGACGCGCATCTCACCAGCCTCGCGGCGGTGCTGGCGAGTTCGACCGCGGATTCCGCCACGTGGCGCGCCGTCGTGGAAGCGATGCAGCGCTTCTATCCGCGGATCGCGGCGGTCGAGCTGGCAGGATCAGGAGCTCCCCCTGACGGGCTCGAGGGGAAAGCTGCGGAGAATCTCAAGGACTTCGATCCGCTCGCGCTTGCGGCGCGCATCAGGGAGCTTGCGCCGGGCCACGCCGGGACGCTGCCCAGCCGGGGAGGGAAGCCTTTCTATGCGCTCGTCAAGCGCATCCCGGACAACGGCTCGGAGCCGCGGGCGCTGGTGCTCGTCATCGACGCCACACGCATGGCCGAACCGGAAGGCGGCTTGCCTGAGGAGACCGTGCTGGCGCTGCGGGATAGCTCCGGAGCCAGGATCGTCAGCCAAGGACGGGAACGTCCGCCCGGCATGGGCCTGCCGAAACTCACCTATGAACGGGCGTTGGGAAGCCGCTCCCAGCCGCTCGTCCTGACCCTGGAGCGGCGGCCTTCCGTCGCCGAGATCCTGCCGCCGATCCTGCTGATCGGCTGGCCGCTGGCCTCCGCGCTTGCGGTGCTGCTGCTGCTCGCGGTTCTGCGCGAAAAGCGCGCCAGCCAGCGGGCGCGCGAGGCGATGCGCCTGCATCAGCAGGATGCGCGACTCGCCCATGCGATGCGGGTGAACACGGTCGGCGAGATGGCGTCCGGCATCGCTCATGAGATCACGCAGCCGCTGACGGCTATCCTCAGCCAGAGCCAGGCCGGCCTGCGGCTCATGCGCTCCGCGGCGGGGCAACCGGACGCGCTGATCGGCGTGCTCGATGCGAATGTGCGGCACGCCTTGAGGGCCGGCGAAATCCTGGAGCGGCTGCGGGCCTATGTGACGCGCCGCGAGCCGCAGCCCCAACCGAACGACCTCAACTGCATCGTCCGCAATGTCGTTGCCCTGACGCAGCGCGACCTGCAGGAGCGCGGGATCGGCCTCAACCTTGAACTCGGCCCCTCGCCGCTGCCGGCGCGGGTCGATCGGGTCGCGATCGAGCAGGTGGTTCACAATCTCGTCCGCAACGCGGCGGAGGCGATAGCGGGCGAGAGCGGAGGGCGACGCGAGATCACACTCACGACCCGGCTCGTTGGAGGCGATGTCGAGATCGCCGTGAGCGATACCGGCCCGGGCATCGCGGAGGCCGATCTGGCACGGCTGTTTGAGCCGTTCTTCACCACCAAGAGCGGCGGCATGGGGCTCGGGCTGCCGCTCTGCGAGCGTTTGGTCCAGTCGGCCGGCGGGCACATCGCTGCGCGCAGCGAGGCCGGCCGGGGCGCCGTGTTCACGGTTCGCTTGCCGCACCTAGCCCTGGAACAGCGGATCGCGGCTGAATGAAGCCCGCCGCCCGTACGGTCTATCTGATCGACGACGATGACGATGTCCGCGATGCGCTCACGCTGCTGCTGCGGACCATGGGCTTCGCGGTGCAGCCCTTCGCCGGCGTCCAGGCCTTCCTGGAGCGCCCGAACCTGCGGCAGGATGGCTGCATCGTCGCCGATATCCGCATGCCCGGGACATCCGGCCTGCAACTTCTGGAGCGCATGGCGAGCGAAGCCGAGCGCATGCCGATTGTCATCGTCACCGGCCATGGCGATGTCGCGGCCTGTCGCCGCGCTTTCAAGGCCGGCGCCGTCGACTTCCTGACAAAGCCGATCGACGAGCAGGTGCTGCTCGAGGCGATCGAGGCGGGTTTCGCGCAGCTCGACGAACGCAGCAGGGTTCACGCCGCGCGCGCCGGCCGGGAAGCACAGCTGGCCAGGCTGACACAGCGCGAGCGGGAGATCCTCGATCTCATCGCCGAAGGGCTTTCGACCAAGGAAATCGCTCGCGTGCTCGCCGTCTCGCCGCGCACGGTCGAGACCCATCGCGCCAATATTGCCGAGAAGCTCGGCGCCGGCTCGGTTGCGGAGATGGTTCGTATCGCCCTCGAAGGGTAGGGCTCCGACAGCTTCGCTCTCGCGGCTGTCATTGCCGCCTTGCTCCGTAGGATTACTGAGAGGTCTCCGGCGCCGTACCGATCTTTTTCGCTTCGCGGTTCGGTAGCGTGGCCCCGTCGAGCTCAGGGCTCGCCACGCCCCGCATCGGAGAGACCATGTTCAAGACCGCTTTCGCCGCCGCTGCTGCCACCCTCGCTCTCGTGCCGGCCGTCGCCGGCGCCCAGGTTTTGCAGCAGCGCAACATGCCGCTCGCCATCGCGCAGGAGATCGCGCAGGCCGCCGTCGAGGCCTGCGCCACCAAGAACTTCTACATCGCCGCCACGGTGGTCGACCGGGCCRGAGTGCCTCTTGCCATGCTGCGCGCCGACCGGGCCGGTCCGCACACCGTCGCTGCCAGCCGCGACAAGGCCTACACCTCGGCTTCCGCTGGCAATGGCACCCTGGCGATGGCCGAGGGCGCGGAGAAGAACCGGGCGGCGCGCCATGTCGCCTCGATCGAGGGCTTCCTGCTGCTCGGCGGCGGTGTCCCGGTCAAGGTCGATGACGACGTGATCGGCGCGGTCGGCGTCGGCGGCGCCCCGGGCGCCAATCTGGACGAGGATTGCGCCAAGGCCGGGATCGAGAAGGTGCAGGCGAAGCTGCGCTGAATTGGCCGATTGCCGTCATTGTGAAGCAGGTGGCCGCTGCGCCGGCCGCCTGCCCGCCACCGGGGAACGTTGCCATGTCGAGGATGTTGCTGGGCGCGCTGGCGCTTCTGGCCGCCATCGGGTCCGGTGAAGCGACGGCGCAGACGCCGCCGAGCCCGGCCGAACTTGCCGCCTATCGCGGCTTGCATGCGGCGGCTGCGGCGGGCGATGCCACGACCATCCGCCGGCTGACCGCGGCGGGGGGTGACCTCGATGCGCGCGACGGCAATGGCCGCACGCCTCTGCATGTCGCGGCATTCCAGGGGCGGGCCGAGGCTTCGCGTCTCCTGATCGCCGTCGGTGCCAAGCCGGGACCGCTCGACGAGCAGCGTTACGATGCGCTGACGATCGCGGCGGTGCGTGACGACGTGCCGATGGTCAAGGCGCTGCTGGCATCCGGCGCTTCGGCCAAGCTGATCACGAGCCGCTATGGCGGCACGGCGCTGATCGCGGCCGCACATCTCGGCCATGACGAGGTGGTCCGCGAACTGATCAAGGCCGGGGCGCCGCTCGACCATGTCAACAATCTCGGCTGGACCGCCCTGATGGAGGCGGTAGTGCTGGGCGATGGCGGCCCCCGTCACGTCGAGACGGCACGCGCTCTGCTTGCCGCGGGCGCGGATCGTACTATCGCGGACGGGCAGGGCATCACGCCGCTGCAGCACGCCCGGGCGCGCGGCGATCGGGCGATGGCGGCGCTGCTGGAAAGCGCGCAGAGGCGCTGAATACGCGCCGCTCGAAGGCCTCAATTGCGCTCCAGCGCAGGGTTTGGCGGCCGCCAATGCTCATTCTCGTTTCCCAGACCGACCGGCAATCCGACGCGCCAGGATGGAACCCCGCCTGCGGCTTCCCGTTGAAGCAGGCAGTGGGAGAGGTGAGACATGCCCTCGAGAGCGATGGAATTGCGCCGTTCGGATGTCCGCATGAATCCGGCGCGATATGAACGATGCCAGGATACCGACGGGAACAGATATGTCGTCGCGGTGTGGTCCGACACCGACGGAATCGCGCGGTTCACCCTTCTCGACGGAACATCCCTCGTGCGTGTCGATAACGAGGGTTTCCTGATGCCGAGCGGAACTCGCCTTCGCCGCTGCAAGGATGAGCCCTTTGCGCATTGGGCTTGAGCGGCACGCTGGCCAACCCTGCGGCCCAGAATTGTGCGCCAGATTTTCCGCGTGGCGGGACAGCAGATGACCGATGCTCCGCCTGTCCCTCAACGTTCACGCATGCGCCAGTTCTTTCGGGTGGCCCTGCGCTACTGGCGCGACCAGGATACGCGCTGGCGGGCCTGGGGGCTGACGGCCGCGGTATTGTTCTTCGTTGCCGCGCAAACGGCGAGCGCAGTCGGCATCAACAAATGGAACCGCCTGTTCTTCGACGCGCTCGAGAAGCGGGACGTCACGGGCGTATGGGCGGCAACTGGGTGGCTGCCCCCTCTGGTCGTGGCCACGGCGCTTTCCGTGTCGGGACTGGTGGTCTGCCGCATGCTGCTGCAGACGCGCTGGCGCGAGAACCTAACCCGGCGCGTCGCGGGCTGGTGGATCGCGGACCAGCGCTATTATCGCCTCGGCTTCCTGACCAAGAGGCTGACCGCACCCGAGTATCGAATCGCAGAGGATGCCCGCCTCGCGATCGAGCCACTGGTCGAGCTGGCGATCGGGCTGATCAGCGCCTTCATCACGGCGGCGACCTTCGCAGCGATCCTCTGGCAGGTTGCGGGCTCGGCCGAGGTGACGCTGGGAACCGTCACGATCGTCATCCCGAGCTATATGGCCGTCGCCGCAGTGCTCTACGCCGCCATCGCGTCGCTCGCAGCCTATCTGACCGGGCGGCCGCTGGTGGGCCTCGTCTCGCACAAGAACGAGATGGAAGCCCAGTTCAGGGCCGAGATGACGCGGCTGCGCGAGAACGCCGAGAGTATCGCACTCATCCGCGGCGATGCCGATGAACTCAGCGCGGTGGGGGAGGATTACGGACGCGTCGTTGCCGCCTGGCTCCGGATCATCCGCCAGCAAGGCATCATCGCGCTGGTCCTGAATACGAACGGGGCCTTGTTCCCGATCGTGCCGCTCCTGCTTATCGCGCCCAAGTATCTGGCCGGCGGTGTCACCCTCGGCGCGGTGGTGCAGGTCGTGGCCGCCTTCAGCGCCGTGCAGGCCGCGCTGATCTGGTTCGTCGACAACTTCGTCAGGCTGGCGGAGTGGTTCGCCTCCGTGAGGCGCGTCGACGAGCTGGTCGAGGAACTGCAGGCGCTCGATATCGGCACGATCATGGAGGCGGATACGCGGATCGAACTCGGGGAGAGCGAGGACGAGGCGATCCATATCCAGAATTTGTCGCTCGCGCACAGCAATGGCCGCGTCGTCGTCGCGGATGCGACTGTTGCCATCGAGCGCGGTGCGAAGGTTCTGATTGCAGGGGAGAGCGGCTCCGGCAAGAGCACGCTCATCCGGGCATTGGCCGGGCTCTGGCCCTGGGGATCAGGCTCGATCCGCGTGCCCGCGGGGCAATCGATCGCTTTCGTTCCCCAAAAGCCGTATCTGCCGCGGGGAACGCTGCGTTCGATCCTGCTCTACCCGGCTTCGGAGCGGCCGGTCGACGAGGAGACGATGATCGGAGCGCTGCAGCGCTGTGGCCTGGGCTATCTGTCCAGGAGGCTCGACGCGGAGGATGATTGGGACCGCATTCTCTCCGGAGGAGAGCGCCAGCGGGTCGCCTTCGCACGCCTGCTGATCCAGAAGCCGGACATCATCGTGATGGATGAGGCGACGTCCGCGCTCGACGAGGCGAGCCAGGAAGCGCTGCTGGGGCTGTTCGACAGCGAACTGGCCGACGCGACGCTCATCAGCGTCGGACACCGCCCGGGGCTCGAAGACTATCACGAGCAGAAGATCACGCTCGAACGCCGCCCGGCCGGAGCCCATCTTACGTCCAAGCCGATCGGGCGGTCGCTGTGGCGCCTTTTCCGGGGGCGCCGGGAGGCCAATGAAGATACTGCAGACTGAGGTGGGCGAGGCTTGCGCTTCCGAGCCTGCGGCCGGGATTGGCCAGCCGCAGGGGGCGATGTCAGCTTTGCACGAAGGCGAGCAGGTCGGCGTTGAGCTCGTCGGCATTCACGGTGAGCATGCCGTGGCCGAAGCCTGGATAGGTCTTCAGCTTGCCGTTCTTCAGGTGCTTGATCGACTCGCGCGCGGCGGCGCCGATCGGCACGATCTGGTCGTCCTCGCCATGCAGGACGAGGGTGGGCACGCCGATCGCCTCGAGATCTTCCGTCTGATCGGTCTCGGAGAAGGCCTTGATGCCGTCGTAATGGGCCTTGGCACCGCCCTCCATGCCCTGCCGCCACCAGTTCCGGATGACGCCCTGGTCGATCTTCGCACCCGGCCGATTGAAGCCGTAGAAGGGGCCTGTCGGGACGTCGAGGAAGAATTGCGCCCGGTTGTCGGCGAGCGCCTTGCGGAAGCTGTCGAAGACCTCGATGGGCAGGCCGCCCGGGTTCTTGTCGGTCTTGACCATCAAAGGCGGCACGGCGCTGACCAGCACCGCCTTGGCGACGCGGCCCTGCGGCTCGCCATGCCTGGCGACATAGCGAGCAACCTCGCCGCCGCCGGTGGAGTGGCCGATATGGACCGCGTTCCTGAGATCGAGGTGCTGCGCGACCGCCGAGGCATCCGCTGCATAATGATCCATGTCGTGCCCGTCCCAGACCTGGGCGGAGCGGCCATGGCCGCGGCGGTCATGGGCGACGACGCGATAGCCCTTCGACAGGAAGAAGAGCATCTGCCCGTCCCAATCATCCGAGGAGAGCGGCCAGCCATGGTGGAACATGATGACCTGGGCGTCTTTCGGTCCCCAATCCTTATAGAAGATTTCGACCCCGTCCTTGGTTGTGACGAATGGCATGTCAGTCTCCTTCGGTGTGCCAAACATGGTCTTTGCGGCGACGGCGCCAAATCCATCGGTTCCGTCGAAATTTCGTCGCGATGCCCGCCACCGGAAGGCAGCGCACGGCAGGCTGCACTCTGCAACGGCATTTTGGGGCCGTCTTGTCCGACTGCCCGGCTTTTTGTGGTTTATCGTCTCGACTTGGCAGAGATGCGTCAAAGCTGGCTGTGCCATGCCCCCCGCGGGGTTCCGGCGCAGCGCGTGAAGGCGTGTGCGAATGACCCGATCATCAGCGCCGCAATCGGGGGCGGTCGTCAAGAGAGACGAAAGTGCCGTCTGGCTGATGGCGTCGACTTTCTGCTTCCCGCCCTTGAAGGTGCTGTAGATTGCGGCAGGTCGCGTTTGAGGAGACATCATGATTCTGGTCTGTGGCGAGGCGCTGATCGACCTGTTCGTCGGTGCGCCGGATCGCGGCGAGATGCCGGCGCGAGCGGTTCCCGGTGGTTCGCCGTTCAATGTCGCGATCGGCCTCGCCCGGCTCGGCATCGAAGCGGGGTTTCTCGGAGGCGTTTCGCGCGATGCGTTCGGCTCGCTGCTGGCCGAGATGCTGGCCCGGGAAGGGGTCGATTGCGCCTATCTGGTACGGACGGACCGGCTCAGCACGCTCTCCGTCATCGCCACCGACGGCAATGGCCAACCCCGCTACAGCTTCCATGGCGAGGGCGCCGCGGACCGCTCTCTGCTGCCATCCGATCTGCCCTCCGAACTGCCCGGCACCGTCGAGGCGCTGGCTTTCGGGTCCTTCACCATGGCGGCCGAGCCGGTGGGGCCGAGCCTCGCCGCGCTGGCCGAGCGCGAGAAGGGCAGGCGGTTCATCAGCGTCGACCCCAATTTGCGACCGACGGCGCTCGGCGGGCTGGCGGGCTGGCATATGGCGGCCGAGCGCTTCTACCGCGCCGCGAACCTGATCAAGGCCAGCGAGGAAGATGTGCGGATCGGCTGGGACGGGCAAGTCACGATCACTGAGGCCGCCGCCTATTGGCTCGATCTCGGGGCGCAACTGGTGGTCATCACCGAGGGGGAGCGAGGCGCGACGGCCTTCTCGTCTGCCGGGCGGATCTCGGTGCCCGGGCGGCCTGTCGCGGTTTGCGATACGGTTGGTGCCGGGGATGCCTTCCATGCGGCGCTGCTGGCGCGGCTCGCCCAAACCGGCCGATTGCACCCGTCGGGGTTGGCCGAGCTCGATATCGCGTCCGTTCGCGAATTGCTGGTCTATGCCAGCGCCGCGGCGGCGCTCTCGGTCGCACGCCGGGGCGCGGTCTTGCCGACCGCCGCGGAGGTGGAGGCGTTGCTGTCGACGCCGGCGTAGCTGCCATCGTCGGCCGCGCAGGCGAGCGCCATTCCCGCTCAGGGCACGACGCGGCTCAGTTCGAGGCGCTGCGGCGGTCCCAGGACGCGACTGGCGGTCGAGATGGTTCGGACGCTCGTCGGATTCCGATGGATTTCGGACATCCGGATCAGCCGCGCGCTTTCGAGGTCGTGCTGCCACAGGTCGGGCCTCTCCGGCTCGGCAGATTCGGCCACGCAACCGGTGAAGGCGAAGGACCGGTAAATGGGAAAGGCATAGGGCTCCCACCCATCCGACCCCATCGGACTTGGCCGTTCCATGATCCACTCGGCGGTGGCGCCGCTGATGCGCAGGCCCGCTGGCACCGAGGCGTTGAAGGCCTGCAGGATGATGCCCTTGCTGACGTTCTTCAGATTACAGCGCACTGTCCTCTCGTCGCGCACCGTGATGATCGCGCTGATCTTGTCACGGGGATCGACGGGCAGTGCGAGCTCCTGAATCGGGAGATCCTGCCCCCGCGCCCACCATTGGAACCAGCTCGAATACTCGGCATGAGGGACAGGTTCCGTGAGCCAGCGCTGCCGCGTGCCGATCTGAGGGAGAGAGGAATCCGCATAGAGCCTCTGCCCGTCGAGCCCGATCCAGGTCGAGCTCTGGTATTCCGGGGCGGTTCCGCCGGGCGGTGCGGAGACCTCGGGCACAGTCCAGTTCGCCATCACGGAGACGAAGCTGCGGCCGTCACGGGGTGTCACATAGCCGCCGGACCAGTTCATGCTCTTCTGCACCGGCCTGGCGGCTTGAGCGGCAAAGCGCAGAATTTGCAGCCGCGGGGCCACGTTGGCGGCCTTGGACGCGCTGAGAAACCGCAAGGGCGGAGCGTTGGGGCGCCGGCGCAGGAAGGCCCGGCGAAATGCTGCCGCCGCCGGATTGGCCCTGAATTCCGCAGGGGTCGGCAGGCCATAGCGCCGCAATTCCCTGTCGCTCGCATCCGCGGGATCGAAGGTCTCCGGTGGCAAAGGATAGGGCGCGATGGCGCCGTTAGGCGGGTCGGCCATTGCCGCCTCCTCACTCTGGTTTCCATTCGGCGGCGGCCTTCGTCACGGTCTCGCCGAATGTTTTGAGCGTGTAATGATCCGCGCTCTGCCCGGTGTCGCTGTGCTCCGACAGTTTCGCGAAGGCCGCGGAGGCGATTGCGGCGCCGGCTTCGGAATCGCTTGGAAAATGCAGTCCGGCGATCTCGCGGTTGCGCGCCACACGCCGTGCGAGCGCCATGAGCGTTTCCGTCAGGGCTGTCCGGTCAGCCTGGGGCAGTGCCGGAGTCACGATCTTCAGCATGTGCGCCATGCAGGCTGCCATGAGATGCGCCTGGGTGGCATGGCCGCTGGGATAGGATGAATGGCCGGGTACGGGGATCGGCGGCATCAGCGCGGGGCATTCCCAGGATGGGCGCGGGCGCTGGAAGACCTGCTTGTAGTAGAGGGCACTGAAAGACGCGACCAGGCTGGCGATGTGCAGGACCCGGAAGGTCTGCGGATGGGAGGCCGGCGTCATCGCCAGCGCCGCCATGAAGGTGGAGATGAACTCGCCATCCTGCACGAGTATTTCGCCCAGGGCCGACGCGCGCTCGTCGCGCGCGGCGGCAAGCAGGTTCTTGATCTCGCGCGCCTGCCTGGTTTCAGCCCCCTCCTTGCCGTTAAGGCCGATCAGGATGTCCGCCAGCGTGTCGTTCAACTGGTTGGTGTTCCAGTTCGTCGCGGCGAACTCCGTCAGCCCCCGGAAGGCATACCAGCGCGCCGCCCAATGGCGGTCCGCAAATGTCGCCGGTTCGCCGCCGACGGCAGCGTTCATGAAAAGGATCTTCTTGTAAGGCCCAGATGCCGGGTCGAGGCGGATATGCACCGATTTCTGCAGATCCCGGATCCGTCCACCAGCCGCCGTGGTCGACTCCATCGAGAACGGAAAATCGGCCCGGTCGGGTACGAACCAGTTTCCGTCGTCGCCGCTGATGCCGGAGTTTCCGGTATTGCCGGTATTGCCGGTGTTGCCGGTATTGCCTGTATTGCCGGTCATCGCATGAACCCTGCACGGTTGCTGTTGCGGCAAACTCGTTAGGCTTCGGCTCAGTCAGGCAGTCCTGCCTTCCGTAAGTGCCCGATCCACGTCTCCAGAATAGGTGGAGCGAACGGGCAGCGCGGCGCGTAAGGCGTCAGTCTAAAATCGGGCTGGAGCAAGAGAAGGCGATCGGCGGCGCTCGCTGCCTCCCGGTGTCGTCCTGCTGCGATCAGGCTGGCGGCAAGCGTACGCAAAGTAAAGCGGATTGAAGGATTATGCGCAACAGCACTGCGCGCCCAGCCGACCGCCTGATCATAGTCGCGGTTGATATAGTGCGCCTGGGCCAGGATGCCCTCGTGCCAGAAGCGATAGGGATCTGCGGGGGCGAGGCGCTGCCCGGTCTCGCCGTGCTGGACCGCCAGCGAGCCGTCGCCGACGAAGCCGCGCGCGGCGCTGCTCATCGTCCAGGCCATCGCCACGCTTGGCCCGGCCTCGATCGCCTGGTCGAGAAAGCGTTGCGCCGTAACGGCATCGCGCAGGAAGAAGGCCTGGACGTGCCCGTAGATCGCAAGTGCGAGCGGGTCGTTGCCGTCGCGCTCGATGGCGGCCCGCGCCCGGTCGACCGCCGCCTGCGCGTCGCCATCGGGATCGGGCGAGCCGAGTTCGCCGACGCGGAAGACATGCCACAGCGCGGTGTAGGTGAAGGGGGGAGCGTAGGACGGGTCGAGCGCGATCGCCTGCTGCAGCAGACCGCGCGCCCGGGCAAAGCTGTCGGCGTCCATCTTGTAGAGCAGGTCGAGCGCCTGGAGCAGCAGGTCGTAGGCGGTCATGTTCTGCGGGTGCTGACGCAAGGCGCGCCGCAGCTCGCGCTCCCGGACATGGGGCGCCACGGTTCTGACGAGCTTCAGCGCGATGCGGTCCTGGAGGTCGAACAGCTCGCTGACCTTGCCGTCGTAGTGATCGGCGCTGACCACCGCGCCGTTCTCGTTGGCGATGAGTTCGGTGCTGATGCGGACGCGACTGTGAGACAGCGAGACGGTGCCGTCCATGACATAGCGGACGCCGAGCTTGCGCCCCACAGAGACCGGGTCGGCCCGCTGCCGGCCGAATTCCAGCGTCGATCCGCGCGAGATGACGAACAGTTCCTTGAGCCCCGACAGCGACTGGATGATCGAGTCCACGACGCCATCGGCGATGGAGACCTTGAGCGATCGGGTGCCGTTCATGCGGAACGGCAGAACGGCGATGGAGGCCCGCGCATCGGCGCCGGCGTGGCTTTCGCCGATCTTGCGGGCTGGAACCGGCCCAGGCTCGGAGCGGAGGGCGAAGACGCGCACTGGGCGCTCGTGATTGCGCAGGAAGATCTCCCCCATATCGGAGCCGAGCACCCTCTCCGCCATGTCGAGCTGCTCGAAAACAGCTTCCGAAACGATGACGCCACCTTGTTCCGCATAGGATTGCAGCCGGGCGGCGACATTGACGCCATCTCCGAAAATATCGTCATTCTCAAAAATGACGTCGGCAAGATGGATGCCCATCCGAAATGCGATCCGCAGGGAGATGGGCTGATCAGTAGTGGCTGCCGCGAGCGCCTGCTGGAGCGACAGGGCGCAGTGGGTCGCCGTAGACGCGCTATCGAACGTGGCGAGAAATCCGTCGCCGGTGTTCTTGACGATCTGTCCGTCATGCTCGCGCACGCAAGGATCGATCAGATCGGCGCGCAGGCTCATCAGCCGATGATGCGTCGGCTCCTCCGCCGCCTCGCTCAGGCGCATGTAGCCGACCACGTCGGCTGAGAGAATGGCGGCCAGGCGACGTTGCATCTTCGCTGACGCTCTCACACCCGAAACCGACCCCGCAGGGGCCGGGTTCACCATGATGGATCAAGCCTTGTCGATGCTGGCATGAGAGTGGTGCGAGGTCCACCGCAAGCGTCGCCCGACCGATGTCTGGGTCATGAAGCGAAAACGCGGCGGTTGTCCGCCAATGCAGAAAGATCGCGATGTGGTCTCCGGGCTGGAGCTCCTGCTGTTGGGGCAGCCGGAGCCGGCTGGCAAGGCTGTCCGCCTGCGACTATTTCTTCGAAGCGGTATAGAGCATCTCCATCCGCGACAGCCCGATGTCGCTCAAGGTGTGTTCGTCGAGGGGGGCCGGGTCCGCCTCGTGGCGCCAGAGGATATGGGCTGGGTTCAGCCAGCGAAGCAGGCCCGCGGCGGCGCGCGCCGACGGGCTCGTCGGCGATGCTGCTGCCGCGCCGTCGCGCAGCGAGGCCGGAACTGCTAGGCTTGAGACTGCATGAGAGGGGTGCAGAGCGTCGTGCACGATTGAGCTCCGTTCGGTCGGGCTCTCACCGAGGTCGCGGGATGCGGCCGTGGCGGCCTGTCGCGACGGAGTTCTCTACCGATCGGCACGCCGATTCTGTGCGCTGGATCACACAGGATCAGGCTGCGCCGGAAAACCGAATGTCGGAGGCGCCAGATGAATGACGGGCCTCTTCGTATCGTGAGCCTCCTGGCGGTGAACCCGTTCTTCGCAGGTTTGCTCCCGGGAACGCTGGAAGAGATCGCACTCGTCTGCCGCCCACGGCACCTCGCAGCGCGCGAGGTGCTGTTCCTGAAAGGCGATCCGGGCGATGGCCTCTATGCCATCCGGCGTGGCCTCATCCGCATCGGCACGACGAATGATCTGGGGCAGCAGATGACGGTCAACCTGCTCGGAGGCGGCGACATCTTCGGGGAAATCGCACTTCTCGACGGCCGCTCGCGAACGGCTGATGCGGTCGCGATGGAAAATACCGAGATGTTCTTCCTGCCCCGCCGGGATTTTCTAAAGCTGCTCGCGACCGACACTGCGCTTTCGTTGCAATTCATCGAGCTTCTCTGCGCGCGGCTGCGGGACGTCCTGCAGCGCATGGAGGAGACGACCTTCCTGCCGGCGGCAATGAGGCTGGCCCGGCGCATCCTCACGCTCGCGATCGACTACGGGACGGAGGTGCATGCGACGCAGGACGAACTGGCATCGCTCAGCGGCATCACGCGCGAAACCGTGAACCGCCAGCTTCAGAGCTGGAAGCGGATGGGCGTCATCGAGCTCGGGCGCGAACGTCTGACGATCCTCGATATCGAAGCGTTTCGCAGGCTCGCGAAGGTCGCGGCGCCCAAGCCGAGCCCCGGCAGCGCCTGAGCGGCTCTACGCTTTTCCGGCCATCACGAGGGAATAGATCGCGACGGGCCGGTCGTATCCTTTCAGCACCCGCGCCTCCAGTGCGACAAGAGGCAAGCGCGAACCTACCGATTGGGCCGCTGCCCGATCGCAAAGAACCTCGAAATCATCCGCGATCGAACACAGGCGCGAGGCGAGATTCACGACATTGCCGATCGCGGTGTAGTCGAGGCGGCCTTCCGAGCCGATCCGGCCGACGGTCGCCGGGCCCATCGCAAGGCCAACGCCGAATCCGAGGCGATGGTCGAGGCTGTGCCGGCTGGCCAACAGTTCGTGCACCCCGATTTGCATGTCCCTGGCCATTTCCAGAGCGCCCAGTGCGGGGTCATCACAGGGCACGGGCGCATTGAACAGCACCATCGCGCCATCGCCGGAGAAGTTCGTCAGCGTGGCCCCGTGGGTGGCGACCACCGTTTCCAGGGCGGAATAATAGTCTCCGAGCATGCCGATGACGGTCTCGGGCTCGGCACGCGCCGAGAAGGCGGTGAATCCCCGCAGATCGCAGAAGGCGACGACCACGTCGACGCGCCGCCCGTCGAGCAAGTGATCGTCGCCGGTCCGTTCGACGAGTTCCGCCACTTGCGGGGCGAGAAAGCGCTTCAGCCGGTTGATGCGCTCCGAGCGCTCCTGCGAGACCGCCAGCTCGCTCGCCATCTCGTTGAAACGGGTCGCCAGCCGTTCGAACTCATCGCCCGTCTCAAGGTGAATCCTGTGCTCGAAATGTCCGGCGCCAATGCGGCCGACGCCCTCCTCCAGCAGCATGATGGGTTCGACCATGCGTCGGGAGAGCCAGTAGGCGAGCATGGCGGCAAGGCCCGCGCCGGCAATGAGCAGGGCGATCGTGCGCCACAGGGCGGCGTAGATCGGGCCGAAGGCCTCGACGACGGGTTGCTTGACGATGACGCTCCAGTCCACGCCGGAGATCGGCGCCGTCGCAGCGAGCACCTTGCCTCCCGTCACGTCCCGGCCAGCGATCGCTTCCCCCGGGCGGGTCAGGATCGAGGCCCGCAGGTCCCGCAATGGCTTCGTCGCGGCTTCATCGGCGCGCAGGACCAGGCTGATATCGGGGTGGGCAATGAGGCGCCCCGGCCGGTCGAGCACGAAGGCTTCCCCCGTACGCCCCACCTGTATCGCCGAGATCACGTCCCAGATGAGCTTGAGGTTGACTTCGGCCATGGCCACGCCGGCGCTTGGACGGTTTCCGGCAACCGCGATGGTCATGAAGGGCTCCGAGCCGCGCTGAAACGTGACGGGGCCGAACCAGGTACGATGCGAGCGCGCACCCGCGACGGCGGGCTCCCCGGACTGGTCTCTGCCGCTCTCGATTCTGTTCAGGCCGATGCGAGACAGGAACAGCCTTTCCCGGCCGGCTGCGTCGACCAGGCTGAGACTTTCGATGGCCGGCACCTGGCGTAGCACGAGAAAGGCGTCGAGCCTGCGCTTCTCATCTGCGCTCTCCGGCCAGGGCAGCAGCACCGCCCATCCGAGCTGATCGCGAATCCCTTCGATGAAATCCTGAATTTTGGCTGCGGCGCCCCTGGCCTCGGCGTCGAGCATATTGTTCAGCCCGGTGCGCTGGTCGCGATAGCCGAACCATGCTTCGACGCTGCCGGCAAAGAGCAGGGGCACCACGACGGCGGCAAACAGGGCGAGGAAATACTTCCAGAATAACGATATGCGAGGCGCCGCTGGCTTGTTGGACATCGCGTTGGCTCGCTCGGCGGTTCACGGGCCGGGGTTATTCGATCACGAAGTCGGCGCTGCTCAGAAGCGAAGGTGGGACCGACAGGCCCAGGGCATTCGCAGCCTTGAGGTTGATGAACATCTCGACCTTGGTGACGCGCTGGACCGGCAGCTCCGAAGGTTTCATTCCTTTCAGGATACGGCCGGCATAGATCCCGGTGTGACGGTGCGACTGCTCGAAATCGCCGCCATAGCTCATCAGCCCGCCTGCGACGGGAAAGTCGCGGGATTGCGTGATCGCAGGCGTCCCATGGGCGGCGGCGAGCGCGGCGAGCTGCGGGCTGCGATAGGCGAAATAGGGGTCGGAGGTGAAGACGAGCCCGCCCACGCCGGTCTGAGCCGCGCCGGCGAAGAGCGCGCCGAATTCCTGTTCCGTGCTCGCCGTCAGCGGGTGCAAGGCGAGCCCCAGGCTGCTTGCGGCACTGTTGAGGTTCGCCAATTGTGAGTTCGAGGTCGGGCTGGCCGGGTTGACGGCGATGGCGAAGAGCTTGGCGTTCGGCAGCAGCTCCGCCATGAACTCCAGGCGCTTGCGCGAAACTTCGACGCTCAGGCTGGACACGCCGGTGAGGTTGCCGCTCGGCCGGGAGAGGCTGTCCACAAGCCCAAGGGCTACGGGATCTCCACCGAGCTCGAACACGACCGGAATGGTCGTGGTTGCCGATTTCGCAGCGAGCGCGACCTCGGCGCCGCCGGGCGCGACGATCACGCTCGCCCGGCGACCGACCAGATCTTTCGCGAGCGCCGGCAGGCGCTGATATTGGCCTTCCGCCCAGCGGAAATCGATTGCGACATTGTGCCCCTCGGCAAATCCGGTTTCGGCCAGCCCGGCACGGAAGGCGGCAAGGCGGCTGGCGTAACGCTCCGGGGTTTCCGAGCCGAGATAGCCCAGCAAGGGCATTGCGGGTTGCTGCGGGCGGGCGGCGCTGGCCCATGCCGCAGCGCCGCCGGCGAGCACGAGCATCCGGCGCCGGTTGATGCGGTCGCCGAGACCCGCCAAAGCGAAGGGCAAGAAGCGCAAGGCACTCTCTCCTGCCGACATCGTCCATTCATCTTGAGCGGCGGGATACTACCGCAGTCACGCGGCACAGGCATAGTCGCGTTGGGGCACCCGAAGCCGGGAAGCCGTGCCAGGCCCGGCAGCTTTCTCCGACCCCAGAGGCAGATGACGTTCGGCGGATATTGCTGCGTCGCAGCGGGGCCGCCGGAGCCAATCTCCCGTTCAGCTGCCGTCGAAAACGCGCCTGCGCGCGTTTTCGAGATGGAGCTGCATGGCCCGGCGCGCGGCGGCCTCGTCCCCCAGCTCGATCGCATCGAGGATCGCCTTGTGCTCGCGCTGGACGCTCAGGAGGCGCGGCCGTGGCTGGATCAGCGAGAGGTTGCGGTTCAGATTGATCCCGGTGGCGATCTGCTCATGCAGGGCGTTGAGCGTCGTCACGAAGAAATGGTTGCCGGTGGTTTCGGCAACGGCGCGGTGAAAGGCGATGTCTTCCTCGACGCCGAGCCGGCGCTGTTCGCTGACGATCTCCAGCGCGATGAAGGCATGGCGCAGTTTCAGAAGGCCGTCTTCGTCGCGCATCTTCGCGGCCAGCGCGGCGATTTCCCCCTCGACGGCGATCCGGAAGACGAAACAGCGCTGGATGTCGGCGATGCTGCTGATCGGCGCGAAGCTGCGGACATCGGGCGCCGGCCGACGCAGGACATAGGAGCCCGACCCGCGCCGCGATTCGACCACCCCGTCCTCGCGCAACCGGCCCAGAGCTTCGCGCACGATGGGGCGGGAAACGGCCAGGCGCTCGGCAAGCTCGCTCTCGGAGGGCAGCCGCGCCGCGACCGCGAACTCCCCGGTGATGATCTGACTCAGGATATATTCGTAGACGCGGTCGCCGAGTTTGCCGGTGCTCATTGTCTCCGCCGTGGGTTCGTCCTGATCGCGTCAAGCGCATGTCGCCGCGCAAAGTCGGCTTGCATTCCGAGAATGCTACTTTACAACTTATTTTACAAATTATAGGCGTTTCATTGAAGTGTGCTGCAACCGGCGCCGTACCGCTTTGGACTCGCAGGTCGATGCCGCGAGTGGGCGGCGCATCTCTTCGGGAATGAACCGATGCCCAAGCTCAAGCCGGAAACGCGCGAGAAGCTCCGCACCGTCTCCGTCGCCACGGTCTGCACGGCGCTCTTCAAGCGCGGCTTCCGCAACCAGTTCATTCAGGATGTCCGGCCGTTGAGCCAGGATACGGGCACGATGGTCGGCGAGGCCTTCACGCTGCGCTATATCCCGGCGCGCGAGGATCTGAACCCGCTCTCGGTGTTCCAGGACCGGGCGCATCCGCAGCGCAAGGCGGTCGAGGACTGTCCGCCCGATGCGGTAATGGTGATCGACAGCCGCAAGGATCCGCGCGCGGCTTCCGCGGGCGGCATCCTCGTCTCGCGGCTGATGAAGCGGGGCGTTGCCGGTGTCGTCACCGATGGCGGTTTCCGCGATTCCCCGGAGATCGCGCAGTTGCCCTTCCCGGCCTATCACAACCGGCCGGCGGCGCCGACCAACCTGACGCTGCACCAGGCTGTCGATATCAACGTGCCGATCGGCTGTGGCGATGTCGCCGTCTGGCCGGGCGACGTCGTCCTCGGCGATGGCGAGGGCGTCGTGGTCATCCCCGCCGATCTCGCCGATGAGGTGGCGGAAGAGGCGGTCGAGATGACCGCCTTCGAGGACTTCGTCACTGAAGAGGTGATGAAGGGCCGCTCGATCCTCGGCCTCTACCCCGCGACCGAGGAGCAGACCAGGATCGACTTCGCCGCGTGGCGCAAGGCCAGGAGCCGATGAAAGTCTCCCGCTGCAGCCCGAAGCGTAACCCGGCTCAGACCGTCTCGCCGACCGCCTGCAGATAGAGGTCGAGGATCGCCTCTTCCTCCTTGCGCTCCTCGAGGTCGCGCTTGCGCAGAGCCACGACCTTGCGGAGCACCTTGACGTCGTAGCCGTTGCCCTTGGCTTCGGCATAGACCTCCTTGATGTCGTCGGCGATCGTCTTCTTCTCTTCCTCGAGCCGCTCGATGCGCTCGACGATGCTCTTGAGCTGATCGCCCTGAACCGGATCGTCCATCTGATATCCTTCCGGGGTATGAAAATTCGGCGGGCAGCGTTCGCCCGGATTGGGGCAGGGCGTCAAGCCGCAAACGCCCGGCCCTCAACAGCTGTGATGCCGCAATTCCATCAGGAGAAGCAGCTGAGAAAAGTATGACTTAATCGCCATAAGGCAGATGACGCCGACCTTCGCGCCACCTAAGAAGGATCGAGAGAACTGCCGCGATCAACGGCCGCGCCGGGTGGAAATGGGCAACGTGCACAGTCCTGCAACCGAGACAGCGAAGCTGCGCGAGACGGCGCGGAAGATCTACGACGCCGCGGTATCGCGGGCTCATCCGTCCGGATGCCTGCCGCAGCATCTCCCAACCGCCCCGGCGACCGGCCGCCTGATCCTCCTCGCCGCCGGAAAGGCTGCGGGCAGCATGACCGCGCTTGCGGAGGCGCATTATCTCGATGGCGGCTTTCCGCCCGAACGGTTGCTCGGCCATGCCGTCGCCCGACACGGCTACACCGCTCCGACCCGACAGATTCCGATGGTCGCGGCCGGCCACCCCGTGCCTGACCAGGGCAGCATCGACGCCGCCGAGTGCGCGCTGGCATTGGCTGCTTCCGCGACCGCTGACGATCTCGTCCTCGTCCTGCTCTCCGGCGGCGGCTCGGCCAATTGGGTCGCACCCGCGGGTTCGCTGGCACTGGCGGAGAAGCAGGCGGTCAATAAGGCCCTGCTGCGTTCTGGTGCGCCGATTGGCGAGATGAACATTGTCCGCAAGCGCCTGTCTCGCATCAAGGGCGGCCGGCTCGCGCTGGCAGCCGCTCCGGCGAAGCTGCTGACGCTCGCGATCTCAGATGTTCCCGGCGACGAGCCGACAGCGATCGCCTCGGGGCCGACGGTTGCCGATCCCTCGACGACGGCCGAGGCCCGCGCCATCGTTGCCCGGTACGGGCTCGACCTGCCGCCCGCCGCCCTCGCCCTGCTCGACGATCCCGCAAACGAGACACCGAAGCCGTGTGACCCGGCCTTCGCCAACAGCGAATTCCGCATCATCGCTCGCCCGGCCGATGCGCTGGCCGCCGCCCGCGCTGCCGCCGAAGCCGCAGGCTACGAGGTGCACGATCTCGGCCCTGATCTGGAAGGCGAGGCGCGCGAGGTCGCGGCGGATCATGCCGCACTTGCACGCCGCCTGAAGCGCGAGGGCAGGCGGGCTGCGATCCTCTCCGGCGGCGAGCTTACGGTGACGCTGCGCGGCTCCGGCCGGGGTGGCCCGAGCCAGGAATATGCGCTGGCGCTGGCGATCGCGCTGATGGGCGAGCCCGGCATCGTCGCGCTGGCCGGCGACACCGACGGCACCGATGGCGGCGGCGGCGAGCCGACAGACCCGGCCGGTGCGCTGATCGATCCCCAAACTTTGGCCCGCGCCGCCGAGATCGGCCTTGATCCCGCCCGATCCCTCGCCGAAAACGATTCGACCGGCTTCTTCGAAGCGCTGGGCGATTTGCTGCAGCCGGGGCCGACCCTGACCAATGTCAACGACTGCCGCGTGATCCTGATCGAGCCGTGAGATTTCCTGGACATCAGCGACTGGGCCTTCTGGCCGCCTGCTGCGTTGCGGCCTCCATCGCGGGCGCCCTGCCGGCGAAGGCTGATCTGCGCATGTGCAACACCACGTCGAGCCGAATCGGCGTCGCCATCGGCTACCGCGACGCGCAGGGCTGGACCACCGAGGGCTGGTGGAACATCAGCCCGCGCGGCTGCGAGACCCTGCTGCGCGGCACGCTTGCGGCGCGCTTCTATTACGTCCACGCCGTAGATTACGATAAGGGCGGGGAATGGACCGGAAAATCGGTCATGTGCGTCCGCAATAAGGAATTCACGATTCGCGGCATCGAGGACTGCCTGGCGCGCGGCTATGATCGCGCCGGCTTCTTCGAGGTCGACACCGGCGAGCAGAAGAGCTGGACCATCCAGCTCACCGATACCGGCGGGGCTGCGCCGCCGCGGCCCTGACCGGAATACCGGAACAGGGCCGTCGCGACGGCAACGATCGGGGCGGGTGCTTACCGGCCGCTGGGCGGAACGAAGGTGCTGACAGGCCGGAACCGAAAGCGGGCCGGCTTCATGGGGACTGACAATGAAGCGTGAACGCCGGATCAAGATCATCGCCACCCTGGGGCCGGCATCGTCGACCGAGGAGATGTGCGCCAAGCTCTTTGAGGCCGGCGTCGACGTCTTCCGCATCAATATGAGCCACACCCAGCGCGAGACGCTGGCCGAGAAGATTGCGATGCTGCGCGGTCTGGAAACCAAATTCCGGCGCCCGGTCGGCATCCTTGCCGATCTCCAGGGTCCAAAGCTGCGCGTCGGCCAGTTCGGCGGCGATGGCGGCGCGATGCTGGAAAAGGGGGCGATTTTCACCCTCGATTCAGACGCTGCGCCCGGTGATGCCAGGCGCGTCCACCTGCCCCATCCCGAGATCCTGAGCGCGCTGGAGCCCGGCCATAACCTCATCCTCGATGACGGCAAGCTGCGGCTCGTCGTGGAGAGTGCCTCGGAAAAGGAGGCGGTCACGCGCGTCACAGTCGGCGGGCGCCTGTCATCGCGCAAGGGCGTCAGCCTGCCCGATACCACCATTGCCGTATCGGCCATGACCGAGAAGGACCGCGCCGATGCCGAGGTCGCGGCCGAGGTCGGCGTCGACTGGATCGCGCTTTCCTTCGTGCAGCGTCCCGAAGACATGGCGGAACTGCGCAAGATCGTGCGTGGCCGGGCGCTCGCGCTGGCCAAGATCGAAAAACCTCAGGCCGTGCTGCGGCTGGAGGAGATCATCGATGCCTCCGACGCGATCATGGTGGCGCGCGGCGATCTCGGCGTCGAGATGCCGCTGGAGAAGGTGCCGGGCACGCAGAAGCGCATGATCCGCATGGCGCGGCGCAAGGGCAAGCCTGTGGTCGTCGCGACGCAGATGCTGGAGAGCATGATCACCAGCCCGGTGCCGACCCGCGCCGAGGTCTCGGACGTCGCGACCGCGGTCTTTGAGGGCGCCGACGCCGTAATGCTCTCGGCCGAGAGCGCCGCCGGCCAATATCCGGTCGAGGCCGTGACGATGATGAACCGCATCGCCGAGGAGGTCGAAGGCGAGACGGTCTACCGCTCGATCCTGGAGGCGCAGCGCACCGAGCCCGAGGCCACCGGCGCGGATGCCATCGCCAAGGCCGCCCACGAGATCGCGGAGACATTGCATCTCAAGGCGGTCTGCGCCTGGACCTCGTCCGGCTCCACCGCCTTCCGCATCGCCCGGGAGCGCCCGAATTCAACCGTGATTGCACTGACGCCGAACCGCGCCACTGCGCGCCGCCTGACTCTGGTCTGGGGCGTGCACGCCATCGTCACGAAGGATGCCAGCGACGCCGACGATATGGCCTTCCGCGCCTGCAAATTCGCGGTGCGCGAGCACTATGCCAAGCTGGGCGACCGGATCATCGTCGTCGCCGGCGTCCCCTTCGGCACGCCGGGCGCGACCAATATGGTCCGCATCGCCTTCATCGCGCAGGAGCACGTCGCCAAGGCTTGAGCTGGGCGGGGGAGAGGGCGGTCACGCCAAGCGTCAGGCGTCGCGCCCGTCGACCTCGCTCTTCAGCGAGTCCACCGCCTTCTTCACGGCATCGAACTGCGGATAGAGCGCCAGCGCCTTGCGGAAGGCGATCATGGCGCCCTTG
The DNA here is from genome assembly GCF_056394545.1 of Allobosea sp. 10N428. NCBI lineage: Bacteria > Pseudomonadati > Pseudomonadota > Alphaproteobacteria > Hyphomicrobiales > Alloboseaceae > Allobosea > Allobosea sp. 10N428. Next base: position 13,725 of record NZ_JBFTIC010000006.1, on the reverse strand, counting down.
TCGTCTCCCTGCTGGCGCAGGATCATCCCCAGCCCCATCATTGCGCCGTAGTGACGCGGCTCGCGTTTGAGCGTCTCGCCGATATCGATCATCGAGCGGATCGAATCGCCGGCGAGATAGAGCGCGTTGGCGCGCTGGTTCCAGGCCTCGGCCCAGTTGGGCTGCAGGGCGATGACGCGGTCGAGCAGTTCGATCGCGAGTTCCGTCTGCTTGTCCTGCAGGGCCTGCTGCGCGCGACTCATCAGGAGATCGGCCGTATCGGAGCCGGACCGGGCCCAGCGGCGCTGGATCAGCCGGGCCACGCCCTCGGCCTCTTCCTGTGTCGAAGCGTCGTGAAGCCGCTCGAACAGCCGATCGAGCGTCGCAGCCGGACTGCGTTGCGGGATGGGAGGCGTGACGGGGTTTTCGGCCTTATCGGACGGCGCGACTGCGCCCGGCCGCGGCGATCCGGCCGTTTGAGCAAAGACTGCGTTTGCGCCGAGGGCACCCGTCAAGGCCAGCCCCAGAGCAAGGACGGAAGGCGAGGGAAAGCGCTTCATGCCGGGGAGTGTAGCCGCCAGGCACCGCAGGTCAAATCACGCCGAGGCGAGCACGCAACGCAAAAAAGCGGGCGCGCCGGCTGGCGCCCCGCTTTGCAAGGTCCGGTCAGGCTCTGCGCGATAACAAAACTGTAGATCACCGTAATCGCGTCCAATAGGACGCGCGGCGATCTAGGTCGCGCAGAAGCTCAGCCCTGGCGCGCCTTGAAGCGCTTCTGGACCTTGTTGATGATGTAGACGCGGCCCTTGCGGCGCACCAGCTGGTTGTCGCGATGACGCGCGCGAAGCGACTTCAGCGAATTGCGAATCTTCATTGTCTCAACTCCATCGACCCGTCCTCGCGGACGTGCCGGTCAAAAACCTTCAGCCTGCGACGCGGGTTCTGTCAGCATCGGCTATCCCGAAAACCGGGTTCCAGTTTTCGGGCCGATGCATGGGAGCCCTCGCCGCCCATGGCAATGGTGCGACTGATGCGATGCCGGCTGTATACGGATTTTTCGGCGGACCGCAAGTGCGAACACGGTGCCGGAAGCGCTTGGCCATGCAAAAGCCCGACTGTGTCTGCTTTGACGGCAGCTAGGTTGGGAATCGCCCGGCCGCCCGATCCAAGGACCTGAACATGCGCCTATCGATTCTCACTCTCTTCGCGGCCGCTCTGACGCTCGGCGCCTGCGGCAACACCGTCGAGCAGCGTATCGGCGGCGCGGCCGTCGGTGCCGGCACCGGAGCGATCGTTGCCGGTCCGGTCGGAGCCGTGGTGGGCGGTGCGGCCGGCGCGGTCACCGGTCCGTCCGTCTCGCGTGCGGTTCGCCGCGCCTCTTATTGACGGCACAGCGGCGTCCCTCCTGCCCTGTGCCTGTTGGGGTGCAGGGCAGTGCCGCTTCGCCGGGCTTTGGAGCGCCCGGCTGACTGTCATCAAACTCTCATCTGGCAGCCGAATGCTGCGTGGATGTCCGATTCGCTGCGCCGCCTCCATGCCGCCGTCCTGGATTCTCGCCTTCGCGATCCGGCAACCTCGCGCACGGCGAAGCTTTTTGCCGACGGCCTGCCCAAGATGGCGAAGAAGGTTGCGGAAGAGGCCGTCGAGCTGAGCCTGGAGGCGCTGCAGGGCAACCGCCCGGCCGCCATCCTCGAGAGCGCCGACCTGATCTACAATCTGACGGTGCTCTGGACCGCCCTCGGCATAGAGCCGGCTGATATATGGGAAGAGCTGGATCGCCGGGAGCGCTTGTACGGCATGGCCGAGAAGTTGCCCAAGCGCGGCGACGGGCAGCGCAGGAAGGCACCGCGACAGCGTTCCACCGCGATTGCACCGCTGCCCTGATGATGCGGAATCGCCGACTATCCACAGCCACCGACGATTTCGGCCCTCCGGTTATTTTGAGGGTTGCCAAGACGAAACGAAGCCTTTATCTCCGCCTTCATCAGGCCAGACGCACTAGCGTCTTGACGTTCTGAGACGCGCCCGTAGCTCAGCTGGATAGAGCATCAGACTACGAATCTGAGGGTCAGAGGTTCGAATCCTTTCGGGCGCGCCATTTTTCTTGTAAGTCGCAATTGGTGCGACTGGTCGCATATAATCCGGCTCTCAGTCAGAGATAGTGCGCCCATTAGCTCGGCAGGTTAGCCGCGGCTGGTCTTCTTGCCAACGCAGAACGGCGCCACGGGCCAAGCCGCTACTTCATGATGAAGGGCACCGATGGTGCTGAACGACGCTGGCGAGTTGTGCGCTTGGCCTCTCGTCGACTCCCTTGCCGCGATAGCGGACTAGCCCAATGGCGCAGCGCGCCCCTGAGTTCTTGCCAAACCAAAACGACCGCCTTGGTGGACGTCCGCCGTGTCACTTGCCGCATCCTGCCGGGCGAAGCAGAAACCGGGTCTTCGCGAAAGCAGACCTCCCCTCTTGATGCGCAGTCGGTCCCGTTTCGACATTAACGAGTGCGGGTCGTCGACCTTCGCCTATCGCGACAGCGGTCAAGGCTCCTTTCGCCCGAGCGGCCCTGGGACGCGGGCTTTGCTTTGAGGGCACACCCCGGGTGCCCGGCCGCCGTGAGATCAATCGGCCGTGGCCTTCTCCTGCATCCCAGCCTGGAGCTTCTTGATGTCCGCGGGTGTAAGTTGCGGGCGGTCCACCTTGATCGTCAGCTTGTTGAGGTTGGCCGTCAGCGGGAACGGGGGCTTGTAGTCGGCATCGTTGACGCCGGTGAGCGTGTCGGAGCCGATGTCGAAGCTTTCGTCCCACTGCAGGATCATCGGCAGCGTCTTCGGCATTCGCTTCGCTGCGACCTCCTTGCCGTCGACCTTGAGCGTGCCGGTGCCGGGCTGGCCGAGACCGCTGAAATTGTTGAACGCGAGCGTACCGTCACCGATGCCGTCGTATTTGAAGTCGAACTCGACCGTGTGCCGGCCGGGCGACAACGCGTCCGGCCCTTCCCATTTGATCCGCTCCAGGTCGACCATGTTCCACAGGAAAACCGGCTTGCCCTGCAGCAGGTAGAAGCCATAGCCGCCGAAACGGCCTCCCGAGGTCAGGATCATCCCTTCGGCGCCGCCCTGCGGCACGTCGATGTCGGCGGTGATCGTGTAGGAGGTGTTGAGGAGCGACGGAGAGTCGCCCTGCGGCAGTCCCGTCATCGGCCGCGTGTAGACGAACTCGGTGCGGCCGGCGCTGATATTCGGTCGCGGCGCGACGATGCGGGCTGCGACCGACGCATCAAGCGGGAAGACCTGGTACTTCCTGGCCTCCGCGAGGAATTTTTGCCGCATCTCCTTCACCTTCTGCGCGTTCTGCGCCGCGATGTCGTCGGTTTGGCTGAAATCCTTGTTCAGATTGTAGAGCTGGAAGACCTGATTGTTGAGCGGATCCGGGTTCGCCGGGCCGAAAGCCTGCCACGGCGCGCGGTTGACCTTGGTGGAAAGCATCCAACCCTCGTCATACAGCGCCCATTGCCCGAACATCTCGAAATACTGGGTCTTGTGGCGCGAGGCGGCCTTCGCGCTTGCCGCGTCGAAGGTGTAGGCGAAGCTTGTCCCCTCGATCGGTGCCTGCTTGATGCCATCGACCATTGCGGGCGCACGGATGCCGGCGGCCTCGAGGATCGTCGGAACGACGTCGATTACGTGGACAAACTGTTGGCGCAGTGCACCCTTGTCCTTGATGCGCGCCGGCCATGACACCACCATGTTCTGGTTGATGCCCCCCAACCTGGAGGCATTCTGCTTGAACCAGTCGAACGGCGTGTCAAACGCCCACGACCACCCGGCCGACATGTGGTTGTACGTCTGCTCGGTGCCCCAGACGTCGTAGAACTTCATCTGCACATCGACGGGCAATTCATTGAGGCCGTTGAAAAACGCCACTTCATTTGGCGTGCCGAGCGGTCCGCCCTCGGCGCTGGTGCCGTTGTCGCCGTTGATGTAGATGACCAGCGTATTATCGAGCCGGCCAAGATCCTGGAAGTGCTGGATCACGCGGCCAATCTCATGGTCGCTATAGGCAGCGTAGGCGGCGAAAACCTCGACCTGGCGGATGAAGAGCTTCTTCTCGTCGGCGCTCAACTGGTCCCAGGGCTTCAGCATCTCTGCCGGCCAAGGCGCCAGCTTCGTGTCCTTCGGAACCACGCCAAGCCGTTTCTGGTTCTCCAGGATGCRCTCGCGCAGCTTCTCGTAGCCGTCATCGAACAGGTGCATCGCGCTGATCTTGTCCACCCACTCCTTGGTTGGATGGTGCGGCGCATGCGTGGCGCCGGGCGCGTATTTGATGAAGAGGGGCTTCGACGGATCGGTCTGGTGCAATCGCGTCATCCAGTCGATGGCGTCGTCGGCCATCGCGGTCACAAGGTTCCAAGTACCGGGCGGTTTCCCCTGGAAGGGGTAGATCTGCGTCGTGTTGCGGAAGAGATTTGGCGCCCACTGGTTCGCGTCGCCGCCAACGAAACCGTAAAAATATTCGAAGCCCATCCCGGTCGGCCATTGGTCGAACGGACCGGCCTGGCTTGCCGCGAAGGCGGGCGTGTTGTGATCCTTGCCGAACCACGACGTGGCGTAGCCGTTGTCGAGCAGGGTCCGGCCCACCGTCGTTTTGTCTCTGCCGATGATGCTGTTGTAGCCGGGGAAGCCGGTTGACTGCTCGGAGATCACGCCGAAACCGACCGAATGATGATTGCGCCCGGTGATAAGCGCAGCACGGGTCGGCGAGCACAACGCAGTGGAGAAGACGCGGTTGTAGCGCAGGCCCTCATTCGCGATCCGGTCCATCGTCGGGGTCGGGATGACGCCGCCGAAGGTGCTCGGCACGCCGAAGCCGGCGTCGTCCGTGATGATCAGAAGCACGTTCGGCGCGTTCTTGGGCGGGACCACGCGCGGCGCCCACCATGGTTTCGACTGCAGCGCGTCGTCCTTGATCACGCCGCCGAACTTCGGGTCGGGGGGCGGGAGTTGCTTTCCGTCGATCATCGTCGTGGCGCTGGGCGAACCCGACACCCCCGTGGCCTGCTGTCCATGGGCGCTCAATACACTCAGCGGTAGCAACAAGAGCGAGGTGAGCAACCCACGCGAGACGGATCCGCCATGCCAATTCGAGAGACAAGTCATCGATCGCCTCCTGAAACGCAGTTGGTTCGAGAAAATTTGAATTGACTGCTTGCGAACTCTTCACGGGCGCGTAACGCCGCCGGCCAATACGCTAAGTTATCCCAGGGGAAACCGAATTGAAAGACAAACAGCGGTCGCTGTCTTTCTCTTCGAAAGCCGCACTGGTCCGCACCGGGCCCATCCTTGGTTTCGGCATCCCCGGCGCCCTCGTCGAGAATAGCCGGACGAATCCCGTCTCCGCCTCTTTCTTGGGCGTGCCGAACATAATCCTGCTCCCCGGCGCGGTCGCGATCCGGGCAAACGGCAAGCCGTACCGCTCGGCCTCGCCCTTCGCCCAGGCAACGATCGGCGCCTGGGCGAAGGGCGAGGCCCTTTCGTCGCGGCCCGCGGTGACGGAGGAAGGCAAGAAGATCCTCTTCGATCAGACGGCGCGGAGCGCCTGAGCTGAATTCTTGTCGGCGCAAGGCGTCAAAAAAATGCCCCGCCGGATGCCTCGTATTGCACCCGGCGGGGGCTGCGTTCTGCAGCCCTGCGCAACTCAGCGGATGTCGCGGTCCGAAAGCCCCGGCCACAACCTGTCGGCGCGCGTGATGTAAGCCTCGGTGTCGGAGAGCCAGGTGCTACGCGTGGCGAGGTCGTAGTTCAGGAAGAGTCGGCCGCCGACGATCGACCAGGCCTCCGGCTCGATTTTGACGAGATAGCCGCGCGACGTGCCATAGGCGCAGAAGCCGCCATAGGCCGGCAGATAGCGCTGCGGATCGTGTTTGAACAGCGCCTTGTTCTCGGCGCTGGCGAAGCGCCAGACTGCCTCGTCCCGGATCAGGGCATGCTCGGCGAGGCCCAGTCGAGGCGCGCCCTCGCGAAAAAAGGCCACCGGATCGTAGCCGCGGATCGCGAAGGCCTCGTCCGACCCCAATGTGTTGACGGGCGTTGTCTTGGTTCGATCTGGCTCGGCTGCCAGCGCTCGGGTGGGCAGGCCAACCGCGCCTGTGGCAAGGATGAGCAGGCCGCGCCTGTCCAACAGGAGTTCTTCCATCACGCCCCGCTCTCCCGAGACTCGAGCGCCTCGAAGACATAGGCCGCCAGGTAACCGTAGATCGCGTGGCCGACGAGGCTCATGAAGGAGAGGCGCGGCACGTCGTTCAGCAGGAAATGCTGCCCGGCCAGCGGCGCGAAGAAGGCGAGCGCGATGAAATAGGTGATCACGCCCCAGATCCAGCCGTCTGCCGGCATGCCGAAGCTCTTCACCCGGCGTGTCAGCACCCAGTAGCCCAGCGGATAGAACAGGAATCCGGTCGTGAAGTGCAGCAGCTTGGCGGTCGGGGTCGAGATCGTCAGGCCGAGCTGGTGGTAGAACAGGGACTTCACCAGCTCCGGCGGCTCCAGCGGAAATTCGGCTAACCAGGCGGTGGGCACGGCCGAGAACAATTCCCAGAAACCGAGGCCGGCGAATCCGCCGAGGGCCAGGTTGATCACGGTGCGGGTCGAGGGCAATGCGAAGCCGTGGGTCATGGCTGCGGTTGTCATGGCTGTCGTCCTTTCTTGTGTTCAATGGGCGATTGCGAGGGGTGTGGAGGCGACGGCGAGCACGGCCAGGCGTCCGACGCCACGGCTGCGCAGCTGCGCCAGCCGCCGCGTGGCGAAGCGGTTCGCGCCGCCCCGTCGCGCCAGCCTTTCGTCGAGAACATCGGCGGCACGGTCATGCTGGCCGGCGCGGATCAGGCTCTCGGCATAGGCCTGCTCGAACAGGTCACGCTGGGCATGGCTGCCGCCGATGGCGGTGAGCCCGCGCCGGGCGCTGGCGAGCAGGCGAGCGGCCTCTTCATAATCACCCTCATGGAAGGCGATCAGCCCGAAGGCGGCGAGGGCGCCGTTGCGCGCCGCATCGCGCCGTTCGCCGCTGGGATGGGCTTTTGCATCCTCGATCAGACTGCGGGCGATCGCCTCGGCCCCGTGGGCGCGGCCGGCGCCGAGCAGCGAAAGCGCATAATGCAGATCGGCGAAGACGAGGCGCCCGTCATGGACACGTCCCTCGGCCTTCGCCGCCAGCTCCTCCCAGCGATCTCCGACATCGATGCCGGCATATTCGAGCCGTGCCAGCAGCGAGGCGCCGTTGGCGATGTCGCGGTAATCGTCTGTCGGCTCGGCGCGGATCTGCTCGTCATATAGCCGCAACACCTCGCCGCTTTCGCCGCGCTCCAGCCGGAACAGGGCGAGATGCCAGAAGATATGGAAGCGCAGATTATTGGCATGAGCGACGCTGTGTCCGTCACCGAGCCAGGCGATGCCCTCGTCGACACGCCCGGTCATCTCGAGGACATGGGCTACGGCGTGGCGGCCCCAGGCATCGCGCGGGCTCAAGGCAACGGCGCGGCGGCCGGCGCGCTCGGCCTCGGCGTAGAAGCCGCGTTCCTCGAGCGCGAAGGCGTGGCAGCCATGGACGAAGCCTGCGAGCGGATGGGTTTCGCCGAAGCCCGGCGCGATCAGGCGCAGGCTCGCGAGCATCTGCGCCTGATCGCCCAGCATGAAGCGCAGCCCGTGCGAGAGCTTGAGCGCCAGCACATCGAGCGGGTGGGCATGGAGGATCGACTCCAACAGCTCTGCCGCCTGGCGCGGCGCATCACCGAGCCAGAGCGCCAGCGCCTCGACGACCATCATTTCGCGCCGCGTCGCCGGGCGAAGGCGTGTCGCCGCCCGCGCTCTTGCGAGGCAATCACGTGCCGGAGGCACCAGCTCGGCGCGGGCCAGCGAGAGCAGCATCAACCCTTTGGCGGCGTGGGCGAGTGCGAAATCGGGGTCGGCGGCCAGAGTCCGGGCGAGATGCTCGGGCGTCGAGGCGGCATGGGCCATGAGCGCTTCGAGGGTATCGTTCCAGGCGGCACGAGCGCCGTCGCTGGCGACGCTGATGGGGTCGCCGGAGAGGTCGTGATGCGTGGTGTAGGACATTGGCTGCTCCATTGCGGCGCCCCGCGAGGGGCGTTCTTCAGGGAGTTCGCAGCGCGCCGATCAAACGGCGTTCAACTCGCTTCACGGACCCGTGTTGTCGGCGGGGCGCCAGCGGTAGAGGCGCTTGTCGGCCCCGGAGCGAAGCTCGCTGCCGGGCCGGCCCAGGGCGCGCTTTTGAACCAGCCGACCGCGAGCGCGGTGGCGAGAATGAGCATGAAGCCGGCGAGATTGAGCAGCGCCACCAGGGGTTCGCTGCGGCCGGCCGTATCGGCGACGACGCCGAGGAGCCGCGCCAGGACGACGCTCGCCAGGAAGCAGGCCAGCGACTGCCGGCCGATCAGGATGAGGAGATGGCCCATGCCGCTGTCGAGCCGCTCGCGCCAGGGCTCGACGAGGCTGAGCACGAGATAGGCGAGCGCCACGAAATGCAGCACGCGCAGAATGTGCAGGTCGGTCTTTTCGCTGGCGGGGATGATGAGTTCGCGGGCTGCCTGCGCCAGCGGCCAATGCTCGAGGATGCCCCAGAAGGAGAGCGGCACCGAAAGCAGGATGAAGAGCGCCGCCGCGATCATCAGCCGTCGATCGCCGAGCGGCGGCAAGGGCAGCCATTTCATGGCGATGAAGAAGCCGATGAAGAAGATGAGCTGCCAGGCGAAGGGATTGAGGAACCAGCCGGCGCCGCTCCAGGGATTGCCGGGAAGGTTGAAGCCTGTGGACCAGACCGCCGCATAGAGCGCTGCGGTGAGCAGGAACGGCAGGGTGGCGTGGAGGCGGTGTGCGAGCATCATCATCGGCACGAGCGCCAGGATGACGAGATACATCGGCAGGATGTCGAGGTAATCCGGCTGCCAGGTCAGCGTCGCGAGGCCAAGAAGCGCACGCGCGGGATCGCCGAGCAATTGCGGGAACTGCTGCGCCAGCACGGCCAGGCCGAAAACGCGATCCAGGGCCGCCGCAAGCGCGATCAGCGCCAGGATCAGGCCGATCTGCGCCCAGTAGACCTGCCAGATCCGGTAGGCGATGCGCGCGGTGCCCAGCCACAGGCCGCGCCGCTTGAAGACGCTGCCGAAAGCGAGTGCGCTGGCGATGCCGGAGCAGAAGACGAAGAGCTCGGCGCCCGAGGAGAAGCCGAAACGCGCGGGGATCCAGGCGTTCCAGCTGTTCGCCGGCAGATGCGCGACGAAGATGATCAACATCGTCAGGCCGCGGAAGAGGTCGAGCCGCTCGTCGCGCGGTCGCTTCTTTGTCATGGGCGCCAGCGCGGGCATCAGAAGGCCCCCTCATAGCTCTCGGCATCGATCCGGCAGGCGAGCAGCGTGAAGCCCTCGCGCCGGAACGCGGCTTCGGCTTCGCGCGCGAGGGTTTCGCGATCTTCGATCGTTGCGCCGTGACCGCCCATTGCCCGCGCGACGGCGGCGAAATCGGTTGCGCCGATATCGACCCCGGCCCGCGGCAGGCCGAGCTGGCGTTGCTTCAGCGCGATCAGCCCGAGCGCCTGGTCGACAAGTGCGACGACGATCACCGACAGGCCGAGATCGCGCAGCGTCGCCAACTCGCCCAGGACCATTTCGAGGCCGGCATCGCCGACGAAGCAGAGGGTCGGGCGACCGGTGCCGAGTGCGGCGCCCGTCGCCAGCGGCAGGGCGCAGCCCATGGTGCAGAGCCCGCTCGACTGCAGCAGGCGGCGCGGCCCGTCGCAGCTCCAGATCTGGCTGAGCAGGATACGGTGCGCGCCGGAATCGGCGGTCGCGACCGTTCCGGCCGGTGCGATGCGGCGCAGCGTTTCGAAGACGGCGTGCGGACCCCACCCGGCGGGTGCGGCAAAGGCGGTCCGGAAGGCCTGGCGAATGGTGGCCGGCTCGCCGCCCGGCCAGGCGGTCTTCGCTTCGAGCCCCTCGGTCAGCCGCGTCAGGATCGCGCCGACATCGCCTTCGAGTAGCAGACTGGAGTGATGCATGCCGTGCTGAACGGGCTCGGCCACGATATCGACGACCTGCTTGTCGGTTGGCCAGGGCTGGCGCCAGCCCTGGCGCATCTCGATCGGATCGTAGCCGGCGAGCACGATCAGATCGGCGGCTTCAATCAAGGGGCGGACGATCGCATCGGCCTTGGGCGAGAGGCCGATGCCGCCGATGACGCGCGCGTCATCCTCCGGCACCAGCCCCTTGGCTTTGTAGGTGGTGAGCAGCGGCGCTCCGGTGCGGGTCAGGAAGCGGTCGAGCGCGGCTGCGCCGTTCTGGATGACGAGGTCGAGACCGGCGATAACCAGCGGTCGTTGCGCTCCAGCGATCAGCTCTCGCGCGGGCCGGAGATCGGCGGGGATCAAGGGCGTGACAGGTGGTATGGCAGGCGCACTGCGTGGCGGCGTGCGGGCCTCCGCTACGGCGATCGGCAGATCGATATGGACCGGTCCCGGCCGGCCGCGCCGGGCGAGGGCGACGGCCTTCGCCGCAACCAGATCCTCGGTTCCGGGGGCGGCGCGGAAGCTTGCCTTGACCAGTGGACGCAGCACGGCCTGATGGTCGAAAACCTGATGGGTATAGCTCTCAGCGAGCGCCTGATCGACGCAGCCGGTCACGAAGATCAGGGGGACCCGCTCCTGCTGCGCGTTGGCGACGACATTGACCGCATTGGCGACGCCGGGCCCAAGCGTCGCCACCAAAACGGGCAGGGCGCCGGTCGCATGCCAGAGCCCCTCGGCCATGAAGCCGGCAGCGTTCTCGTGCCGGGCGAGCATGAAATGGATGCCCGCGCGTTCGAGCGCATCGACCAGAGCCAGCACCTCGCCGCCGGGAATGCCGAAGGCGTGGGTCGCGCCGGCCGCGGCCAGCCGGCCGGCCAGGAGATCGGCGCCCGTTACGAATTCGCTCGGGACAGTTCCCCCCGGCGCGGTCGATATCCCTACAGGGCGCATGGTCGTCTCCGGCTCGGCGCCTTGGCGGCGCTGCAAGAGAGATCGCGCAGAGGAGCGTCTTGGTTACATGATCACGGAGACGTGAGCCTGGAGCCGGAGGCGAGGGGCGCTCGCCCCGCTGGCATCGTCAGGCGCCAGGCCCGCTCGACCCAGGCCGCATCGGCGATATGGCCGCCGCCATGCAGGCAGAGTTCGAGCCGTGCCGAGCTGCCGCAGCCGCTCGCAAGCAGGCAGGCGAGGGCGCTTCCGGTGGCACCGGCACGGGCGGCATCAGGCCATGCTGCCGTACAGCCGGCCGGCGCGAGGATGGCGAGGCTCTTGAAGAGATCGCCCTGCCTGTAACCCTGCCGCAGCGCGCGCCCGGCCATAGGCACGGTGGCATCGCTCGTTCCGTGGACATGGATCAACGGCGGTCGCGGGCTTTCGCAGCTCGCGGGGAGCGGTTCCCAGAAGGCGCCGGCGATCGGGGCGAAGGCTGAAAAGCGCGTGGGCATCCGGCAGGCGAGGTACCAGACCATCGAGCCGCCCTGCGAGAAGCCGCTCGCCATGATGCGATGGGGATCGATGCCGAAGCGCGGCACCGCATCGTCGAGAACCTGCCCGACGAAGGCAAATTCGTCGCGGTTATGCGCGGGCGAGCCGGGATACGACCAGGAGCGGCCTGCGCCGTCCGGTGCAATCAGCGCGACGCCGAGCCGCTGCGCGACCGCGACGAGGCCGGGATCGGCGATCGTCTCCTCCGCCGAGCCCTGATAGCCATGGAAATACATGATGGCACCGGTCGGCGGCGCCTCGCTGCCGGGCGGCAGGACGATGCGGTAATGGCCGCTCGCGACCTGGCAGCCGTCGGCCGCCGGGCAGGCATCCCCGCCGCGCTGGCCATCAAGTGGCTGCGGCCCGGGGGACGAGCCGGCCAGAAGCGTGAAGACGATGGGCAAGGCCAGGCGAATTGAAGGCACCATCTCGGATTTCCCGCGCGTGCCGGACGTCCGCGCTCCGACCGAGATGCGAGCGTATCGGGCCGCCTGAGCCACTTCATCGGCCGGTCACGGCCTTGTGAGGCGTTCATCCGCATGCGACGGAATAAGCCGGCCGGACCTCGCGGCCTCCCGGGAAGACGTGGCAGCCTTGTCGCTCGACGAACTCGAAAAACAGCTCCGGCCCGTTTTCCTCGCCGCCCTTGCCGGCAACACTGCCGCCTACCGCTTCTTCCTCGATACGATCAGCGCGCGGCTGCGCAGCTATCTGCACCAGATGTTGGCCCGTGCCGGGCGCGCGGAGGCCAGCGAGGCCGAAGACGTGCTGCAGGAGACCTTGCTGGCACTCCATCTCTCGCAGCACACCTATGATCCGGCGAGCCCGGTGACGGCCTGGGCGCATGCCATCGCCCGCTACAAGCTCGTCGACCATCTGCGCCGAACGGGGCGCCATGCGGGCAACCTGCCACTCGACGACGAGGCTCATCAGCTTGCCGGCCCGCCCGAAGGCGCCGCCTCGGAAGTGCGGCTCGATCTCGATCGCGCCATGGCGGCGCTGCCGCGGCGCACGCGCGGCCTGATCGACCGGGTCAAGCTCCAGGGCGCGACGGTGGCCGAGGCAGCGCGCGCGGCGGGCATGACCGAGACCGCCGCCAAGGTCGCGATCCATCGCGGCCTGCAAGCGATGGCCAGGTTTCTCTCGCGGCGCGGGGAGAGGCCGGGGTGATCTCCTCGCAATGCCGCACGCGCGTAACCTTTCGGTGGCCCGGGGCGAACTTCTGTCCGAGCGGAACGGAATGACATGCAGACCGACGACCTGATTTCACTGATGACCGCGAGCCACCGGCCGGTGGATACGGCTTGGCTGCGCCGCGCCGTCTGGTTCGGCGCGGTGGCGGCGCTGGCGGCTACGGCCCTGCTTGTCGTGCTCACGCTCGGCTTGCGGCCGGATTTCGCCCGCGCCTGGTTCTCGGGTCCCGTGATCGCCAAGGTATTGCTCGGCGCCAGCGTCGCGAGCATTGCGCTCACGCTGTTCCAGCGCAGCCTTCGCCCCGGCCTGAGGCCAGGCCGGGATCTGCCGCTGATCGCCCTGCCGATTCTGCTCACGATTGCCTTCGCCCTGTTCACATTGGCGCAGGCGCCCGCCGAGCAATGGAGCGCGCTGATCTTCGGGCGCTACTGGCGCGCCTGCCTCATCGCAGTTCCGCTCTATGCGCTCGTGCCGCTCATCGTGCTGTTCGGGGTGGCGCGCCGCGGAGCGCCTGTGGATGGCGCGCTCACCGGAGCCTGCGCCGGCCTGGCTTCGGCCGGTCTCGCCACCGTCGCCTATAGTCTGCACTGCCCGGATGACGCCGCCCCGTTCCTGGCGACGTGGTATACGATCGCGATCGCGGCGGTGACGGTTCTGGGAGCGCTGACTTTTCCCAGATTACTGCGGTGGTGAGCCGCCATTCACCGCTCTATCCGGCGGGTCGATCTCGGGTGCCGTCAGCCCGGGCCGGGTGAAAACCCTGCAGCGGCCGGGCCGCGGCGAGCGCCCGTCATGTGCGCAGAAGCAGAAATCCGAGAATCGTGATCGAGACGTGTTGACAGGCAAAACGAGTTCCGCCTATAAGCCACCCATCGAGACGGCGCCGCCGCTGAGCGGCGCCTCTTCTGCGCTTCCTAAGGACGCTGGGGCTGAGGCCGGTTCGCCGGGTGAAGTTCTGTCGGTTTTGTTGAAGCCCTGCTGTTTGAAAATTGAAGACAGAAAGAG
>NZ_JBFTIC010000005.1:0-407641 GCF_056394545.1 Allobosea sp. 10N428 | reverse complement strand
TGCCTGGTCGAACGGTCAAACCGAGGGCCAGATCACCCGGCTCAAGCTCGTCAAACGCCAAATGTACGGCCGCGGCAAGATCGATCTTCTCCAAGCCCGTCTGATCGGCGCGCAATGACCCAAAGCGTCAGCAGAACTGCGTCAGACCCGATCCCCAACCCCGCCCGCGGCCTGTCCGGCTCGCCCATCGTCAACAATCTCTGCTATCTCGGGCTCGTTCTGGCGATCGTCGCGCTGGTCTATGGTGGCCTGCAGAGGATCGTCGCGTCGCCTTGGGGGCGCGTGCTGAAGGCCATCCGCGAGGACGAGATCGCCGCGCAGACGCTCGGCAAGGATGTCAGCCTGTTCCGGCTCCAGGCCTTCGTGCTGGGGTCGATGCTGATGGGGCTCGGCGGCGCGCTCTATGTCGGCTTCGTCGGCTTCGTCAGCCCCTCCGACTTCATGCCGATCCTGACCTTCCAGATCTGGACGATGCTCATCATCGGCGGGAGCGGCAACAACAAGGGCGCGATCCTGGGGGCGATCCTGGTCTGGGCGCTGTGGACCCTGATCGGCGCCGCGACAGCCCAGTTGGTTCCCGCGCAATATCAGGCCTATGGCGGAGCGCTCCAGTCCCTGGTCATCGGCCTCATCCTCGTGCTGACGCTGCTGCTGCGCCCGCGCGGCCTGATCGGCGAACGAAGCACGACGTCGCGTCACGCTGCCTGATCGAGGCCAGCCGCGACGCGATCGCGGCTCAGCTTCCTTTCCTGCGCTTCGGCGGTGAATTCTCGACTTCGTCGCGACACAGCCGGCGCAGGAGATCCTGTGTCGTCTCGATGTCGCCCTTCACCGCCTTGGCGGCGGCGCGTGCATCGCCGGCCTCGATCGCCGCCACGAGGTCGCGGTGATGGGAACTCGGCCTGTAGCTGTCCGATACGAGCAGAGGCTCGATATAGTTCGACAGCATGCGCATATAGGGGCCGAAGCGCAGCCAGAGCGTCTGGATGAACTGCACCACCACGGGCGAGCCGCAGCTGTCGTAGACGGCGAAGTGGAATTCCTGGTTCCGGCCGAGCATCTTGGCGAGGTTGCGCTCGGCCGTGGCCGCCTCATGCTCCAGCATCAGCGCGGCGAAGCGCTTGCGGTCTTCGGCCGTGCTGCGCTCGGTGGCGAGCTTCGCTGCAAGCGTTTCGAGCGCGATGCGCGTCAGGCACAGATCGTTCAGGCCAGCAAGACTGACGGTCGGCACCTTGGCCGATCCATTGGCGACCACGACGAGCGCATTCTCCGCGGTCAGGCGGCGCAGCGCTTCGCGCACCGGCATGTGGCTCGTCTGGAACGTCTCCGCCAGAAAGGCGATCGTCAGCGTCTGCCCGGGTTCGAAATGTCCGGACATCAGCGCATGCCGCAGCTGCCTGTAGACTCCGTCCTGGATCGTCGAGCGCGACGAGACCGGCTCAAGGAAATCGATGGCCATTCCAGATCACTTTTTGATCAAACGATGCTTCGATTTGTAGCATAGGACGCTAGCCAAGCCGGGACAAGCCGTCGCTTGGCTCCCGAGCGCGTGAAGGCTCGCTTCGTGGCGTTCGAATTAGAGATGAAAGCCAAAGTCGAACGGCGACTCTTGTACATAAAACCGCATAAATATCAGACCGATACCACACTTCCAGAGGGCGCGTGGCGGGCGCTTTACCGCATGGCGTTTGTGTGCTCTTATGATCAAATGATGCGAGATCATCGCGGGCAGCCCGACGCGTCCGGAGGGCCGTCGGGAAACCGTTTCGACCAAGGCATAAAAGAGGGGAAAGCCATGTCGAGCATAATCAGGAGCCTGCTGCTCGCCTGCGCGGTGGGTGCTGCCGGGTCAGCGCTGGCGCCGTCGCAGGTTCTGGCTCAGAGCGTGTCCTGCCCGGTCAAGATCGGCGGCGTCCTGTCGCTGACAGGATCGATGGGAGCTGTCGGCAAGAACATCGCCAACAGCGCTCAACTCGCCGTGCAGCACATCAATGCCGGCGGCGGCGTCAAGGGATGCCAGGTGCAGCTCGTGCTGCGGGACGATCAGGGGCAGCCCAATGTCGGCGTCGACGCCGCCAAGTTCCTCGTGGAGGTCGAGCGGGTCGCGGCGCTGACCGCGGCGATCTCCAGTGGCGTCACCATTCCCGTCCTGACCTCGGTTGCGGCGCCGTCCAAGATTCCGCAGATCGCCTGCTGCTCGTCCGCACCGATCCTCACGACGATGGCACAGGAAGGGAAGACCGGCGGCTTCTTCTTCCGAACCTTTCCGACCGTGAAGAACCTCGCCTACCCGCCGGCGAAAATCGCGGCCGAGCGCGGCTGGAAGCGCATCGCGATGATCTACGTCAACACCGACTATGGCACGAGCCTGGTCAAGGATTTCACGCGCGCGACCGAGGCGTTCGGCGGCAAGGTCGTCAAGACCGTCGGCTTCAACGAGAACCAGGCCTCCTACCGCGCCGAGGTCGCCTCCGCGCTTGCCGAGAAGCCGGATGCGATGTTCCTCGTCGCCTTCCCGCAGGATGGCGCAACGATCGCGCGCGAATGGATATCGCTCGGCGGCACGCAGAACCTGATCCTGAACAACGCCCTGCGCAGCCCGGACTTCGTCAAGGCGGTCGGCGAGAAATACCTCGCCAAGGCGTTCGGCACGGACAATGCCTCGGCGGCTGGACCTTCCGTCAACGTCTTCAAGGAAGCCTTCGAGGCCGAGTTCAAGGCGAGCGCGGCTGGCCCGGGCATCTACAATATCTACGACGCCGTGATGGTGCTGGGCCTCGCGATGAACATCGCCCCCGACCTCTCGGGAACCGCCATCCGCGACGCGATCCGCAAGAGCCATGCGGCGGGGGGAGAAACGGTCTCGACCGGTCCTGCCGAGTTCAAGAAGGCGCTCGCGCTGATCGCGAAGGGCGCGCCGATCAAATATCTCGGGGCGACCGGCCCGGTCGAGTTCGACGCTAACGGCGACGTCAGCGGTCCGGCCCTGGCCTGGCGTGTCGACGGCTCCAATCTCGTCATCGACCGCAGCTTCTCGACCGAAGACATGCAGAAGCTGTTCAAGCAGATCGATGGCTGACACATAGGGGGCTAGGTTCCGGACGGGCCCGGGCCGCGCTCGCGGCCCGGGCCGACCGGCTGAGAAGGCCATGACGAACTACACGCTGTCGCATTGGGGGCTCTACGAGGTCGAGCCGCGGACCGGGACCGATCCCGCCGTCGCTCCGTTCCGGCGCGATCCCGACCCGAACCCGATCGGCCTGCACCAGCTCGATCCCGCGTTGAAGCGCCTGCGGGTGCGGCGGCCAGCGATCCGCGAAAGCTGGCTGCGCGATGGACCTGGCGCGTCACCGGAGCGACGCGGGCAGGATGCTTTCGTCGAGGTACCCTGGGACGAGGCGCTCGACCTCGTCGCCTGCGAAATCGAGCGTGTCTGCAAGCGTTTCGGCAACAGCGCGATCTTCGGCGGTTCCTATGGCTGGTCGAGCGCGGGGCGTTTCCACCATGCGCAGAGCCAGGTGCACCGCTTCCTCAACGCAGTCGGCGGCTATGTCCGGCACGTCGATTCCTACAGCCTCGGCGCCGCCAATGTGGTGCTGCCACACATCGTCGCCAGCATGGACGAGCTCATGGCGAGCCACACCTCCTGGGAGGTGATGGCTGAGCATACCGAGCTATTCGTCACCTTCGGCGGGGTGCCGGTGAAGAACGCTCAGATGAACGCCGGCGGCGTCGGGCTCCACGGCGTGGCGCAGGGCCTCGCCATGATGCGGGAGGCCGGAGTGCAATTCGTCAATATCGGCCCCGTCCGCGACAATATCGGCGCAGCGCGCGCGGGAGCCGAATGGCTCCCGTGCAGGCCGAATACCGACACGGCCGTGATGCTCGCGCTCGGCTTCGTCCTGCTCTCGGAGGGCCTCGTCGATCACGACTTCCTCGATCGCTATTGCGTCGGCTTCAGCGCCTTTGCGGCCTATCTCAACGGGGTATCCGACGGCATCGCCAAGACTCCCGAATGGGCGCAGGCGATCAGTGGCGTGCCGGCCGCGACGATCGGCGCGCTGGCGCGGCGCATGGCCGCGTCGCGTACCATGCTCAATGTCTCCTGGTCGATGCAGCGCGCCAGCCATGGCGAGCAGCCGTTCTGGGCGGTGATCTCGCTGGCAGCCATGCTCGGGCAGATCGGTCGCCCAGGCGGCGGCTTCGGCCTCGGCTACGGCGCCGCCAATCTGGTGGGCAGCGCACATGCCAGGGTGAAGGGGCCGACACTCTCGCAAGGACGCCCCGGCATCCCCGACTTCATTCCCGTCGCACGGATCGCCGACATGCTGCTCGGGCCGGGCGAACCCTTCACCTATGACGGTGGGACCTTCGCCTATCCCGACATCCGCCTGATCTACTGGGCGGGAGGCAATCCCTTCCACCACCATCAGGATCTCAACCGCCTGAGGCGGGCCTGGCAAAAGCCGGAGACGATCGTGGTCAACGAGCAATACTGGACCGCGACGGCCAAGCGCGCCGACATTGTCCTGCCCGCTACGACGACACTCGAGCGTGACGATATCGGCTCCGCGACGCTGGAAGCCTTCCTTGTGGCGATGAAGCGCGCCATGCCTCCCGAGAACGAAGCCCGCGACGATTACGATATCTTCGCGGCGCTCTCCGCCCGGCTGGGTTGCGCCGAAACCTTCACCGAAAGCCTCGACACGATGGGTTGGCTGCGTCGCCTCTATGAGGAAAGCCGCAAGATCAACCAGGCGCGCAACATCACGCTGCCCGATTTCGAGAGCTTCTGGCGAAAGGGGCTCGTCGATCTGACGGCACATGATCGCCCTGCGACGATGCTCGCGGCCTTTGTTGCCGATCCCGAGCGCAATCCGCTGGGAACGCCGTCCGGCCGCATCGAGATCCACTCGCAGCGGGTTGCCGGCTTCGCATTGCCCGATTGTCCGGGCCACGCCGTTTGGCGGGAACCCACCGAGTGGCTTGGTGCCGAGAAGGCACAGCGCTTTCCTTTGCATCTGCTAACCGATCAGCCGGCGCGGCGGCTGCACAGCCAGCTCGATGCGAGCCCCCATAGCCGCGCCGGCAAGATCGCCGGGCGCGAGCCCGTCTATCTGAACCCGGCCGACGCTGGTGCCCGCGGCATAGCCGAGGGGCAAATCGTCGAGCTTTTCAACGATCGCGGCCGCTGCCTGGCCGGGGCGATCCTGAGCGACGAGATCATGCCGGGCGTCGCGCGCCTGTCTACCGGTGCCTGGTACGACCCCGATCCCGCGACGGGTCTCGACCGGCACGGCAACCCGAATGTGCTGACGCTTGACGAGCCGGCCTCGACCTTGTCCCAGGGCTGCAGCGCGCAAAGCTGCCTCGTCGAGATCGCACCCTGGACGGGGGAGGTCCCCCCTGTCGCCGCCTTCGATCTGCCGGAGTTCACGACGCGATGACGCCAGCGAGGCGATACGAGCCGGGGACGCCACAATACCGAAGGACGGTCTGGTGGAGCACGGCTGCACCGCGACCGCAGTTGAGCCCGCTCCGGGCCGATATCACTGCGGATATCGCTATCATCGGTGCCGGTTTTACCGGCCTGACCGCGGCGCTGCATCTTGGCCGGACAGGTGCCAGGGTGGTCGTGCTGGAGGCCGACGCAATCGGCTCGGGGGCCAGCGGCCTGAACGCCGGATTCGTTGTCCCGAACTTCGCCAAGGCCGACCCGGCCGCCGTCATCGCGCGGCTCGGACGCGAGCGCGGAGAGCGCCTCCTCGCCATGATCGGCGCCGGAGCCGAACGGGTTTTCGCGACGATCCGAGACCATGACATAGCTTGCGACGCCGAACAGGTCGGCTGGATGCAAGTCGCCCATTCGCCGGCGATGGCGGAGGTGCTCTCGCGCCGAGCCGAAGCCTGGCAGGATCTCGGCAGGCCGGTCGTCATGCTGGACGAGGCGAGAGCGCGCAGCCGTTCCGGCCTGCAGCATTGCGCCGGAGCCCTGTTCGACGCGAGCGGCGGCATGCTCCATCCCCTGAATTATGCCTATGGCCTCGCTGGCGCGGCGATCGCCGCCGGGGGGCAAATCCATGAGGGCTGTCCAGTGGACAGCGTCGAGCGTTCGGGAAGCGGTTGGCGCCTCGTCTGCGGCGAGCGCAAGGTTCAAGTCGGACAGGTCCTGCTCTGCACCAACGCCTTCGAGCAGGGCGCGGCGCGCCGTCTCGGCCGGTCGACCGTGCCGCTCACGGTCTATCAGGTTGCTACGCAGCCGCTCGACGAGGCGACCGTCCGCAGGATTTCGCCCCGCCGGAATCCCGTGGCCGATACGCGTGCGAACCTGCTGACTTACCGGCTCGACCGGGATAATCGCCTGATCAGCGGCGGCATGGCGATGCTGCCGGTCCGGGCCGAAGAGCGCATGGCGCGCATGATCGTCGCGCGCCTCCAGCGTGAGCTCGCCCTGCCGGAAAGGCCCGAGGCCGCTTTCGTCTGGCGCGGCACCGCAGCGATGACGACCGATTTCCTGCCGCATCTCTACGAATTTGGTCCGGGTTTCCTCGGCGGCATCGGCTGCAATGGGCGCGGTATCGCACTGACCGCCATGCTCGGCGAGGTCATGGCCGCAGCCGCGGGAGGCGCCCGGCTCCAGGATCTGCCGATCGGTTTGGCGCATCCGGGCGGGATTCCCTTCCGCACGCTCGCCGTGGCCGCGCCGTCCTTCGCGATCGCTCAGGCGCGCTGGCAGGACAAGCAGGCGGGGCTCTGACGGTGCTGATCCTCGATGGAATGGACGTTCGCGCCGCGCTCACGATGGAGGATTGCATCGAGGCGGTGCGCGAGGCGCTGCAAACCTTCGCGCGCGGAGACTGCGAGCAGTTTCCGCGCTTCCAGCTCAAGCCGGGGACGGACGGGCCGCTGATGGGGCTGATGCCGGCGTTTCAGGGCGGTGACGCGCCGATCTGGTGCCTGAAGGACGTGCTGGTCGCGTCGGGCAACCGCGCACGCGGCCTCGACAGTCATCAGGGCGCCATCCTGCTTCATGACGGAACGACGGGCGAACCGCTGGCGCTCGTCGACGCGACCGCTGTCACGGCCTTGCGGACGGCGGCCACCAGCGCGGTCGCGACGCTGGCCCTGGCACGCCCGGACGCTCTGAGGATCGCGATCCTCGGAAGCGGAACGCAGGCTCGTTCCCATATCGAAGCCCTGCGCTTCGTCCTGCCGCAGGCCGAGATCGTCATCTGCGCCCGCTCTCCCCAGCAGGCCGAGAAACTGGCCGAGGAAACCGGGTGCCGCCTGGCCTCGAGCATCGAAAGTGCCGTCGTCGAAGCGGACATCATCTGCACGGTCACGGGCGCCCGCGAGCCCCTGCTGCGGCTCGATTGGCTCAAGGCCGGTTGCCACGTCAACGCCGTCGGCGCGAGTTCGCCCCAGGCGCGTGAGCTCGGCTCGGACATCGTCTCGTCAGCGGAGTTCTTTGTGGATTCGCGGGCGCAGGCGATGGTCGAGTGTGGGGAATTGCTGCTGCCGATGCGAGAAGGGGTGATCGGCGAGGATCACGTCCGCGCCGAGATCGGCGAGGTTCTGGTCGGTTCCCGGGCGGGCCGGTCCGGCCCCGAAGCGCTGACGGCCTTCAAATCCCTCGGCATGGCCATCGAGGACATGGCGGCGGCCGTTTGCGCCCTTCGCAAGGCGCAGGCCTTGGGTATCGGGCAACAGATTCGCTGGCGCCCCGGCTGATTGTCAGCGGGCGAGGTTGGCGAGGAGCTTGTGCAGGGTCGCGGCAAAGGCCGCGAACTCCGTCTCGTCGACACCGTCCATCAGGTCCGCATGCATGGCCAGCATCGTCGGCCAGAACTGCTGGAAGAAGGCAGCTCCGGCGGCGGTAATGGCGATGCTGCGCACGCGCCCGTCCTGTTCATGAATCTGGCGGCTGACGAAGCCCTGCCTCTCCAGCGCGTCGAGCGTGCGACTCATGGTCGATTGCTCGGTCGCGGCATGCTGGGCGAGTTCGTTGACCGTCAGCGAGGGGTAGATGCTCAGGACCGCGAGCGCGCGCATCTTCGTGGTCGTGAGGCCGAACCCGCGGACGGCCTGGAGCATGCGCGCATTCCACAGCATCGCGGTGCGATTGATCAGATAGGGCGCGAAATTCTCCAACCCGAATTCCCCGATGGTCGGAGGACGGTGCCGGGTCGCGTCGCCCGGGACGGCCCGCCGGGTAGCGGGCCGCGAAGCGTTCTTGCGTTTGACGTCACTGGCCAAGAAATCGGGTCCGCATGCTCAAGCTTGACGGCATAGGTACCGGAGTTTCCGGCGCAGGCAACCCCGGCACTCAGCCCGCCGGGGTCAGCGCCAGAACGCGCACCGGGCTACCTGATCCGCCGACGATCTTCAAAGGCGCTACCAGCAGGAGCGCGCCCTTCGGCGGCAGCTTGTCGAGATGACAGAGGCTGGCGAGCCCGTATTTGCCCTGGCCAAGCATTAGCGCATGCGCCGGGAAGGGCGGCTCGAAAGCGGCGGCACCACCAGCATCGGTGCCCACGCATTCGCTGCCGAAGCCGATCGCACCCCGCGACAGGAGATATTCGATGCAGTCGACGCTCGGACCGGGCGAATGCGGGCCGTTTTCGTCCGCATTGAGGAACGCCTGGGCATTCGTGTTGCGGTGGTGCCAATCCGAGCGCATCAGCACCCAGGAACCGGGCTCGATCTCGCCATGCTCGGCTTCCCAGGCCCGCACGCCTGCGGCCGTCAGCAGGAAGTCGGGATCTTCCGCAACGGCGCGGCTGCAATCGATCACCACGGCGGGGGCCACGAAATCGCGCGGCGGCAGCTTGTCGGTCGTGTTGTCTGGCCGGTCCTTGCCGGAGATCCAGTGACTGGGCGCGTCGAAATGTGTGCCGGTATGCTCGCCCAGCTCCATCCAGCCCCAGGCCCACCAGGGACCGTTGCCGTCATAGGCCGAGATCTCGTGCATCTTGAAACGCGGCGTGTTCTTGCCGAACTGGGGCGGCAGATAGAGCACCGGCGTGTCCGGCCCGAGCGGCGCGGTGAGATCCACCACAGATATGGCGCCCGACGCGATGGCCGTGGCGACGCCCGAGATCAGCGCCGAAGCGTTCATGTCAGCATCCCCTTTTTTCTGTCTCGCGGCCGACAGCATGCAGGCCACCGGGCGATTGTCGCCGATAAATATGATAATGCAAATAAATTCGACAAATCGCGCGACAATGGCGGATACAGCGCCTTGGCGGGCAGCTTGCTCGCCGGAGATCTCCTCCGTGTTTTGATTGCGAACGCCGAAGTTAGGTCTTTCTTTGCTTGCAAATGGGCCAATTGACAGCCGGCGATGCTTATTAGATGAATGTGCATATAAATTTCAGTCGCGCGATGAGGGGTGCGCCATGGCCGAACGGTCCTTCGCGAAGGAAGTGCAGGATCTGCGCCTGACGGAAGGAGAAATCTTCCGCGGCGAAGGTATCCTCGCGCTGACCAAGGCCTTGCTGCAATCCGGCGTGGCCTACGTCGCCGGCTATCAGGGTTCGCCGATCTCGCATCTGATGGATGTGTTGGCGGACGCCAAGGACGTTCTCGACGAGCTCGGCGTTCATTTCGAGTCGTCCGCCTCGGAGGCGGCCGCGGCAGCGACGCTCTCGGCATCGGTGATGTACCCGCTGCGCGGCGCGGTGACGTGGAAATCGACGGCGGGCACCAATGTCGCCAGCGACGCGCTGACCAATCTCGCCTCCAGCGGCGTCAATGGCGGCGCGCTGATCATTCTCGGCGAGGATTATGGCGAGGGCTCCTCCATCCCGCAGGAGCGCAGCCACGCCTTTGCGATGAAATCGCAGATCTGGCTGCTGGATCCGCGCCCCAATCTCGAATCCATCGTCAAATCCGTGGAAGACGGCTTCGCCCTGTCCGAGGCCTCGCATACGCCGGTCATGCTGCAGGTGCGGATCAGGGCCTGCCATGTCCATGGTCATTTCGTCGCCAAGGCGAACAAGGCGCCGGCCTTCACGCTCCGGGAAGCCCTCGAGCGACCGCTGCGCGATGTCGACCGCGTCGTGCTGCCGCCGGCCTCGATGCTCCAGGACCGGCAGAAGCTGCAGCAGCGCTGGCCCGCCGCCGTCGAGTATATTCGCACGCATCGGCTGAACGAGTTCTTCGGATCGGCCCAAGGGGATGTCGGCATTATCCTGCAGGGCGGCATGTACAATTCCGTGATCCGCGCCCTGCAATATCTCGGCCTCGCCGACGCCTATGGCGAAACCAGCGTGCCGCTCTACGTGCTGAACGTGACCTATCCGCTGGTTGACGGCGAAGTCGCGGCGTTCTGCGCCGGCAAGCGTGCCGTGCTCATGGTCGAGGAAGGTCATCCCGCCTATCTGGAACAAGCCGTCGGGATGGTGCTGCGCCAGCACGGGCTATCCGCGACGCTTGCCGGCAAGGACGTGCTGCCGCTCGGCGGCGACTATACGGCGGCCGTGCTGACCAAGGGGATCGACACTTTTCTGGCCGCCCATGCCCGTCCGCTCCTGGGCAACCGGGCGCCACCGCCCAATGCCGATGCGGTCCTCATGACCCCCGAGGTCAAGGAACTGGCAACGGTCGTGCCACCGCGCCCCGCCGGCTTCTGCATCGGCTGCCCGGAGCGACCGATCTTCGCGGCGATGAAACTCGTCGAGAAGGAGCTCGGTCCGCACCACATCTCGTCCGATATCGGGTGCCATCTGTTCTCGATCCTGCCGCCGTTCAATCTCGGCGGCACGACCATGGGATACGGGCTCGCGGGCGCTTCTGCCTCCGCCTTCAACGTGCCGGCCGGGAAGAAGCCGATCTCGGTGCTCGGCGATGGCGGCTTCTGGCACAACGGCCTGACATCGAGCGTCGGCAATGCGGTGTTCAACAAGCAGGATCAGGTCATCCTGATCGTCGACAACTTCTATTCTGCGGCGACCGGCGGGCAGGACATCCTGTCGTCGCGTGCGACGAACGACACGCGCTCAACCAAGCATTCCATCGTCCAGGCGGTGAAGGGTATCGGCGCGGGCTGGGTGCGCCAGATCGAGCGCACCTACGATGTCGGCCGGATGCGAGACACCTTGAAGGCGGCGCTCACCTCGACCGAACCGGGGCCGAAGGTCATCGTCGCCTCCTCGGAATGCATGTTGAACCGCCAGCGCCGCGAAAAGCCGCTGTTCAATCGCGCGGTGAAGGACGGCCGGCGCATGGTCAAGGAGCGCTTCGGGGTCGATGAGGATGTCTGCACCGGCGATCACGCCTGCATCCGCCTGTCCGGCTGTCCTTCGCTCTCGGTCAAGGAAACGGACGATCCGCTGAGGGACGATCCCGTGGCGTCGATCGACAATAGCTGCGTCGGCTGCGGCAATTGCGGCGAGGTAGCCGAGGCCGCGGTGCTTTGCCCCTCCTTCTACCGCGCCGAGATCATCCATAACCCGTCCTTGCGCGACCGGCTGCTCTCCCGGGTTCGGAGCGCTGTGATCGGCTTCCTGCAGCGCCGGCGCGATCGCCGCCGCATCGTTTTCGGTTGAACGCCATGACCGACATCGCTCCCCCCGCCGCAGCCGGCGAGCGGCATGAACGGCCGATTTCGATCGCGATCCTCGCCATGGGCGGCCAGGGCGGCGGCGTGCTCTGCGACTGGATCGTCGACCTGGCCGAGCGGCAAGGCTGGGTCGCGCAATCCACCTCGGTTCCCGGCGTCGCCCAGCGGACCGGCGCGACGATCTACTACATAGAAATGCTGCCGGCGCGCGCGGGGCGCCTGCCGGTGCTGTCGCTGACACCGACGCCGGGCGATGTCGATGTGGTGATGGCGGCCGAGTTCATGGAAGCGGGCCGCTCGCTTCTACGTGGCTTCGTCACGCCGGAGCGGACCACCTTGATCGCCTCGACCCATCGCTCCTTCGCGGTGGCGGAAAAGGAGAAGCCGGGCGGCGGAATCGCCGACCCCGCTACGGTGACGGCCGCGGTCGCCATCGCGGCGCAGCGCTCCGTTATGTTCGACATGCAGGCGCTGGCGGAGCGCAATGGCAGCGTGATTTCAGCGGCTCTGTTCGGCGCGCTGGCGGGCGCGGCTGCACTCCCCTTTCCGCGCAGCGCCTTCGAGGAGGCGATACGCGCCGGGGGGAAGGGCGTCGAGCCCAGCCTGCGCGCCTTCGCGGCGGCAGCCGAGCGGGCGGCAGTACGATCGATCGAATTGCCGCAACCTGTCGGAAAAACTCTGCTGCCACCTCCACGCAGCGTCGGAGCCCCGAAGCTTGATGCACTGCTCGGCCGGCTCCATGACGGGTTTCCCGAGCAGTTGCACCCGATCCTCTTCGCCGGCTTGAGGCGCTGCGTCGATTACCAGGATACGGCGTATGGAGCCGAATATCTGGCGGAACTGTCGCGATTGCTGGAACGGGACCGTGCGGCCGGTGGCGCTGAAAAGGCCTATGCGTTCGCGGCGGCGGCGGCCAAGTATCTCGCCGCCGCGATGAGCTATGACGATGTCATCCGGGTTGCCGATCTGAAGACCCGCCCCGCTCGGTTCGCCCGGATCGACCGCGAGACCGGGCGCAAGCCCGACCAGATCCTCTACATGACCGAGTTCATGCATCCGCGCATCGAGGAGGTGGTGGGCTCCTTGCCCGCTGCCCTCGGCCGCAGCCTGGAAAAGCGACCCGGCCTGCTGCGCCGTCTTGGCCGCCTAACCGATCGTGGACGGCGCGTACGCACCGGCACGGTCTCCTGGTTCCTGCTGCTCTATGGGATATCGGCCTTGCGCCCGGTTCGCCGCAGCCTCCTGCGCCATCAGCGCGAAATGGAGCACATCCGCGAGTGGCTGGAGCGCGCCGAGGAGCTCTTGATCGGGGATTATGACCTCGCCGTCGAAGTGCTCGCCAGCAGGCGCTTGGTGAAGGGTTATTCGGATACTCACGCGAGGGGTCTATCGAAATTCGATCGCGTCCTCGCGGCTGTGCCGATGTTGACCAGCCTGCCGGACGCGGCCGGCTGGCTGAACCGCTTGGTTCGCGCTGCGCTCGCCGACGAGGACGGGACGATGCTGGACGGAGTCTTGCGGACGCTCGCGAATCTGCAGCCAGCTACGAACCCTTCAGCGACTTGACGAATTGGCAGGTGAAAGGCAGCGGTTCCCGTCACGGTCCGGCGCCTGTATCTGCCGGAGGTGGAATGCGACCAAAAATCGTTTGGCTGTGATGGGGCGTTCATCCATCACAACGCCAATTTACCAGTGGGGGGCACCGTGAGGATCGGATCACCGAAGGAAGTTGTGGCTGGCGAAGCGCGGGTTGCAATGACGCCCGAGAGCGCGCTGCAGCTCCAGAAACTCGGCTATGACTGCCTGATCGAGACCGGGGCGGGTGTCGCTGCCGGATTCACGGACGAGGCCTATCGCGCTGCCGGCGTGAGCGTGGTCGAGACCGCCGCCGCGCTCTGGGACGCGGCCGACGTGATCGCCAAAGTGCGGCCGCCCGAGGCGGCGGAAGCGGAGCGCCTGAAGGCCGGCAAGACCTTGATCTCGTTCTTCTACCCCGCGCAGAACAAGGAGCTTCTGGAGCTCTGCAAGGGCACGGGCGCCGACGTCATCGCCATGGACATGGTGCCGCGCATCTCGCGCGCCCAGAAGATGGACGCCCTGTCCTCGATGGCGAACATCGCCGGCTACCGCGCCGTGATCGAGGCCGGCAATAATTTCGGCCGCTTCTTCACCGGCCAGATCACGGCCGCCGGCAAGGTGCCGCCGGCCAAGGTGCTGGTCGTGGGCGCTGGCGTCGCTGGCCTCGCCGCGATCGGCACGGCGACCTCGCTCGGCGCCATCACCTACGCCTTCGACGTGCGGCCGGAGGTCTCCGAGCAGATCGAGTCGATGGGCGCGCAGTTCGTCTTCCTCGACTTCAAGGGTGCGCAGCAGGACGGCGCCTCGAGCGGCGGCTATGCCGCGCCGTCGAGCCCCGAGTTCAGGGAGGCGCAGCTCAAGAAGTTCCGCGAGCTCGCCCCCGAGATCGACATCGTCATCACCACGGCGCTGATCCCCGGCCGCGACGCGCCGGTGCTCTGGACCGCTGATATGGTCGAGGCGATGAAGCCGGGCTCGGTCATCATCGACCTCGCTGCCGAGCGCGGCGGCAATTGCGAGCTGACCAAGGCCGACCAGAAGATCGTCACGCCGAACGGCGTCACGATCGTCGGCTATACCGACTTCCCGAGCCGGATGGCGGCGCAGTCCTCGACGCTCTACGCCACCAACATCCGCCACATGATGACGGATCTGACGCCGGGCAAGGACGGCAAGCTCGCCCACAACATGGAAGACGACGTCATCCGCGGGGCGACGGTCGCCTTCCAGGGCGCCATCACCTTCCCGCCGCCGCCGCCGAAGATCGCCGCCATCGCCGCCCAGAAGCCGAAGGAGAAGGCCAAGGAGCTGACGCCGGCGGAAAAGCGGGCGCAGGAGGCCGCCGCCTTCAAGGCGCAGACCCGTTCGCAGCTCATGCTGCTCGGCATCGGCACGGTCGTGATGCTGATCGTCGGCGCCTATGCGCCGGCGAGCTTCATGAGCCATTTCATCGTCTTCGCGCTCGCCTGCTTCGTCGGCTTCCAGGTGATCTGGAACGTGTCGCACTCGCTGCACACGCCGCTGATGGCGGTCACCAACGCGATCTCCGGCATCATCGTGCTGGGCGCGCTCCTGCAGATCGGCTCCTCGGGCTGGCTCGTCACCATCCTGGCGATGATCTCGGTCCTGATCGCGTCCATCAATGTCGTAGGCGGCTTCCTGGTCACGCGCCGGATGCTCGCCATGTTCCAGAAGTCCTGAGGGGGGCTCGGACATGAGCATCGGTATCGTTTCCGCGGCCTATATCTCCGCCGCCATCCTGTTCATTTTGTCGCTCGGCGGCCTGTCGAACCAGGAAAGCGCCAAGCGCGCGGTCTGGTACGGCATCGCCGGCATGGCGCTGGCCATGGTCGCCACGGTCTTCGGGCCGGGCAGCGGCAAGCTCTGGCTCGTCATCGTCATGTTCGCCATCGCCTCGGCCATCGGCTGGCAGGTGGCGATGAAGGTGCAGATGACCGAGATGCCGCAACTGGTGGCGGCGCTGCACTCCTTCGTCGGCCTCGCCGCCGTGCTGATCGGCTTCAACGCGCATATCGAGCTCGGCTATGTGCAGGCGCTGGAACCCGCCGCCCGCGAGGCGCTGACCGGCTTCGCCGCCGTGCTGGCGCACAAGACAGGGGTCGAGATCAGTATTCTGAAGGTCGAGGTCTTCCTCGGCGTCTTCATCGGCGCGGTCACCTTCACCGGCTCGGTCGTCGCCTTCGGCAAGCTCGCCGGCAAGGTCGACGGCAAGGCGAAGAAGCTGCCCGGCGGCCATCTGCTGAACGCCGGCGCAGCGGCTCTCTCGCTGCTGATGCTGATCCTCTACGTGCAGGGTGCCGGCATCTGGACGCTGATCCTGATGACGCTGCTCGCCTTCTTCATCGGCTACCACCTGATCATGGGCATCGGCGGCGCGGACATGCCGGTCGTGGTGTCCATGCTGAACAGCTATTCGGGCTGGGCGGCCGCGGCGATCGGCTTCACGCTCGGCAACGACCTCTTGATCGTCGTCGGTGCGCTGGTCGGCTCGTCCGGTGCGATCCTCAGCTACATCATGTGCAAGGCGATGAACCGCTCCTTCGTCTCGGTCATCCTCGGCGGCTTCGGCAACACCACCGGCCCGGCCGAGGCGATCGAGGGCGAGCAGATCGCGATCGACGTGGAAGGCGTCGCGGCCGCGCTGAACGAAGCCGACAGCGTCATCATCGTGCCCGGCTACGGCATGGCGGTGGCGCAGGCCCAGCAATCGGTCTCGGAACTGACGCGCAAGCTGCGCGCCGCCGGCAAGGAGGTGCGCTTCGCGATCCACCCGGTCGCCGGTCGCCTGCCCGGCCATATGAACGTGCTGCTGGCCGAGGCGAAGGTGCCCTACGACATCGTGCTGGAAATGGACGAGATCAACGAGGACTTCCCGAACACGGACGTCGCGATCGTCATCGGCTCCAACGACATCGTCAATCCCGCCGCGCAGGAGGACCCGAACTCGCCGATCGCCGGGATGCCCGTCCTCGAGGTCTGGAAGGCGAAGCAGGTCTTCGTCTCCAAGCGCGGCCAGGGCACCGGCTATTCCGGAATCGAGAACCCGCTCTTCTACAAGGAGAACACAAGGATGTTCTACGGCGACGCCAAGGCATCGGTAGACAAGCTCCTGCCACAGGTCGCGTGAAGCAATCTGCGGTGCGTCGGCGACGGCTATGACAACGCTGTCGCCGAGGCGATCAACGGACTCTACAAGGCCGAGCTGACCCATGGACGTGAGCCCCGGTGGTCCGAACCCGTCCGTTGGGTCGCGATGCCCCCCTCGGCCTGAAATCGAGGGGGTGCTGAGGCCCGGGCAGTGATGCCGAAACTTGAATCTGAAGAGTCTTTCGGCCTTAGCAGGGATTACGGCGACCGCCGGAAACGCGAAAATGAACTGGTTCAGTTGCTCATTCCCGTCAGCCGGAGCCTGAAAAATGCGGATGGGAAGCGTCAGGAAAGTTCGAACTATTTCCCGCATGATCCGCCGCTCTCTGCCGCTAATCGATTGAATTTCAATCGGGTGACTGGACAATCGGCCGCTGCCCGGCCATTTGCGTCACAGCGCAAAAATAAGGCTCGCTGTCCGTTGATCTCCTGGCGCATGCCCTGTGCTCGCGCATCTTACCACTTCCAGTGGCAGCGGGCGGATTCCAGGGGCCTGTGAGCATTCGGCAAGCTGCGGGCCAAGAAGGCGAAAATGTCTAAACGTACAAAATCCAAAGCTCTCGACACCGAGTTCACGATGTTCGATGTCGTTTACGAAGACGGATCGAGAACCTCCAACCGGCGCGTGCCCACATCCTTGCTCGGTGGCCTGGACGGCGACGAGCCCGCGCGAACGACGATTATGGAGCAGGATCGCGCGATATCCGAGCGGTCCGGCAAGCCACCTTTGGCAATAGCGACGATCGCACGGTCCACTAAGGCGGCAGTCGAGCAGGACAAGCGCAAGGATGACCGCAAGAAGCGCTCGGCGTGACAGGGCGGGCCAACGCACATCAAGCGACACCACGGCGAGGCGGCTGTCGTTCGTCTAAGTGTCGAAGTTGATCGCCGCGTCGCGCTGACAGCCGCTGACGGAAAGGGCCCGAAAAGGGCCGTCCAGCCCAGTCCCCAGTTCCCCCGACGCGCAAGAATGGATGCAAACACCGCAAGGAACGCGGTTGGCCTTTCCTGAGCGGCGCAGCTATCGGATGTTCGGTGTCAGGCGCCTCCGGCGACAAAAGTCACGCCGATGCGCCTTTCGCGGCCACGCGTCGATTTTCGCTATGGCCGGGGGTCTTTGTGACATCGATCACCGGCTTCCCGCTCCTCGGGCCGGGTGGTTAGCCGTCGCCGCACGAGGGGGGCTGGCGACAGCTTCTGAGAATGGCGGCGATCGACCAGCTCATGTCGCCGAGAGGAGCGTCAGCCGGCGCCTTCGTCAGCGCCATTCACATCATAGCCACGGGTCACCCCATATTCGCTCGAGGACCCTCGCTTTTCATCCAGCCGATACCCCGTCGCGGCCAGGCCGCGACGAAGCAGCTCGCGGACAGCGGCTGCGCGACTCGGCATTCGGTTATTGAACCGAAAATCCTCGAGGGCTGCGAGTTCCTCGCTATCGACCATGATCTGCAAGCGCTCGCCTCGCGCGAGATCATTGCCCTTCGCGGTGCTCTCCGACATCAGACTTACTCATTTGCCGCTCTTGCCTCATTATAGGTAGAATGCCCATGAAGCGATTTTGTTTCAAGAGAGCGGACCTGACATTGTTGCTAAACAAGCGCCGCTATCTGTCATTAAGCTGTTGAATATATTTGATTTTTGTTGATTTCCGCAGGTTTCTGCCGTAGATTTGGGAGAGGGCTGGATGCGCAGAATTTCGCGCGCTCGCTTGCAGCCCCGTAATCAGCGACTGGCGAGCCCATGTAACCGACAATCGAGGCGTACACCGTGGCCATGCCTTGGTACGAGCCGGAGGATTTCCAGCAGCTTTGGGAGCTCGCTCACGATCGTGACGAGATGCCTTCGGATTACGAGACCTGGCATCGGAATGCCGTCGCCGTCATGAATGCGTGGCTCGCAAGAGGCCGGGCGCTGGAAATCGTTACCGTTCGGCCAGCCGAGTTTCTGGCGTGGCTCGCGGAGGCCGGCCTTCCGAACACGGCCGAGACACGCCGCAGCTATGTCGAGCAGCGTGCGAGCCATTGTCACGACGTGGCTTGAACGGTCGGTCCGCGACGTGCCTTCCTTCGGCTGAAGGAGTGCGCGAAACGCGGGCGTTGGCCTATGCGCCGGTAGGGCCGCGGTGACGGGCGGATCATGCGCAGCGGTATTTCGTCTCCTCTGACATGGTATGATTGGGGATGCCAATCTCGGCGTATCTCCAGGCCGTCTTGTTCGTGGTCGCTGCGGCCATCGCATTGTTTGCCGCCGCCGGTACGGTCGCCGTTCCGGGCTTTTGGGCGTATCTGGCAATCATTGCCGTCGTCGTGATCGCTTCATTCGCGGCGCTCGATCCGGACCTCCTGCGCGAACGCATGCGGCCTGGCGGCAGCAAGCCGCCGTTCGCACTGCGGGCCTTTTCACTGGTTCTGTTCGTGCACTGGGTCGTTGCCGGGCTCGATCGCGGTCGATTCCATTGGAGCGACGACGTGCCTGGCTGGCTGCAGGCGGTTTGCCTGAGCGCGGTCGCGGGCGGTTACGCCCTGGCGCTTTGGGCAATGCGCGTGAACCGCTTCTTCTCCTCGGTCGTTCGCATCCAGACCGACCGTGGTCACCACGTGGTCACCACCGGCCCTTACGCCTTCGTCCGCCATCCCGGATATGCCGCCGGAATTCTGATTCTGCTGGCAAGCGGACCAGCACTCGGGTCGTGGCTCGCAGCCGCGCTCGTCGCCATTTTCAGCCTGCCGTTTCTGCTCTATCGCACCATCACGGAGGATCGAGTTCTTCAGGCAGAGCTCGCAGGCTATGCGAACTACGCTGCGCGGGTTCGGTGGCGGCTGATCCCTGGCATTTGGTGAAGACCAAAGCTGCCCAGGCTGACATTGGTGAACGCAGGCGTTCGGCCAAACCCAGTTCGGCCTCATTGCTGCTCGAGGGTGCGGGCTGGGCGTGCCCGCCGCTCCACAGGCGGCCAGCCCAGGGAGGCTCCGATGGCGAGTGGCAGTCCGGATCGACCCCGCTCTCGCCACGAGGCCGGCTCGTTTTCGACCGAGCGGGCAGTCACCCGATAATGTTCCGAGAATACTGATGCGAATCGGCACTCATTTGACAATGCGCTCGCCAAACACCATCTTAGGGGAATCGATCTAGGCCGAACGAATTGGCCCCGCGCACCATCGCGCTTTGCTGACGAACTTCCTGCTCAAATCGAGACATGCGTTGCATTCC
This sequence comes from Allobosea sp. 10N428, assembly GCF_056394545.1. Taxonomy (NCBI): domain Bacteria; kingdom Pseudomonadati; phylum Pseudomonadota; class Alphaproteobacteria; order Hyphomicrobiales; family Alloboseaceae; genus Allobosea; species Allobosea sp. 10N428. The sequence goes on along the minus strand of NZ_JBFTIC010000005.1, from coordinate 388,119 downwards.
GCAGCGTGTGAGCGGTCGCTTTTACAGGAGGTCAGCATGGCCAGCGGCACAGTCAAATGGTTCAACACCGATAAGGGCTTTGGCTTCATTCAGCCGGAAGATGGCGGGCAGGATGCCTTCGTCCATATCAGCGCCGTCGAGCGGGCAGGGCTGCGCACGCTCCGGGAAGGCCAGAAGGTCTCCTATGAGCTGGTGCAGGACAAGCGCTCCGGGAAGGTCTCTGCGGATAACCTGCAGGCCGAGTGAGCTGAGATGCCGTCTGGCGCGGCAATCGAGATATGCGGCGACCGCGGATGTACCGGCGCCGTACGATTGAGCGACGGATGGCCACGGAGGGTCGGGATCAACCCGGCCCTTTTTTGTTTTCACCAGAAGGGAAGTTCGAATGCAGGTTCTTGTCCGCGACAACAATGTCGATCAGGCGCTCCGTGTTCTCAAGAAGAAGATGCAACGCGAAGGCGTGTTCCGCGAAATGAAGGCGCGCCGCTCCTACGAGAAGCCGTCTGAACGGCGCACCCGCGAGAAGGCGGAAGCCATTCGCCGCGCTCGCAAGGCTGCTCGCAAGCAGGCCCAGCGTGAAGGATTGCTGCCGGCTCCGAAGCGCGTGGAGCGGCCCGCTCGTCCGGCGCGGCCTGCGCTGGCATAATAGGCGAGGTTTGTGGCTTGGGCTTCGATCTGCAGAATGTCGCCGATCGCCGGACCAGCCCGACCACTGCCAAACAGGCGCGGTTGGAGCGCTTCAAGACACGCCCCAACGGCGATGATACGCTCTCGGTCCGGCGCTGGGCCGAGCGGCAGGTGGAGAAGACGGCCGGGCTCGCCGATACGGAGCGTCTCCCAGCGGCCGAACGTGAGCGCATCGCCCGGCCGAGCCGCCGAGAGGGGCGTGTGCGCCATGCCCCGCGACGGGCTGAACTGTCGAGGGTCGGCGTCGAGCGGCCCCGGAACGCCCCGCTCGAAACCGTTCGATCACTGCAGGAACGCGCGGCGCGGGAATGACGCTCGCGCTTTTGGCATCGCGCGGGCAGGAAGGAGTTAGCGGATGTCGGATAACAGGATTTCGCCGGAAGAGGCCCGACTACGAGCCCAGAGCAGGGCGACGCTGGCAGCGCAACGTCGCGCCGAGGCTGAAACCGCTCTTGACGCGTTGCGCAAGGAACAGATCGCCATTCGCGAGCGAACGGCGAGATTGCGAGCACAGCGGCTCGCCAAGGAGGCCGCCGACGCCAAGGCAGCTGGCGAAGCTGCAATGCAACCGAAGCCAAAGCGTAACGCACGGACGAAACCGACTTCTCCCTGATCGTGAAGCAGGAGGTGGTTATGGATACGACAGTTCGCCCGAATCTATCCAATCGATGGGGCGTCACCGACCTGCTGGAGCGCTCGGTCTGCTCGATCGTTCGTGATCCTCATGACCAGTTCTGGATCGTCCTGACCGTCGACGAGCTTCCCCGGATGGTTGACGTGTTGCGCGGCCCTTTCGAGGCGATCGATGGCGCGATGACTGCCATCGGGAAGAACCTGCATGGTTCGTGCCGGCATGGTGCAGCTGTCAGGCCTGCGAATTATTTCCCCTGACGTAGCTGCGGCAACTTCAAACGGCCACAATGGTTCACTAAAAGGTTTTATCGACCGAGCTATTCGGCTGGCCTCGCCGCGACAGGCGCGTTGCCCGATATTTCACTCTTTCGACAATCGAACGCCGCTTCGCGGCTTACGCTGCCTGCATTCTGCACGGCAGCCTTACAGGCTGCGCGGACAAGCCGCGCGCCACTGGACACATATGAAAAATACGACTCAATACGAACATAAGAAATTGCGCGTTGCCGTCACGGCCTTGCAGCCATTGCCTCCGAAAGCTTCATCAAGCTGGATGCCCGAACCTTGTGGCCTCTCGCGCGAAGAATTGCGCAAAATCGTCGCGCGGATCATGGGCTGAGGAGAAAGCCATGGACCTCCAACACCGCAAGCTGCCTGCTGGCGATATACGCAATCGGGCAGGGCGAGCGGCGGATTTGGATATTCGGGCGCATTTCGAGCGCGCCATGGGCTCCGCGCGAAAGCGTGAAGCGACAGGCGATCGCGTTGAAGCTGAACGCTTCTATCAGCAGGCGGATCATTTTCGCCGCTTGCTGAACCGCACAGCCGCATAGGAGGCGCGGCGCGCTTCCGTCAGAAATCGATGCCACCCCGTCTAACATAGGGGCCGGATCACCGCTGCGGCGCGGCCGCATGCGCCTTCACTGCCAGTAGCGACGCGCGACGGCGATCGAAGTCTTTCGGTCACGGGCAACCGGCCCCACCATCGGACCAGCGACCCCGTCGGCACCCGCAGCTTGAAGGGGCGCCGCGGCCGGCGTTTCAGCGGGCGACCGCCGGTTCCGTCGTCGCCTCGGCGATCACGTAGTCCGCGGCAAGCCTCAGCTCACGCAGGGGCCGCACCCGTCTTATCGCTTCGGCATAGAGCTCGTGGGCCTTGTACGCCGCGAGGGCAGCGTGATCCGCGAATTCGCCGTAAACGACGATGTCGACTTCGGAACTCAGCGGATCCGACTTCCGATTCTCGGCAATCTCGAGCCTGAGAGCATGAGGGATGCCTGTCAGGATCGACAGGCCTTTGCGAATCGCCTCGATATTCTCCGGAGCCTTGGCGCTGAAAAATACGATGTGCCGGATCATGGCTGCTACTTCTCGACAAAAGCCTTTTCGATCACGTAGTCGCCCGGCTCCCCGTGATTGCCCTCGTGCAGGCCATGCGCCGTGAAGATCGACTTCAGATCGGCCAATAATTGCGGCGAGCCGCAGAGCATGAAGCGATCATTGCGTGGATCGAAGCCCGGCTGCCCGATATCTGAAAAGAGCTGGCCGGAGGTCAGCAAATCGGTGATGCGTCCGCGATTGCGGAACGGCTCGCGAGTCACCGTTGGATAGTAGACGAGCTGTTTGCGGATCATGTCGCCGAGGAATTCGTCCTGCGGCAACTGGCTCTGAATCCGCTCGCCATAGGCCAGCTCCGCGACCTGCCGGCAGCCATGCACGAGCACGACGCTCTCAAAGCGCTCATAGGTCTCGGGGTCGCGGATCAGCGAGAGGAAGGGTGCGAGGCCGGTTCCGGTGCCAAGCAGGAAAAGGCGCTTGCCGTCACGGAGATTGTCGAGGACGAGCGTGCCCGTCGCCTTCTTGCCGACGACGATAGGATCGCCGACCTTGAGGTTCTGGAGTCGCGACGTCAGAGGCCCGTTCGGCACCTTGATCGAGAAGAATTCCAGGCACTCGTCATAGTTGGTGCTCGCGACGCTGTAGGCCCGCAGCAACGGCTTCTCGTCGACCTTGAGTCCGATCATCGTGAACTGGCCGTTCTTGAAGCGGAATGCCGCGTCGCGAGTCGTCGTGAAGCTGAACAGCGTATCGGTCCAGTGATGAACGCTGAGAACCTGCTCCTCGTAGAAATTGCTCATCGGACCGCTTTTTCCTTGGCGACGATTCTTGTCTTGCTCGGCTTATCGGCGGCGTTTGATAAGCAGATTTGGCCATTGGAATCAACGGTGGTAATTTTATTCTATAGAAACCTCTTTTGACATAAATCATTATTTGTAGAAGCGCTTTCGTATAGAATTTTGCTTGCGTCACGCGCAGCCGATGCCGTCCGTCGATGCGGACGATAAATGGCTTCGGTCGCCCTCCGAAACGCGCTCCCGCGTCGAACAGGCCCGTCAACCGCGAACATGATCGCTGCCGGCGTAGCGTCCTGTGGAAGTTGAACATTGCAGACCGTGCGTCGGATCGGCGCAGTATCTGGTTACGTCATTGGCGTTTCCGCGAGGGCAAAGCTTCAGGTCGCGCCGCGCCGCGCTATCCGACACGGTCAATGGAGCCATGCCGCAGCCCCAGGCGCCAATTCGATCCGGCACGCATATGGTTGTGCGCCGTCGGGTCCGCCGCTCGCAATGAGGTGGCGCCGCGCGAGGTCGAAGGCAAAGGCAGCTATCTGCCTGAGCCAGCGCCTCGGTTTCTGTTCGATAGTGGTGCCTTGCGATGAATATGCATGTGTCTCGGGTCGATCGCGCGACCGGCCGCGTCGGAATTGGCCAGTCTGTCCCGCGCAACGAGGATGCCGCGCTGGTCCGCGGTCAAGGGCGCTACACCGACGATCTTGCGCTGGAAGGACAGCTCTACGCGGCTTTCGTCCGAAGCCCGCATGCGCATGGCGTCATTCGCGGCATCGATACCGAAGCTGCGAAAGCGATGAAGGGTGTCGTCGCGGTCTACACGGCCGATGATCTGGAGGGGCAGAACTACGGAGCGCTGAAATGCCAGGTGGACCTGCCGAACCGGGACGGGACCGCGATGAGGAAGCCGGTCCGCAAGGCACTTGCCGCGGATAAGGTGCGCTTCGTCGGCGACCCCGTGGCGATGGTCGTGGCCCGCACGGCGCAGCAGGCGCGCGATGCCGCCGAGGCCATATCGCTGGATATCGACATCCTGCCCGCCGTCACCTCGGTGGAGGCGGCGCTTGCCCCGGACGCGCCGCAGCTGTTCGATGAGGTTCCCGGCAACCTCATCCTCGACTACCATTTCGGCGACGCTGCGAAGGTCGCGGCGGCCTTTGCCAAGGCCGCGCATGTCACGCGGGTGCAGATCGTCAACAACCGCATCATCGTGAATCCGATCGAGCCGCGCGCCGCGATCGGTACCTATGACCGCAAGACGAAGCGTTACACGCTCCATGCCCCGAGCCAGGGCGCTTTCGGCATGCGCAACAACCTGGCGGCGGCGATGGGTGTCCCGCATGACCGGATGCACTTGCTGACCGGCCATGTCGGCGGCTCCTTCGGCATGAAGTCGGCCGTGTTCCCGGAATATGTCGTGCTGCTACATGCGGCGCGGCTGCTGAATAAGCCGGTGAAATGGACCGACCAGCGGTCCGAGAGCTTCGTTTCCGACCATCACGGCCGCGACATGATCTTCGAGGCCGAGCTCGCCCTCGATGCGCGCGGGCGGTTCCTGGCGACGCGCTTCACCGGCACCGGGAATATGGGCGGTTATCTCTCGCCCCCCGGCCCAATGATGGCCACGCTGAACATCGGCAAGAACAGCGTCGGCATGTACCGCACGCCGCTGGTGGAGGTGCAGACGCGCTGTGCCGTCACCAATACCGTGCCGATCGCGGCCTATCGCGGCGCCGGACGCCCCGAGGGTAACTATTTCATGGAGCGGCTGATCGATACCGCGGCCCAGGAAATGGGCATCGACCGGGCTGTCCTCAGGCAGCGCAACCTGATCGGGCCGAAGCAATTGCCGTGGAAGACCCCGATCGGGACCGTCTATGACAGCGGCGACTTCCCGGCGCTCTTCGCGCGGGCGCTGGAGGCCGCCGACTGGAAGGGCTACCGGACGCGCGAGCGCGCCAGCCGCAAGGCCGGCAAGCTGCGCGGCCGCGGGATCGGCTGCTATCTCGAAGTCACCGCCCCTCCGACCAACGAGATGGGCGGCATCCATTTCGAGCCGGACGGAACGGTCACCATCGTGACCGGGACGCTCGACTATGGGCAGGGACACTGGACGCCCTTCGCCCAGGTCCTGACGAGCCAACTGGGCGTGCCCTTCGAGAAGATTCGCCTCGTTCAGGGGGACAGCGATCGACTGATCGCCGGCGGCGGCACCGGTGGCTCGAAATCGATCATGGCGAGCGGCTCGGCGATCATCGAGGCGAGCCTGCTCGTCATCGAGAAAGGCAAGCTGCTGGCCGCGCACTTCCTGGAGGCCGGTGTCGCCGATATCGAATTCGCCGATGGCCGCTTCGGCATCGCTGGCACCGACCGCTCGGTCGGCATCATGGAGCTCGCCCGCAAGCTGCAGGCGGGCGCAGCCTTGCCCGATGACCTGCCGCGGGCGCTGGATGTCGACCATGTCTTCAAGGCGGCGCCCTCTGCCTATCCCAATGGCTGCCACATCGCCGAGGTCGAGATCGATCCGGATACCGGGCATGTCGAGATCGCGAGCTATGTTATGGTCAACGACTTCGGGGTGCTGGTGAATCCGATGATCGTCGAGGGGCAGCTCCATGGCGGGGTCGTGCAGGGCATCGGCCAGGCGATCTGCGAAATGACCTCCTATGACGAAAGCGGCCAGCTGATGACCGGCTCCTACATGGATTATGCGATGCCGCGCGCGGCGGACGTGCCCTTCTTCACCTTCATCAGCGAGGGCGTGCCGACCCGAACCAATCCTGTCGGCGCCAAGGGCTGCGGGGAGGCCGGATGCGCCGGTTCCCTGCCTTCGGTGATGAATGCGATCGTCGATGCACTCTCGCCCCATGGAGTGCGCCATATCGACATGCCGGCGACGCCGCAGACCATCTGGAGAGCCATTCACTCGCGGGCTTAGTCCCGCGCCGGCACCGGCGCGCGACTAGCCAAGCTCCAACCATAACGAGGAGGAAGCAATGCGCGTCGGTGTACCCAAGGAGATCAAAGTCCACGAATACCGGGTCGGGCTGACCCCGGAAGCCGTGCGCGAATACACCGCAGCGGGCCATGAAGTCCTTGTCGAAACAACTGCCGGAGCCGGCATTTCTGCGCCCGACACGGCCTATGAGGCAGCGGGCGCCAGGATCGTTGGGAGAGCAGCACAAGTCTTCGCGAGGGCCGAGCTGATCGTGAAGGTCAAGGAGCCGCAGCCGTCGGAGTGGGTGCAGCTCCGCGAGGGACAAATCCTGTTCACCTATCTGCACCTCGCCCCTGATCCAGAGCAGACGGCCGGGCTCCTGAAGTCGGGGGTCACGGCAGTCGCCTACGAAACCGTGACCGACAAGGCCGGCGGCCTGCCATTGCTGGCGCCCATGAGCGAAGTGGCAGGCCGGCTTTCGATCGAGGCTGCAGGGGCCTGCCTGCAGCGGCATGCTGGGGGGCGCGGCGTGCTGATCGGCGGTGTGCCGGGGGTGCCTCCGGCGCGCATTGCGATCATCGGAGGCGGTGTCGTCGGCACTCACGCAGCGCGCATGGCGGCGGGTCTGGGAGCGGATTTGGTGATTCTGGACCGGTCCCTGCCGCGGCTCAGGCAGCTCGACGAGCACTTCGGCGGCAGGGCGCGGACACGCTATTCCACGCTCCATGCGATCGAGGAAGAGGTCCTCGCTGCGGATGTCGTCATTGGTGCGGTGCTCATCCCCGGCGCGGCCGCGCCGCGCCTGGTGTCGCGCTCCCAGCTTTCCAGGATGAAGCGCGGTGCGGTCCTCGTCGACGTCGCAATCGACCAGGGCGGTTGTTTCGAAACCTCCCATCCGACGACGCATGCGGACCCGACCTTCGAAATCGACGGCGTGATCCATTACTGCGTCGCCAACATGCCGGGTGCCGTGCCGCTGACGTCGAGCTACGCGCTGAACAATGCGACACTGCCCTTCGGCTTGGCGTTGGCCGCAAACGGTCTGGATGCGATCCGCAACGATCCGCATCTCGCCGCGGGCCTCAACGTGCATCGCGGCCAGATCACCAACGCTCGGGTCGCGGAGAGCCTGCGCCTGCCGTACACGCCCGCGCAAGCGGCGCTTGCCGCCTGACGGTGCGACCCAGCGCATGCCTCGCTTTCGCAAGCCCAGGTTATCAGCGCGCTTCCATGAGGCAGCCTATGAAATCGCGTACAAGCTGCGATTTAGGCCGGTCGGGCGGCAGGATGAGGAAGCTGCGGCTCTGCACCGGCGGCTCGAAAGGCCGCAGCACGAGGCGACTCTGATCATGGCCCGCGATTGCGTAAGGGCTGATTAGCCCAACGCCTACTCCCTGTGCCACCAGCGCGCAAACGGTGGCGGCGTAGATCGTCTCGACGACGACACGCGGCGGCACTGCTCCCGCCTCTGACATGATCATGTCGAAACGCTGCCGAGCGCGATCCTCCGGAACATAGGCGACGAAATCGATGCCGGACAGATCGTGAGGGCCGATCGTCTCCCGCGAGGCGAGGGGGTGGCCGAGCGGGATGGCGCAAAGGGCGCGCGGCTGGACGAAGACCTGGTGGACGACCCCGGTGACATCGATCTCGTCGGCGGCAAGACCGACATCGTAGATGCCGGCAGCCACTCCATCCCGGACGTCGCGCGAGGGCAGGACCATAAGCGTGACGGTCGCATCCGGGCGCAATTGGCGAAAGCGCAGAACGGCGTTCGGAACGATCGAAGAACTCAACGCCGAGAGGGTGGCGACGCGAAGTTGACCGGCACCATAGTCGCGAATACGTGCCGCGCTGGCGCGCAGCCGGTCCATCCCGCGGAAGTTCGCCTCGACCTCCGCGAAGAATGTGCGTCCCTCCGGTGTCGGCACGATGCGGTTGCGCACCCGGTCGAAGAGGGCGAAGCCCAGCGACCTTTCGAGCTCGGCTATCAGCCGGCTGACACCGGGCTGGGTGACGCCCAAAATCTCCGCGGCTCGCGAGACCGTGCCCGCCTTCATCACGGCGGCAAATACCTCGATCTGTCGGCTGTTCACATTCGGTCCACCCGGCGCATCCTATTCAGGTAGATGCTCGTACATGCCGAGCACAAGCGGACATCCTCCCTGGCTCCGCGGTCGCGGCATTTGGATGCTCTTTCCGGATCCAGGCGTCGCCGTTGCCCGACATGCTGCGGTGCCGCGCCAGTTTGCCGCTAATGACGATATTGCGGCTCCTCCAGATCAAGCTGCCGCCGAATGGATGCGAGATGAAGCCGGGCTGACTCGGGATCTCCCTCGCGCATCTGTCGATACGTGGCTTCTGCGATATCGGACGGGACGGATCTGACCGGGCGGCCGGTCGACATGGCCAGAACCTGGACCTGTGCTGCGCGTTCCAGATAGTAGAGGTCGTCCCAGGCTTCCGCGACATTGGGAGCCAGCACCATCACCCCATGATTGCGCATGAACACGATATCCGCGTGGCCCACCGCGCTGGCGATGCGTGCGCCCTCTCCATGATCGAGCGCCAGCCCGTTGTACGCGCTGTCGACGACCGTGCGACCGTAGAATTTCAGAGCGGTCTGGCCGGCCCAAATAAGCGGATCGCCCTCGGTCATGCTCAGCGCTGTCGCGTAGGGCATATGCGTATGGAAGGCCACCTTGGCCCGAGGAACGCGCCGGTGAATCTCCGCGTGGATGTAGAAGGCCGTCGCCTCAGGCTGGCCATCGCCCGCGATGACATTCCCTTCGAAATCGCAGATCAGAAGCTCGGAAGCGGTGATCTCGCGAAAAGCCCTTCCGTAGGGATTGACGATGAAGAGATCATCGTGCCCGGGCACCACGGCCGAGAAGTGATTGCAGATGCCTTCTTCGAAGCCGTGGCGCGCCGCGGCGCGAAAGCAGGCTGCCAGATCTTCCCGAACCGTCCGGATCGCCTCCGAGGAGAAGTCCGGACGATTGTCCTGGGTCCGCACGGCCGCCGGCGTGAACTTGGGGTTGAGGCTGTGGGCCATCGCAAATCCTCTAAGGCGTTTCGGGTACGAAGGTCGTTCGGCGGCACTCATGCCAGCATTTTTCGTACCATATCCCGGCGTGGTGGCCAGTGACGAGCCGAGCTGCATCATCCGCGGGAAACGCGGTCGCGGCATCGACATCGTCGGTGGCGACCAGTTCGCGAGCGGGAACTTCGCGGCTGGTCTTCTCCAGCAGGAGTGTCGATCCAGGAGCGCCCGAAGCGGTGCGTGCCGAGGGCGGGCCGGCCGCAATCGCGTGCACGCGGATCCTCCGGGTCTGGCGCGCAGCGCGCGGGCACGGCTGCGCCCTTGCACGCCGACCGCGATCGATCCTTGACATAGCGCAAACGGCGGGCTTCATTCGTTATAAGCATTAACTCGATAAGTTGATGCATGAAGGGAATTGCTATGACCCAGACCGGTCCCGAGGCGTCTCCCTGGCTCGAAGCGGAAGCTCTGACCGCGGCGCACGCGCGCGCCAACATCATCGAGATGAGCCGCCAAGCCGAAGCCGCGGTAATCCAGCCCCGGGATCCCGGTGGGTTTCCAGCTCAGTGGCGGATGGCGATGGCTGCGCGCATCGCAACCCTCAATGGCCAGTCGAAGCTGGCCTCGCACTATCTCGCGGCGATTGCCGAGCCGGCTGTCCGCAATCTCGCCGATCCGGCGCAGACCAGCAGCGACGCGCGGGAACGGGCCGCCATCGCCTTTATGGACAAGGTCGCAGCCGAGCCACGTGCGGTCGTCGCCGAGGATATCGAGAGGCTGAAGGCAGCCGGCGTCGCGGAAGCCGACATCGTGCGCCTTTGCGAGCTCAACGCCTTCATGAGCTACCAGTGCCGGGTCTTCGCCGGGCTCGCTGTCCTCAAAGGAGCTGCGGCATGAGCCGGATCGTCCATCGCTTCACCCGCACCGTTCCCGAGTGGCAGCCGCGGGTCACCCCGGTCGATCTGGCCAGCGCCACTCCCGAGCAGCGCGACGCGCTGAAGATCACGCCGTCGAACACCAAGGTCTCGGATTATGTGCTGGTCCTGGCGCATGATCCGGAGACGCTGTCGGTGCGCTCGCCGCTGTTCAACGCGATCATGTACGATCCGGGCGGCATGAGCCGGGCCGAGCGCGAGCTTGGTGCCATCGGTGCCTCGATCGTCAATCGCTGCATCTACTGCGCAGCCGTGCACGCCTCCCGCCACGCACAGCTCAGCAAGGACACCGCCGTCACCGACGAGCTCTTCGCGCGTGGCGAGCAGGCACAGCTCTCGCCGCGCGACCAGGCGATCTTCGACTTCTCGGTCAAGCTCTCGCAATCRCCCCCGGCCGTCACTGATGCGGATGCCGCCAAGCTGCGCGAGGCCGGCATCAGCGAGGCCGAGGCGGTCGACCTCATCTTGTCCACTGCGCTGTTCGGCTGGGCCAACCGGCTGATGCACGTGCTCGGCGACCCCGTCCGCAACGACTGACGCGATGAGCCGCCTCAAGACGCTCGAGGCGTATCTGCAGGTTGCCTCCCTGGGCAGCGTCACCGCTGCCGCGCGCCATCTCGGCGTGTCGCAGCCTTCGGTGAGCCGAATGATCCAGGAGCTCGAGCGCGACCTCGGCCAGCCGCTCTTCGAGCGCGCCGGCCAACGGCTGGTCCTGACGCCGAAAGGCGTGGTGCTGCGCGACGATGTCGAGCGGGCGCTGGCCGGTTTCGTCAATCTCTGGGAGCGTGCCCGCGAAGTCGTGGGCGAGTCCGAGCCGCCCATCAGTGTGTCGGCCGTGTCGGCGCTCGCCTTCGGGCTGCTCACCGGTGCCTGGAAGGCGCTCGGATGCCTCGACGAGCCGCCGCGGCTCGCGATCGAGGTCGAGAATCCCGACCGCGTCCAGAACGCCGTGATGTCCGGCACGGCCCAGATCGGCGCGACCAGCGCGCCCCTGCTGCATCGCGACCTGACCGTCGAGTGGCTGGGCACAGCACCTTGCGTGCTGGCCGTGCCGGAAGGCGACGCGCTGGCGCGTCTCGAAGGCCCGGTGGAGCTGCGAGCCCTGGCCGGGCGCAGCCTCGTCGGGATGTCGATGCGCCGCGGAGTGCCGGCGCGCATTCGCGCAGCTCTCAACGCGGCCGGTGTCGATGTCCGCGTCCGCGTCCGCACGACCTCGACGATCAATGCGCTCTCCTTCATCGAGGCCGGAGCGGGTGTGGCGATCGTCGAACCGCTGACATTGACCGGCCGCCCGACGCCGGGCGTCCGCATCCTGCCGCTGGCGACGCCGATCCCCTATTGCTTCGGGGTGGTGACGGCACGCGGCGTCGCCGTCCCCGACAAGGTCCGCGAGCTGATCGCGGCGCTGCAGATGGTGGCACAGCAGCGGCTGGACGATTTCACCCTGATCCCGCCCGAGGAGCACCACTCCCTACTCGCTTCGCTGACCAAACAGGAGACGCGGCTGTGACAGCCGATCAAGGCAAGGTTCCCGAAGGGCTGGCAGCGCTGAACCGCCGCGTCGCCCATGAGCTTGAGCTGCTGACCCTGCCGGCAGCGCCCTGGGTTCCGCAGCGCGACATTGCGGGCGAGCCGCTGCTCGACGTCGCGATCATCGGCGCCGGCATGGCCGGGCTGGCCGCTGCCGGGGCGCTCCGCAACATCGGCCTGCGTGCCGTCAACTTCGACCGCCGGCCGAAGGGCTTCGAAGGACCATGGGCAACGACGGCGCGCATGGAGACGTTGCGTTCGCCCAAGACCCTGACCGGGCCGGCACTCGGCATTCCGTCGTTGACCTTCCGCGCCTGGTTCGAAGCGCAGTTCGGCGCCGAGGATTGGGAACGGCTCGACAAGATTCCGCGGCTGATGTGGATGGACTATCTGCGCTGGTTCCGCGACGTGCTGCGTCTCGATGTCCGCAACGATCATGACATCGCTGCGATCCATCTGGGAGCGGATTACGCGACGCTGGAGATCGACGCGGCTGGGAAGCGGCAGCGCGTGCTGGCGCGCCATGTCGTGCTGGCCACGGGGCGCGACGGGCTCGGCGGTCCCTTCGTGCCGGCAATCGCCGACAGCCTGCCGCGCGGGCGCTGGGCGCATTCCTCAGACGCGAACGACTATGCCGCGCTGCGTGGCAAGCGCGTCGCCGTGGTGGGCGCCGGCGCCTCCGCGATGGACAGCGCAGGCACCGCGCTGGAGGCGGGTGCAGAGCGCGTCGACCTGCTGATCCGCCGCCGCGACATTCCGCGCATCAACCGCGGCAAGGGCATGGGCCATCCCGGTTCGATCGCGGGCTATCGCTATCTGCCCGACGATTGGAAATGGCGGATCAACAGCTACATCGCTCGCGAGCAGGTGCCGCCGCCGCGTGCGAGCGTGCTGCGGGTCTCACGGTATCCCAACGCCTTTTTCCGTCAGGGCACGGCGTTGCATTCCGCACGAATGGACGGCGACGAGATCGTCGTCGAGACCAGCGCGGGTACGATGCGCTTCGATTTCATCATCTTCTCGACTGGTTTCCGGGTCGACTGGGACAATCGCCCCTTCCTCGCCGAGATCGCGGCGAGCGCCCGGCTGTGGAGCGATCGCGGCATGCCGGCCGATGCGGATGCAGGGCTGGGCTCGCTGCCCGATCTCGGCCCCGCCTTCGAGTTCCAGCCGAAGATTCCGGGTGCCTGCCCCGGACTCGAACGCGTCCATTGCTTCTGCTATCCGGCGATGATGTCCCACGGAACCGTATCGGGCGACATTCCGGCGATCAGCGACGGCGCCGTGCGGCTGTCGCAGGCCGTCGCGGCGCGACTGTTCGTCGAGGATGTCGAGGCGCATTTCGCGCGTGGCCAGGAGTATTCCGAGCCGGAAATCTTTGGCGACGAGTGGGAGCCGATCTTGCCCGAACAGGCGGCGGTGCCGGTCTGATGCTCGGCTGGCTGCTCCAGCGCATCGCGCAGGCGCTCCTCGTCGTGGTGGCGATGTCGCTCGTCGTATTCCTGGGCATGCATGCCATCGGCAATCCCGCCGACATCCTGCTGGCGCCGGATGCGACGCAGGCCGACCGGGCCGCGCTCGTGGCGCAGCTCGGCCTCGACCGGCCGCTCTGGCAGCAATATCTCAGCTTCGCTGGCAGCGCCCTGCAGGGCGATCTCGGCCGCAGCTTCGTCTACAACGTCCCGGCCGTGACGCTGATCCTGCAGCGCCTGCCGGCGACGCTTGAACTCGCCATCGCGGCGACGGTCTTCTCGGTCATTCTCGGCGTGCCGCTCGGGCTCTATGCCGGGCTCTATCCGGAACGCCGTCTCTCCAAGCTGATCACCACCGGCAGCATCCTCGGCTTCTCGCTGCCGACCTTCTGGGTAGGCCTCCTGCTGATCATGACCTTCAGCGTCTATCTCGGCTGGCTGCCGGCGAGCGGGCGGGGCACCACGGTCCGTTTCCTGGGCGCGGACTGGTCCTTTCTGACCTTGAACGGCTGGCGGCACATGCTCCTGCCGGCGATCAACCTGTCGCTCTTCAAGGTCTCGCTGGTGATCCGCCTGACACGGGCCGGGGTGCGCGAGGTGCTGCCGCTCGACTATGTCCGCTTCGCGCGGGCCAAGGGGCTGCGCCGCGGCCGGATCATGACGATGCATATCCTGCGCAACATCATGATCCCGCTGGTGACGGTGCTTGGGCTCGAGCTCGGCTCGACCATCGCCTTCGCTGTGGTGACGGAGAGCATCTTCGCCTGGCCGGGCTCGGGCAAGCTCATCCTGGACAGCATCAATGCGCTCGATCGGCCGGTGGTGATGGCTTATCTGCTGGTGGTGGTGACGCTCTTCGTCATCATCAATCTCGCCGTCGACATCCTCTACCGCATCCTCGACCCGCGCGTCCGCGAGGAGGCCTCGACATGACGAGCGTTCCCGCCGCCACCGCCCGCCGCCCAGCCGTCAATGCGCTCAGCCGCTTCCTGCGCGCGCCCACGGCTGTCATTGGCGTTGGCCTGCTGACGCTGCTGATTCTGGGCGCCGTCTTCGCCGCGCAGATCGCCCCGCAGAACCCGTTCGACCTCGCTGCCATCGATGTGCTCGACGCGCGGCTGCCGCCCGGCTCGGCCTCCTCGGGCGCCGATCTCACCTACTGGCTCGGTACCGACGGACAAGGCCGCGACCTGTTCTCTGCTATCCTCTACGGGTTGCGGACCAGCCTGACCGTCGGCGTCGGCTCGGCCGTGCTGGCGGGTATCCTCGGCATCATGCTCGGGTTGATCGCGGCCTGGAGCGGTGGCTTCGTCGACGCGCTGATCATGCGGCTCGTCGACCTCTTGATGTCGCTGCCCTCGATCCTGATCGCCCTCTTGATGCTCGCGCTGCTGGGCCGGGGCATCGGCAATGTCGTGCTGACGCTGGTGCTGCTGGAATGGGCCTATTACGCCCGCACCGCCCGCGCCCAGGCGCTGGTCGAGCGCAAGCGCGATTATTTCGAGGCGGCGCGGGGGCTGGGCCTGCCGACCTCGCGCATCCTGCTGCGCCATGTCTTGCCCAACTGCCTGCCGCCGCTGCTCGTCATCGCCGCCCTGCAGGTCGCGCGCGCCATCACGCTGGAGGCGACGCTTTCCTTCCTCGGACTTGGCGCGCCGGTGACGCAACCTTCGCTCGGCCTGCTGATCGCCAACGGCTTCCAGTTCATGCTCTCGGGCGAATACTGGATCAGCTTCTTCCCCGGCGTGACGCTGCTGCTGGCGATCGTCGCGATCAACCTCGTCGGCGACCGCCTGCGCGAGGTGCTCGATCCGAGGGCGCTCCGATGAACGCGCCGCTGCTCGAAGTGCGCAATCTGCGCACTCGCTTCCGCACCGACCGCGGCGATCTCGACGCCGTGCGCGACGTCTCCTTCACGCTGCGGGCGGGACAGACGCTCGGCCTTGTCGGCGAAAGCGGCTCGGGTAAGTCCGTGACGGGCTTCTCGATCATGGGGCTGATCGATCCGCCCGGCCGGGTCGTCGGCGGCGAAATCCTGTTCAAGGGCCGGGATCTGACGCGGCTCGACGAGGAGAGCCTGCGCCGTCTACGCGGCAATCGCATCGCCATGGTCTTCCAGGACCCGATGATGACGTTGAACCCGGTGCTGCGGATCAGCACGCAGATGATCGAGACGATCCGTGCGCATGAGGCCGTCGACGCGGCGGCTGCCCGTGTCAGAGCGCGGGACATGCTGGGCACCATGGGCATTCCGAGCCCGGAAGCCCGGCTCGATGCCTATCCCCACCAGCTCTCGGGCGGCATGCGCCAGCGCGTCGCCATCGCCATCGCGCTGATCAACCGGCCCGATCTGATCATCGCCGACGAGCCGACGACCGCCCTGGACGTCTCGATTCAAGCGCAGATCCTGGCCGAGGTGCAGCAGCTCACCCGCGAGAGCGGCACGGCGCTGCTCTGGATCACGCATGATCTCTCGGTCATCGCCGGCATCGCCGATGAGATCGCGGTGATGTATGCCGGCCGCATCGTCGAGCAGGGCGGCGTCGATGCCGTGCTCGACAACCCCAGCCATCCCTATACGGCCGGGCTGATCGGCAGCCTGCCGGGGGCGAGCGCACCGGGCTCGATGCTGGTCCAGATCCCCGGCACGACGCCGGACATGGTCGCCCCGCCTGATGGTTGCGCCTTTGGGCCGCGCTGCGCGCGCCGTGCCGATGATTGCGCGCGGCAGCCCGCCTTCACCCAGGGCGCGCACAAGCTGCGTTGCTTCCACCCTCTCACAGGCCCGGCTTCGCTCGCCGAGGTGGCGGCATGACGACGACCGCTTCTTCTTCGGCCCCCGCGTTTGAGACGCGCGACCTGAGCCGCCGCTTCGGCCGTGCGGACGGGCTTGCTGTAAAGCTGCATCTCGCCAAGCGTCAGCCTGTCATCCATGCGCTGGATGGTATCGACCTCACCATCCCGACCGGCGAATTCGTCGGCCTCGTCGGCGAATCCGGCAGCGGCAAGTCGACGCTTGGGCGCATCGCCGCCGGACTACTGCCGCCGAGCGGCGGCTACGTCCGCGTCTTCGGGCGCGATCCGCGGGGTGACCGCTCGGTTCATCGCGACGTGCAGCTCATCTTCCAGGACCCGCAGGCGAGCTTGAACCCGCGCATGCGCGTCGCCGCGGCGATCGGCGAGGCGCCGCTGGTGCACGGCATCGTCGGTCGCTCCGAGCTCGACAACTATGTCTGCGCGCAGATGCGGCGGGCCGGGCTCGACCCGGTCTATCGCCAGCGCTTTCCGCACCAGTTCTCCGGTGGACAGCGCCAGCGTATCTCGATCGCCCGCGCGCTCGCCATGCAGCCGCGCTTCCTGGTCTGCGACGAGTCGGTCGCCTCGCTCGACGTTTCCATCCAAGCGCAGATCCTCAACCTGTTCATGGAGCTGCGCCGCGATCTCGACCTGACCTATCTCTTCATCAGCCATGATCTGCGCGTCGTGCAGCACATCGCCGACCGCGTCGTCATCATGTATCTCGGCCGCATCGTCGAGGACGCGCCGGCGCGGCAGTTCTTCGCCCACCCCAACCACCCCTATACGCAGGGCCTGCTCGCCGAAATTCCCGATCTCAAGCAGCGGCGGCGGGTCTATGCTCCCGTTAAAGGCGAGATCCCGAGTCCGGCCGCGCCGCCGCCCGGCTGCCATTTCCATCCGCGCTGCCCGGCCGCTTTCGACCGCTGCCGCGTCGAGAAACCCGCCCTGCGCGAGATCGCGCCGGGCCATCGTTCCGCCTGCCACCTCAACGATACGCCCGCGGTCCAAGCCCGCGCGCTAACAGGAGTGATCGGATGACGACCAAACTGAGCACGCTTGCCCTGTCCGCGGCGCTGATCGTCGCCGCTGGGACCGCCTCGGCGGAAGACCTGCGCATCGGCTTCGCCGACCCGGTCTCCGCGATCGACCCGCAGCTCAACAACTACGCCGGCGACCACTCGGTGGCGCAGCATTTCTTCCCCGCCATCGTCGCGCAGAAGACGATCGGCGGCATGGCTCCCGGTCTCGCCTCGGCCTGGAAAAGCACCTCGCCCACCACCTGGGAATTCAAGATCCGCGACAAGGCGGTCTGGACCGACGGCAAGCCGGTGACGGTGGAGGACATCGCCTTTTCCTATGAGCGCGCCCAGAACGTGCCGGGCTCGGTCGCGAGCTTCAAGAGCTTCCTGCGCAGCGTCGCCAAGGTCGAGGTCAAGGACCCGCAGACGCTGGTGATCACCACCAAGGAACCCGACCCGCTGCTGCCGATCAACATCTCCAGCATCTACATCGTCAGCAAGCATATCGGCCAGACGGCGACGACCGACGACTACAACAGCGGCAAGGCGATGGTGGTCGACGGCCCCTATGCCTTCGTCAGCTATACGCCGGGCGACCGCATCGAGATGAAGCGCAACGACACCTACTGGGGCGACAAGGCCGAGTGGGACAAGGTGAGCTATCGCTATATCGCCAACCCCGCGGCGCGCACCGCCGCGCTGCTCTCGGGCGATGTCGATATGATCGACAAGGTCTCCTTCTCCGACATCGAGAAGCTGGAGAAGAATCCCAAGGTCAAGGTCTGGTCCTATCCCGGCCTGCGCGCGCTGATCCTGCAGCCGAGCTTCAACTCGGCGCCGTCCAAGTTCATTACCGACAAGGCCGGCAAGCCGCTCGACAAGAACCCCCTGCTCGACCAGCGTGTCCGCCAGGCTCTCAACATGGCGATCAACCGAGAGGCCATCGCCGACCGCGTCGCGCGTGGCGGCGTGACGGTCGCGACGCAGTGGATGCCGGCAGACACCTTCGGCTACAATCCCGACTACGCCAAGATCGCGGTTGATCCGACCAAGGCCAAGGCGCTGCTGGCCGAGGCCGGCTATCCCAACGGCTTCAAGCTGACGATGCATGTGCCGGGCGAGCGCTATCCGCTGGCGCCCGAGACCGCGCAGGCCGTCGCCCAGTTCTGGACCCGCATCGGCGTCGAGACGCAGGTCGAGGTCGTTCCCTTCCCGGTCTATGTGACCGGCGCCAACAAGAACGAATATGCGATGAGCATCGTCGGCTGGGGCAACGGAACGGGCGAGGGCACCTATGCCATGACCTCGATCCTCGCGACGGTCGACCCGGCCAAGGGGCTGGGAGCCTCGAACTGGGGTCGCTACAGCAATCCGAAGCTGGATGAGGCGCTCGCCAAGGCCGGCGCCGAATTCGACGATCCCAAGCGCGAGGCGATCATCAAGGATGCCGTCAAGGTGGTGATGGACGATGTCGGGATCATCCCGCTCTACCATTACAAGAACATCTGGGCGAGCCAGCCGGACCTGAAGGTCGTGCCCTGGAACAGCGACCGCACCGTCGCCATGCAGGTCAGCAAGGTGAAGTGATGGACCACGCCATAGCCCGCGTAACGGAACCGAACCCGTCATGCCCGCCGCCTTCTCGGTCAGCCCCGCAGTCGATCTGATCGACGTGTCGCGCCGGATCGCCCTCGCTGGGCTACCGGTGGGCGCGGAGGTGACCATTGCAGCGGAAACGCAGCGGGGCGGCCATCTCTGGCGGGCGCAGGCCGTGTTTGCGGCGGATGCTGCGGGCACCGTCGAGCTTGATCGCGACGCGCCGCTGCGGGGCGATTATGCCGGCATCGCCGCGATGGGGCTGATCTGGGCGCAGCAAGGCGAGGGTGAGCTGTTCCATGCCGATATGGCCCGGCCACTGGAGACCAGGCTCACCGCCCATATCGGCGGCGAGCTTACGGCGTCGGACGGCTTCACGCAGATTCTCATGGCCGAGGGCGTCACCCGGCGTCCGCTTGCCGAGAATGGCCTCATCGGCACGCTATTCCTGCCGCCAGGCGAGGGGCCGCATCCGGCGATCATGATCCTCAACGGCTCCGGCGGTGGCATCAACGAGCCGCGCGCAGCGCTTTGGGCGTCGCGCGGCGTGGCGGCGCTGGCGCTCGGCTATTTCGGCGCTCCGGGGCTGCCGCAATACATCTCGAACACGCCGCTCGAGTATTTCGCCGGAGGGCTCGACTGGCTGCGTGCCAATGTGAGCCCCCTGAACGATTTCGTCGCCGTTGCCGGGCAATCGCGCGGCGGCGAGCTTGCGCTTCTGCTGGGCGCGACTTTTCCCGAAAAAGTCTCGGCGGTGCTGGGCTATGTGCCGAGCGCCTTCGTCCATGGCGGTCAGGCGGCGGCCGACCCCGCCCCGGGGCTCGGCCGGGACGGTCCGTGCTGGACGCTCGGCGGCAAGCCGCTCGTCCATCAATGGCAGGACAACGCCACGGCGAGCTGGAAGCCCTATGACGAGGCGACTGAAATCCGCCGCAACGCCGATGCGATGCGCACCGCGCTGGGCGATCCCGATGCGATGGCCCGCGCCCGCATCCCGGTCGAGCGGATCGCCGGGCCGGTGCTGCTGTTGTCGGGCGGCGATGACGGGGCATGGCCTTCCGATCTCTATTCGCTGATCGCGCAGTCGAGCCTGCTGGCCGCCGGCCATCCGCATGAGGTCGTCTGGAAGAACTGGCCCGAAGCCGGGCATTCCATCCTGTTCCCCTACACCCCGGCGACGCGCATCTCCCATCGCCATCCGATGAATGGAACTTCTTCGACCATGGGGGGAACGCCGGCCGCGAATGCCGAAGCGAATGCGGGCGCCTGGGCCAGCGCCTATGCATTCGTGAAGCGTCACACGAAGTCGGCCGGTTGAGGCCAACAAATATGGAGTGTGACCTATGCGCGCTCCAGGCGGGCCGCGACGTCCATGAGGTCACGATCCTCATGCCAGCGGCCAGCAAGCTACTCGGCCACCAAGGCCGGGGTGATCGCGCTGACCAAGAGCACGGCCAAAGAAATCGCGCGCGACGGCATCGTCGTCACCGCCATCACCCCTGCCGCTGCGGAGACAGCGATGGCGAAGGAGATTTCCGCCGAGCGGCGCGCCGACATTCTGTCCCGCATCCCGATGGGGCGCTTCGTCGAGGTTGAGGAAGTCGCGCGGATGGTGCTCTGGCTGGCCTCGGACGAGTGTTCGTTCTCCACCGGCGGCGTCTTCGACCTGTCAGGCGGCCGGGCGACTTACTGACCGGCGGATGCCGGCGGCATCAGCTGCCCGGCGGCGAGGGCGCCGAGCGACGGCAGGAAATCGTCGTCCTCCGCGATGGCCTCGCCCTGCGTGAAAACAGTCAGGATGAACTCTTGCCCGCCCGGGAGGATCGCGCGAAGGGCGTCATGGCGCCGGAAATCGGCACGTTCGTCGCCGAGCCAGCGCGTGCGGCCGGCCTTCGACCAGATCTGCGTGCCCGCCGGCATGCCGCCTGCGAGATATCCCGAGACCTGATAGGCGCCGCGCTTCACAAAGGGGCTCGCGAGATCGCGCGCGAGCAGCGGATCGACCGCCCGTCGCGTTGCCGGGCTCAGCGCCGAGCCATGGAAGATCTCGTGAATCAGCCGGGCCATGGCGATCGGCGTGAGGGCATTGTGTCCGCCCGGCGAGCGATCGAGGCCGATCTTCTCGCGGCCATAGCGGAGGTCGTCCATCAGCTTCTGGTTGAGGTTGATGCCGGCGAGCTCCGGCCAACCCAGCTGGTCGAAGAAGCGATTGACGGCCTCGCGCCGCTCGCCCCAGGCCGTCATCTCGGCGCTGGAGAGGAGGGTGTCGCCGCTCGTTCCCGAAAGGAGGTCGATGACGTAGTTCGTCGCGCTGTTGGAGGACCAGAGGATCATGTCGCGCATGGCGCGATCAAGCTCCTCATGCTCGACCAATTGTCCCGCTTCCAGAGCGGCTTGCGCGGCGACCAGGAAGAAGACCTTGACCAGCGAGCAGGGGTAGCTGCGCCAGCCCGCACGCAGTGCCGTACCGCGCGGCCGTTCGCCCTGCTGGCCCGGTTGCAGCAGCACGAAGCCGAACTGCTCCTCCGGCACGCCGCGCTCGCGGAATGCGGCGACGGCCTTTGCGGTTAACAGCGCGCCGATGCGCTGCAGGTTTTCATCCTCGTCGAAAAAGCTCATGGCACACCTGTCGAAGGCGGGTCGGAAAGAACGGATCAGCCCTTCGGCCGAAGCGCGGTGTCGAGGCCTTCGCCGATCAGCGCGAAGGTGACGCCGGTGTAGATGATCGCGAGGCCGGGAAAGGTCGCGATCCACCAGGCGTCGAACAGGAATTGCCGCCCGTCCGCGATCATCAGCCCCCATTCGGGAGTCGGCGGCTGGATGCCGAGCCCGAGGAAGCTGAGCGAGGTCACGGCGAGGATCGTCAGCACCACGTCGGCCATGGCGTAGACGATGGCCGGATTGATCGCGTTCGGCAGGATATGGGCGCCGACGATCCGCGGCGTCGTGCAGCCGAGGCTGCGCGCCGCCTGCACGAATTCGAGGTTGCGCAGCACCAGCACCTCGCCGCGCACGATGCGGGCGAAGGAGATCCAGTTCACGAGAAGGAAGGCGAGGTAAAGATTGGTCTCGCCGGGTCCGAGCACGCCGACGATGGCGATGACGAGCACGTAGAAGGGAAAGGCCCAGAAGATGTCGGTGACCCGCATGATGAAGGTGTCGACGCGCCCGCCGACGAAGCCGGAGATCGCGCCGATCATCACGCCGAGGATCGCCGGCGCGGCGACGCAGATCAACGCGACCTTGAGGTCGACATAGCCGCCGGCCAGCACGCGCGATGCCACGTCGCGGCCGAGATCGTCGGTGCCGAACCAGTTGGCCAGGGAAGGCGGCTGCAGCGTGTTGCCGTAATCGACCGCGAAGGGATCCTGCGGCGTCCAGACCTGGCCGAGCGCGACGAAACCGGCGAGCAGCGCCAGCATGGCGAGCCCGGCCATGAGGCTCGGATTGGAGCGAAGACGGTCCAACGGCGTTACTCCAGCCTGATGCGCGGATCGGCGAGCGCATAGGCGAGATCGGTCGCCAGATTGATCAGCACGACGAGGACGGCGAAGACGACGGTGAGCCCCTGGATCAGCGGGTAGTCGCGAGCGAAGATCGACTCGACGAACAGCGAGCCCAGGCCCGGCAAGGCGAAGACGGTCTCGATCACCACCGTGCCGCCGATCACCCAGCTCGTATGCGCGCCGAGCACCGAGATCGAACTGATCAGCGCATTGGGCAGCACATGAACGCCCATCAGCCGGCCGGTGCCCGCGCCCTTGGCGCGGGCCGTGGTGACATAGTCGGAGCCGAGCACGGCCAGGATGGCGCTGCGCAGGCTGCGGATCGTCAGCGAGGCCGTCGCCAGCGCGATGACCAGTGCCGGCAGGGTGGTGTGGTGCAGCCGGGAGAGGACATCCTCGCCATAGCCCGAGGTCGGAAACAGCGGCAGCCAGATCGCGAAGAGGATGACGAAGATCAGGCCGAGCCAGAAGGAGGGCATCGCGATCACGATCGTGAAGGCGAGCTTGATCGCGAGATCGACCGGCCCGCCGCGGCGCAGCGCCGACCAGAGCGCCAGCGGCACGGTCATCGCGACGGCGAGCGCCGTCGAATAGGCGACGAGCCACAAGGTCGCCGGCAGCCGCTCCAGCACGAGTTGCATCACCGGCCGGGCATGCACGACGGAACGGCCGAGGCTGCCGGAGCCGATATCGGCGAGGAAAAGCAGATATTGCCGCCACAGCGGCAGGTCGAGGCCGAGCCGCTGCTTCATCAGCGCGATCTCCTCCGCGCCGCCGCGCGCACCGAGAAGGAGCGTCGCAGGGTCGCCGGGGAGGGCACGCAGCAGCAGGAAGCAGGCCAGCGTGATGCCGAACAGGACCGGCACCAGCTGGACGAGGCGCTTGATGATATAGATCAGCATGGCAGGAGGTTGGGCCGGGGGGCGCCGGGGCGCCCCTGGCTCACTTCAGCTTCACGTCCTCGAGGCGGAAATTCGAGGTCGGAAGCACCTCGAAGCCTTCGACATTGCTGCGATAGGCGTAGGAGGTGCCGGGATAGAAGAGGAAGACGGACGGTGCGCCGTCATGGGCGAGCTTGACGATCTCCTGGAACATCTTGCCCCGCTCGGGTCCGTCGGCCGTCACGCGCTCCTTCTCGTAGAGCTCGTTGAGGCGCTCGTTCTTCCACTCGGTATGATAGGCGTTGGCGCGCTCGGGGTTGACGAGCAGGAAGCCGACGAGCTGGTCCGGGTCGATCGTGTCGCTGGTCGCATAGGCGACGGCCATCTCGTAGTCGCCGGCCTTCGTCGTGGTCCAGTGGGTGCCGCCTTCGACGAGGCGGATATCGGCGGTGACGCCGATCTGCTTCAACGCGGCCTGCAGGGCCTGGCCGAGCTGACGATGCAGCGGCTTGCTGGAATCGACGAGCAGTGAGGTATTGAAGCCATCCTTGTAGCCGGCTTCCGCCAGCAGCGCCTTCGCCTTGGCAATGTCATGCCCATAGGGCTTCAGGCCCGCATCGGCATAGGCCATCGGCGGCATCGGCGAGTTAGAGACCTTGCCGGTGCCGTAGAGCAGCGCCTTGAGCAGCCCTTCCTTGTCGATGGCGTAGTTGAGGGCCTGCCGGACGCGAACATCGTCGAACGGCTTCTTCCGGGTGTTCATCAGCACGAAATCGGTGCGGAAGACGTTGGCTACCGCCGTCTTGATCTTGCCGTCGCGCCCTAAGCCCTGAAGCTGGTTCAGCGGGATGTCGATCGCTGCGTCGACTTCGCCAGCCTGCAGCTTCAGCACGCGGCTGTTGCCCTCCGGGATGACCATCAGCTCGGCCCCGTCGAGGTCGGGCTTGCCGGCCTGCCAGTAGTTCGCGTTCTTTTTCAGCGAGAGGCCCTGGCCCTTGTTCCAGGCCGCGACCGTGAACGGGCCGCTGCCGATCGGCTTTTCGAGGAACTTGTCGCCAGCCGCCTCGAACGCCTTCTGCGGCAGGATCGCCGAGGAAAACAGGGCGAGGTTGTTGAGGAGCGGCGTGAACACCTTCTTGAGCTTGAGCACGACGGTGCGGTCGTCCGGCGTCTCGATCGTGTCGATGCCGGAGAAGAAGCGCTTCCAGCTCGAAGCATCGCTGCCGGCGCGCTTCAGGGAGAAGGCGACGTCGGCCGCCGTGACGGGCGTGCCATCCGAGAACTTCGCCTCGCGCAGCCTGAAGCTGTAGGTCATGCCGTCGTCGCTGACCTTCCAGCTCTCGGCGAGGCCGGGCTCGAGCTTCGTCGCGTCCTTGCTCGGCCGCAGCAGCGTGTCGAAGATCAGGAGCTGGGCGTAGATGGAGGCGTTGTCGCTGGTCGCGATCGGATCGAGCGAGACGAGGTCCTGCGTCTGCGCCAGCCGCAGCGTCCCCTTGGCGAAGGCAGGGGAAGGCGCTGCCACCAGAGCGGGGGCACCGAGTGCGAGCGCCAGCGCGCCGGCCGAAAGCAACGAGCGAAACTTGGTCATGCCGATCCCCTGATTCATTGGCCGCATTGCGGCGGCGGCTTGCATCCTCCCATAACGACAACTAGTCCTTCCAATGAAACATTCGGCAAGATCATCAACCGTCTGGAATACTCCATGAAGCTGGGCTCCCTGCTGGCGGTCGACATCTTCGTGAGGCTCGGCGGAACGGGCGAGGCAGCGCAGGGCCTGGGCATCAGCCAGTCCGCCGTCATCAAGGCGCTGCGGCAGGCGGAAGACGAGTTCGGGCTCAGCCTCGCCACGACCATCCAGGGCCGGCTGGTGCCGACGCCGGAAGCACAGTCGCTGGTCAGGCAAGCCCAACCGCTCTTCAGCGTGCTGCGCCGCGCCCGGCATGAAGCGGACATGGTCCGCGTCGGCATGGCCGACCGGCTGAGGGTGGCGACGGTCCCGGGGCTAGCCCATAGCATCCTGCCGCCGGCCATCACCCGGACGCGCCGGGACCTCGGCGAGGCCGCCGCGGTCGAAATCATGTTTGACCATGTGCGCGAGCATCTCGGCGCCGGCGAAGCCGATCTCGGCATCTCCTACGGGCCGATGGCGGCGGAGGAGATCGAGGACGTAGCTCTCGGGCACAGCCCGCTTGTCTGCGTGCTCTCGCGAAGGCACCGGCATGCCGGGCGCACGGTACTGTCGCGGGGCGATATCGAGGGCGAGCGGCTGATCAGCTACGGGCCTGATGGCGTGAGCGCCTCCGACAGCTTCCAGGACGCGTTGATCGGCGCGGCGCGGGGCTGGCCGGCCGCGTCGCGATCACGGTCCGCCACACCGACACCGCCTGCCATCTGGCCCGCGAGGGCGTCGGCATCGCGCTGGTCGATGGCTTCGTCATCAGCAGCAACCTCGTCGAGGGCCTCGCCGCCCTACCACTGGAGCAAAGCCCGCTGGTGACGGCCTTCGCCCATTACCGGCGTGGATCGCTGCTCGATAGGGCTGCCCGGCTGCTCCTCGCGCAGCTTCAGGAGCGCCCGGTTCCATGAGACCGTTCACGCCAGCCCACGCCGCCGTGCTCCGTGCGGTGCACCGCTTCGGCACCACGGTCGAGGCCGCGCGCCAGCTGAACCTGACGCAGTCCGCGATCAGCAAGATCATCGCGCGCAGTGAGGCGAGTCTCGGGGTCGAGGTCTTCGAGCGGCGCGAAGGCCGCCTGAGCCTGCGCCCGGAGGCCAGTGCCCTGATGGTTGCTCTCGACGCGGTCGACCAGGAATGGCGCGCCTTGCGGAACGCCGCGGCCAGGTTGCGCGCCGGCCAGGAAATGCCGCTGCGCATCGCCTCCACGCCGAGCATCGGCCATGGTACCATCGCCCGCGCCCTGCGCCGCCTGACCGACGAATATCCGCAGGCGCGCGTCGAGCTGATCATGGGCGATGCACCGACCGAGCTCTCGCAGGGGACGGCCGATATCGGCCTGATGTTCTCCCCTCGTGTCACCGACGATATCGCGCTGACGCCGCTCGCCGGCGGCTCGATCATCGCGCTGGTGCGCGAGGATGATCCCCTCGCCGGGCAGGGTACGGTCAACCTGCACCAGCTCAAGACGCGGCGCATGATCTGCTTCGATCGAGAGAAGTCGCCGCTCGGCTGGCTGATCGCTCAGGCCTATGAACGGGAAGGGCTCGACTATGCGCCCTTCATAACGGTTCCCTACAGCATCTCGGCGGCGCATCTGCTCGCAGAGCCCGGCGATGTCACGCTGATCGACAGTCTGCTGACACAGGCGCAGCGCTTCGATGGTCTGGCCCAGCTTTCGCTTCAGCCCGAGATTCCCACCACGATTTGCCTGATGACCGTGCGCAGCAGGCCGCTCTCGCAACTGGCCGCCCGCTTCGTGGAAATCGTTCGGCAAGGATGATCATCGCGGCGATTGCCGAGTTGACTGGCGTGCAAGGAGCTGCAGCCTCGCAGCAAGCGGGTGGCGGAACCTCGCATCGCCGAGCGGGTTGCTGTCATCATCAGTGCGTTGTGTGAGGTGCGAAATGGTCGCTTTGAGGAAGGCTGCGGGGCCGCCCGCGCGCCGGCCCATGCCCGCCAAGCGCGAGCTGTATCGGGAGCGCTGCGAGGACGAATACGGCGACCACTACACCGTCATCGTCTGGCGTGACTGGCCAGGTCTCTCCATGACGTCGTACACGCTCAAGGACGGAAGCCCGGTTCGCTATGAAGATGAAAACATCTTCTCTCTCCCATCGGGAAAGCTTCTGATGCGATGTATGCGCTGATTGAATGTGTATTTCGGCGGAAATACAAACATTGGACGAGTCGATGTGATCGTCATGTCGATGTTAAACGTGTTGATATCGGCTGATATTCTGTCAGAATTTATCGTTGATGTAAGTTTTGCGAGGTTTCCATTTGTGGGAGAGCGACTTGGCAATGGCCTGATTTACTTTCAGATTTCGAGGTTAGCTCAGCGATGACCGATCTCAATCCTCCAGAGGCAGAACTCATCGCCCGGCTTCTGGAGATCATCGCGAGAGAGGGTCTCGTAAAATCCGAATTGCTGGAGCCGCATGCGGCAATCGATGAGATCGGTCTCACTCTCGACGACCTGACCCTGATCGGCAATGTCATCGAACGCGAATTCGATTGCGACATGGTGCCCGACGAAGAAATGCAGGCGTGCAAGACGGTTCGCGAACTCGTCATGTTGATCGGGCTAAGGCTTCAGGCCGCCTCTCAGGCAAGCAAGGACAACGAGGGTTAGGCCGCCTTTCCCTGAGCTTTTCGCCTTGATGGAGCCCGGTCAGGTGCCGCGCTGGCGCGGAGCGCTTCCATAAGGTCGACGACCTTGGGAGACTTCATCTTCTTCGCGATCCTGACTGGCTTGCCTGCCAACTTCGCCTTCACCAGCTGGGCGAGAGCCGCCTCATACCTGTCGTCGAACATGGCCGGGTCGAACTCGCCTCGCTTGGTCTCGATGATGTGCTTGGCGAGATCGAGCATCTCCTTGCGAATCTTGAGCTTTGGAATCTCGTCGAAGGCTTCCGAAGCCGAACGCACCTCGTAGTCGAAGTTCAGCGTATGGGCGACGAGTCCTGGCCCCTGTGCGCGAATCATCAGCGCGCGGTAGCGACGGAACAGAACAGCATGCGCGAGCGCGCCGACCTTGCTCGCTCGAAGAGCTTCCCGGATCACCGCGAAGGCCTCGTCGGCAATCTGGCCCGCGGGCGCCAGGTAGTAGGGCTTGTCGAAGTAGATCGTGTCGATGTCGCTGCACGGGATGAAAGCGGCCACCGCCAGCGTCTTGTCGGTTTCCGGCACAGCCTTCGCGATTTCGTCCGATTCGATCTCGACATAGCGGTCCTTGTCGATCTCGAAGCCCTTGATCTGGTGATCCCTATCGACAGGCTCGTCGGTAACGGGATCGATGAACTCGCGCCGGAGGCGATGGCCGGTGTCGCGGTTGATCATGTGAAACGATACGCGTTCGGCCGTACTGGCGCCGGTATAGAGCGCGACGGGACAACTGATCTCGCCGAACTTCAGGTAGCCCTTCCAGTTCGCCCGCACCGCAGCCATGGCACCCACTCCTGACGCAACACCGTCGATTCAATGCATCCGCCGAAGGCAAGTTCCGCTGCGCCGGAACCGTTTCGGATGCCCGGCATTGACTCCGCAGTTTCGTTCGCGGAGTCGCGTCGCCATGCCCGCTCGGACCTATTGGAAGGGCTACCTCAAGCTGTCCCTCGTGACCTGCCCGGTCGCCATGACCCCTGCGACGTCGGAGGGCGAAAAGGTTCGTTTCCACACCTTGAACCGCGATACCGGGAATCGTGTCGTCAGCCGCTATGTCGATGTGGAGAGCGGCAAGCCGGTAGACACGGAAGACCAGGCCAGGGGCTATGAGGTGGAGCCGGGTCGCTTCGTCGTGATCGAGGACGAGGAGATCGAGGCGGTCAGGCTCGATACGGTCCGTACCATCGATATCGACAAATTCGTGCCGAAAGACTCGATTCCCTGGATCTACCTCGACAGTCCGCACTATCTGGTGCCTGACGACGAGGTCGCGATCGAGGCCTTCTCCGTCATCCGCGATGCCATGACGGCGGCGAAGATGGTCGGCATCTCCAGGGTCGTGCTTTACCGGCGCGAGCGGGCCGTGATGCTCGAGCCGCGCGACCGCGGAATCGTCGTTTGGACGCTGCGCTACGGGGACGAAGTTCGCGACGAAAAAGCCTATTTTTCCGATATCGAGAAAGACAAGCCGGAAGCGGAACTGCTGAATCTCGCGCAGAAATTCATCAAGGCCAAAAGCCAAGACTGGTCGCCGGAGATGGTGAAGGATCCCGTCCGGGAGCACCTGCTGAAGCTGATCGCGTCGAAGAAGCGCCGGAAGGGCGCGAGGGTTTCGGCCGGCCGCGATGACGGGAGGCCTGCCAACGTGGTGAATCTGTTCGATGCCTTGAAGAAGAGCCTGCAAGGCGACAAATCTCTGCGAAGCTGAATTCAAAGGGAACAGAATCAGCGTTCGGATCGTTCGAAGTATATCCGCGGCTGGACCGCGAATACCGAGGTGTCCGAACATGAAGAAGCTTTTGATCGCGTCGCTGATCGCGACGTCGACTACGTTTGGAGCGTTTGCTCAGACTGCTACCACTTCCCCAGTTCCGTCGCCGAAGGGCGATGCGGACAAGAATGCTCCGCTCCCCGGTGCGAATAGTTTCACCGAGGGCCAGGCCAAGAGCCGGCTCGAGGCCAACGGCTATTCGCAGATCGGTCCCCTGACCAAGGATGCGGACGGCGTTTGGAAGGGCAGCGCTTCCCATGGCGGAACGAAGGTGAATGTGACCGTCGATTACCGCGGCAACATCACGCGCAAGTAAACCGGGAGGCAGCAAATGACTCAGACACTCACCCGTTCCTACGACAGCTACGAAACCGCTCGTTCGGTGGTCGAGGCGCTCGAAGCCGGCGGCGTAAGCGCCGCCGACATCAGCGTGGTCGGCCGGCACGCCAAGGCCGATGACAGCAATGCCGGTGAAGGCGCCGGAATCGGCGCGGCGCTTGGCGGAGCGGCCGGTCTGCTCGCAGGTATCGGACTGCTCGCCATTCCCGGGACCGGCCCGGTGGTCGCGGCGGGCTGGCTCGCCTCCACGGCTGCTGGCGCTGCGGCAGGCGGCGTAGCCGGCGGTATCGTCGGCGCTCTGACCAGCGCCGGTCACAGCGAAGAGGATGCCAACTACTACGCTGAAACGGTTCGTCGTGGCGGCACCGTCGTTTCGGTCCGCGTCGCCGATGAGCAGGTCCCGGCGGTCGAGGCCATCCTCGACGGAGCGACGCCGATCGACCGGAATGCGCGCCTCGCAGAATACCGTGCAGCCGGCTGGAGCCGCTTCGACGAAACGGCGGCTCCGCATCGTTCCACGGTCATATGAGTCGGCCCCCCCGCCAGCCCTCGAGAGAGGGCTGCGGGGCGAGCAAAGAAAGGCAAGCGCTGGGGGCCCCTCCTACAAGATGGAGCGACAGCCATGGGTTGGTTTTCCAAGGACATCGCAACGATGGACGACCTCTTCGTTCATACCTTGCGCGACATTTACTACGCCGAGAACCAGATCAAGAAGGCGCTGCCGGATATGGTCGGGAAGGCGACGAGCCCTGAGCTCAAGCGCGGTTTCGAAACGCATCTCCGGGAGACCGAGGGCCAGATCACCCGCCTGAAGGAAGTCTTCCGGCTGCACGGGGTCGAGGAAAAGGGCGTCACCTGTCCCGCTATCGACGGCATCCTCGATGAGGCCAATGACGTCGCGGGCGAGGTCGAGGACAAGCAGGTGCTCGACGCCGCCCTGATCGCTGCTGCGCAGGCGGTCGAGCACTATGAGATCACGCGCTACGGCACGCTGGTGGCCTGGGCAAAGCAGCTGGGTCGAAACGACTGCGCATCGCTGCTGAAGCAGAATCTCGACGAGGAAGCTTCCACGGACGAAAAGCTTACCAAGCTCGCGCTGGATGCGATCAATCGCCGGGCCGCGTGAGGATTTGGGCCCTGCAGAATCCTGGTGGCGCCTTTCACTGGGCCGAGCGGTTTGGATCACTCCGCAAGGCTCGGTGCCGCTGCGTTACATTCCGGGCCCTGCCGAGGTCGGGTCGACGATCACGCGCCCGGAACGGCCGATGCGGTCTCGGGCGGCACCGCCGGGAGCATGGCCGTTTCCCGGAACATTCGAGAGCCGGCCGGGTTTTCATCGCGCGGGATGAGGCAGACCAAGAGATTGGACTGGGGCTGGGGATGCCGGGAGGCAACGAGCGGGCGGCGTGACTTGCGCCTCGCGGCGCATCCGGGACGATGTCAATGAGCAGTTCCATCGAGCATCTCATCCACAAGAACAACAAGGCTTCCCTCTTCACGCGACTGGCTCAAGCGGTTGCAAGCTGGACCGGCAAGCCGTTGACGTTCTTTGCTGCCGTCGCTCTGATCGCCGTATGGGCGGCGTCGGGACCTGTCTTCGGGTTCAACGATACATGGCAGCTCGTCATCAACACCTCGACGACGATCGTCACCTTCCTGATGGTCTTCATCATCCAGAACAGTCAGAACCGCGATACAGCCGCGATGCAGATCAAGCTCGACGAGCTGATCATCAGGCTGGAAGGCGCACGCGAAGAATTGCTTGATCTCGAAGAGCTCGACGAGGCCGACCTGTCCGAGATCCGCAAGGACTTTGGCGGGCGAGCTTCAAAGGCCCGGGACCGAGCCGCCGGCCAGAAGCTGCGGGGCACCGCCAGCGACGCCCCGAACCGCCGACCGGCGCGCGGCGCCGATCCGGTCGGCTGATCGGCCGAAGACGCTCGCAAATGCAGCCGGCCAAGACGACGAGAGGTCCTCTCCGCACTGGAAGGCCGGAGATTTCGGTGTTCTCCGGGCGATGAGCTTCTTCCGTGCCGTGCCTTCCGAAGACCTCGCCTGACCCTTCGTCCTCGGAACACAGGTGCGAGGATCAATTGTCATATCGGTCGAGCCTCGACTGGCTGAATTTCCTGCTCGCGGATCTGCGCGGAGGCCTCGGGCCTTACGTCAATGTCTTCCTGCTGACGGAGGCTGGCTGGGACCAGGCGACGATCGGTGCCGTGCTGTCCGCCAGCGGTTTGATGGGCATCATCTTTCACACGCCAATCGGCGCCTTGATCGACGCCACGCCTGCCAAGCGCGGCCTCATCGTCGCTGGATCCTGGTGCCTGGCGGTGCTTGGTGTGGGCATCGTGACGTATCCGACGCTCGCGGTCGTGTTTGCGGCGGATATCTGCATGGCGCTCCTGGGCGCCGTTTTCGCGCCGACGGTCGCCGCGATCACGTTGGGGCTGTTCGGCTCCCACAACATCGCCGCGCAGCTCGGGCGCAATGCCGCGTTCGACCGTTCCGGCAACCTGTTCATCGCCGCGGTCGCCGCGGTGGTCGGCACGCAATTCGGACAACGCGGCGTGTTCTACATGCTTCCGCTGTTCGCCGTATTGTCGATGATCGCGGTCCTTTCGATCCCGGCAAAGGCCATCGATCATCAGCGCGCTCGCGGTCTCGATGACGTCCGTCCAGCTGCCGGTCAGCCTTACGCATGGCGGCGCCTGTTCGCCGAGCGGCCCTTTGCCGTGCTCGCGATCGGCACGGCGCTGTTCCATTTCGCGAATGCGCCAATGCTGGCCCTCGCGAGCCAAAAGCTTGCGTTGGAGGCCAGGGGATTCGAGTCCGCCGTCACCTCGGCGGCGATTATCGTCGCCCAGCTGGCAACGATTCCGATGGCGTTCCTCGTCATGCGCGCCAACCGGATCGGCGGAAAGCCATTGCTCATCCTGGCATTCGCGGCCCTCCCGCTTCGCGGTATCCTCTTCGCCGGGGTCGACAGCCCGTACTGGATAATCGCGTTCCAAATTCTCGATGGCATGGGGGCCGGGCTGTTCGACGTGCTGTTGCCGCTCGTTCTATACGGCGCCGTCCTGGGCAGCGGTCGCTACAATGTGGCGCGCGGCATCATCGGGACCATTCAAGGCATCGGGGGCGCATCGAGCTATGCGTTCGCCGGAAGCCTCGTCGTCTGGGGCGGATACTCAGTCGCCTTCGCCGTGCTCGCCGGGGTGGGGCTGGCGGCTCTCGTTCTGATGCTGATCGCCATGCCTGAGACGATCCCGCGGGGGACGACGGAAATTCACTCCCCGGGAAACTAGCCCGAACTTTCGGCGGGGACAGGCGTTGCTAGCTCGCCGCATTCGCGATGCCGGCGGCGGGAGACAGGCAGATGCGGATCGCCCAGGTTGCGCCGCTGTCGGAGGCAGTTCCTCCCCGAAAATACGGGGGGACGGAACGCGTTGCGTCATGGCTCACCGAGGAACTCGTCCGGCTCGGCCATCACGTCACCTTGTTCGCCTCGGGCGATTCCCAGACCTCGGCCGAACTGGTCGCATGCTCGCCACAGGGTTTGCGGCTGGCAGGAATTCGCGATCATACGGCCAGTCATCTCGCCATGCTGGCAAAGGTCCGTGAGCGGCATGCATCGTTCGATGTCATCCATTTCCACCTCGACCTGCTTCAGCACGCGCTGTTCTCGGACCTGGCCCATAAATGCGTGACGACGCTGCATGGTCGCCTCGACCTGCCCGATTTTCTGCCGGTCTATCAGGCCTTTCCGCAGATGCCGTTGATTTCGATCTCCCAGGGCCAGCGGAAGCCGATGCCTCCAACCGTCAACTGGCTGGCCACGGTACATCACGGCCTGGGGCCGGGGCTGTGTCCCTTCGATGCGAAGGGAGGAGATTACCTGACGTTTCTCGGCCGCATCACGCCGGAGAAACGTCCCGACCGCGCGATCGAGATTGCCAAGCGTGCGGGGATGCCTCTCAAGATCGCGGCGAAGATTGATCCTGTCGACGAGGACTACTTCCGCACCCGCATAGAGCCGCTGCTCGACGATCCGCTGATCGAATTCATCGGCGAGATCGACGAGGCCAGGAAGGCCACACTGCTGGGCGGAGCCAGGGCGTTGCTGTTTCCGATCGATTGGCCCGAGCCATTTGGCCTCGTCATGATCGAGGCCATGTCGGCAGGAACGCCTGTCATCGCATGGCGCAACGGCTCCGTGCCGGAAATCGTGGAGGATGGGGTATCCGGGTTCATCGTCGACACGATCGCGGATGCCGTCGCCGCCTGTCGGCGCTGCGCTGCCCTGGATCGTTGGCGGGTACATGTCCACTACGAGAGTCATTTCACTGCCGCGCGGATGGCGCGCGACTATCTTGCGGCATTCGATCGTTTGCTGGCGTCCCCCCGGAATTCTCGCGGGGCCGCAGAAACGACGCAGTGACGTGAACCAATCGTCCGAACGCACCGCGCGACCTCCGGAGAAGGGCGCTTCCGATGCATGAACAGAACGCCCGGCCAGGGCACCCCCAGATTGCGCCGCAGCATGAGAGGCCGATCGATCATGCCCTCGATGCCCATCCGTCCCTGGTCGAACGCCCGCTTCGCACCTTGAAGTCCGGCAATGCCTTCGCCGTCCTCGACAGTTACGGCGACATCGGGATCACCCCGAACACGTCCGAGGGGCTGTTCTGCAACGACACCAGGCATCTTTCGCGGCTGCGGCTGTATTTCGAGGGCAAGCGGCCCTTGATCCTTTGCTCCGTAATCCAGGACGACAATACCGCCCTGACGGTCGATCTGGCCAATCCGGAAATCGAGCGGGGGGACGGTTCAACCGTGATCCCGCGCGACGCGATCGCGATCGAGCGGACGAAATTCCTTTGGAACGCGGTCTGCTATGAACGCGTCGGGTTGCGCAATTTCGATCGGATTCCGCACGAATTCTCGCTGTCGATATCCTTCGAAGCGGATTTTCGCGACCTCTTCGAAGTCCGCGGGATGAAGCGCTCCCGTCGTGGCGAGACGGAGACCGAGATCGGTTCAGGCGCCGCGCGCTTCGCCTATCGTGGTCTCGACGACAGGGTGCGAAGAACGGTCCTTCGCTTCAAGCCGGAACCGTATCATTTGACGAAAGGATTCGCCTCGTTCCGGTTCCGCTTGGAACCTGGCGAGCGAACCTCGCTCCTCGTCACCGTCGCCTGCGATCTCATCAATGATTCGGAACGGCAGATTCCGCCGTTCAGCGACGCCCCCGGCATACCGCCCCAGGACTTCGCCAAGGCCTATCAGGACGCCCGCCGAGATCTTCGTGCGCTGACGGCCAACATCTCCAAGGTGGCATCGTCGAACGCCCCCTTCACCGATCTCATCAGGCGATCGACCTCGGACCTGTACATGCTCATGACCCGCGGGGCCGATGGGCTTTATCCCTATGCCGGCATTCCATGGTTCTCGACGATGTTCGGCCGCGACGGGATCATCACCGCCATGATGCTGCTGTGGGCCGATCCTTCGGTCGCGCGCGGCGTCCTGCTGCAGCTGGCGCGGGCACAGGCTGCGATCATCGACCCCGCTGCCGACGCCCAGCCGGGCAAGATTCTGCATGAACGACGAAGCGGAGAGATGGCCAATCTCGGCGAGGTTCCGTTCAAGTTCTACTATGGCTCGGTCGACGCCACCCCGCTGTTCGTCATGCTGGCCGGCCAGTATTTCGATCGCACTGGCGACCTCGCCACCGTCGAACGGCTCTGGGCCAATATCGAGGCCGCGCTCCTCTGGTGCGACACATTCGGCGATCGCGACGGGGACGGATTTGTCGAGTATTTTCGCGAGACGGAAAGCGGGCTGGCCAATCAGGGCTGGAAGGACAGTCACGATTCGATTTTTCATGCCGACGGATCGCTGGCGCGAGGTCCGATCGCCCTCGTCGAAGTGCAGGCCTATGTCTATGCCGCCAGACGGGCCGGAGCGAATATCGCTCGTGCACTGGGGCTGCGCGACCGTGCCGACGTGCTCGCACAGCAAGCATCGGTTCTGCAGGAGCGCTTCGATCAAGCCTTCTGGTGCGAGGAGCTCGGCTCCTATGCGCTCGCCCTCGATGGCGACAAGCGGCCCTGCCGGGTTCGTTCGTCCAACGCCGGACATGCCTTGTTCGGGGGCATCGCCCTTCCCGAGCGCGCGACCCGGGTCGCTCGCACGCTGATGAGCGAGGGAAGCTTCAGCGGCTGGGGCATCCGGACGCTGAACGTCGGGGAAATACGCTATAATCCGATGTCGTATCACAATGGCTCGGTCTGGCCGCACGATAACGCGCTGATCGCAATCGGCTTTGGTGCCTACGGCTTCAAGTTCGAGGCGGCGCGGTTATTCGAAGCCCTCGCCAACGTTGCGACCTATCAGGAGCAGCAGCGCCTGCCGGAGCTGTTCTGCGGCTTCCTCAGAAAGCCACGACGCGGGCCGACCGCCTATCCCGTGGCCTGTTCGCCTCAGGCCTGGGCCGCTGCGGCTCCCTTTGCCATGCTGGCCGCTTGCCTCGGGCTGCAGCTTCCGTCCGAGGCAAACGAGATAAAGCTGGTAGACCCGGTACTGCCATCATTTCTCGACGACGTGATCATTCGCGGCCTGACGCTGGGTACCTCGCAATTCGATCTGCGCGTGCATCGTCACCAAAGCGACGTCACGATCAATATCTTGAAACGCTGGAACGACAGCAACGCACAGGTGACCATGATCAAAACCAAATAGGCTTTCCATCCACGAAACTGCCGTCGGCACCGGCATCTCCCTGCCATCAGGACGAAGCGCGATCGTCCAGCCATTTCAGGATGTTGTCGACCGTGTCGCGATAAAAGCGCTCATACAGATTTTGCGAGACGTAGCCGATATGCGGCGTCGCGAGCAGGTTTGGCAGGCTCCGCAGCGGATGGTCTGCCGGAAGCGGTTCCTGATCGAAGACATCAAAGGCGGCGCCGGCGATCGTCTTGTTTTTCAGTGCGGCGATCAGATCCGCTTCGACCACGATCGGGCCACGCGACGTGTTCACGAGCCGGGCGGTAGGCTTCATCAGCGCCAGCTCCGCGGCGCCGACCAGCCCGCGGGTGCGTCCGCTCAGGACCAGGTGAATGCTGAGGATGTCCGCTTGCCGGAACAGGTCCTCCTTCGAAACCCATGTCGCGCCTGCCGCATCCGCCCGTTCGGTGGTCAGGTTCTGGCTCCAGGCGATGACGTTCATGCCGAAGGTCTGGCCGATGCGGGCCATGGCGCCGCCGATATTGCCGAGGCCGAGCAGGCCCAATGTCCGCCCGTGGAGGTCGCTGCCGATCCGGCGCTGCCAGCCGCCGCTGCGAAAGGAGGCGTTCTCCTCAACGAGCCCGCGTGCGCTCGCCAGGATGAGCGCCCAGCTCATCTCGATGGTCGGCGTCGGGAAATAGCCGGTATGGACGACCTGAATGCCATGCTCCTCGGCCGCCTTGGCATCGATCGAGGCATTGCGTGCGCCGGTTGAGGCGATCAGGCGCAGCCGCGGCAGCCCTTCGATGATCGCGCGCGTCATCGGCGTGCGCTCGCGCATCACGCAGACGATCTCGAAGGGCTGGAGCCGGTCAATGACCGCGCCGGGATCGGCAAGATGATCGTTGAACACGGTGACGCGGGCGCGTCCGCCAAGCGCGGACCAGTCCGCCATCGACAAGGCTACATTCTGATAATCGTCCAGCACGGCGATGTTCACGGGGGCGGAGTGGGCGGACATGCGCTTTCTCCTCATGATCCTGACAGGCGACCGACCAGAGACGCTAACCGTCTCGCGAGCCCGCGACAATCGGCGGTATCTCAGGCCGCGCCGCCGGCGCCGCTCAGCGCCTCGCCCGACCGGACGGCGAGCCCGATCGCGCCGGGCTCTGCCGCCGGATGCTCAGCCGCGCCGGGCTCGGGCAGCGGTTCGCCGTTCAGGGCTGCCTGGAGCTTTCCCTGATCGAGCTCACCCTCCCAACGGGCCATGACCAGAGTCGCGACGCCGTTGCCGATCATGTTCACCAAAGCGCGGGCCTCGCTCATGAAGCGGTCGATGCCGAGGATGAGCGCCATGCCGGCGACTGGGATCGCCGGGACGACCGAGAGCGTGCCGACCAGCGCGATGAAGGAGGCGCCGGTGACGCCGGACGCGCCTTTCGAGGTCAGCATGGCCACCGCGAAGATCGCGAGCTGCTGGTGCAGGGAAAGGTCGGTGTTGGTCGCCTGCGCCACGAACAGCGCGGCAAGCGTCATGTAGATCGAGGTGCCGTCGGTGTTGAAGACATAGCCCGTGGGCACGACGAGCCCCACGACCGGCTTCGAGCAGCCGGCGCGCTCCAGCTTCTCCATCAGGCTCGGCAAGGCCGGGTCGGAGGAGGAGGTGCCGAGCACGATCAGGATCTCTTCCTTGATGTAAGCCAGGAACTTCAGGATGCTGAAGCCGGCCCAGCGAGCGATGAGGCCGAGCACGCCGAGCACGAAGATCAGGCTGGTCAGATAGAAGGTCGCGATCAGCAGGACGAGCGGGCCGAGCGAGCCGACGCCATAGCGGCCGATCGTGAAGGCCATGGCGCCGAAGGCGCCAATGGGGGCGAGCTTCATGATGACGTTGATCGCCCCGAAGACGAGCTTCGAGCCGGCATCGATGACGTCGCGGACGGGCCTTGCGCGCTCGCCGAGATGCGAGAGCACATAGCCGAACAGGATCGAGATCAGCACCACAGGCAGGATGTCGCCCTTGGCGAAGGCATCGACCACCGTGTTGGGGATGACGTTGAGCAGGAAGTCGGTGATGGATTGCTCGCCGGCCTTGCCGGCATAGGCGGCCACGGCCTTGGCGTCGAGCGCCGAGGGGTGGGCGTTGAAGCCTGCACCGGGCTTGACGACATTGGCGACGACGAGGCCGATGACCAGAGCCAGCGTCGAGACCACCTCGAAATAGATGAGCGCCTTGCCGCCGACGCGGCCGACCTTCTTCATGTCGCTCATGCCGGCGATGCCGGAGACGACGGTGCAGAAGATCACCAGTGCGATGACCATCTTGATCAGTTTGATGAAGCCGTCGCCGAGCGGCTTCATCTCGACACCGATCGATGGCCAGAAATGGCCGATCACGATGGCGGCGGCGATGGCGATGAGGACCTGAACGTAGAGGATATTGTACCAGCGCTTGGCCGGGCGTGGGGAAAGATGATCTGCAGCCATTTGGTCCTCCCTTGGCGCATGGTTGCGCCACCGCGGG
Organism: Allobosea sp. 10N428; assembly: GCF_056394545.1. Lineage (NCBI taxonomy): Bacteria > Pseudomonadati > Pseudomonadota > Alphaproteobacteria > Hyphomicrobiales > Alloboseaceae > Allobosea > Allobosea sp. 10N428. The sequence goes on along the minus strand of NZ_JBFTIC010000005.1, from coordinate 349,246 downwards.
GTGCGCCCGCGGCTGGTTTGTTTCTTGGCTAGGCGGTTCGCGGTCTCTTCATGGTCGCGCCGGCTCAGGCCGGCGGGGTCTGGAGCGGCATGACGAGCAGGATGGAGGCGGGCTCGCCGGTGTCGTTGCTGAGCTGACGTCCTTCGCCCGGGGCGATCCGGCAGGAATCCCAGCGTTGCAGGCTGACCCTGTCCTGCCCGTTCGAAACGGTGACCGTGCCGTCGAGCACGACATAGAGCTTCTCGACTCCGGAGGCGTCGAGGGTGGTGCCGCCGCCGGGCGCGATGGTGGAGACGCCGAGCCAGGCGGTGTCGGCGGGGCCGGCCTCGCGGCCCTGCAGCCGCACCATCGCCATCAGCGCATGGCCGGGAGCGTCATAGGACGGGGCCTCGGTGAAGCGCACGACATGCATGGCGTCAGGCTCCGGGCACGAGGATGACGCGGTCGCGCGAGGAGCCCATCACCGCCTGATAGGCGGCATGGGCCTGCTCGAGCGGGTAGACGGCGCTATCCTTGATCGGGAAGGGCTTCAGGAAGCCTTCGGCAAAGCCCGGCGCGAGATCGCGCAGGATCGCGCCCGCCGCGACCGAATTCAGGGCGATGGTGTCGATGCCGACATAGGTGTGCTGGCCCTTGTAGAAGGCCAGGATGTCGAAAGTGACGAAGCGGTCGATGACCGCGATGAAGATCGCCCGGCCGCCGACGGCCATCGATTTCTGGCCGATCTCGTAGAAGGGGTCGCCGACCGTGTTGAAGACGATATCCGCGCCCTTGCCGCCGGTGAGTTCGCGTACCCGCGCCGGCACATCCGTCCCGCTGGCGGAGACGACCTCGACCGGGGTGCTGGCATGGCCGGCATAGGGCTCCTCGCGGCGCACGACGCCGATCACCCTGGCGCCGCGCCAGCTCGCGATCTGCGCAGCGGCCTGGCCGACCTTGCCGTTGAGGCCGAGGATCAGCACGGTCTCGCCCGCCTTCGGCAAGCCGGCGCGCCGCAGGCCCTCCCAGGCGGTGACGAAGGGGACGCCGATACCGGCGGCCTCGCGCATCGAGACGCCGGCTGGAATCTCGACGACCGCATCGGCCTCGACGATGAGATGGCTCGCCTGGGCACCGTCCTGGCGGATGCCGAGATCGCCGGAGGAGCCGAACACCGACTTGCCGAGGAGCTCTTCCGGTCCGGCGATGACCTTGCCCGCGAAGTCGCGACCCGGCGTGCGCGGAAAGACCGCGTAGGGCATCAGCCCGGTCGCCGCCTTGGCATCGGAGGGGTTAACCGCCGCGGCCTGGATTTCGACCAGGACCTCACGAGCGGCGAGCGGGCGCAGGGGCCGCTCCTCGATCGGTAGCGCGATCTCCTCATAGCTCGCGGCCTTGGCATGGAGCCGCAGGCCCCGCACGGTCTGGACGCGGGCAGCCTTGGCTTCGCGAATGAGGGTTTCGGTGGCAGGGGACATGGCGGTGCGATCCTGATGCAAAGGGTCACGCCACCCGCTTCGCGCCGGGGGCGCGAGCGGGCAGGCCGATGAGGGCGCGGGCTTCCCGCGGCGTGGCGATCTCGCCGCCGAGATCCTCGACGATACGGCGGGCCTTCTCGACCAGCGCGGCGTTCGAGGGCGCGAGGACGCCGTGCTCGATATAGACGCCGTCCTCCAGCCCGACGCGGACATGGCCGCCGGCGAGATAGGACAGCGCGACGCTCTGGAAGGCCGAGCGGCCGATGCCGATCGCGGTGAACAGCGCGCCTTCGGGCAGAAGGCCGCGGGCATAGAGCACGGTTTCCGGCGAGGGCTGGAAGCCGTAGCGCACGCCCATCACGAAGGAGGTGAGCGGGCGCGGCTGCAGCGTGCCGTCCTTGATCAGGTCGTTCAGCAGCGCGATGTCGCCGGAGTCGAACAATTCGATCTCAGGACGCACGCCGGCTTCCGCGATCACCCTTGCCATGCGGCGGACATTGCCGGGCGTGTTGATCACGACCTCGCCGCCGGAGTTCATGGTGTTGAGGTCGAGCGTGCAGATATCGGGTTTGAGGGCCGCGACATGGGCGACGCGCCCTTCCGGCACCATCAGCGTCGTGCCGGGGCCGGCGAGCTTAGGGTCCTGCTCGGAGGGCACGAAGCGCCCGCCCGGACCCGTGGTCAGATTGATGATAAGCTCCGGGTTATGGGCGCGGATGCGCTCGACCACCTCGCGATAGAGCGCAAGCTCCATCGAGGGCCGGCCCCTCTGCGGATCGCGGACATGGATATGGGCGATCGCGGCGCCGGCCTCGGCCGCCTCCAGCGCAGAGTCGGCGATCTGCTCGGGCGTGATCGGCAGATGCGGGCTCTGCTCCGGCTTGGTCAGGTTGCCGGTGATCGCGCAGGTGATGAAGACCTTGGGCAGCGGGGCGCGCATGGTGCTTCTCCCTCAGAGCGCCCGGCCGCCATCGACCTGGATGATGTGTCCGGTCGAGTAGCCGAGCATGGTGGCGCAGGCGGTGATGGCGGCGGCGATGTCCTCGGCCGCGCCGATCCGCTTCAGCGGCGTCGAGGCGCCGACCTTGTCGTTGAAATCGGCGCCGCGGCCGGGGACGAACTCGGTATCGACCACGCCCGGCGAGACCGCGAGCACGCGGACTTCGGGCGCCAGGACGCGCGCCAGCGCCTTGGTCATCACGTCGATGCCGGCCTTCGCGGCGCAATAGGCGATCGAGGATCCCACGGCGGTGAAGGAGGCGATCGAGGAGATCGAGACCACGAGCCCGTCGCCCGAGGCCTTCAGCATCGGTGCGAAGGTGCGGATGGTCGCGAACTGCCCGCGCCAGTTGACCTGAAGCATCCGGTCGATCAGCTCGTCGGTCAGCGCGTCGAGATCGGCATGCGGCACGGGCTTGGTGTAGCCGGCGGCGTTGATCAGGATGTCGAGCCGGCCGAAGCGGGCCTCAATGGCATCGCGCAGGGCGACCAGCGAGGCGGTGTCGACGACATCGGCGACATAGGCCGCATGGCCGTCGCCAAGATCGGCGAGCAGCGCGCTGGCCGCCAAGCTGTCGCGCTCGCTGTCCAGATGGGTGACGACGATGGTTGCGCCGGCGGCGGCGAGCATGCGGCTGGTCGCTGCACCGATGGCCCCTGTGCCGCCAATGACGAGCGCGACCTTGCCGTCGAGCGAACGCGGATAGAGCTTCCGAAGCGGCGCGGCGGCGTCCGGCTGGGCGAGATGAGACATGGCTGTCCCTGCTTTTGAGTGTGAGGGGAAAGGCGCGGATCAGCGGATCGGCGGGATCGGCAGCTTCGCCTCGCCGGGTTCCATCACGAAGGCGTAGTCGAAGAGGTACCAGGGCCCCTCGACATCGGCGTCGGGAGCGGGGCCGTTGCCCAGCCGGAAGTCGCCGATGAGGTGGCGGGTCACGCCGAAGACGACATCGCTTTCGAGATGCTGGTCGTCATCGACGAAGACCTGGGTGATGAGCGTCCGGAAGCCGGGCTTATAGGCGAGGAAGTGCAGATGGGCGGGGCGGTAGGGGTGACGCTCCTGAGCCCGGAGCAACTCCCCCACCGGGCCGTCGGTGGGCACGGGATAGCCGGCGGGCTTGACCGAGCGGAAGGCGACGCAGCCGTCAGCGTCGGTGGTGAACTTGCCGCGCAGGTTCATCTCCGCCTGGCCGGGATCCTGGTTTTCGTAGAGCCCGACCGGGGAAGCTTGCCAGACATCGACCTCGACGCCGGCAAGGGGGAGGCCCTGCGGGTCGGTGATCCGGCAATTGGCGAAGAGCGCGGGGCCGGGCGTCGGCGAGCGGATGATCGAGCCGCCATTGGGCGTCGCCGGTGAATGCATCCGCCAGAACGGGCCGAGCAGGGCCGCGGCCGTCTCGGTTGCGCCGTTCTGGCCGTTGTTCAGCATACAGACCAGCGTCGAAAAGCCGATCGCGTCCGAGAAGAGCACGGCTTCGTTGTGGCTGTCGTTCGTCGCCTGGCCGATCCGGTTGAGGACATCGAGGCCGAACTCGAATTCCTCCTCGGTCAGCCGGACTTCCCGGGCGAAGGCATGCATGTGCCGGACGAAGGCGGACATCACCTCAGTGAGTCGCGCATTCGGTGCCCGCGACATCGCGTCGAGCACCACCGGCGTCACCGCCTCCTGGGTCTCGATGATGTGGGAGCGGCGCGCCGGATCCGGCGCCACGGTCCTTACCCTCGCATTCATCGGCGTTTCCTCCGTCGCTTGTCGGAGCGTGTCAGGTGCAGCGACGTGCAATCGATTGCATTTCGATTATGCGATCGATTGCACGTTGTCAAGCGAGGCGAAAAATGCTCTGTTCCGAATGGTGATTCAGTCAGCAGAAAACCCATGAAATCCAAGCCCCTGGCAGCGGGCTCGCCGCGCGCGGCGACACTCCAGTCGATCGCCGAGGCATCGGGTGTGCATCGCTCCACCGCGGCGCGCGCGCTCGATCCTGCCCAGGCGCACCGAATCTCGCCGGAGGTCGTCGAGAAGGTGAGGGCGGAGGCGCTGCGGCAAGGCTATCGCCGCGACGCGATCGCAGCCTCGCTGCGGACCGGGCGCTCGCGCCTGGTCGGCGTGGTGCTGCCGGATCTCGCCAATCCCGTCTTTGCGCCGATCCTCGACGGTGTCGGCGCGGCGTTGGCGAGAGACGGCTATTCGATGCTCGTCGCGGAGGGTGGGGCCGACGAAGCCCGCCAAATCGCGATCGTCGAGGAGTTGATCGCGCGTCGCGTCGACGGGCTCGTATTGGCCACCGCCCGGCGCAGCGACCCGGTGCTCACCGTTTGCCTGGCCGCGAATATCCCGACCGTGCTGGTCAACCGCGCCGAGGATCGGCCGCGCGCCGCGACCGTCGTTTCCGATGATATCTGCGGCATGCGGCTGGCGGTCGAGCATCTCGCCGGCCTCGGGCATCGCCGGATCGGACATCTGGCCGGCCCCGAGGAGCTCTCGACCGGCATTCTCCGCCGCCGGGGTTTCGAGGCGGCGATGATGGCAGCGGGGCTCGATCCCTCGGCGGTCGCGGTGGCGCAAGGTTACAGCCGGTCCGAGGGACAGGTGGCGACGACGGCACTTCTCAGCAGGTGGCCTGGCCTGACCGCAATTGCCGCCAGTAACGACCTGCTCGCCCTGGGGGCTTACCAGGAGCTGAAACGACGAGGACTTTCCTGCCCGCGCGACATCTCGATCGTTGGTCACAACGATATGCCGCTGGTCGACATGGTCGATCCGCCGCTGACCACGATCCGGATCGCCCATGCCGAGATGGGTGAGGCGGCGGCGCGGCACCTGCTGGAGCGTCTTGCCGATCCGGACATGAGCGCCTGCGTGAAGCTGATGCCGGTCGCGCTGATCGTGCGCGCATCCACGCGCGCCTTGGCGTAAGCTGGGCTGCGGCGCGGCGATCGACAGATCAGGCAAAGGATCGTTCAAACCGACAAGACTTGTACCCGCCTGCGCCCCAGCCTGTCCGCGCATGGCGGTTGTCCGGAGCGTTGGACGGGCGGCCTTCACTTTCGGGCATGGGTGCGCGCATGAAGATCTATCTGCTTTCGCTCGGCGCCGGGCTCCTGGTTGGCGTGATCTACAGCCTCATCAATGTGCGCTCCCCGGCGCCGCCGGTGGTGGCGCTGGTGGGGCTGCTCGGCATCCTGATCGGCGAGCAGTTGCCGCCGCTGCTGCGGGGCTTCTGGGCGAAGGCGCCGGCGGCGCAGTCCTGGGAGCATCAGGTCAAGCCGCATGTCTTCGGCCATCTGCCAGCTGGTGCGAAGCCTTCGCAGGTGACCGCGACAGAGAAGGAACGGGGTTGATGCCAACGCGCCGCACCGTTCTGGGCGGGCTCGCCCTTCCTGGGTTCGCTTCCTCGGCCCTCGCCCAGGGCCAGCCCCAGCCATCCGGAGACAAGCCGATGACCGCCGATCTCATTCTCCGCAACGGCCGCTTCACCACGCTCGACCGCAGCAGCCCGACCGCGAACGCCGTCGCCGTCAAGGATGGCGTGTTTCTGGCCGTCGGCAGCGAGGCCGAGGCGATGGCCCATGCCGGGCCGAATACCAGGATCATCGACCTGAAGGGCCGCGGCGCCTTGCCGGGGCTGATCGACAACCACCTGCACATCATCCGCGGCGGGCTGAACTTCAACATGGAGCTGCGCTGGGACGGCGTGCGCTCTCTGGCCGACGCGATGAGCATGCTCAAGCGCCAGGTCGCGGTGACGCCGCCGCCGCAATGGGTGCGCGTCGTCGGCGGCTTCACCGAGCACCAGTTCGCGGAGAAGCGCCTTCCGACCATCGAAGAGCTCAACGCCGTCGCGCCCGATACGCCGGTCTTCATCCTGCATCTCTATGACCGCGCCTTGCTGAACGGGGCGGCGCTGCGGTCGGTCGGCTATACCAAGGACACGCCGCAGCCGCCCGGCGGAGAGATCACCCGCGACGCCCATGGCAACCCGACCGGGTTGCTGCTTGCCCGGCCGAACGCCGCCATCCTCTACGCGACGCTGGCCAAAGGCCCGAAGCTGCCCTTCGACTACCAGGTCAACTCGACCCGGCATTTCATGCGCGAGCTCAACCGGCTCGGCGTCACCGGCGCGATCGATGCCGGCGGCGGCTTCCAGAACTACCCCGATGACTACGCCGTCATCCAGAAGCTCTCCGACGACAACCAGCTCACCATCCGCCTCGCCTACAACCTGTTCACGCAGAAGCCGAAGCAGGAAAAGGAGGACTTCCTCAACTGGACGAAGACCTCGCAATACAAGCAGGGCGATGATTATTTCCGCCATAACGGCGCGGGTGAGATGCTCGTCTTCTCGGCCGCCGATTTCGAGGATTTCCGCGAGCCGCGCCCGGACATGCCGCCCGAGATGGAAGGCGACCTCGAAGGCGTGGTGCGCATCCTCGCCGAGAACCGCTGGCCCTGGCGCCTGCACGCGACCTATGACGAGACGATCTCGCGCGCGCTCGACGTCTTCGAGAAGGTCGACAAGGAGGTTCCGCTCAAGGGGCTGAACTGGTTCTTCGACCATGCCGAGACGATCTCGGAGCGCTCGATCGACCGCATCGCCGCGCTCGGCGGAGGCGTCGCCGTGCAGCATCGCATGGCCTATCAGGGCGAGTATTTCGTCGAACGCTACGGCGCGGCCGCGGCCGAGGCGACACCGCCCGTGGCGCGCATGCTGGAGAAGGGCATCAAGACCTCGGCCGGCACCGATGCTACGCGCGTCGCCTCTTACAACCCCTGGGTCTCGCTCGCCTGGCTGATCACCGGCAAGACCGTCGGCGGCTTGCGCATCACGCCGCAGCGCAACTGCCTGGACCGCGAGACTGCGCTGAGGATGTGGACCGAGAACGTCACCTGGTTCTCGAACGAGGAAGGCAAGAAGGGCCGGATCGCCGTCGGCCAGTTCGCCGATCTAATCGTGCCCGATCGTGATTTCTTCGCCTGCCCGGAGGACGAGATCTCCTTCATCAGCGCTGATCTCACCGTCGTCGGCGGCAAGGTCGTCTATGGCGCCAGCGAGTTCGCCAGCGCCGACCAGAGCGCGCCGCCGCCGGCGATGCCGGACTGGTCTCCGGTGCGCACCTTCAAGGGCTATGCCGCCTGGGGCGAGCCCGAGGGTGCTGGCAAGAATTCGCTACGGCGGGCGGCCATGACCAACTGCGGCTGTGCCAGTTCCTGCAACGTCCATGGCCACGACCATGCCGGCGCCTGGTCGAGCAAGCTGCCAGTCGGAGACCTCAGGAGCTTCTGGGGCGCGCTCGGCTGTGCCTGCTGGGCGGTGTGACATGGCCGGGAGCGACCAATCGGCGGCGGTGCCGCGAACAGGCGTGCTGCGCTGGATAGCGCTGCTGCTGCTCTGCGCCGCCTATATCCAGGGGCCGGTCACGAAGATTCTCGATTTTCAGGGTGCGATCGCCGAGATGGATCATTTCGGCCTGTCGCCGGCGCCGCTCTTCGCGGTCGGTGTCATCGTCTTCGAACTCGCGATGAGCGCGCTCATCCTCGTGGGTCGCTGGCGCTGGCTCGCCGCGCTGACGCTCGCCGGCTTCACGCTCGCTGCGACCTTCCTCGCCCTGCGCTTCTGGGAGATGCCGGCAGGGCAGGGGCGGATGATGGCGATGAACGGCTTCTTCGAGCATCTCGGCCTGATCGGCGGCTTCATCCTGGTCGCGCTCGACGATCTGTCGCGGCGCAGGGGAGGCACGCGATGAGCGCCGTCACATCGCCGGCCCCGTCCTCCGGCTTCGCGCCGCTGCGCCAGAAAGTCTTCGCCGTGCTCTGGGCGGCGACGATCATCGGCAATATCGGCTCGTTCATGCGCGACGTCGCCAGCGCCTGGCTGGTTACCGACCTCTCCGGCGCACCGGCAGCCGTCGCGCTGGTGCAGGCAGCGGCGACGCTGCCGATCTTCCTGCTCGCCATTCCCGCCGGCGTGCTTTCCGACATTCTCGACCGGCGCAAGTTCCTGATCGCCATCCAGATCCTGCTCGGCTGCGTCAGCCTCTCGCTGATGCTCCTGGCCGGAACCGGACAGCTCAGCGTGCCCGCTTTGGTGGGGCTGACCTTCCTCGGCGGTATCGGCGCGGCGCTGATGGCGCCAACCTGGCAGGCGATCGTGCCCGAGCTCGTGGGCAAGGCCGATCTCAAGAGCGCGGTGGCGCTGAACTCGCTCGGCATCAACATCTCCCGTTCCATCGGCCCGGCTCTGGGCGGGCTGATCCTCGCCGCTCTCGGCGCCAGCGTGACCTATGGCGCGGACGTGCTGAGCTACGTCATCGTCATCGGCGCCCTGATCTGGTGGCGCCGCGCGCCGGGAGCCGACGATGCGCTGAGCGAGCGCTTCGCCGGCGCGTTCCGCGCCGGGTTGCGCTATGCCCGGGCGAGCCGGGAACTGCATGTCGTGCTGCTGCGCGCGGCGATCTTCTTCGCCTGCGCCAGCGCGGTCTGGGCGCTCTTGCCGCTGGTCGCGCGCAACCTGCTCGGCGGCGGCGCCGGCTTCTACGGCATCCTGCTCGGCGCGGTCGGGGCTGGTGCGATCGGCGGCGCTGTCCTGCTGCCGCGCCTGCGCGCCCGGCTCGATGCCGACGGGCTCTTGCTGTTCTCGGCCGTTCTGACCGCAGTCGTCATGGCAGGGCTGACATCGGGCCCGCCGCAATGGCTCGCCGTGGTCATTCTGCTGCTGCTCGGCGCGGCCTGGATCGTGGCGCTGACCACGCTCAACGGCGTCGCCCAGGCGATCTTGCCGAACTGGGTGCGCGGCCGGGCGCTCGCGGTGTACCTGACCGTGTTCAACGGCGCGATGACCGCCGGCAGCCTCGGCTGGGGCGCGGTCGCGCAAGCCGCCGGCATTCGTGGCACCCTGCTGATCGGCGCGGCGGCGCTGCTGGTCGCCGGGTTGATCATGCATCGGATCAAACTGCCGGCCGGCGAAGCCGATCTCGCGCCCTCCAATCACTGGCCGGAGCCGCTCACCGCCGCTACCATCGAGAACGATCGCGGCCCGGTCCTGATCCTGATCGAATACCGCGTGCCGTCGACCGAGCGCGAGGCTTTCCTGCGCGCGATCAACGCCCTCTCGGCCGAGCGGCGGCGTGACGGCGCCTATGGCTGGGGCATCACCGAGGATACCGCCGATCCGGACAAGCTGGTCGAATGGTTCATGGTCGCGTCCTGGGCCGAGCATCTGCGCCAGCACCGCCGCGTTTCGAAGGCCGATGCCGATCTGCAGAAGGAGGTCGCGCGCTTCCATGCCGGTGAGGGCGGGCCGGTCGTGCGGCACTTCCTGCATCTCGATCCGCCACCGAGCCCGGCGAAGCATCGCGGGGAAACAGAGCCATGAGAGATTGCGTCGAACGCGGACCGCACGGACGGCGCCTGCGCAAAATCTTCAACCGCTGCGCCTGATCAAGCATTCACCCGGTCGCCCAAAGGAGGGCAACATGTCCAAGTACCTGGAAGTCCTGACTCCCAAGAACTGCCAGCTCATCTTCATCGACCAGCAGCCGCAGATGGCGTTCGGCGTCCAGTCGATCGACCGGCAGGTGTTGAAGAACAACGTCGTCGGCCTAGCCAAGTCGGCGAAGGCCTTCAACGTCCCCACGACGATCACGACGGTCGAGACGAACAGCTTCTCCGGTCATACCTATCCCGAGCTGCTGGCGGTCTTCCCCGAGCACAAGATCCTCGAGCGGAGCTCGATGAACTCCTGGGACGATCAGAACGTCCGCGACGCGCTCGCCGCCAGCGGTCGCAAGAAGGTCGTCGTTTCCGGGCTCTGGACCGAGGTCTGCAACACGACCTTCGCGCTCTGCGCCATGCTCGAGGGCGGTTACGAGATCTACATGGTCGCGGATGCCTCCGGGGGCACCTCCAGCGACGCGCATAAATACGCGATGGACCGCATGGTGCAGGCCGGCGCCGTGCCGGTGACCTGGCAGCAGGTTCTGCTCGAATGGCAGCGCGACTGGGCGCATCGCGAGACCTACGATGCCGTCATGGCCATCGTGAGGGAGCATTCCGGCGCCTACGGCATGGGCGTCGACTACGCCTACACGATGGTCCACAAGGCGCCGGAGCGCGTCACCCATGGCGAGACCATCGGGCCGAACGCTGCCAAAGCGAGCTGACCGGGAGCGAGCTGACCGGGCGATGATGCCGCTGCGGAGGGCTCGCGGCGGCATCATCCCGATGGCGTCGATCCGCGCTCCCCCTCGCGACAGGTTCCAGCCGAGCTAGGCTTCCGTCAGGGCGAGCTGCTGCACCGCGTCATCGGAATACCGTTCCCAGGACACGTTCAGGTGGTGAGCGCCTCCCTTTTCAGGTCATCGCCTTTGTTGCTATTCGTGACCGCAAATCATCGATCGGGCACGATTCTCATCGATGAGCGATAAAGGCACAACCGCGCGGTTGGCCAAGGCGAGGAACCGGATCCAAGGGCGAACGATATGAGATCGCCGCGGCTTTGGCAGGCCAAGGCATTGCCGGGGGTTGCGTTCATGCGGTTGTCGAGAGCAGCAGACCCGAAGGGCTTTTTCGGCGCGTGTATCGCCGATCATTTCGGGATGCAGGGGCGGGTCGTTTCCGAGTTCCATCTCGACGGCCGGTTGGGGTTGGCGGCGACGAGACTCTCCTGTGGGCGGCGCTTCAGGGAGCGCACCGACCAGACCCGGAGCGAGAACGCATTTTCGATCCTCCAGCAAGTGGACGATCTCGAATGCCATTCCGGCTGGCTCGGAGGGCGGCGCTATCGATCGGGTCGCCTTCACGCGAAATCCGTCGACGTCGTGGATTTGCGCGACGATCCGCAATGGCAGTTCAAGGGCCGTTTCGACGCCCTCCAGTTCTACATTCCTTCCGAAGCGCTAGGCGCGATGGCTGCACAACATCGCGGCCGCGCTCCCTCGACGCTGCGTTCGGAGAACGACGCTCAGGACGATATTTTGTGGGGGCTGTCGCAGGCGCTGGTCCATGCCTCGGCCTTGCCCGGCGCCAACCAGCTTCTGACCGATCAGATCGCCATGGCCCTGCTGATCCATTTCGCCCGGGCCTTTGGCGGCCTCGAACCCTCAGCCAGCGCCGGACATGGCAGGCTGGCCGGCTGGCAACAGCGCAGGGCGCAGGAGATCATGATGGCTCGCCTGGCATCGAACCTGACGATCGCGCAAGTCGCCAGCGAGTGCCGGCTGACGGCCAGCCATTTCGCCCGTGCGTTTCGGCAGAGCGTCGGTGTGGCCCCGCAGCGCTATCTCATGCGGTTGCGGGTCTCGGAGGCGAAGAAGCATCTCGTCCAGCAGCATCTGCCGCTCTCCGACATTGCGCTGATGTGCGGCTTCGGGGACCAGAGCCACTTCACGCGCGTCTTTCGCCAGCTCACCGGCGCGACGCCGGGGGCATGGCGCCGGAATGCCGGGGGCAGCGAAGCCGAATAGCGGATTGGCGCGCAGCCGACGCGTGCTGTCGCGCCCGCGCTCAATCGCGGCGGGCGTTCAAGGATCCAGAGCCGCTGTCGTCCCCGGGAACAGGCCGATTCCGGCGAAATGGGATCCGATAGGGACGTGCTTCAGAACAAGATTGGGGATGATTCGCGCGACCGGCTAACCGTCGGGCACCCCGTCGTCTCCGGGGCGCCTTCGTGGGGGCCAATGGTCGGAGGCCTCGCCGTCGCTGGCTTCGTCCTGTCCACCCAATCCGGCGCCGAGGCGCCGGAGCTATCACCGGTCGCAGCGGTGATAGCTTGTCTCCACCTCCGGGAATTCGGGGTCGAAGCGGACGAAGGTGCCGTCTTCCTTGAAGCGGATCGAGACCGTCATGGTGTCGAACATGATCCTGTCGGCGCAGCTGAGGAGGAGCGTTGTCACATCGCCCTTCTGCTTGGAGGATTTCACGTTGCAAGTGGCGTTCGCGCCATTGATGCGGTTGCCGTTGACGATGAAGGCACTCCAGCCCTCGGCCGTTCGCTTGAGCGCGAGATTGCCCTTGCGCTTGACGAAGACTTCGTCGCAGGTCGCAGCAGTTGTGGTCCAGGCTCCGTCCATGCGGTCTACGGCATGTGCCGTACTACTCAGCAAGGGAAGGGCGAGGAGAAAAACTCCAAGGCCGGCCGGTCGATTGCCACTGTGCATCTGCGCTCTCCCATGCGTTGCGTAACAGGAAAATCGACGGCGGGCGGGGCAGGTCATGCACTTCGCCGATTAAGGGACTATGCCGCGTCGAGACCACTCTCAAGTCATCCTTGCCGATATCGTCCGCCACGGAAACATGCTCACACGTCTCGGGCGTTGCGTCCTACCTGAATATGCTATCCGTTCTGATGAGTGCCTGATGGGGAAGGGTATGAAGACCATTGTCGCCGGCAGCCTGTCCTGACATCAAGATGTACCGGGACATCGCCGTCAATCACGAGGGGCGGATCGTGGTCGGTTTTTGGTTGAGGACGGGGCGCGGCGACATGGCGGCATCTGGGGACGGATGCATGGCAAGCCGGGCCGTGGAAGCGATCAGACCTTGAAGCAGGAGGCCGTGAGCAAGCTGGCTCGGCGCGCACGCCTCGCGCGCAGGATCGCCGGGGCGGGTGGCCGCGAAGCGGTGGTCCTTGGGCTTTGGGCGGCGGCATCGATGTGCTGGCCGAATCTTGTCGGAGCGGCATGGGCCGCCGGCAGGCCGCCGGCCCTCCTGCGAAGCTGCAGCATCGATTCTCCGGCTCTTGAGCCGCTTCTGCCCAAACCCTCCTCCGCCTCCCCTGGCAGGGCCGAGCCCGAGGATGCAGAAGACGACGACGCGGATGATGACGCGGATGGCGAGGAGGATCCTCCGCCGTCCGGCTTTGTCTCGCCCGGCTTGGGCGCCTGCATGGCCGTCTCCGGCACGGTGAATGCGGGGCTGCAACGCGACGGCTTCCGGGGAAACGCAGTTGCGCGGGCAACGGGGCTCGTGCCGCGGAGTACGACGAGCTTTCCGCTCAGCACGACATTTCGGATCGAAAGCGGTCAGTCGCTCGCCAACGGCCATTATCTTGCGACGGCATTCGAATTTTCGCTGGACACGAACAGCGAAGGCGGCACCGACGTCACGATCGGCGAGGCGAGCATCACGCTGGGAGCGTTCAGCGCCGGGCTGGCCAGCTCGCGCTTCGATTTCTGGACTGGCGACGAGTTCGCCCTGATCGGGCGCATTCCCAGCCGCACCGTTGCCTTGATCGGCTATGAGCGGCCGCTCACCGAAGAGCTGAGCCTCTCGCTGTCGGCCGAAGACGTCTCCGTCGATCGGCGCATTCCGCTGCCGACGGTGGGGCAGCGGATACCGGATGGCGTGGCGCGCCTGGTCTATGAGGGGGAGGCGCTGACCGTGCACGGCGCCGTCGCCTTGCGAGAGGTTCCGCGCATCGGGGCTTCCAGCCTGACGGGCCGGGCCGCCATCATCGGTGCGACCTGGGAAGGCAGCGTGCTCGACCGGTCGTTCACCCTGTCCGGCCAGATCGCCGGCTCTGTCAATGCGCCTGCCTATATCGGCTCACGGCTCGACCGGCTCACGGCATTGTCGTTCCTGTCCGGCGATCAGACGACGCGTGGGTGGTCCGGCGTCGTCTCGATCGGTTGGGATTGGTCGGACGAATGGTCCAGCAACGCCTATATCAGCCGCTACAGCCTGACCTTGCCGCGTGTAGGCGATATTGGGGGGCAGGTTCGGATCGATCGAACGTCTGCGAATGTGATTTGGAAGCCGGTGGAAGGCCTGCGCCTCGGCCTGGAAGGATCACTGGCCTGGCAGCGTCTGGACATCGTCGGGTCTGCGCGTGCTGCGGCGCTTTCAGGCACGCAGAGCACCGCGCAAATCTTCATCGAGCGGGTATTCTAGCTCTCGTTACGGCGATCCTGCCGACGGGACGTTCTTCAGCGAAGGCCGCAGCCCGTTTCTCGGCACGTCAAAGGGTCTGAGCCGCTGCGAAGGAGAGGTTCTCGGCGAGCAGCGATTCGGCGAGAGCCGGCGTGGCAGCCTCCACATAGACGCGCAGCTCGGGGGCATTGCCCGAAGCCCGGAAATGCACCGTGCTGCCATCGGCCAGCGTCAACCGCAGCCCGTCGCGACGGTCGCGTGCGACCACCCCGCCATGGGCCGAGAAGCTGTCGTCGCGGAACGCCGGATCGTCGGCGTCGAGCCGGGCGATCAGCGCAGCGGTGCGATCCTGGGGGATCTCCTGCAGCCGGTTCGACAAGGCGACCGCGAAACCGGCCTCTGTTGCGATTTCGCTCAGGCGCTTGCCCCGCTGCGTCTTGAGAGCAAGGGTCGACAGGATCGGGAGCATCGCATCGCGCGTAGGCAGGGCCGGCAGGATGCGTCCTTCACGGGTGACATCCGAGCCGAGCAGCACCCCGCCATTGGCCTCGAAACCGACGACCACAGCGGCGCCCTCGCTTGCCGCCTGTTCCATGCCGGCGATGACATAGGGCGAGCCGACGCGCGTGCGGACCACGCGCGCGAACAGCCCCGGCCGGTCGAGGGCGGAATTCGATGTGACGGGAGTGACGATCGCATCGGCCCCGAGAAACCGTGCGGTCAAGGCGCCGAGGAGATCGCCGCGCAGGAAGGTTCCCCGTTCATCGGCGACGAGAGGACGATCCGCATCGCCATCCGTCGAGACGATGGCATCGAGCTGCTGCCCGGCGGCCCACTGCCGTGCCAGTGCCTCGTCCTCGGGGCGCAAGGCTTCGGTATCGACGGGGATGAAGCTGTCGCTGCGTCCCAGCGGCAGGGGTTCCGCGCCAAGCGCGGCGAGAACTTCGCAGATCGCGTCCCGGCCGACGGAGGAATGCTGGTAGACTCCGACGGTCAGGCCCGCCAGCGCCGCGCTGCCGAAGAAATCCGCATAACGGGCCCGGTAAGCCGTCAGCGCATCATAGGGGGCAGCCTCGGCCTGCAATGCGGGCATCGCGCTCAGGCCCAGCCGCCCATGCCAGGCCAGGATCTGTGCCTCATCAGCCTTGTCGATCTCGCCCCGCGCCCGGTAGAATTTCAGCCCGTTGCGGTCATCGGGGATGTGGCTGCCCGTCACCATGATGGCCGCGCAGCCGCGTGTCATGGCGGCCAGAGCAAGTGCGGGCGTCGGGACGGCGCCGCAGTCGACCGGGACGAGGCCCGCATCGAGGATCGCCTGCACAACCTGGGCCGCGATCAGCGGGCTCGATGACCGCAAGTCCCGCCCGATCAGCACTTCGCCTTGCGCTTGCGTATCATTCTCGCGCAGCATCGCGCAGAAGGCGCGAACATGGCTGTAGCTCGGCAGGCCGACGAGTTCGCTGACGAGACCGCGCAGGCCGGAGGTTCCGAATTTCAGGCTGGTCATGCGAGGCCGATCGTCCCGAGGTCGAGCTCTGTTCAAAGGATGATAATGACGCAGAGGCACCGGGGCGCCATCCGGAGTTCGAATTGTGCGTAGCGCCAACGACGAGCGAAGGAAAGTCGTACAGGCGGTGGCCACGGGCTATCCGGGCAGCCAGGCGTACCTTCTGATGTCCTTGCCCTGGTCGAGCGAGCACCAGGGTGCTGCCGGCCTCCTGGAAAGGTCACAAAATGGCGGTCGGCGGCTGCTCGATTGCGGCCGGGCTTGACCTCCATCAATGACGCGCCTCACAGCCCGTAGCGTTTAATTCTCATCCTCCATGGAGAATTTCGACGGCGATGCGGAACATCAAATACGCATTCTGGTGCCTGTTAGCCCTGTTGAGCCTTCTGTGGCTGGCGGCCGAGCCGGCGGCGTTCCAGTCGGCCAATTTCTTCGCCCTGCGCGGCGCCATGGTCCAGTACAGCGGCATCCTGGCCATGACGGCGATGAGCGTCGCGATGATCCTGGCGCTGCGGCCGCGCGGGCCGGAGCGCTGGCTCGGCGGCCTGGACAAGATGTACCGCCTGCACAAATGGTTGGGCATCGCCGCGCTCATCCTCTCGGTGATTCACTGGCTCTGGAGCCGGGGGCCGAAATGGGCGGTCGGATGGGGCTGGCTGGCGCGCCCGACGCGGGGAGCGCGACCGCCTCTGGAAAATCCGATCGAGCAGGCCTTCGCGAACCTGCGCGGCTCGGCAGAGTGGCTCGGCGAATGGGCGTTCTATGCGGCGGTTCTCCTGATCGCGCTAGCGCTCATCCGGCACGTCCCTTACCGCTTCTTCTACCAGACGCATCGCCTGCTCGCGGCCGCATACCTCGTCCTGGCGTTCCACGCCGTCGTCTTAACCGATTTCGACTACTGGGCGGCGCCGCTCGGTGTCGTGATGGCGCTGCTCCTCGCTTCCGGCACCTATGCGGCAACCATCGTTCTGCTGCGCCGTGTCGGCGCCGGTCGGCAGGTCGCGGGCAGGATCGCTTCGCTCCAGCACTATCCCGGCGTGCGCGTCCTCGAGGTCGAGATCGATGTGCCGGAAGGCTGGCCCGGCCATAAACCCGGGCAGTTCGCCTTCGCGACGTCGGATGTTCGCGAAGGCGCGCACCCCTACACCATCGCCTCGGCATGGCATGACGATCACCGCCGGATCACCTTCATCGCCAAGGAGCTCGGAGACCACACGAGCCGGCTGCGGGAGAAGCTGAGCGTCGGCCAGAATGTGCAGGTCGAGGGACCCTATGGCTGCTTCGACTTCGTCGACAGCCAGCCGCGGCAGATCTGGATCGGTGCGGGCATCGGCATCACGCCGTTCATCGCCAGGATGAAATACCTGGCCCAGGAGCGGTCGGAGTGTCCGGACCAGCCGCCGCCGGAGGTGGACCTCTTCCATCCGACCACGGATGTCGACGAGACCGCGCTTTCCAAGCTCAAGGCGGATGCCGAGGCCGCGAACATCCGTCTGCATATCTTCGTCAGCGGCCGGGACGGCCGACTGACCGGGGATCGCATTCGCGCGGCTGTGCCGGAATGGCGCGCCGCCAGCATGTGGTTCTGCGGTCCCTCGGACTTCGGAGAGGCGCTGCGCGCGGATTTCGCCGCCGCTGGATTGCCGGTGACGGAGCGGTTTCACCAGGAACT
This sequence comes from Allobosea sp. 10N428, assembly GCF_056394545.1. NCBI lineage: Bacteria > Pseudomonadati > Pseudomonadota > Alphaproteobacteria > Hyphomicrobiales > Alloboseaceae > Allobosea > Allobosea sp. 10N428. Next base: position 331,745 of record NZ_JBFTIC010000005.1, on the reverse strand, counting down.
CTTCGCGATGAGGCCCTAGCAGGCGGTCGATCCCATCCATCGGGATGCGGGACCGCGCGTGCGCCGTGGATGGGAGCAGCATAGGAGGGTGAGGCTTACCGAAAAATGGGCGCCTTGATCGCTGCCGAAAGCCGGGGCGGGCTGCCAGCCCAATGCATCCCTTGCCCTCGCTGTCACTCGATAACCTGCTACGCTCGCTTCGCCCTCAAATGCTGTAGAAGGAGCGATACCATTCGACGAAGCGCGCGATGCCTTGCTCGATTGGTGTCGCAGGGCTGAAGCCGGTGCGGGCCGCCAGATCGCCGACATCGGCATAAGTCGCCGGCACGTCGCCGGGCTGCGATGGCAAGTGCCTCTTGATGGCCTCGCGTCCGCAGGCCTCCTCGATCACCGCAATGAAACGGTCGAGCCGGACCGGCGTGTGATTGCCGATATTGTAGAGGCGGAACGGCGCGGACGCCGTTGCGGGATCGGGATCGAAGGCATCGAATTTCGGGTCGGCGGTGGGCGGCAGGCCGGCGAGCGTCACGATCGCCTCGCGGATGTCGTCGACATAGGTGAAGTCGCGGCTCATCTCGGCCTCGGCATAGACGTCGATGGGCTGGCCCTCGAGAATCGCCTTGGTGAACTTGAAGTAAGCCATGTCCGGGCGCCCCCAGGGGCCGTAGACCGTAAAAAAGCGCAGTCCGGTCGTCGGAATGGCGTAGAGGTGCGAATAGGCGTGGGCCATCAACTCGTTCGCCCGCTTGGTCGCGGCATAGAGCGATACCGGATGGTCGGCGCGGTCATGCTCGCTGAACGGAACCTTGGCATTGGCGCCGTAGACCGAACTCGATGAAGCGTAGACGAGATGGTCGACCGGATGCCGGCGGCAGGCTTCGAGGACGGAGAGGAAGCCGTCGAGATTGGCGCTGGCATAGGCGCGGGGATTGTCGAGCGAGTAGCGCACGCCGGCCTGAGCGCCGAGATGAATGACGACCTGCGGCCGGAATGCGGCGAACGCCGCTTCGAAGCCGTCATAGTCGGCAATGTCGCTCTGCTCGAATGAGAAGCCGTTGCGCGCCTGAAGGCGATCGAGCCGCGCTTGCTTCAGTGCCGGATCGTAGTAGGGGGTGAGGCTATCGATGCCGAACACCTCTACACCCGCATCCAGGAGAGCCTGCGCGACGTGAAAACCGACGAAGCCGGCAGCGCCCGTCAAAAGTACACGTTCAAACGGCAGATTGGCTTTCATGCGATCATCTTCGTTCGTGCGGCTCTGGCGTGTTATTCGCGATGCGCCGCAACGTCGCAAGCGTTGCGCGACAATTTTGACGTGCAGACGGGGGCGATGCTTGTTCGGGGGCGCTTGCAGCGGCGCAGGGGGACGCCGATCGCTGAAAGGACGGCCGAGCGGCGATCGTCGTGGTTCGCGACGGACACCTTGGCCGCGAAACGATTGGATCGATTGCATCTCGGCTGATTTCGTTTCAGGACGACTTTCACTCGCTGCGCCGAGGAGCCAAATCGACAAATGATCATCACACCTCTGATCATGGCCGGCGGGGCAGGAACGCGACTCTGGCCGGTCTCGCGCGACTCGATGCCGAAGCAGTTCATCAATCTGCTGGGCCACGGACTCTCGACGTATCAGGCCACGCTCCTCAGGGTTCAGGGCGCGCCCTTCGGGCGCCCGGTCGTGATCACGAACCAGGAGTTCCGCTTCGTCGCGGCCGAGCAGATGCAGGCGCTCGGCATTGACGGCGACATCCTGCTCGAGCCGGAACGGCGGGATTCCGCGGCCGCGGTCGCGGTTGGCGCCCTCTTCGCGCAGCGACGGTCGCCTGACGCCGTCGCCATCGCGCTCGCGGCCGACCATGTCGTGATGGATGCGGATGCATTCCGGAGCGATTGTCTGGCGGCTGCCGAGCTCGCGGCGGACGGGCTGATCATGACGCTGGGCATCGTCCCGACGGCGCCTTCGACAGCGTACGGCTATATCGAGCCGGGCGAAGCGCTCGGTGCCGAGAAAGCGAAGCGCCTTTCGCGCTTCGTCGAGAAGCCGAATCCGACAACGGCGCAGGGCTATGTCGATCGAGGCTTCCTCTGGAACAGCGGCAATTTCGTTTTTTCGGTCGCGACCATGATCGAGGAGCTGGAGCGGTTTGCGCCGGAGGTTCTCGCCGGCGCGCGCGCCGCTTTGGGCAGGGCCAAGACCGATCTCGACTTCATCCGGCTTGATCCGCCGTCGTTTGCGGAGGTCATGAAAATCTCGATCGACTACGCTGTCATGGAGAAGACGACGAAGGCGGGTGTCCTGGCTGCGGGGTTCGACTGGTCCGATGTCGGGGCCTGGGATTCGATTCACGCGGTGGGGATCAAGAGCGATGACGGGAACGTCACGCATGGTCCGGTCGTTGCCATCGACACTTCAGGCTCTCTGCTGCGCAGCGACGACATGCTCGTGACGGGCATCGGCCTGCGCGACATGATCGTCATCGCGACGCGGGACGCCGTTCTGGTCGCTCCCCGGTCCGAGGCGGCCAAGGTGAAGACGCTGGTTGAGCAGCTCAAGGAACAGGGGAGGCCCGAGGCGAGCGAGCATCTGCGCATGTACCGCCCCTGGGGCTGGTATCAGCGGATCGATATCGGCCCGCGCTTCCAGGTCAAGCGCATCAGCGTCAAGCCCGGCGGCAAGCTGAGCCTGCAGAAACATTTCCATCGGTCGGAACATTGGGTGGTGGTCCGTGGAACGGCGCAGGTCACGCTTGATGAAAGCGTCACCTACATCCACGAGAATGAATCGATCTATCTGCCGATCGGCTGCACGCATCGGCTGGCCAATCCCGGAAAGATTGACCTCGAGCTCATCGAAGTCCAAGTCGGCAGCTATACCGGCGAGGATGATATCGTGCGGATCGAGGATATATACGCCAGGGCCTGCGGGCTGGGGCGGCCAGGCGAGATGTGAACAGCCGATGCGGGCGTGTTTCGGAAGGGCGCGCCTTCCTGGGCCGGAGCGTCGATGCTGTCGAGGAGTGAATGATGAAGATCGTTATGATCGGTTCCGGCTATGTCGGCCTGGTGTCGGGCGCATGCTTTGCGGATTTCGGCCATGATGTCGTCTGCGTCGACAAGCAGGAAAGCAAGATCGTCGCGTTGAAGCGGGGCGAGATCCCGATCTTCGAGCCGGGTCTGACCGATCTCGTGCGCAGCAATGCCGCGGCTGGCCGGCTGTCCTTCACGACCGATCTCGCAGGTCCGGTCGGGCAGGCCGATGCGGTCTTCATCGCGGTGGGCACCCCGTCCCGGCGCGGCGACGGCTTCGCCGACCTCTCCTATGTCTATGCGGCGACGCGCGAGATCGCGCAGGCATTGAGCGGCTACACCGTCATCGTCACGAAATCGACGGTCCCGGTCGGAACGGGCGACGAGGTCGAGCGCATCATCCGCGAGCTGCGTCCTGATGCGGAGTTCTCCGTCGTTTCCAATCCCGAGTTCCTGCGCGAGGGCGCGGCGATCGAGGATTTCAAGCGGCCGGACCGCATCGTGATCGGCGCCGAGGAGGAGCGGGCGCGCACGATCATGGCCGATGTCTATCGCCCTCTCTACCTCAACAGCGCGCCCATCCTGAATACGAGCCGCCGCACCGCCGAGCTGACCAAATATGCGGCGAATGCGTTCCTGGCGACGAAGATCACCTTCATCAACGAGATGGCGGATCTGTGTGAGCAAGTCGGCGCCAACGTGCAGGACGTGGCCCGCGGCATGGGTCTCGACAATCGGATCGGCAACAAATTCCTTCACGCCGGCCCCGGCTACGGCGGATCCTGCTTCCCGAAGGATACGCTGGCTCTGATCAAGACGGCTCAGGATCATGGCACGCCGGCGCGCATCGTGGAGACCGTCGCGGCGGTGAACGATCAGCGCAAGCGCGCCATGGGCCGAAAGGTGGTGGCGGCCTGCGGCGGATCGGTCCGCGGCAAGACGGTTGCGGTGCTCGGTCTGACCTTCAAGCCCAACACCGATGACATGCGCGATGCCCCCTCGCTGGCGATCGTTCAGGCGCTGCAGGATGGCGGGGCCGCGATCCGCGCCTACGATCCTGAAGGCATGGAGCAGGCCAAGGCGGTGCTGCCTGCCGGCGTGACCTACTGCGCGGATGCGTATGATTGCGTGGCCCAGGCGGATGCCGCCGTCATCGTGACCGAGTGGAACATCTTCCGCGCGCTCGACCTCGACCGCGTGAAAAGCTTGATGGCTGCTCCGGTTCTCCTGGATTTGCGCAATATCTACCGGCCGGAGCAACTGCGCGCGAAGGGCTTCACCTATGTCGATGTGGGGAGGGGCCTTCCGCCGGAGGCGCCCGCCAAGGCTATCGACGCGGCTTAGGGCGCCGGACCGAAAAGTGGAATCCACTTTTCGGAGAAACCCCATTCCTAAACATCAGGTTAGATCGCGCTTCGCGTCCAAAGGGACGTGCGGCCGTCCAACTGTCGGCTGGACGATCATGATTCCGAGACATTAGGTTGCGATGTACCCCGGGGAGTCTCTACCGGCGCCGGTTGGCGTCTGGCGATTCTTCTGCCGCACGCAACGACCCTCGAACGGATTTCAGAGATACAGCATGTCCAATGATGTCAGTCCATTTGCGGGAAAGCGGCTGGAGCCGGGCATGCTCGTCGATGTGGCGGCTCTCAACAATGCCTATTTCGAGCGGCCAGACCCGTCGCAGCGCTCTCAGCAGGTGGCTTTCGGCACGTCCGGCCATCGTGGCTCGGCCTTCTCGCTGTCGTTCAACGAGGCCCATATTCTCGCCATCGCCCAGGCGATCTGCCTCTATCGCCAGGCGCAGGGCATAGACGGGCCGCTCTTCCTCGGGATTGATAGCCATGCGCTTTCGCGCAACGCTTTCGAAACGGTGCTGGAGGTCTTCGCTGCCAATGGCGTGGCCACGGTGATCGACGACAAGCTCGGCTTTACGCCGACGCCGGTGATCTCGCACGCGATCCTGACCTACAATCGTGGCCGCACCTCCGGCAAAGCAGATGGCGTGGTCATTTCGCCCTCGCACAACCCTCCGGCCGATGGCGGCCTGAAGTACAACCCGCCGCATGGCGGCCCGGCCGACACTGATGCCACCGGCTGGATCGAGAAGAAGGCCAACGCCCTCATCGCCGATAAGCTCGCCGGGATCAGCCGCATCCCCTATGAGCGGGCGCTGAAGAGCGAGCATGTCCGCCGGCACGACTACATCAGCGGCTACGTCGCCGATCTTGCCGATGTCGTCGACATGGAGGCGATTGCCAGGGCCGGCGTCTCCATCGGCATCGATCCGCTCGGCGGGGCCGGGCTCGACTATTATCAGCCGATCATCGACCGCTATGGTTTGAACGCGACCATCGTCAGCACGGAGGTCGATCCGACCTTCGGCTTCATGACCGCGGATTGGGACGGCAAGATCCGCATGGATTGCTCCTCGCCCTATGCCATGGCGAGCCTGATCGGCATGCGCGACAAGTTCGACGTCGCTTTCGCCAATGATACGGATGCCGACCGGCATGGCATCGTCACCCGCAGCGGCGGGCTGATGAATCCCAACCATTATCTGGCGACGGCGAGCGCTTATCTCTTCGCCAACCGGCCGGGCTGGAGCCGCGATGCCGCCATCGGCAAGACCGTGGTGTCGAGCGCCATCATCGATCGCGTCGCGGCCAAGCTCGGACGCGGCCTCGTCGAGGTGCCGGTCGGCTTCAAATGGTTCGTGGACGGCCTGATCTCGGGCGCGTTCGGCTTTGCCGGCGAGGAGAGCGCCGGCGCCTCCTTCCTGCGCCGGGACGGCACGGTCTGGACGACGGACAAGGACGGAATCATCCTGGGCCTGCTCGCGGCCGAGATCACCGCGAAAACGGGCGCTGACCCCAGCGTCTTCTACGGAAAGCTGACGGCCGAGCTGGGCAACCCCCGCTATGCAAGGGTCGATGCCCCCGCGACATCGGCCCAGAAGGCGATCCTCAAGAACCTCACCGCCGAGCAGATCACGACCAAGGAACTCGCGGGTCAGCCGATCACCGCCATTCTCAACGAGGCGCCGGGCAACGGCGCTGCGATTGGCGGCGTGAAGGTAACGGCCGCGGACGGATGGTTCGCCGCCCGCCCCTCCGGTACCGAGGAGGTCTACAAGATCTACGCCGAAAGCTTCCGCAACGAGGCGCATCTGGCGGCCATCCAGGAGGATGCGCGGCGCATCGTCGGCGCGGCGATCGGTGGGGTGGCCTGAGGAGGCTTCGGCGAAATTCGCGACAGCCTGGTCTCCTGCCGGCCTTGCCTCCGGCAGGGGGCTCATGATGCGCCGCATCATCGATCAACGGGGATAGGCTTGAGAATTTTATTCGATTTTTGCCCCGATATGGCAGTCTGACCGGACGGATTCGGGTTCGATAGACAATAATAGCTCGGAGGGGCATCCGTGATCTATGTCGGGATTTTTTACCTCGCCTGCGCCGCCGTGTTCCTGCAGCTCGTGGAGGGGGCGCCCGTCATAGAGTGAGAAGGCTGGGTCATGACCCGCCTGAGCCGAGCGATTTCGCCAGGAAACGCTCGGCCGCGAAAGGCGCCATGTCGCAGAAGGTCGGAGCGCCGGTCATGGCCTCCGCCAGCAGCCGCCCTGTCGCGGGGCCAAGTGTGAAGCCGTGATGGGCGTGGCCGAATGCGAACCATAGGCCGGGATGCCGGGGTGCACGGCCGATTACGGGAAGCATGTCGGGCAGGCAAGGGCGTGCACCGCGCCACGGCTCGGCATCCAGACGCCGCCCCAATGGCATAATGCCTCGCGCGATCTCTTCGGCGCGATCGAGTTGCCAGGTGTCGGAGGGCTGGTCGCGCCCGGCCAGCTCGATCCCCGTCGTGAGCCTGACGCCGCGCTGCATCTGCGTCAGCACGAAGCCGGCCCGAGCATCGCAGAGCGGGTGGCGCGGAGCCAGCTGGGACGCAATCTCGTAATGCATGTGATAGCCGCGCTTGAAGCCCAGCGGGAAGCGATAGCCGAAGCGCTCGTAAAGCTCCTTCGACCAGGGCCCCAAAGCGGCGACGACCTCGGATGCCTGCCATTCGCCTGCTTCGGTCGGTAGACGCCAGCCCGGCTGCTCTTGCCTCAAGCCCTGCGCGTCGGCCTTTGCCACGATGCCGCCGCGGGCCGCGAAGAGCGCTGCGTAAGCGCGCGTGACTGCTCCGGGGTCGGTCACCGTCGCAGGGTCGCGCCAGTGAATGGCACCGGTTATCGCGTCCGGCAGCAGGCCGGGCTCGCGGTGGTGCAGGTTGTGGTCATCGAGCACGTCATAGGCAAGGCCGTAGGGTTGCAGATCCGCAGCCGCCCTCATCGCTTGCTCGAACCCGCGCCGGTCGCGATAGAGCTCGATCCAGCCGCCGCTTCGCATCAGGGCTTCGGTTCCGGCCGCCTTCGTCCAATGGTTGTGTTCCTCGATGCAGCGCTCGATCAGCGGCAGGATCGCGCGGCCCAGCTTGTCCAGGCGCGCGGGTGCGGAATTCCGCCAATAGCGAGCGAGCCACGGCGCCATCCGCAGCAGCGTGGCCGGGCGGTAGCGCACCGCGATCGAGCGGTTCGACGCGAAGGCGGCAAGCGTCGCGAAGTCGCGGGGAAAGGCATAGGGGACCACCGAGGATCGTTCGATCAGCCCCGCATTGCCGTGGCTCGTCTCGGCGCCGGGCTCGCCGCGGTCGACCAGCAAGACCCTGCGGCCGCGTTCCTGCAGATGCAGCGCAACGCTGACACCGACGATTCCGGCGCCGAGCACGATCACATCGGCATGTCGCATGGCAGTGCTCATCGCGCGGGAATGCCCGTCTCCATCCGCCCGAAGCGGGCACCGGCAAGACGAGCCTCAAACGGCGAGGGTTTGCAAGAAAATAAAAATCATTTGACGGCGTGAAAGAAAAATTTCTTGATGAGGCATCGCCGGGAGTTTCGATGTCTCAAACCCTTCGCCAGAGATTGCAGGCTTGCCTCGCCAACGGCTCCAAGGCCGACAAGGCGCTGGCAAGCTACATGCTGGCGCAGCTGCCGAGCCTGCCCTTCGAGACGGCGGCCAGCCTGGCGGAGAAGGTTTCTCTCAGCGAGCCGACGGTCGGGCGCTTCTGCCGGACACTGGGGTACAAGAGCCTCAAGGACCTCAAGGGCAGCCTCGCCGAGGAGATCGGGGACCGGCCCTGGCTGATCAGCGACCGGCTGCGCGATTTCCAGCAGCGCAGCCTCGCCGGCGACGACCAGCTCGCGCGCAGCCTCCAGCTCGAGATCGCCGGTCTCGTCAGGCTCTACGAACTCGCCCAGAGCGAAGAGTGGAAGCGGGTTGCCCGCCGCCTGGCGACGGCGCCCTCCGTCTACGTCACCGGCTTCCAGACCGAGCGCGGCCTCGCGCAATACCTCGCCAACCAGCTCCAGTATCTGCGCGACGGTGTGCATCTCGTCGACCTCGCCGCCGGCAATTTCTCCGACCTCCTGCTCTCGGGCGAGGCCGGGCGCCATCTCGTGATCTTCGAGGCGCGGCGCTATTCGCGCATGGCCAAGGTGCTGGCGCAGGAAGCGAAGGCAGCCGGCATTCCGACCACCCTCGTGACCGATTCCTTCTGCGACTGGGGCCGCGGCCTCGTCGACGAGATGCTGGTCGTCTCGACCGAGTTCAACCTGTTCTGGGACTCGACCGCTCAAATGGCGAGCCTGAGCAATCTGCTGATCAACGCGGTCTTCGTCGAGCTCGGCCCGCAGGTCGAGCAGCGGCTGAACCGGATGGCCGAGCTCTATGGCCGCTTCACCGGCCATGTCGGCGACAGCTCAGGCCCTCTCGGCTGAACCACCCAAGCCTTTCGCAACATCTCGAAACATAAGGGGAAACGGGATGAAGACGATGATCAAAGGGAGCCTTCTGGCGTTGGGCCTCGCCTCCCTCGCCGCGACTGCCGCGCCAGCGCAGGAGGCGACGTTCGTGATGACCGCGCGCCTCGTCGGCGCGCCGACCTACAACCCGGTCAAGGCGACCAAGCTCAACACCGCTACCACGCTGATCTTCGACCGGCTGGTCGTGCAGGATGCCGATCAGAGCTTCCATGGACAGCTTGCTGCGTCGTGGGAAGCGAGCCCCGACGGCATGCAGTGGACCTTCAAGCTGAAGCCCGGCGTGAAGTTCCACAATGGCGAGCCGTTCAACGCCAGGACGATCGAATGGTGGGTGCCGCAGTTCAAGGGCACAGAAAACGCCTTCACCGTCGAGGCGGTCGACCGTGTCGAGGTCGTCGACGATCTGACGGTGCGCTTCCACATGAAGCATCCCGACCCGAACCTGCTGTTCAACCTCGCCAGCTCCTTCATGTGCATTCCCGAGCCCAAGGCCTATCAGGCCCTCGGCGACAAGTTCGGCGTGACGGAGGCGGTCGGCACCGGCCCCTACAAGATGCAGCAGTTCACGGTGGGCCAGCAGACCGTGCTGGTTCGTAACGACGACTATGCCTGGGCGTCGGATTTGTCGGCTAACAAAGGGCCGGCCAAGTTCAAGAAGCTGACCTTCCGCGAGATCGCCGAGGAATCGACCGCCTATCTCGAGCTTAAGACCGGCGGCGCCGACCTATTGGTCAACGTCCCGACCGACTTCCTGCCGCGCATCCAGGCCGACAAGGCGGTGAAGCTCGTCACCATTCCCGGCAACGAGCTGGTCTATATGCCGATCAACACCAGCGTCGAGCCATTCACCGACATCAAGGTGCGTGAAGCCACCGCCTTCGCCGTCAATCAGAAGGAGATCCTGACCAGCCTCTATGGCGGCAACGGCGCGGCTGCGGACACCTTCCTGATTTCTTCGCTGAAGGAGTCGCAGGTCGATCCGAAGTTCAAGATCTCCTTCGATCCCGAGCGTTCCAAGAAGCTGTTCGACGAAGCCGGCTGGAAGGCCGGCCCCGACGGCATCCGCGTCAAGGACGGCAAGCGCCTCGAAGTGAAGCTCTGGACCCAGAACGGCACCGAGTTCAAACGCCTCGTCGAGATCGTCCAGGCCCAGCTCAAGGCTGTCGGCGTGCAGGCCGATATCAGCATCATCGATGCCGGCTCGATCAATGCGCAGTATCGCAAGAAGACCGAGCACCAGCTCGCGATCCGCTCTTATCAGTGGACCAATGCCGATATCGTCGACTGGTTCTTTGCGGCGAAGCGGGCCGGTTATCCCAACGTCTCGATGTTCAACGATCCCGAGGCGGAGCGGCTGAACGACATCGCCATGAACAAGTCGAAGACCTGGGACGAGCGCGTCGCGAACTTCACCAAGTACCATGAGTACGTACTGTCGCAGTACGCGTTCGCGCCGATCTACCAGCCGGCGCAGAGCCTCGCCTACGGCAAGCGCATCGCGATGCCCGGGAAGATCCGCGGCACCGGGCTCTACGGGCCTACCATGCTCGACATCGCCCCAGCGAACTGAGCCTTGATCGCCGCGTCCGGCTGGACGCGATAACGGCGACCAATTTCTTTGTTGCCGCATCGGATTCTTCCGAAAAGTGGATCCCACTTTTCGGTCCGGTGCTCCAGGCCACGGCCGCACACGGGAGAGACCCTTGCTGCGTTTCGCGATCCGGCGGCTCGCCATGCTTGTGCCGGTGTTCCTCGCCGTCTCGCTGGTGATCTTCATGATCATCCATCTCGTGCCGGGCGACCCGCTGGAGCATCTGATCCAGGTCGGCTCGTCGCCCGAGCAGCGAGCGCAGATGATCGCCCGCTACGGCCTCGACCAGCCGCTGCTCGTCCAGTACGGGCGCTGGCTCGCCAAGGTCGTGACCGGCGATCTCGGCGACGCCATCGTGATGCGCCAGCCGGTCGCGCAGCTGATCGCCGAGAACATGCCGCACAGCCTCGCGCTCGGCGGCACGGCGCTCCTGTTCTCCACGACCGTCGGCATCACCGCGGGCGTGCTGGCCGCCTCCTTCCGCGACAGCCTGTTCGACCGGGCCGTGATGGGCTTTATCCTGCTCGGCTCGACGCTGCCGAGCTTCTGGCTGGCGCTGCTGATGATCCTGATGTTCGCCGTGCAGTTCGAATGGTTCCCGGTCTCGGGCGCCCGGAGATGGGATGCTCTGGTGCTGCCGGCTCTGACCATCGGCATCGGCGGCACGGCGCTGATAGCCCGCGTCACCCGCGCCGCGATGGTCGAGATATCCGGCCGGGACTTCGTGCGTGTGCTCAAGGCGAAGGGGCTGCCGTTCTGGCGCATCCAGCTCCGGCACGTGCTCCAGCAGGCGATGCTGCCGGTCATGACCATTCTCGGCCTGCGCATCGGCTGGATCCTCGGCGGCGCCGTCACGGTGGAATATGTCTTTGCCCGTCCAGGCCTCGGCTCCCTGCTGATCACGGGGCTCGGGCAGCGCGACTATCCGCTGGTGCAGGGCTGCCTCCTGATGCTCGCCATTGCGGTGATGCTCGGCACGCTGCTCGGCGACCTTGCCCAGGCGGCGCTCGACCCGCGCCTGCGCGAAGCGATGGGTGCAAGATGAGCCGTTCGTCCCTCGTGTCCCGGCTCTCGCGCTCGCCGCGCGGCGGCCTTTGCGCCCTGTTCCTGCTCGCATTGGTGCTCTGCGCGATCTTCGCGCCCTGGATCGCGCCCTATGATTATGCCGCGCAGAAGCTCAGCCTCGCCAACACGCCCCCCTCGGCCGCGCACTGGCTCGGCACCGACGAGTTCGGGCGCGACCTGCTCTCCCGCATCATCCAGGGTGCCCGCACCTCGCTCAGCGTCAGCGTGCTTTCCATCGCCCTTTCGGTGATCGCGGGGGCGACGCTCGGCGCCGCCGCCGGCTATTTCGGCGGCATGTTCGACCGGGCCGTCACCGTCGTCGTCGACCTGACCTGGTCATTCCCGGAGATCCTGCTGGCGCTGATCCTGATCGCCATCCTCGGGCCGGGCCTGCATTCGACGGCGATCGCCATCGCCATCGCCTATCTCGCTCAGTTCACCCGGCTGACGCGGGCGCAGGTCATGGCGCTGAGAGGAGAGCTCTTCGTCGATGCCGCCGTGACGGCCGGTGCCAGCCCCGCCCGCGTGCTCTTCCTGCATCTGCTGCCGAACGCGATGACGCCGGTCATCGTCGCGGGCATGCTGGCGACGGGCGATGCCATCGTGCTCGAGGCGACGCTCGGCTTCTTCGGGCTGGGAGCCCAGCCGCCGGTGCCAAGCTGGGGTGCGATGATGAGTTCCGGCACCGCCCAGATCTTCATCGCGCCCTGGATCATCATCTTTCCCGGCCTCGTGATCGCCACGACCGTGATCGCCATCAACCTGTTCGGCGACGCGCTGATCGAGGCGCTCGATATCCGCCGGCCGTTGCGCGACGGCTGACGCCTGCCACCACAGAGAAGCAGAAGAAACCGCGAGGAACGCCATGACCTTCACCGTGCTGACCGCCGAGTTCTCGCATGAGAGCAACACTTTCAGCCGTTGCCCGGCCGACCTGTCCGCCTTCGAGGACCGCGGCATCAGCCTGGGCGAGGCTGCCATCGCCGAGCGCGGCGAGGCCAATACGCCGATAGCGGGCTTTCTCGATATCGGCCGCCCGGCCGGTTGGCAGGTGGTCCATGCGATCAGCGCTGCCGCGCAGCCCTCCGGCCCGGTGACGCGCGAGGCCTTCGATCATATCGCCGGTGTCATCGTCGATGCGGCGAAGGCGCATCGCGGGGCGATCGATGGTGTGCTGCTCGGCCTGCACGGCGCGATGGTCACGGGTTTCTGCGAGGATGGCGAAGGCGAACTGCTGGAGCGCCTGCGCGCCGTGCTCGGACGCGACGTGCCGATCGGCATCACGCTCGACCCTCATGCCAATGTCACCCGGAAAATGACGGAGCTGGCTGATATCGTCGTCTCCTACAAGACCTATCCGCATGTCGATGTCCGCGAGACCGGGCGGCTGGCGGCCGACATCATGCAGCGGACGATGGCCGGGGAGATCAAGCCGGTGACGCTGCGCGCCGAGCGGCCGATGCTGGAGGAGGTGAATGGCGGGCGCACCGACATCGGCCCCATGGTCGAGCGCATCGCCAAGGCCAAGGCCTATGAGGAGGAGGCCGATGTCTTCGCGGTCAGTGTCAATGGCGGCTTCGGCAACGCCGATATCGAGGAGGTCGGCCCGACCGTCCTCGTCACCTGCCAGGGCGATCACGAGCGCCACAGTGCCTTTGCCGAAGCGCTCGTCGAGGATATGTGGCAGCGCCGCCACGACAAGGTCACGCCGTTCCTTACGGTCGAGGAGGCGGTTGCCGAGGCGGCCGGCTATGTCGCGACTTCCGGCCCACTCATCATCGCCGATTATGCCGACAATCCCGGTGGCGGCGGCTATGGCGACGCGACCGGACTGCTGAAAGGCATGATCGCGGCCGATCTGAAGGATGCCTGCTTCGGACCGATCGTCGATCCGGAGGCTGCGGCCGAATTGCACCGGGCCAAACCGGGCTCGTCGGTATCCGTCCGGCTCGGCGGCAAGGTCGACCCTCAGATCGGCGGGGGGCCGCTTGCGCTCACCGGCACGCTCGTCAGCCTGAGCGACGGCGACTATGTCGGCGACGGGCCGATGATGGGCGGGCTGCATGCGAGCTGGGGCCCCTGCGCGGTCCTGCGCGTCGGCGACGTCGAGATCCTCGTCACGACGATCCGCGCGCAGATGAACGATCTCCAGCAATTCCGCGCTTTCGGGATCGATCCCGCTGCCAAGCGCGTGGTGGCGCTGAAGTCGATGCAGCATTTCCGTGCCGCCTTCGAGCCGATCGCCGGCAAGGTCATCGTCTGCGACAGTGGCGCGCTCTGCACGCCCGATCTCACCAAACTACCCTATCGCCGCGCGCGCCGCCCGATCTTCCCGCTAGACGCATAGCGGGATCGGTCCCGCGGTCCCGCAAACGCCCTCCGCGCGGTCAGCGATATAGGGCTCCGCAATCGGGATCACCGCGTGGCGATGATCCGATCGTGCCGGAGACCGGCAGCGAGAAGGTCGCGCCCGAGGCCGGAGAGGAAATCGACCTCGTCGGCCTTGAGCGAAAGCTTGTAGCGGAGCCGGAGAATGCGGGCTCTCGCCTCGGGCGCGCTTATATCGGCCAGGGACAGCTTTACGAGCCTGACCTCGAGCTTGTCGCAATCCTGTGTTCGCACGGCATTGCAACGCCAGCGGATCAAGCGCTGCCGCCAGCGCTCGGTCTCCCTTTCCAGCCCGTCGAGACTGGCTCGGCTTGAATAGTCGATCATCGCATCGATCGATGCCGTGATGGCGTCCAGCGCACCCGGGCCGTCCGTCGTTGCCGACATATCGCCGCCAACACGCAAGGAGGCATCGGCGACGATTACGATGATGCGCTTGACCTCCCGTGCGGTCGCCACCGGCAGCGGCGACGGTGCCGGTCCGCGCATCGACCTCATGAGGTTATCGGTGGCCAGGTTGTCGACCAGGCCACCATCGAGCAGCTTGAGGTAGCGCAGGTCAGGAGCCGTCGCGTAACGCGCTTGCGTTTCCTGAAGATGGGACACGACCGCGGAACTTGCTGCCGGCGTCGCAGGGACGCCCGGAACAAGCGGACAGGCCGGGTTGAAGTTTTCCAGGACGATTGGCGCAAACAAGACCGGCACGGCTGACGATGCCGCGACGGCATGAGATAGCGGGAAGCTGTTGTAGTCGCTGCAGATCGTGCGGAAACTCGCGCGATCGAAGGAGAAGGGTGCGCGGTTATAGAGGTCCGTCGCGTGCAGCAGGAGGCGCGGCCCTCCCGTGCGTTCGAGGTCGCCGAGCGTTGCGCCATGGTAGAGATGGGCATCGAGCCAGGCCGCCAAGCCGGTGAGGTCATTGATGCCGCCGCGATAGCCGCGCAGCAGATTGTCCGGCGTGATGGCGGTCCGCAGCGACGCTTCTGAATCCCGGTCGAGGAAATCGTGCTTGAAGGCCGGTATCCCTGACGGACCATGCAACGCGAGATAGGCCGCCAGCATGCCGCCGCCTGAAACGCCGGCCACCACCGCAATGTCGTCGGCGAGCGTCCGGCCGGTTTCCTCGGGAGCCGGTTGTTCGGCAAGCGCCGACAGAACGCCGTATCCGAAAGCGGCAGAACGGGCTCCTCCGCCTGAAAGAGCCAGCACGACGGCAGTTCTTCCCGGACGCGCGGTCGACGAGCGCGCGCCTATTGACGCCGTGATTTCCGTCAAAGGCAAGTTCGAGGGAGGATTGGAGGGGCTTGCGCAAGCCGTCAGTTCGACAGACAGCGCCATTGCTCCCAAAACCTTGAGTGCCTTCTTCCAGCAGCCGGCAGTCGGCTGGCTTGGCGGCTTGAGAACCATGCGGGCGCGATCTCCATCGCCCGCCGTCTTCTCTTGTCGAGACGCCCGGGCTGCGGGAGATCTCGCCTTGCTTGATTATCTCAGCATTATGCCCGCGCTGAGCCTGAGGTGCTCAGGTCGGCATCGGCAGGCTCAGGCGGAAACAGGTTCCGCGCGATCGATCCAGAATTGCGATTGCGCCGCCGTGCAACTGGACAATTCCCTGCACGAGGTGCAGTCCGAGGCCCGCGCCCCGGTCCTGATGGGCGAGGCGGGAGAAGGGCTCGAAGACCCGCTCGCGCTGTTCGGCTGCGATCCCCGGACCTTCATCGATCACATCGATGATCCGCTCGGACCCTACCGCGATGGTGATCGTGCCGCACCGGCCGCCATGCTGGATGGCATTCTGCACCAGATTGACCAGCGCCCGTTCGAGCCCCGCAGCGTCTCCGATGACCTCAACCTGCTCGGCTTCGGCATCGAAGGCGAGCGCGTAGCCGGCGTTGATGGCGAGTGGCGCGAGATCGATGGCGACGCGTCGGCCGATCGCGACGAGGTCGAGCCTGACGAAGGCGTCGGGAGCACGTTCCAAACGCTGCAGATCGAGCAACTGCTCGGCCATCACGGCGAGGCGGGCAATATCCTCAAGCAGCCGGATGCGTTCGGCGGAACCCGGCAAGGTCTCGAGCCGGGTCTGCAGGATCGCGATCGGCGTCCGCAACTCGTGAGCTGCGTCGGCGAGGAAGCGCTTTCGCCGGGAATGCCCCTCGTCCAGTCGTTGCAGGGCGCGATTGACGGCATCGACGAGCGGCGTGACTTCGGTCGGCGTCAGCACTGTCGGCAGGCGGGTGCCGTGGCGGTCGATATCGATACGTTCCGCCTCCGCAGCAACGGCGCCGAGGCCCCCCAGTGCGCGGCTGACCACCATGGGCGTCGCGATCAGGGTCGCCAGGGCCATGACGACCAGCGCGGGCAATACGAAGCTCGCGAAGACGATGAGAGTGCCCTGGATCAGCCAGCGGAGCGGCGCCTCGCCTCCGGGACCGGTCACGACCTGGATGTCGCCAGCTGCGCTCCTGATCCAGCGCATCTGGGCGTTCGCGCGCGGCGGGTCCCCCAGGTTCCAACCCAGGCGGGCAACGCCGATCTCATCCAGCGCATCGCCGATGTGCGCGAAATGAGACGGCGGAGATCCCTCGACAAGCTGGCGCCCCTGCCGGTCTCGCACGATGTACCAGAGGTCGGGCACCTCGGCGCGCAGCTTGATCAGCTCCGGCGTCTCGCGGATCGCCAGGCTGCCATTGGTGTCGCGCAACACTGCGTCCTTCAACGCGTCGATCGTAATGTCTTCGGATTCGAAGTTGAGGAGATGGCCGCCGAGATAGAGCGCGGCGATGATCGACACCATCAGCAGCGAAAGCAGACCAGCTTGCAGCGCGAGCAGCCGGCGCACCAGCAGCCACTTCAGCGAATGGGCGCGCGGTGCCTGGAAGGTCATGCCACCCGCTTCAGCAGATAGCCGATACCTCGGATCCCGTGAATTTCGAGCTCCGCCCCCGCATTGCTCAGCCTCCGGCGCAGACGAGAGACATGCATATCGAGGGCGTTCGACTGGATTTCGTCATCGAAGCCGTAGACTGCTTCTTCCAATGTCGTGCGCTGGACGGTGCGGCCGTGACGGCGCAGCAGGCTCTCCAGCACCAACAGCTCGCGCCGCGGCAGATCGAGGACCTGCCCATCCACGCTTGCGCTGCGATTGCGCCAGTCGAATTCGAAACGGCCGATGCGCAGGAGGTCCGGCGCCAGCTCCGCCGATCGGCGCAGCACGGCGCGCAGCCGCGCGAGGAGCTCATCGATCACGAAAGGCTTGGCCAGGTAGTCGTCGGCGCCCGTATCGAGCCCCTCGACCCGCTCTTCGATGTCGCCACGGGCGGTCAGTACGATGACGGGAGCGAGCAGCTTCCGGGCGCGTATGCGGGGAAGCAGATCGAGCCCGTCACCATCCGGCAGATTGCGATCGAGCAGCACTGCGCCATGAACGCCGGCCGCGATCGCTTCCTCGCCTTCGGCCAGTGTGGTGACATGGTCGACGACCATGTCGCGTTGCCCGAGCGCCGTGCGCAAGGCACTGGCCATCTCCGGTTCGTCTTCGACCAGAAGAATGCGCATGCCGGGCCCTTAGCGGCCGCGCATGAGCGAGGCGCCTGCATCGGGCTTGGCAGTGGCTGGAGGCGCTGACGGCTGCGGCATGGGCTTCGCGTCGGGCTGAACTTCGCCCGATATCGACCCCGATGCTTGCCGCAACATTGCAGAGGAAGCTGATTCCGGACCGCTTGCGAGCCGGCGTTCTAATAGACATCAGCCTGATAGCGCCCGGCCTTCCGCAGGGACGCGACATAGGCGACTGCTTCCTCGCCGGAGCGGCCGCCATGCTCCGCGACGACATCGACCAGCGCGCGCTCGACATCCTTGGCCATGCGCTTGGCATCGCCGCAGACGTAGAAATGCGCGCCCTGTTCGAGCCAGGCCCAGAGCTCGGCGCCGCGCTCGCGCATGCGGTCCTGGACATAGACCCTTTCGCCGTCGCGCGACCAGGCGAGCGTCAGATTGGTGAGGAAGCCCGCATCCTTCATCGCCTGCAGCTCGTCCTCGTAGAAGAAATCGCAGTTGCGGCGCTGGTGGCCGAAGAACAGCCAGTTGCGGCCCGCCGCCTTCGTCGCCCGCCGGTCGTGCAGGAAGGCGCGGAAGGGCGCGACGCCCGTGCCGGGTCCGCACATGATGACCGGTGTCGCCGGATCGACCGGCAGGCCGAAGCCATGCGCACGCTGGACGTAGACCGGCACCTTGTCGCCGGGCGCCACGCGCTCGGCGAGGAAGGTCGAGGCCACCCCCCAACGCGGGCGCGAGCCGACCTTGTAGCGGACAGCATCGACCGTCAGCGTGATGCGGCCGGGCGTCGCGACATGCGAGGAGGAAATCGAGTAGAGCCGAGGCTGCAGCGGGTCTAGCGCCTCGACGAAAGCCTCCGCCGAGAGCCGCGCCTGCGAGAATTTGTGCAGCGTCCCGAGCACGTCGAGCCGGTCGAGATCGCCATCGGGATCTTCACCGGCGGCAAGGCGCCTGGCCTTGGCGCGGGCTTCCCCGCCCGTCACGTACGAGATGAGCTGGAACAAGGCGTCCGGCGCCGGCCCGAGCGCGCAGTCTTCCATGAGATTCTGGCGCAGGGACTTGCCGCCGATCTCGGCATCCGGCCGCGCGCCCAGCAGCGCAATCACCGCATCGACGAGTCGGGGATCGTTCCGGGCGACGATGCCGAAGGCATCGCCGACGATATAGTCGAGCCCGCTTTCGGCAAGATCGAGCTCGACATGCCAGGTTTCCTTCTCGGAACCCGTGCCATTGAGCTTGCGGCGCGAGAGAAAGGTCGCGAGCGCTGGATTCTCGCGACAGCGCCCCTTCGGTCCCAGCTCCGCCGCCGGCGCAGTCTCGGTGGGGACGGCCGGGACTGAGGCGCCAGGCTCCTCCATCAGCGCCTTGACCTGCCGCAGCGTCTCCTTGCCGCCCGGCGCGCAGAGATTGAGGCGGCCTTCGGCGCCGGAGGCGATGGCGGCGGAATAGGTTTCGCAGACATAGCCGCATTGCCCGCAATCCTGCTGGGCCATCGCGGCATAGAGCCGGCGCGGCAGGGGCTTGCCCTCGGCGAGCTCCAGGCGCTCCGGCATCGGCATGGACGGGTCGTGCCAGGGCGCCCCGTCATCCTCGGCCTGCTCCATCATCGCGGCGTTCTGCGCCGGGGACAGGGCGGTGACGCCGGCATTGTCGAGCGAGAGCAGCCCGGCGAAGAAGCCGTTGAGCCAGGAGCGCTGTTCCTCGCTGAAGGGAGCGCTCTCGGGGATGATCTGGGCGAGCGGGGAGGGCGATTGGACGGTCATGCGATGTCCCTCGCCGTCATGCTCGCCCTTGTGGTGAGCATCCACGTCTTGGCCATGGCGCTCGACGGTGGAAGGCGTGGATGGTCGGGACGAGCCCGACCATGACGGCTACGCATGTCGGCGCTCATGCCGCTTCTCCCGTCTGAGCGACCAGCGCCTTCAGCGTCGCGATGTCGTGACGCCGCGCGAAGGCGACGAAGCTTTCGTCGGGCGCCGCCCGTTGCGACTGCCAGCTCCGCAGGATGGCCTCAACGAGGGCAGGGGTGTCCTCGGCCTTCACATTCGTCAGCAATTCGCGGCCGATGCCGCCTTCGACGCCATAGCCGCCGCCGACGAGGATGTTGTAGCCGGGGACGGTGTCGCCCTCTTCATTGACCGGCACTTTCTGGCCGATCAGGCCGATATCGCCGATATAATGCTGAGCGCAGGAGTTGTGGCAGCCGGTCAGGTGGATATTGACCGCTTGGTTGAGCGTAAGGCGCGGCTCGCAATGGGCTGCGATGGCGAGCGCATCCTCCTTGGTATGGGCGCCGGCGAATTTGCAGCCGGTCGCGCCCGTGCAGGCGATCAGCCCGGCTCGAAGCACCGAGGTTTCGGCCGAGAGGCCGGTGGCTTGCAGATTCGCGAGCGCATCCTCGACCTTCGCGTCGGGCACGCCGGAGATCAGCAGGTTCTGCCAGACGGTGAGGCGGATATCGCTATCGCCGCATTGGCGCGCGATCGCTGCGATTACCCGCATCTGCGGCACGGTGAGCTTGCCCACCGGCAGCGCGACGCCGATCCAGTTGAGGCCGGCCTGAGCCTGCGCATGCACGCCGATATGGGCGAGACGATCATAGACCGGGCGCGGCGCGACGAAGGCGCCGTCGAGCCGGATCAGCCGGCGCCCGAGCTTCTCCTCGACGGCTGCGAGGAATTTATCGAAGCCCCAGGCGTCGAGCACATATTTGAGCCGGGACTTGTTCCGGTCGGTCCGGTCGCCATTGGCGATGAAGACGCGAACGATGGCGTCCGCCACGGCAATCGCATCCGAGGGCGCGACGATCACGCCGGTGTCGCGGGCGAGGTCCTTGTGGCCGGTGATGCCGCCGAGTGCGAGGCGATACCAGATGCCCGGCTCGACCGGCTGCCCGTCGAAGGTGGCACCCTCGGCAACCGCGATGGCCTGGAAGCCGATATCGTTGGTGTCCTCCAGCGTCGCGATCGAGCCGGCACCGTCGAAGGCGACGTTGAACTTGCGCGGCAGCCCGTAGAGCGAGCGGTCGTTGAGGATGTGGTGATGCCAGGCGCGGGCATGCGGGCGCGTGTCGAGGAGTTCGAGCGGGTCGATGCCGGCCGTCGCCGAGCCCGTGACGTTGCGGATGTTGTCGGCGCCCGAGCCCCTGGCGGTCAGGCCGAGATCGGTGAGCCCTTCCAGAAGCGACGGCGCGTTCTCGGCCGAAATCTCGCGGATCTGGAGATTGGCCCGCGTGGTGACATGGCTGTAGCCGCCGCCGCAGCGCTCGGCGAGATCGGCCACGCCCTCGAACTGCCAGGCGTTCAGGATGCCGTTGGGAATGCGCAGGCGGCACATATAGCTGTTCTGCGCGGGTGCCACATAGAACAGGCCATGGAAGCGCCAGCGGAAATCGTCCTCGGGCTTGGGAAATGTGCCGGAAGCGGCCTGTGCCTTGAAGCGGGCATAGGCGTCGAAGGGGTGTTCGGCCTGTTTCCACTTCTCCTGCGGAACGAGCTTGCCGCCGGCGGCGACAATGCGCTCCTGCGCCTCCAGATGCTCCCTGTCGGGGCCGGCGGGAGGCGCCGTTCCGCCGCCCGTTCCGCCGAGCGGCGCGAGCCCGCGCGCGGCCCGGGCCGACTGCATGCCGCTGGTGAAGCCTTCGAGATAGCGCTTCTGATCGGGTGTGAAATCGTCGCTCATGGCTGGCGCCGTCACGCCGCCTCGACGAAGCGGTGGCGCTCGTAGAGGAACTTCAGCACCGCCTCGCGCGCGGCGATGTAGGTGCGGTCGGAGACCAGTTCGAGCCGCTTGCGCGGGCGGGCGAGCCGCACGTCCAGTACTTCGCCGATGCGGGCGGAGGGGCCGTTGGTCATCATCACGATCCGGTCCGAGAGCAGCACCGCTTCGTCCACGTCATGGGTGATCATGATCATGGTGTTGCCGAGCGCGGCGTGGATCTGCATCACCGAATCCTGCAGATGCGCGCGGGTCAGCGCATCGAGCGCGCCAAAGGGCTCATCGAGCAGCAGGATCTTCGGCTCCATGGAAAGGCCCCGCGCAATGCCGACGCGCTGCTTCATGCCGCCGGAGATCTCGGACGGACGCTTGTCCCTGGCATGGCCCATCTGGACGAGGTCGAGATTGTGCATGATCCAGTCATGCCGCTCGGCCTTGCTCTTCCTGCTGCCGAAGACCTTGTTCACGGCGAGCGCGACGTTGTCGTAGACGGTGAGCCAGGGCAGCAGCGAGTGGTTTTGGAAGACCACGGCCCGGTCCGGCCCCGGCGTGTTGACCTCCTTGCCCTCGAGCAGGATGCCGCCGGTCGTCGCCGGCGTCAGCCCCGCGACGATGTTGAGCAGGGTGGACTTGCCGCAGCCGGAATGGCCGATGATCGAGACGAACTCGCCCTTGTCGATGACGAGGCTGATGTCCTTGAGCACTTCCGTGGTGGAGGCGCCGCGCTGGAAGCTTTTGTCGACATGGTCGATCTTGAGATAGCTCATCGTTCCGCCTCAGTTGGTCGCGGTGCCGCGGGTGACGACATGGCCGATGACAGCGACGAGGCGGTCGAGCAGGAAGCCGACCACGCCGATATAGACCAGCGCCACGATGATGTCGGAGAGGCGCGACGAGTTCCACGCATCCCAGATGAAGAAGCCGATGCCGACGCCGCCGGTCAGCATCTCCGCCGCGACGATGGCGAGCCAGGACAGGCCGACGCCGATCCTCAGGCCCGTGAAGATGTAGGGCGCGGCCGAGGGCACCATGATCTTGAAGAAGAACTCGACCTGGTTGAGCCGCAGCACCTGCGCGACGTTGCGGTAGTCCTGCGGGATGTTGCGGATGCCGACGGCCGTGTTGATGATCACCGGCCAGATCGCGGTGATGAAGATCACGAAGATCGCGGACGGCTGGCTGTCGCGGAAGGCAGCGAGCGAGAGCGGCAGCCAGGCGAGCGGCGGCACGGTGCGCAGCACCTGAAAGACCGGGTCCAGGCCGCGCATCGCCCAAACCGACTGGCCGACAAGAGCGCCGAGCAGCACGCCGACGATGGCCGCGAGGCTGAAGCCGATGGCGACGCGTTGCAGCGAGACGAGAATGCGCCAGCCCAGCCCGATATCCTGCGTCCCAGCCCAGTAGAACGGCTCGACGATCAGGTCCTTCGCCTCGGCCCAGATCTTGGTTGGCGTCGGCAGCGAGGATTGCGGCCCATGCGCGGCGAGCTGCCAGAACAGGAGGATGAGCGCGACCGTGATCAGCGGCGGGATCAAGTTGACAAGAACGCTCTTTGCCCAGGGAACGAGTTTGGCGGCGAACGGCTTTGAAGGCCCGGTCGGCAGCGCCACGATCTCCGGCGGCTTGCCCGGGAGCGAGACGACCGTCGCGCTCGCGATCGCGTCCTTCAAGACAGGCTGACCCATGTTCCAGTCTCTCCTTTGACCGAGCTCTTGCGTCGCTTGTGTCATGCCGCTTCGCTGGCGCGTGCCTGCGCCCCGACGCGGCGGATTTCGGGAAGGCAGGAGCCGCAATTGGTCCCCGCCTTGAGCTGAAGGCCGATCTCCTCGGCCGTCGCCGCGCCGGCCTCGAAGGCGGCGCGGATCGCATTCAGGCCGACGCCGAAGCAGGCGCAGACGGTCGGTCCGGGATCGGTCCCGCCGGGGCTGCGCCCGGACAGCAGGGAGAGCCGGCTGTCCACGGTCGCCGCCGGATCGGCGAAGATGGTTTTGACCGTGTCCCAGAGCGGGGCGCGGCCCGCAGGCGCAAGGAAGAGGGCGGCCGCGAGCCGGCCTTCGCGGAGCGCGGCGCAGCGATAGCTGCCACCGTCGCGGTCGATCAGCTCGGTCAGCTCGTCCGGGCCGAAGCGCTCGCGCATCAGCGCCGCCATCGCATCGATGGGCGCGTCGGTGGCAAACAGCTGACCTTCGCCGCCTTGCACCGCAAGCCGCGCCCACCAGCTCCCCCGAGGCAGCGCGAAAGGCTCGCGCGACAGGACGAAGCCCTCGAAGCGATAGGCGACTGGCGCTATGGAAACCGGCGTCGCCTTCAATTCGGGCTGGCCGGAGAAGGGGTCGCAAAGCGGCTGCGTCAGGGCGCCGATACGTGCGTCGGAGGCGGTTTCGCCCGACCAGTGAATCGGCGCGAAAAGCGAGCCTTCGGCGACACCGGCGTCGGCCGCGACCTTGAGCACCGCGCCGCCATGCGTACTGGCGAGACGGGCAAAGGCGCCTTCGGCGAGCCCGAAACGCGCGATGTCGGCCGGATGCGCATAGACCGAAGGTTCGACGATATGCGCGCTGAGCCGGGCGCTGAGGCCGGTTCGGGTCATCGTGTGCCAGTGGTCACGGACGCGGCCGGTGTTGAGCAGCAGGGGGAAAGCCTCGCTCTTTGCTGCGGCCAGCTTTGGGGCGGCGAGCGGGCGCATCTGCGCGCGACGCCCGGGGCCGAAGAAGTTTCCATCGCCGAAAAGCCGCGCCGTGCCCTGGGGCTGATGGGCCGGCACGGGCCATTGCGCCGGACGCAGCCCGTCATAGCCGGCCCGGTCGAGACCGGCATGGGCGCCGATATCGAAATCGCGCGTGCCGTCATTCTCGAAGGCGGAGAGCGCCGCGTGCTCGGCATAGATCTCGTGCGCGCCGACATAGGCGAAGGCTTCGCCGAATCCGAGGCGCTTCGCCACCTCGCCGACGATCCACCAATCCGGCTTCACCTCGCCCGGCAGCGGCAGGAAGGCGCGCTGGCGCGAGATGCGGCGCTCGGAGTTGGTGACGGTGCCGTCCTTCTCGCCCCAGGCCGCGGCCGGCAGGATGAAATGAGGCTTGGCCGCGACCGTGTCGTTCGAGAGCACGTTCTCGGAGACGATGAAGAGATCGAGGCCGGCGAGCGCGGCGCGCACCTTGTCCGCATCCGGGAGGGAGACTGCCGGGTTGGTCGCCATCACCCACATCGCGCGGATGCGGCCATCGGCGACCGCTTCGAGCATCTGCACCGCCTTTAGGCCCTCGCGGCGGGCGATGCTCGGCGCGCGCCAGAAGCGGCGGACGCGATCGATCTCTTCCGCGCCGTAACCCATATGGGCGGCCAGCATATTGGCGAGCCCGCCGACCTCGCGCCCGCCCATGGCGTTGGGCTGTCCGGTCAGGGAGAAAGGGCCGCAGCCGGGACGGCCGATCCGGCCGGTGGCGAGGTGGCAGTTCAGGATCGCCGCGACCTTGTCGGTGCCTTGCGCGGACTGGTTGACGCCCTGGCTCCAGGCCGTGACGACATGGGGCGTGCTGGCCCAAAGTTCGTAGAAGGCCGCGATCTGCTCTACCGGCAGGCCCGTCGTGATTGAAACCGAGGTCACGTCGGGGGCGATCTCGCGGGCATTGGCGAGGGTCTCGTCGAAGCCAGCGACATGGCGCGCGACATAGGTGCGGTCGATGAGACCGCGATCGGCGAGATGAACAAGAAGTCCGGCGAAGAGCGCGGAGTCGGAGCCCGGCTTCAACGCCAGCACCATGTCGGCCTCTTCCGCCGTGGCGGTGATGCGCGGGTCGAGCACGACAAGCCGCGCGCCACGCTCCCGCCGATTATCCTGCATCCGTCGGAACAGGATCGGGTGGCACCAGGCCGTGTTCGAGCCGACGAGGACGATCAGGTCGGCGCTGTCGAAATCCTCATAGGATCCGGGCACGGTGTCCGAGCCGAAGACCCGGCGCTGCGCGGCGACCGTCGAGGACATGCACAGCCGCGAATTGGTGTCGACATGGGGCGAACCGATGAATCCCTTAACCAGCTTATTGGCGACGTAGTAATCCTCGGTCAGGAGCTGGCCCGAGAGGTAGAAGGCGATCGCCTCGGGGCCGTGCTCGGCGGCGATCGCCCGCAACCCGGCAGCGACAGCATCGAGCGCCTCGTCCCAACCAATCCTGTCGTAGCTGCCTTCCGTATTGCGCTTCAGCGGGTGCAGCACCCGGTGGCCCAGCCCCAGCGTCTCGCCGAGCGCCGAGCCCTTGGAGCAGAGCCGCCCCCGATTGGCCGGGTGCTCGGCATCGCCTGCGATGGCTGCCCCGCCCTGCCCGTCAGGCGTCGCCAGCACACCGCAGCCGACCCCGCAATAAGGACAGGTCGTGCGCACGGGAACCGGAGCAAGGGGAGCGTCGTGGCGCATCAGGCGGCCTTCCCGACGCAATAGCTCTCGCCGAACGGCAGATCGGCGCGGATCGCGCTGATGTCCTGGCCCGAGCGGATCAGCCCGAGATAGAACAGCGCGCCTTGCGTATCGCCGACGAGCACGCAACCGACGAGGCGCCCGTCGCGCAGCACGAATTTGCGGTAGATGCCCGCGGCCGGATCGCGCAGCACGACGGTCTCAGTGCCATCGCCGGCCTCGAACTCGCCGGCCGAGAAGACGCCGACGCCGGAGACCTTGAGATTGGTCGAAAGCAGCGAGCCGGTATAGCGCTCCTTCCGGCCGGCGAGCCGCGCCGCCAGCACCCGCGCCTGCTCATAGGCCGGTTCGACCAGCCCGTAGGTCTGGCCACGGTGCTCGGCGCATTCGCCGATGGCGAAGATCGCAGGATCGCTGCTGGCAAGGCCGTCATCGACATCGACGCCGCGATTGACGTCGAGCCCCGCCGCTACAGCGAGCTCGACGCGTGGGCGCACGCCGATGGCGACGACGACAAGATCGGCCGGGATCGTGCTGCCGTCGGGCAACTCCACCGCCTCGACCCGCCCCTCGCCGACGAAACGCTCGGCCGTGCATTTCAACCGGATATCGATGCCGCGCGCGGCGATCGCGGCGGCGAGCAGGCTCGCGCCCTCGCGGTCGAGCTGGCGCTCCATCAGCCTGTCGGCCAGATGCAGAAGCGTGACCTTGCCGCCGATCTTGGCGAGCCCGTGAGCCGCCTCCAGGCCGAGCAGCCCGCCACCGATCACCACGACGCGCGCGCCTGCCGCCACGGCGCGAAACCGCGCGGCATCGGCGACATCGCGGAACGTCGCGACGCCGGGCAGCTCGAAGCCCGGCACCGGCGGCATCAGCGGCCGCGAGCCGGTGGCGAGGACGAGCTTGCCATAGGGCAGGCTAAGTCCGTCGCTCAGCGTCACCGTCTTGGCGATGCGGTCGATCGCGGTGACGGCGCGGCCGTAGAAGGTCGAGACGCCCCGCGCCCGCCACCACTCCGCCGGCTTGAGCTCGATCTCGCTGCCGCCGATCTCGCCTGCGAGAAGGGGCGAGAGCAGCACGCGATTATAGGCCAGCCGCGGCTCGTCGCCGATCACCGCCAGGGAATAGCGCCCGAGCGCGCGCTGGCTGAGTTCGTCAGCCAATCGCGTCGCGGCCATGCCATTGCCGACGATGATCAGGGGCTCGGCCATGGCGTCACGCGATCCGCTTGATCTTCAGCGCCTTGAGGTAGTCCATCGGCGCCGCGGGATCGAACTTCATGCCGTCGAAGAAGGTCTCGACGCCACGGGAATCGGCCGTCGGCGCGCCGGCGACGCCGAGCGTCTTCGCGGCCTCGCGCCAGAGATCGGCGCGGTTGGTCCTGTCGACCAGCGCCTTGATGTCGATCGTCGGCTCGAACTTGCCCCAGCGGATGTTCTCGGTGACGAACCAGGTGTCGAGGCTCTTCCAGGGGTAGGAGGTCGCGCCGCCTTCCCCCCAGAACTTCATGTAGAGATTGGTGCCTTTCGCCTCGCGGCCATTGCCGTAGTTGATGTCGCCGAGCAGGCGTTTGTTGATGTCGCCGACCGGGACGTTGAACCATTGCCGCTTGCCGACGATCTCGGCGAGTTCCTGGCGGTTCTCCATCTTGTCTGCCCAGATCTGGGCCTCCATCACGGCCATCAGGATGGCCTGCGTCGCCTTGGGGTTCGCATCGACGAAATCGGCGCGCATGCCCAGGATCTTCTCGGGATGGCGGAACCAGAGCTCGCCGGTGGTCAGCGCGGTGTAGCCGATGTTCTGGTTGACGAGCTGCTCGTTCCAGGGCTCGCCGACGCAGAAGCAGTCCATCGTGCCGACCTTCATGTTCGCCACCATCTGCGGCGGCGGCACGACGATGACCTTGATGTCGCTGTCGGGGTCGATGCCGCCGGCGGCGAGCCAGTAGCGGATCCAGAGGTCATGGGTGCCGCCCGGGAAGGTCATGGCGGCGGTCAGCTCCTTGCCGGCGGCCTTCTTGCGCTCGAAGGCCTGCTTCAGCGGCGAGGAATCCTTCTGGACGTTGAGATCCTTGTATTCGTTGGAGACCGCGATCGCCTGCCCGTCCTCGTTGAGGTTGAGCAGCGTGTACATCGGCAGCGGCTGGCCGTTCTGCATGACCTTGCCGGTGGAATAGAGATGCGTCTTCGGCCGCAGGATATGGCCGCCATCGATGCCGTTCGCCTTGAAGCCGAGCGCCATGTTGTCGCGCGTCGCGCCCCAGCTCGCTTGCTTGGCAATGTCCATGTCGGGCAGGCCGTATTTGGCGAAGAGGCCCTTCTCCTTGGCGATAATCAGCGGCGAGGCGTCGGTCAGCGCGATGTAGCCTAGACGCGTGCCCTTGACCTCGGGACCGGTCCCTTGCGCGAAGGCGCCGGAGGGCAGCGCGGCCCTTGCCGCCGTAAGCAATGCAGCCGCGCCGGACACTTGCAGGAACTGGCGACGGCTGGCGCCGCCTTGCTTGGATGCGGCCGCCTTGATCCCGGTCTTGGAGCTATGCGTCATCGATCGCCTCTCGGTTGCTGAAAAGCCGCGCGTTTGAACCAACCCCGAACGCGAAAAACGCCGCGCGAAAGACGCCTGGACAGGCGCATTCGACAGCGGCGTTGCTGTGTCTTCCGGATCGGGGATGGCGCGGGCAGCGTTGGCCGCGTTGTATCAAGCTTTACAAGGATCGTGCCAACCGCTCGGCGGCGCCGCGATCCTTGAATTGCAATAACTTGCGAACTCACGAGCTGGCGCGCGATCGGTGCAATCGCTTTGCTGCGTCGCACAAGAGAAGCGCATTGGCCTAATGTTTGGGCATAATCGGATGGTTGGCCAAAATGCCTTCGAAATAGGCCGGCAGGAAAACGCCTCGGGCAATGTCGCGCATCTGCGGCGTCGCGACGATCTGGCCGGCCCGTTCCATGCCGGCCAGAACCCAGTCGGCATCGTCCGGATCGGGGCGCAGCGCCTCCGGCTCGAGCCGGATGAAGTGATCGATCTGGCGCGGCGGCCTCTCGGCACCCTGGATCAGCTCTCCGTGCAGGATACGTTCGATGAGGGGGGCCGGCAGCGCGAGTCGGTCCGGCGCGGAAAGATGCTGCGCCATGCGCGGAAAATTCTCCGGGCGACAGGCCCAGGCGCTGGCCTGCAGGATCGCGGCGCCGAGCTTCGCGACGGCGGCCGGGCGCCTCTGCACGTCGTCGGCGCGCCAGGCGAGAACCTTGTCATGGCAATTGCGGCGCAGATCGACGCTGGCATGCACCATCGCGCCGACGCCGGCCGCCACGGCCGCCGAATTCCAGGGCGCGCCGGCGCAGAAGCCGTCGATCCGTCCGCTGGCGAGCGCCTCGACGGTCTGGGGCGGCGGCACGACCTCGAAACGAACGTCGTCGCCGAGCTTGAGCCCGGCCTTCTCCAGCCACTCTCCGAGCAGGTAGATATGCGTCGAGAATGCGAACACAGCGGCGAAGGTCAGCGGCGGCAGGCCAGCGGCCCGGCGGCGCGCGACCAGCGTGGAGAGCGCCCGGGCGGAGACGGCGGTGTCGGCGGGATCGCCCTCCGCCAGACGCGTCATTTCCTCGAAGCGCCGCAACGAAAGCGTAATCGCCGCACCATCGCGATTGAGCGCCAGGGGCGCCGCCATCGGAGCCTTGACGCCGCCGATCCCCAGCGTCGCGGCGATAGCGGCGGGGCCGAGCATATGGGCGGCGTCGAACAGGCGCACATTCAACTTGTCGCGCAGGTTCGACCAGGACACTTCGCGAACCAGTTCGAGATCGAGCCCCTCGGCCTCGGCGAAGCCCTCGTCCTTCGCCAAAACGACCAAGGCGCAATCGACCAACGGCATGAAGCCGACCCGCAGGTGCAGCGTCGTCATTTCAGCATCTCCGCGGCGGTGATGAGGGAGCGGGCGATGTCGACGAGCTTGCGCTTCTCGTTCATCGCGGTGCGGCGCATCAGCGCGTAGGCCTCGTCTTCCGAGAGACCCTTCAGCCGCATGACGATGCGCTTGGCCTGGTCGATCGTCTTGCGGTCCTCGAGCTGCGAGCGGGCCTCGTCGAGCTCCTCGCGCAGTTTGCGGAAGGCGTTGAAGCGGCTGATGCAGGTCTGGAGGATCGGTTGCATCCGCTCCTTCTTCAGCCCGTCGACGATGTAGGCGGAGACGCCGGCCTCGACCGCCGCCTCGATCGAGGCGGAATCCGACTGGTCGACGAACATGGTGATCGGCCGGCGGATATGCCTGCTGACGAGAAACATGTCCGCCAGCGCGTCGCGGCTGGGATCCTCGAGGTCGATCACGACGACATCGGGATCATGGGCCTCGATGGCGGCGATCAGCCCGGTCGTCGCGGACAGGCGGATCAGCTGCCGGTAGCCCGCTTCGCGCAAGCCTTCCTCGATGATCGTGGCCCTGACCTGGTTCGCGTCGACGATGAGGATCCGCAGATTTGGCGCCATGCCTTTCGGCCGTTCCTTTGGGACGGGTCGCGATGGGCCAATCAGGAATCGTGCCATCGCGGCCAAGGCGTCCGTCCGAACGCTCGGTGACCCCGGTGTTTCAGCCCGCCGCCGCGAAGGCGGGGGTCGCCTTGCGAGCTTCGTCCGCAGGGGGCCGTGGACTGACGCGATGTGAGCCTGTAGCGAAAGCTCCTCCGACAACGATGTCGCCGCATGGGTTGGCCCGGCAATGTCAGCGTTCGGCAGACGATGGAGATCGCACCATGCCCAAGCTCTGCAAATTCACCTCGCCGAAGGACGGCCAGCCCGTCTACGTCAATCCCGACCAGGTCAGCGTGGTCTACACCTTCAAGGGCGAGCCGCCGGATACGATCATCGCCTTCCGCAAGGACTTCCTGCTCGGCGTGAAGGAGAGCCTCGACGAGGTGGTGAGCACGCTCGAGAACGCCCAGGCCGCGGAGAGCAACCGCATCTGACCGGGAAGACCTCGGCCCAGACCAGGCACCCGCGTTGGATTCCTGCACGCCGACCCCATATCCTCCCGGAACGGAGGTATCAGGATGGCGAGCGGTTGGGCGCCCGACGGGGCCGTTCAGGACCAGATCGACGATTCTATCAATGACGCGGTCCGGCTGGCGCGCTCGCGGCTGCCGGCCGGGCCGGGCGAGATCCATTGCCAGGAATGCGGCGATGAAATCCCCGAGGCGCGCCGCCGCGCCATGCCGGGCGCGCGCCTGTGCGTGTACTGCCAGTCCGGCCATGATCGCTCGGCGGCGTCCTCCGCCTACAACCGGCGCGGCAGCAAGGACAGCCAGCTGAGATAGGCAGGTCGGCGCTGCCCTGCGCGCCGATCAGGAAGACCGCAGGCGCCCGGGTGTTCAGCGCGCGGGCAGTCTTGGCTCCCGTTCTGCTCCGGGCTCATAGGCCGCGCGGTCGATGCCATGCCTTGCGAGCTTGTCGTAGAAGGTCTTGCGCGGGATGCGCAGCTTCTCCAGCGCGGCCCGCACATCGCCCTGCGTTTCTTCCAACGCCTCCCGGATCAGGGTCGCCTCGACGGCGTTCAGCCGCTCGGGCAGGCTCAGCGGGCCGCCTTCCTCCGCCTTCGTGACCGGCAGCAGATTCTCCGGCAGGCCGAGTGCGACACGTTCGGCGAAATGGACGAGTTCGCGGACATTGCCCGGCCAGTCGTTCTCGACGAGGTGTCGTTCGACGGCGCGGTCGAGGGCCGGCACCTCCCGGCGGTATTTTTCCGCCGCCCGCGCCAGGAAGCGCGAAAACAGCAGCGGGATGTCGCCGCGGCGCTCGCGCAGCGGCGGGATGTGCAGCGTCACGACGTTGAGGCGGTAATAAAGATCCTCGCGGAAATCGCGCCGCCGCACGGAGTCGCCGAGGTCGGCCTTGGTCGCGGCTACGACCCGGAGGTCGACGCGGCGCAGGTCGTTCGAGCCGAGCGGCGCGATCTCGCGCATTTCCAGGACGCGCAGCAGCTTGACCTGCGCAGCCAGCGGCATGCTCTCCAGCTCGTCGAGGAAAAGGGTGCCGCCGCTCGAATGCTCGATGCGCCCGATCCGCCGCTTCTGCGCGCCGGTGAAGGCACCGGGCTCATAGCCGAAGAGCTCGCTCTCGATGACGCTATCCGGCAGGGCACCGCAATTCAGCGCGACGAAGGGCTTGTCGCGCCGCCGCCCGAGGCGATGCAGCAGGTTGGCGACGACCTCCTTGCCGGTTCCCGTCTCACCCTGAATGAGCACGTCGACATCGACATCGGCGAGTTCGCGGATGGTCTGGCGCAGACGCATGATGACAGGCGTCTCGCCGATGAGGGTGGTTTCTTCCTCGCCGCGTGTCGCCAACGCCCGCAGGCGGCGATTTTCGAGAACGAGCGCGCGCTTTTCGGCGGCGCGACGCAAGGTCTCGACGAGGCGCTCGCCGGAATAGGGCTTGGCGATGAAGTCGTAGGCGCCTTCGCTCATGGCACCCACCGCCGTCTCGATATCGGCATGGCCCGAGATCATGATCACCGGGATGTCGGGATCGAGCGCCCGCAGCCGCCGGAGCAATTCGATGCCGTCCATCCCGGGCATGCGGATGTCGGTGACGACGATGCCGGCATAGTCCGGCCCGATTCGCTTGAGCGCCGCGTGGCCGGAGGGCAATGCGACCGCCGGGAAGCCGGCCAGACGCAGCGCCTGGACATTAGCGTCGCGCAGATCGGGATCATCGTCGACGAAGGCGACCTCGATCGCAGCGATGGAAGCGCTGGAATCGCTCATGCGGCGGCCCTTTCGAGATTGATGACGAAGCTGGCGCCTTCCCCCGGCCGGCTCGTCGCCGTCAGCGTGCCCCCGAAGGACGTGATCATGTCCTGCGAAATGACCAAGCCAAGGCCGAGCCCTTTGGGCTTGGTGGTACTGAACGGGGTGAAAAGCTGCGCCAGCGCGTCGGCGGAGAGGCCCGGTCCGCGATCCGTGATCGCGATCTCGACCCGGTCTCCACGCGGGGTGACGGTGATGGCGAGCGCGGGCTTGCCTCCATCGCCCCCTTCGAGAATGGCCTCGATCGCGTTGCGCAGGAGATTGACGAGCACCTGTTCGAGTTCGATCGGACGAGCGCTGACGAGGACCGGCCCGGCTGGAGCTGTGACGACCGGCGTTACTCCGGCCAGGCGCAGCGGCCCTTCGAGCAAGGTCAGGGCGCCTTCGATGACGGTGGCGACCGGGACCGGCACCGGCGGCCCTTTTCCGCGGCGCGCGAAGCCCCGCAGCGCCTCGGTGATCGCGCCGATCCGGTCGGTCAACGAGACGATCCGCGCCAGTGCGCCGTCAGCCTCGATCGTGTCGGAGCGCTTCAGGAAGGCGCGCGCGTTCTCGGCATAGGTGCGCAGCGCCGCGAGCGGCTGATTGACCTCATGAGCGACGCCGGCGGTGACCTGGCCGAGCGTGGCCAGGCGGTTGGCCTTGGCGAGTTCCTCCCGGAGATTGGACAGCCGTTCCTGCGCCAGGGTCCGCGTCGCCATTTCGGCGACGAGGCGCTGGTTGGCGCCGGCCAGTTCGGCGGTGCGCTCGGCAACGCGTTCCTCGAGCTCGGCCTTTGCGCGCGCGTCGGCCTCGCGCCGAACGAGGTTGTGCTGGCGCCGGCGCAGGGCAAAGGCGGCGAGCGCGGCGCCCGGCATCAGCACGAGCGCGACGAGCGCCTGCGATTGCGAACGACCTGCGGTGATCGCTGCATCGACAGGCAGCAGTACCTCGAGCACCCAATCCGTCGTCGGCACGGGGTGGCGTATCCGGACATAGCGGCCGGTGAGCGGGGTCGTCCCCTGGACGAGCTCACCTTGCTGCACCAGCGGCAAGGGCGTCAGCGGCGCGGCGCCGAACTGGAGGGAGTCCCGGATCGCCGCGGCCGTCGCCTGGTCGAGCGGCGCCTCGACCCGAAAGCGCCAGTCCTCGACCGTCGCGAGCAGCACGACGCCGCGTTGGTCGACGACATAGCTCTGGCCGCCCAGCGCTCGCCAGTCGGCCTCGACCCGGTCGAACTCGACCTTGACGACGATCACGCCGAGGCTCTGGCCGGCCTCCTCGATCCGCCGGGTGATATAAAGGCCGGGACGTTGGCTGACCGTGCCGAGCGCGAACTGCTCGGCGCCGCCGGAGGCGACGGCACCGCGGAAGTAGTCGCGGAAGCTGTAGTCGTTGCCGACGAAGCTCGTCGGCTCGTTCCAGTTGCTGGCCGCGATTGCGATGCCGTCAGGGCCGAGCAGATAGATCACGGCGGTGCGGGCTTCGCGCGCGATGGCTTCCAGCTTGAGGTCGAGACCGTGGCGGCTACCGCCTGTCAGTGCCTGGCGAACGTCCGGGTCGCGGGCGAGGATCACCGGCAGAGCGCGCTGCTTCTCGAGCTCGCCGCGCAGGATGGCGAGTGCCAGCGTTCCGGCATCCTCGGCCCGCGATTGCGTGCCGGCGATGGCCCGGCTGCGACCGAATTCGCCGGCGGCGAAGAGCGAGGCGATGGCGATGGCCGCGACGACCAGCCCGAAGACCAACCAGCGCAGCTTCGCGGCCCCCCTTCGAGGATCGAGCAGGAAATGGCTCATAACCAGTCGTTGTGCGGATTTCCGCACAAATCAAGAGGGGCCCGTGCGGATTTTCGCCAAATAGCCCGCCCCGGCCCGCGTCGAGGCCCCGCTAACGCGTTGTTCTATAAGAAGTCTGTCGATTTCGCGCGGTTGGCACGCCGATTGCGCAACGGGCCTAGCGGTTTCGAACAAGAGCAAGAACACCGCCGACCCAAGGAGCACATCATGGCGACCACGCTCGACCTCGCGTCCGCTCAGCCGGCGCGCCCCAGGAAGTTCTACCAACACCTCTATGTCCAGGTTCTGTTCGCCATCGCGGCGGGCATTCTGCTCGGCCATTTCTGGCCCGAGCAGGGCGCGGCCATGAAGCCGCTCGGCGACGCCTTCATCAAGCTGGTCAAGATGATCATCGCGCCGGTGATCTTCCTGACGGTCTCGACCGGGATCGCAGGCATGAGCGACATGCAGAAGGTCGGGCGCGTCGCCGGCAAGGCGATGATCTATTTCCTCGTCTTCTCGACGCTGGCGCTGATCGTCGGCCTCATCGTCGGCAACGTCATCCAGCCCGGCACCGGGCTGCACATCAACCCGGCCAGCCTCGATGCCAAGGCCGTGCAGGGCTATGCGGCCAAGGCGCATGATTCCAGCATCGTCGGCTTCCTGCAGAACATCATCCCGGACACGATCGTCGGCGCCTTCGCCTCCGGCGACATCCTGCAGGTGCTGTTCTTCTCGGTGCTCTTCGGCCTTTCGCTCTCGATGGTGGGCGAGCGCGGCAAGCCGGTCCTCGACTTCCTGCAGGCGCTTTCGGCTCCGATCTTCAAGCTGGTGGCGATCCTGATGAAGGCGGCCCCGATCGGCGCCTTCGGCGCGATGGCTTTCACCATTGGCCGATACGGCATCGGCTCGGTCGCCAATCTCGCGATGCTGATCCTGACCTTCTACCTGACGGCGGCGATCTTCGTCCTTGGGGTGCTCGGTGCGGTCGCCCGCTACAACGGCTTCTCGATCTTCGCCCTCATCCGCTACATCAAGGAAGAGATCCTCCTTGTCATCGGCACCAGCTCTTCGGAAGCGGCTCTGCCGAGCCTGATGGAGAAGATGGAGGCGGCCGGCTGCAAGCGCTCCGTCGTCGGCCTGGTCATCCCGACCGGCTATTCCTTCAATCTCGACGGCACCAACATCTACATGACGTTGGCGGCGCTGTTCATCGGGCAGGCCATGGACATTCACCTGCCGCTCGGCGACCAGATTCTGTTGCTGCTCGTCGCCATGTTGAGCTCGAAGGGCGCGGCCGGCATCACCGGCGCGGGCTTCATCACGCTGGCGGCGACGCTCTCGGTCGTCCCCGCCGTCCCGGTCGCGGGCATGGCGCTGATCCTCGGCATCGACCGCTTCATGTCGGAATGCCGCGCGGTGACCAACTTCATCGGCAATGCGGTGGCGACGATCGTCGTGGCGCGCTGGGAAGGCGAGCTCGATCAGGACCAGCTGAAGGCCGCGCTGAGCGGGCACTCTCCGCTGGTGGTCGACGGCGAGGTCCTGGCGGTCCCGGCCGAGTAAGGCCTGTTGCTTATAAAGCCTGGAGCACCGATCTTCCGCGGTGCTCCGGGCGGAGCCAATCGATCACGCCTCTGTTCGCAAATGTATCGGACCTTGCGGGCCGTCTCGATCGAGGCGGCCCGCAAGGTCCGAACTGTTCAGTATCTATTGCGCTGGGTCACGTCGCGGATCGCGGTCAACCCCGACAGGGCATCCGGCGAGTTGTTGGTCTTGTAGAGCGCCTTGAAGACCTGGCTCGCATCGTCGTAGCGGCCGAGGTTGAAGTAGGACCAGCCGCGCATCAGCAGCAAGTCGGTCGTCTCCGGAGCGTAGCGCGCCCGCGCCGCAAGAGTGACGAGCGCGCCGTTGTAATCCTTGGTATCGTATTGCGCGAAGAAGCGCTCGGACAGGAGCAGGGCCGAAAGCTCGTTGCGCCGTGCGGGAGGTAGAGCCGCACTGCCGGCCGCGACGCTGGCTTCCGACGTCAGGCCCTGCTGGATCTTGGCATAGGCGAGGCCGGCTGACGCATCTGAGACAATCTGTGCGGTCCCGGTGCGCCGCGCGGCTTCGAAGGCTTCCGCCGCCGCGACCGGGCGCTTGAGATTGAGAAGGCACCAGCCACGCTGCAGGGCCGCAGCGCCGGATGAGCCGGCGCCGCAACTGCCGCTGCTCGGGCGGGCCGTGCTCGACCGGGGCGGCGGCGCAGCGACTGTCG
This sequence comes from Allobosea sp. 10N428, assembly GCF_056394545.1. NCBI lineage: Bacteria > Pseudomonadati > Pseudomonadota > Alphaproteobacteria > Hyphomicrobiales > Alloboseaceae > Allobosea > Allobosea sp. 10N428. The sequence continues at coordinate 295,311 of NZ_JBFTIC010000005.1, read as the reverse complement.
TGTCTTCAAGTTCCACGGGGTGAGCGCGCGCCGCAGTTATCGGGGGCCGAGGCGCGCGTTTCAGCGGTTCCAAGGTAGGTTCCAAGCGCGTGCTCTGGCGCGTCTCGGCGATGAGAGGCCGGTCGACACGGGCTTGGGTCGGGGGCTGGGGCGGTCTGCGCGCAGGGTTGAGGATATCGGCGATCCGTTGGGAACGCCCGCCCCATTCGGACATCAAGGCGCGCAGCCCGGCTTGGTCGCGCAGACGCTGGCGCACCAGCGCCAGCCCATAGGCTGCCGGCTCGTAGTCACTGTCCCAGGACAGCGCCGTTGCGAACCAGGTGCTGGCCGGCGCAGTCTGCCCGGAGTTGTAGGCATACCAGCCGAGCGCCCCCGCACCGGGAGCGTACCGGTCCTTGCCCACGGCCTTGGCGATGCGCTCGATCACGGCACGGTCGAGGCGCGGCGGCGGCTCCTGGGTGAGCAGCGCCGTGATGACGTCGAGATAGGCCTTGCGATTGGCTGCGCCAGCTTCCAGCCACTGCGCGCCGAGCGTTTCGGCCTCCTGGTATTTCCGCGTCGCGCCGAGGGCGAGCACCGCGCCTTCCGCCGCCTTCGCCCCGCCCTTGCGCGCGAGCGCGGTCTGGAACCAGGTCACGGCCTTGGTCGGGTCGTTGTGGTGGAGAGCGTAGAAACCGAGAAGGATGGGGTCGTCGGCCGTCGTGGCTGCGTTGGCGAGGGCTTCGATGCGCCGGAGATCCTCGGATGTGGCTGTCTGCGTCGGGTCGTCGGCAGCCTTGCCGATGCGACGCCGTGCGAGCTCGTCGCGAATGCTGGCAAATTCGGTCTGCCGTTCCTGCGCCAGCAGCGGCTCGACCAGATTTTCGGGCAGGGTCGCGAGCGCCTTCTGCATCGTGCCGACTCGCTCGGCCGGGTTGGTGCAGTTGGTCAGCACATAGGCGAAGGCGTCACGTGCGCGGTCGGGCTTGCCGGTCTGGACGAAGGCCTCGGCGACGCGCCAGAGCACATCGACATTGGCGCAGGTCAGCATCGCCGGCGTCTCGGTGCCGAGGCGGATGACCTGTTCCCATTGCCGGGCATTGGAGGCGTTGACGAGGCGTTGGCGCGCTTCGGCCGTGTCGAGCTGCGCCACGAGATCGGCAGGCGCACGCCAGCTTGGATCGGCGCTGCCGCGCTGGGCTATCGCGGCCCGGGCCTCGCCGTACTTGCCCTCGGCGAAGAGCTTCCACACCCGCTCGAGCTCGGGATCACCGACCTGCCCCTGCGAGGTCAGATCGGTCGGCGGCTTCCATTCGGGGTAGAGCGCCCGCAGCCTCGCGAGTTCGGCTTCGAAGCGGCGAACGTCGCCCTGCGCCGCGAAATAGCGCAGCGCGGTTTCATCGACCTTCTGCGGGGGCTGCTGCGTTGGGGGCTGAGTCGCTGACGGCGTCGCGGGGCGCGCGGGCGCGTTCGGGGCCTGCGCCAGTTCAAGCGCCGGCTCATTGCCCGGCACGGCCTGCTGCGCCTCGCCCTGGGCGAGCGCCGGCCGGATCACGGGTTGCGAGCCCGGCCATTTTGTATCCTGACCACTGTAGCGGCCAAGGGCATAGAAGGCGGCACCCGAGGCCGCGGCGACGATCAGGACCGATCTCACATGCATTGCGGATACCTCTCGCTCAGCATCGAGAGGGAGAGAAGATGCAGCGTCGACGGGTAGTACAGCGTAGGCTGGAAGGTCTTCAGCTCAGCCGGAATCGGGGTTTTGTCGAGTGCGCAGGCCATCGCTGCGGCGAGTATGCGATAGCCCGCATCCGGCAGGGGCTCGACGGGTTTGCCGCTGCGGACGTCGACAACCGCCGTGCCGCCGGCCCAGGCCTGGCGGAAGGGCTCGAGCCGCGCCTTCTCGCCGAGCCCGGCGCGCAGCAGATAGAGGGGGATGCGGAGCGCATTGTAGCCGAACTGGGCGGGGAAGCCTTCGGCCGGCTTTGGTTCGGCCTTGATCGACAACCATTCCGGCGCAAGCAACTTCCGCTTGGCCAGTTCGTCGAGCAGCTTGAGCCCGCTGGCCTGGACATGGGTCCACATCGGGTCGCCGGTCAGCTGGGTCATGACGGGGAAGGCTTCGAAGACCCAGTAGGAGGGGTTGATCACCGGGCCGTCGGCACGATCCTTCTCGGAGAAGCCGACCGCGGCCGGCATCAGCCAGACATCGTTGCCGCGCTTCAGGAGTGCGACCTTCGCAAGAGCGCGGGCGAGCTGGCGGGCGGCGGCGCTGTAGGCGGGCATGTTCCAGCGGCTGCCGGCGCAGGCCAGCGCGTGGGCGATCAGAAGATCGCCATCGCTGGCGTTGTTGATGTCGGTGACGCGGGGGCTCGCCTTCGGATCCCAGCGCCAGGCGGCGAGCCCGTCGTCGCGGATGAGCAGTTCCGTGCGTGTGAAGGCGAAGATGCTGGCGAAGGTGCTGCGATCTCCCGCCAGGCACGCCAGCAAGAGCCCGTAGCCCTGGCTCTCGCTATGGCTGATCCCGCCATTCGCATCGTCGACGACGCGGCCCTCGGCGGTGACGAATTTCTGCCGGTACAGCGCCCAGGCATCGGCGGGCACCGTCGCCTGCGCATTCGGAAGGAAGCCGAGGAGAGCTGCAGCGAGCATGGCGAGAAAGCGGATCACGATCGACGCCCCAACCGCCGGAGCATCAGAGATGTTCCGATGCCGAGGCCGATGCAGGCCGTGAGCAGCGCCAATGCATAGATGCCGATATTGCTCGACATCCAGTTGGCGAAGACCAGGCGCATATTCGTCAGGCTGAACGGCCGCGTCATGACGAAGGAGGTGCTGTCGGCCGAGATGATGTGCGCCTCCTGGGCGCCTCGGAACGCGGTGATCTTGCCGGCCATGCCCGCCCAATTGCCGGGCGCCACGATTCTGTCCACCGTGCTTTCCAGAGCCTCTTCGCGGCGGGCGATGAAGGCGGTCCAGACCTGCCTCGTCTCCGGATCGGCGGCCTGCGCGACAATCAGGTCAGTGCCTTCGGCCGGTTCGTAGAGCGTCGGCGCACGCGAGGGCGCGCGCAGCTGCGCGAAGGAGAGATCGAAGGTTCGCTGGAGCCACTGATCGAAGGCGATGAAGTAGCGGGCAAGAGGGCCGCCCAGCGAGCCGCGCCAGCGGTCGCGCACGGCCTCGGTGGTCGGAGCTGCTCCGCCCGAGGCTTCGGGCGTTGCCTGCCGGCCCTGCAACCGGTTGATCACGGCGTCGAAGACGGCGGCGCCCTCCGCATCCGGCGTTACCACCACGGCGTCCGAGCGCAGCGGCCAGGTGGCACGGACATTGTCGGCAATCCCGACGCGCGGGAGCATCCCGGCCGGCAGCTGGCCGGCGGCGCCGACGATCAGGACCGGCCGGTCGCCGACAGCGGCCGGACCGGACAGGACCTCGACGGTGAGCGGCCTGCTGGCCCGCTGGGCGATGCGCGCCAGCAGCGTACTCGCGGCACTGAGATTGGTGGCATCCTGCCGGCCCATGATGAGGGCGACCTGCGATGCGACCGAATAGGGAAAGCCGGTGCCGGCTGCCGCCGCGAGATTGGGGCTGACCCCGATCTTCGCGAAGTTCGGAACGGACAGCACGGTGGTGTCGAACAGCGCGAAGCGGCTCTTGCCGGGGAGCGTCGCGCCAGGTCCGCAGCTCAGGTCCGACTTGGCCACGGTGACCGCCTCGAACCAGATCTCGTTGACGCCCGGCCGGAAATGCCGCAGCGGCACGGTGATCGGGAATTGCTGGAACAGCCCGCCCGTCACTGCATTGAGCTGCAAGGTCGCGGCGACGTTGCCGTTGACGAAGATCTCGATATGGCTGTCGCCCGGAAGGACTTCGTCCGAATAAGCGCCGTCGAGATAGAGCGTCGCCTCGCCATAGGCGTTGGCGTAGAAGTCGCCGGGCATCGCGACGACGGCCCGCACCCGCATGCGCCGGCCGGACGATTCCTGCGTGGGGATGCCGAGCTCGGAAAACCGCACCACCTGCCGGTCCGCGACGAAGGGCGCATCCGGCACATGCCAGCTCGCCGTATCCATGGTCTTGCGATTGATGTTGGCCGGCCTCGAGACGGGGGCGGTCAGCAGCTTGCCGACGATCGCGTCGATGTCCGGCCAGTTCGCGCCGGTCACGAGCAGCATGTCGGTGCTCTTCTTAGAGCTCGGCACGAAGCCGAGGAAGCTGCGTCCGCCGGCTTCGGTGGGCAACCCGCCGAGCAACGCACGGATCTCGTCGTTCGTGCCGAGTGCGACGGTCAATGTGCCCGGCCGGGCACGTTCGGGCAGGCGTTCCGAGATCTTGACTGCGACCTGGCCGTATCGCCCGCGCAGGGCAAGCGCCTGCGCCACGGCGAAAATGCTGTTCGCGGCAATCGCGCTCGCTGCGCCGGGGGCGACGATGACGATCGTGGTCTGGCCACCCTCGTCGGCGCCGATCGCCGGCAGATCGTCGAGGCTGCGCAGCCGGAACTGCTGCGCCGCCGGTCCCTTGAAGGTCAGCCGGGTGCCCGCGCCGTCGATGCGGGTCCATAGCTCGTAGGTCGAGGCCACCGTGCAATCCGTGCGATGGCGCTGTAGGGCTTCGAAGCTGATCGTATTCCGCCCCGGCCTGAGCAGGCCTTTGCGAACCGCGACCGAGGTCTGCTTCAGGCGGTCGGACGATGCGATCGGCATCTCGATCACCCGTTCGCCATTGAGGCGGACGGCCAGCCGGGAAACCTCCGGCATCACGACCAGGGCATTCTGAAAGGCGATATCGAGATTGGGATCGGCCGCCGCCTCGTCCTGTGTCAGGTAGAAGGCCCAGCTGCGTGTATCGCTCTCGCCTTCGAGCATGACGCGCGGTGCCGGCAGCAGCGGCTTGAAGGCGAAGGCCGGAGCCGGCGATGGCGCCACCGGCGCCGGAGGCGGGGCAGGGCTGGCCGCGAGCGGCGGTTCGGCCGGCTGCGGACTCGGCGGCGCAATCATGAAGGGGGCCGGACCGGGCACAGTCGCTGGTGCCTCCTGTGCCGAAAGCCGTGGGAGGAGGCCCTGCGTCAGTGTGGCAACCGCGACTGTGAGGAGGGTGAGCGGGAGCCGTCTCATTCCGCCGCTCCGGTGCGCGTGGACGACCGTGAAAAGCGGTAGAGGCCGAAGAAATAGGACAGGCCGCGGCTCGTCTGAAAGGCCGCCATCCGCAGGAAGCGGATCGTGCCGTAGATCACCCCCATGTTCTGCCGCCGCGACTTCTGGAACTGGCTCCAGTTCTCGGCGTCGGAGAAAGCGAGATCGGCGATGATGCGGCTGTGCAGCGGTTCGGTCGGCTGGTAGCTGCAGCCGAGCAGAAGCCCCTTGTCGTCGGGAGCGACGCGCATGACCCGCAAGGGCAGGGATCCACGCGGCATGTCGATGGTCGTTTCGAACGACACCTGCCCCACGCTGCCGATCGACACCTTGTCGAGGTCCCTGGACAGTACCCGGATGGCGATGCCGTCGACGGATACGTTCTCCGTCACGACCGGGGCAGTGTGGCCGTCGATGCTGATCTCGCCGCGCCGCTTCACCGGGAAGCGCCGAGCGGCGCGCCCCTCCGGCCGCTCGGAGACGACGCCGAGCGCGCAGCCCGCCATCAGCAGGTTGAGGATGTTCCACAATCCGACGACGAGGGTCGTGTCGGCATTGTAGGGCTCCGCGATCATCCGCCAGTAGGTCGCGATGACGCCGAGGAACAGCACGGCGAAGATAATGAAGAACGGCTTGCCGAGCTCGGAGACGCGCCGCTGCTCCAGGGATTCGTTCTTGGCCGTGACCTTGAAGGTCGGCTTGGTCGGCCTGAGCAGCACTGAGATCACGGCGGGCAGCAGATAGACCGACTGGATGAATTCGTAGAGTTCGGAGATCCAAGGCCAGCGATAGCGGCCGTAGAGGTAGTTCTGCATCATCAGGTTCACTGCCATGTAGCTGAGCACATAGGCGATGAACTCGGCGCCGGAGGCGGTGAAGATCTCCAGGCCGAAGAACAGGTAGAACAGCGGCGCGATCAGGAAGGTCAGCCGCGCGAAGGGAAAGAGCCAGAACAGGGCGGAGGACGAATAGCAGAGCCGCTGCGGCAGGGAGAGGCCGCGCTTGAACATCGGGCGATGGAACAGCAGGATCTGCATCATGCCCTGCGCCCAGCGCGAGCGCTGGCCGATGAAGCTGGTGAAGGTCGCCGGTTGCAGTCCTGCGATCAGCGGCTTGTCGACATAGACGCTGTGCCAGCCGGTGGCATGCAGGGTGATCGCCGTCTCGGCGTCCTCCGTGATGCTCCTCCCCGAGAAGCCGTTCGTCGTCTGCAGGGCTACGCGCCGCAGGACCGCCGCCGAACCGCAGAAGAAGGACGCGTCCCATTTGTCGAGGCCGCGCTGGATGATGCCGTAGAACATCTCGTTCTCGGACGGCATCGTCTTGAAGGTCTTGAGGTTGCGTTCGAGCGGGTCGGGATTGATGAAGAAATGCGGGGTCTGGACCAGGAAGAGCTTCGGATCCTGGCCGAAATAGCCGACTGTCTCGGTCAGGAAGCTGCGTGCCGGGGCGTGGTCGGCGTCGAAGACGACGATCAGTTCGCCCTGCGAATGGGCGATGCCGTTGTTGAGGTTGCCGGCCTTGGCGCTGATGTTGCGCTCGCGCGTCAGGTAGGAGACGCCAAGCCCATCGCAGAGCTTCTCCAGTGTCGCCCGGCGCTCCTGGGCGGCGCTGGCCGCGACGAAATTGTCGGCATTGCACTTCTCGTCGGTGCCGCCATCGTCGAGCAGGTATACTTTCAGGCGGCCGGCGGGATAGTCCATCGCCAGCGCCGCCGAGAGCGTGGTCGCCAGCAACTCGGCATCCTCGTTATAGGAGGGCACGAAGACGTCGACCGTGGGCGCGCTCTGCGGATCGATCGGCGGTGCCTTGCGGCTCGGCTGGGGCATGGCCACGACGAATAGGCTGAGGAACAGCATGCCGATGTTGTAGAGTTCGGCGAGGTAGACGATCAGGCCCGGAATGAAATCCTCGAGCTGATTGACCGGAGGCAGGGTGCTCGTGGTGCGCCAGTAGATATAGCGCAGCACGATTGCCGTCCCCAGGCCCAGCGCGATCAACCTCCAGACGCCGTAAGGCCTCAGGAATTTGAGGATGATCATCGCGCTCACCACGATCGCGCCGGCGATCAGATGCGCCTGCAAGCTGATCGGCAGCGTAATGAGCGCGACGACCACGATCGCTGTGATGGCCCAGAAGATGACGTAGCATGCTGTTCGCATGGGCGTTCGGCAATCCGGATCGTGTTCAGGGCGCGGGCGGGGGTGGGACGGTCGGATATCCTTCGAGAGGCTTGTCCGGGATCGGCTCGGGAGCTTCCTGCACGCGGCGCTCGCTTCGCGGCGCCCGGACCGGGCGCGGCCGGGCGGCGGGTGCCTGCTCGAAGGCATCGGGAGCAGAGGCCTGCGGCACCGGATAGATCGGCGCTCCGGCCTTGCCGAGTTCCGGCGCAGGCGACGGCGCATCGCCGATCGGGCTCCAGCCCGTACGTCGCAGCGAGGCGTTGATCGAATAGCTATAGGCGAGGCGCAGCAGCGCCGCCTCGGTGGCGACGGGGTCGCAGACCCTGATGCGGACCGAAATCACGCCCGATCTCGGCATGAACAGGCTGTCGCCGCTCGCGATGCGCTGCCAGGCATAGAGGCACGCTTCGCCGCCCACCCCGCGCCCGAACGCATAGCCGAAGGGACCGTATTTGTTCTGGACGAAGACGGCTGCCGGCGCCATGGCGATTCCGGGCAGGCGCTCTTCCATTTCCTGGGCAATGGAGAAGTCGTTGATACCCGGTTCGCGCAGCAGATTGCCCTCGACGCCGAGCCTGTCGGGGAGATCGGTGACGGTGAAGAAGGCGGCATGGATGGCATTTTCGCCCGGCGTGCGGCCGCGCGTCGTCAGGGAAATGACCTGCGAGACGGCATTGTCGTAGCTGCGTTGCGTGACGCCGGTCACAGGGAGGCTGCCAGGCGGCGGCAAGACCATCGCCCTGCCGACATCGACCGTGATGGACCGCGACGCGATCATCAGCTCGGAATCGGACAGCCTCTGCTCGCCGCAGCCCGCGATCGTGAAAAACAACCCGGCCGCCGCGGCGGACATCGCCACATGACTGAGTGTTGGACGTCGCACCGTGGGGTGTACGGGCGGTAGCTGCCTCGAAACACTCATTGGCGTGCCGTTCGATGTCTGCTCGGCATCGTCATGTCGCGACCATTGGTTAACACAGGTTAACGCATAGTTAACTGTGGCCGCGCGGCTGTGAGCCGGCGGTCAGCCTGAACTCCCCCCTTCCGCAATACAGATGATTCGCGGGTTCATTCCAACTGTGGATCGCTTTCGATTGCGACAGCTCAAAGAATGTTCGCGAGTCGACCGATGAACACAGATCGGCTACCGGCCGACAAAGATGATTCGGGGTGGCCCGGTTTTTTCTTTCCGGCGCATCGGAAAACCGTGCCCGGCATTGCTCCGCCGCGGTCGAATCAACCCGAAAACACCTGTGGAGAACAGAGATGCCCGGCTAAGCGAAGCCGGGAGGCGGTGAGATGCTGCCGCCATATCCTCTCATATGCCCGAACGGGCTTGCACCGCCACTCGGGTCGCGGCAACAATGGCTGATGATCAGGATATCGATAGCTGCAAGCGTCGTCGCCATCCTCGTGGCAGGCTGCGTCTCATCCCAGCCCCGTGCGGTTCCGGCTGCTTCGGGCGCCTCTGCCAAGCGGATCGTCCGCGACAGCGCACAGCTCATCCTCCCGGACGGTACCCGGGTGAACCCGGACTCGACCGGCGGCTTCGAGCTGCCCAATGGCGATTACGTCAAACGCGATCCCAGCGGCGCGCTCATTCTGCCCACGGGCGCGCGCTGCCTGCCGGATCAGGGCGGCTATCTCTGCCCCTGATCGCGAGGAAACCCGGGCCGGCCCGGTCGCACAGTTAGGTCATTGGCTGGTCCGGACGGGCAGCGGCGCCGTCTCAGGTGCTCTGCCGGCGCGAGGTCTTCCCGGCCGAAGCTTGCTTTGACGGCATCTCGGCAGCCTGCTGGCCCGACGGCCGCGAGACGTTCTCATCCTCGAGCACGTGGTTGTGGCTGCGATAGGCCCAGATTTCCTTGGCCGCGTCCCAGTGCTCGCGGTCACGCCCCTCGGGCTGGCCGTCCTTGATCCACAATGCGTAGGCGATCTTCCTGATCTCGTGCTGGGATTTCTCGTCCTGCATGTCGCGTCTCCATGATGGTTCCCCATTCGCGGGGGATCCTGGTTTCGGAGAGGGCAACGGCTTCAGCCGTGCACGGGATCAACGAGGTTCGCGAAGCGCTGTTCCCTCTGCTGGTTCGAAAGATCGCGTGCGAAGCGATGCTCAGGCTTTCGCCGGAGCAAGCACCGGCTCGCCGGGCGCCTTCGTCTCCGGCTTGGCCGGGCGGCGCGCATAGCGTTGCGCCAGCACGGCGCAGGCGAAGAGCTGAGCCTGGTGGAACAGCATCAGCGGCAGCACGATCAGGCCGAGCGCCTGACCGGGGAAGAGGATATTCGCCATCGGAATGCCGCTCGCCATGCTTTTCTTCGAGCCGCAGAAGACGATGGCGATCTCGTCCTCCTTGGAGAAGCCGAGGCGGCGGCTGGCGAAGGTCGTGATCGCCAGCACGGCGGCCAGCATGACGATGTCGAGCCCGATGACGAGGCCGAGGTCGGCGAGCGTGACCTGCGACCAGATGCCGGCGACCATGCCCTCGCTGAAGGCGGCGTAGACGACGAGCAGGATCGAGCCGCGGTCAACCAGCGAGATCGGCGCCTTGTGGCGCTGCAGGAACGGCCCGATCCAGCGACGCAGCAATTGCCCGGCGACGAAGGGCAGCAGGAGCTGCAGTGCGATGCTTTCCACGGCGCGCGTGCTGAAGCCACCGCCCTTCGAGTCGAGCAGCAGCATGACGAGCAGCGGCGTCAGGACCATGCCGAAGAGGTTGGAGACGGAGGCGCTGCACAATGCCGCCGCGACATTGCCGCGGGCGATCGAGGTGAAGGCGATCGAGGACTGCACGGTCGAGGGCAGGATGCAGACGAAGATCAGCCCTGCTACCAGTTCCGACGGCAGCCAGTTGCCGAAGGCGCGGGTGAGAATGAGCCCGAGAACCGGAAAGAGCACATAGGTGCTGGCGAAGACGAGCGACTGCAGTCGCCAGTGCAGCAAGCCTTCCCAGACTGCCACCGGCGACAGGCGCGCGCCGTAGAGGAAGAACAGCAAGGCGACCGCCACCGAAACGGCGTCATTGGCGACTTCCGCGCCGACGCCGCGTGCCGGCAGCACAGCTGCGACCGCGACCGTCGTCATGAGCGCGATGAGATAGGGGTCGATGCCGAAGCGGGCGAGCGTGCGGCGGATCATCTGCGGTCCTTCCGATTGGATGCAGCCTTGTAATCCCTTTCATGTTCATTTTGATCCGGACTGGACATGATATCGCTCATCATGGATCGTGATGGGCATGGAACTGGACAAGAAGCCGCTCGATCCCGTCCTCCTGCAGAGCTTCCTCAAGGTCTGCGAGACGCTGAGCTTCACGGAAGCCGCGCGCCAGCTCGGCCTGCGCCAATCCTCGGTCAGCCAGCATGTCGCGCGGCTGGAGAAGCGGGTCGGGCGCCGCTTGCTGGCGCGCGACACGCATGAGGTGCGCCCGACACCGGACGGCGACGCCATTCTGCCCTTCGCGCGAGAAGCGCTCGATGCTGGTCGTCGGATCGAGCGCTATCTCGAAGGTTCGACCCTACGTGGGCGGCTCAGGCTCGGAGTCTCCGAGGATTTCGCCTACACGGCGCTGCCGGACATCCTGGCCGAGTTCGCCATGCAGCATCACGCGGTCGACCTGGAGCTGACGGTCGGCCTCAGCGGCCTGCTCTACGAACAATATGATGCCGGCGATCTCGACCTGATCTTCGCCAAGCGCCGCAAGGGTGACGCGCGCGGCGAGGTCGCCTGGCAGGAACGTCTCGTCTGGGTCGGGCGTCCGGGCGCGCGGCTGGCCGAGCAGCGCGAGGTGCCGCTGGTGCTCTATCCGCCGCCGAGCATCACGCGCGTCCATGCGATTGAGACGCTGGAGCAGGCGGGGCGACCCTGGCGCGTCGCCTGCACCAGCGGCAGCTTGGCGGGCCTTCGCGCGGCAGCGGTTGCCGGGCTCGGCATCACCGCCCATTCGGCGCGGTTGATCCCGCCGGGGCTTGCCGAGGTCGAGCCGCGCGAGCTGCTACCAACGCTCGGGACGATCGAGTTCGTCGTTATCGGCGGCCAGTCGCATCAGGAGGCGGCGCGGGCGCTGGCAACCAGCATCCTGTCGAGCGCCGGGCGCATCCTGCCGGAGGCTCCTGCGCGGCGCGGGCGAAAGCCCTAGTCCCGCGCCAGCGCGACCACCGGGTCGAGACTCGCGGCATTGCGGGCCGGCAGGAAGCCGAAGGTCAGGCCGATCAGCGTCGAGCAGGCTATGGCAGCTACGAAGGCCTCGCCCGAATAGATGAAGCTCACCTGCGAGCCCGAGGCCTCGAAGGCGAAGCCGATGGCGAGCGCCATCCCGATGCCGAGCGCACCGCCGATGAAGCAGACCAGCGAGGCCTCGATCAGGAATTGCTGGAGAATGTCGCTGCGGCGCGCGCCGACCGCCATGCGCAGGCCGATCTCGCTGGTGCGCTCGATCACCGAGACCAGCATGATGTTCATCACGCCGATGCCGCCGACCAGCAGCGAGATCACCGCGATCGAGGAGATCATCAGCGTCATCGTCGCGGTAGCGCTGGTGATGGTGTTACGGATCTCGTCCTGGTTCAGGATGAAGAAGTCCTTGGCGCGGTGGCGGTGGGTCAGGAATTCCGTCACGGCTTCCTGCGCCGCTGCCATCGGCGTCTCGTCGTCGACGCGCAGCGTGATGCTACGCAATGAGAGGTCGCCGAGGAAACGGCCCTGTACGGTGGTGTAGGGCAGGAAGACCTGCGGGTTCTGGCTGCCGCCGAAGCCGCCCTGCTGCTGGCGGATCACGCCGACGATGCGGCAAGGCACCGAGCCGATCAGGATCACCGTGCCGATCGGGTTCGCCCGTCCCTGCGGGAAGAGCACGCCCAGCGCGTTCTCGTCGATCACCACGTCCTGCGCGAGCGTGCGGACATCCGCCGCATCGAAGAAGGAGCCGCGGGTCAGCACGCTGCCGCGCACGTCGAAATAGCGCTCGCTGACGCCGTTGACCTGCGCGGTGGCCTCGACATTGCCGAAGCGGATCGTCGCGCTCGTCGTCACCGTCGGCGTCACGCTGGCGGCATAGGGCTGGCCGGCGAGGACCTGGGCGTCGAGCACGGTCAGGGTCCGCACGCGGCCGGAGCGCAGATCGCCAAAGCCGGCGCCTGGGAAGATCTCGAGCGTGTTGGTGCCGAGGCCGGAGATGTTCTGCAGCACATTGCGCTTGGCGCCCTCGCCGAGCGCGACGACGCTGACCACGGCGGCGATGCCGATGACGATGCCGAGCATGGTCAGCGTCGTCCGAAGCTTGTGGGCGGCCATGGCGCGCACCGCCATGCCGAACGCCTCCTTCAGCCGGCCGAAGACGGCGCGCAGGCGCCCCGCCGGCGGCGGGACAGGAGAGGGCGGAGGCACCTTTTCCGAGCGCGGCGCCGTGCGCCGGTCGGCGATGATCCTGCCGTCGCTGAGCTCGATGATGCGATGGGCGCGGTCGGCGACATTCATGTCGTGAGTGACGAGAATGACGGTGTGCCCCTCGCGGTTGAGCTCCTCGATCAGGGCCAGCATCTCCTCGCCGCTCTTGCGGTCGAGCGCGCCGGTCGGTTCGTCGGCGAGGAGGACGCGTGCGCCGTTCATCAGCGCGCGTGCCACCGAGACGCGCTGCTGCTGGCCGCCGGAGAGCTCGGAGGGGCGATGCGTCTTGCGGGGGCCGAGACCGAGCCGGTCGAGCAGCGTCGCGGCGCGCTTCTCGCGCGGACCCGGCGGAATGCCGGCATAGATCGCGGGGACCTCGACATTGGCGAGCGCGGTCAGCTCGGAGAGCAGATGATAGCGCTGGAAGACGAAGCCGAAATATTCGCGCCGGAGTCGGGCGAGTTCGTCCGGGTCGAGGTCACGCGTCGGGCGGCCGTCGATCTCGTAGGTTCCGCCGGTCGGCCGGTCGAGGCAGCCGATGATGTTCATCAGCGTCGACTTGCCGGAACCGGACTGGCCGACGATCGCGACCATCTCGCCCGCCTCGATCACGAGATCCGCGCCGTCGAGCGCGGCGACGGTCGCCTCGCCGGTGCCGAAATCGCGCCGGACGCCCGCGAGACGGATGAGCGGCACGCCCATCGTCAGAAACCGAAGGGCGAGCGGGAACGGCGTGCCGGGCGGGTCGCGTCGGCGCCGCCGCCGCTGCGGGTGGTGACGACGCGCTCGCCCGCCTTCAGGCCTGTGGCGATCTCGGCGACGATCTTGTTGTCGAGACCGACCGTGATTTTCCGCTGCTCCACCTTGCCGTCCTCGCCGAGCACCTCGACGAAGGCGCTGGGGCCGCGGCGGCGGATGGCGGTCGAGGGGATGGTGACGACGTTCTGGGCCCGGCCGACGATCACCGTCACCTGCGCGGTCATCGAGGTCAGCAGGCGGCCCTCCGGATTCGGCACCTCGAAGAGGGCGTTGTAGTAGACCGCGCTGGTGCTGGAGGCCGAAGAGCTGCTGCTCGCCGTGGAGGACGAGGTCGTGTTCTGCGTCTTCAGCGTGTCGGGCGCGGGCTCGACGAAGGAGATCTTGCCGGGGAAGCGCTGCTCGGGCGCGCCGAGCACGCTGAAATACACCTCCTGCCCGGCCTTCACCCGCAGCACGTCGGCTTCGGAGATCTTCGCCTTGACCGTCATGGTCGAGACGTCGCCGAGCACGACGACGGTGGGCGCGGACTGGACGGCGTTTACCGTCTGGCCTTCCTGCGCGACGAGGGCGAGGACCGTGCCGGCGCTCGGCGCGGTGATGCGGGTGTAGCCGAGATTGGCCCGGGCGGTCTCGACCTTGACCTGGCCCGAGACGATCTGCGCGTCGAGCGCCTCGATCTGGGCTTGCGTCGTCGAGACGGTCATCTGCGCGTTCTCGTAGGCGTCGCGGGAGACGGCGTTCTGGCCGACCATCAGCTTCTGGCGGGCGAGCACGGCCTCCGCATAGGCGAGGCTGGCAGAGCGCTCGGCGCGCTGCGCCTTGAGTGCGGCAAGATCGGCTTCGGCCGAGCGCAACGTGTTCTGCTGGGTAATGCCGTCGATCTCGGCGATCAGGTCGCCTGCCTTGATGTTGTCGCCGAGCTTGACCTTGAGCGAGACGACGCGGCCGGTCGCCTGCGAGCCGACGCTGACCTGCCGGACGGGTTCCAGCGCGCCGGAGGCGAGCACGGCTTCCTCGACATTGCCCATCGCTGCCTCGACGGTCGGCAGGTTGACGGTTTCAGCCGGTGCGGGCTGCCGTGCCTGCCAGAGGTAGTAGCCGCCGACCGCGGCGACGATCAGGGCGGGGAGCAGGAGGCGGCGCGGCCTCATGATTGCGGTTCCTCTACGGGAATGAGGCGTAGGCGCGGCCCGGTCTCGCCGTCGATCACGGCCGGCGCCGAGATGTCGACGGGCCTGAGCCAGCCGCCGCCAAGCGCCTTGTTGAGAGCGATGAACTGTGTCGCGAGCGTGACCCGGCTTTGGATCAGGGCCTCCTCGGCGCCGAACTGGGTGCGCTGAGCCTCGAGCACGTCGAGGAAGCTCGCATTGCCGGAGGTGTAGAGCGCGCGGGAGAGCTGCGCGGCTTGGGTCGAGGCCTGGGCGGCTTCCGACAGGCTGCCGAGCCTGATCCGCTCCTGCCGCAAGCCCACAAGGCTGTCCTCGACGTCCTGCAACGCGGTCAACACCGTCAGCCTGAACGCCGCGTCCTGCCGGTCGCGCTGGGCCCTGGCCGCATCGACGGCCGCCGCGAGCTCGCCGCCGTTGAATATGGGGACGCTGAGGCTCGGGCCGATCGACCAGCCGATGGCGCTGTTCTTGGCGAGATCGCCGAGCTTGAGCGCCGAGGTCGAGATGTTGCCGGTCAGCGAGACCGAGGGGTAGCGGTTGGCCTCCGCCTGGCCGATCCGCGCCGTCGCCTGGGCGAGCAGGCGCTCGGCCGAGCGGACATCGGGCCGGCGACGCAGCACGTCGGCGGGAATCCCGGTGCGCGGCGGGGCGGGTGTCGCGGGGACTGCGGCCGCGCGCGCAAAATAGGGCGCCGTCGCCGCGGGCGGGCGGCCGATCAGCACGGCCAGGCGATGCTGGTTCTGGGCGAGCGAGGTTTCGAGCAGGGGAATCTGGGATTCCGTACTCGCGGCCTGGGCGGTGGCCCGGGAGGTGTCGATGGCGGAGATGTCGCCGGCGCGGAAGCGCGTGCGGGTCAGCGCCTCAGTCTCACGTTGCGTTTTGGCCGTGCTGCGGGCCAGCGCGATCCGCGCCTGCAGGCCACGCGCCTCGACATAGGTCGACGCGACATCGCCGATCAGTGTCAGCATTGCGCCGTCGAGGTCGTCGAAAGCGGAATCGGCGCCATAGGTCGCGGCCTCGACGGCGCGATCCTGCGCGCCGAAGAGGTCGATCTCCCAGGAGGCATCGAAGCCGGCGCGGAAGCTGTTGCGCGTCACGATCGCCGAGCGGGAGCGTATGGCGGAGGCGTTGCCGTCGACCTGCGGGAAGAGCGCGCCGACAGCCTGCTCGCGCGTGGCGCGGGCTTCGCGGATGCGGGCCTTGGCCTGGGCGACATCGAGATTGCCGGCGATGGCCTGCTCGACCAGCGTGTTCAGCGTCGGGTCGCGCAGGGTGCGCCACCACTCGCTCGGTTTCGGCGCCTTCGGCCCGCTATTCGCAGCGCTCCAGCGTTGCGGCAGGTCAAGCGTGGGTGGCGTGTAATCCGGCCCCACGGCACAGGCCCCGAGACCCAGCGCCAATATCAACGGTGCAACGGGGCGAATCATCGCGGCCAGAATGACGGGAAAACCCGAGGCCGCCAGCCTTTCACCCCGTCCATGCGCAATATTTCGTCCCTACGGCGATCCCGCCAGAAGGATAGCCGGTCAGGTTGCCCGGCGCATTGCGGCTATATGACCATCCGGTGCGACAGCGTCTTGACGGTCATGTAATGGGCCAGCCCTTCGGCGCCGCCCTCGCGGCCATAGCCGCTATCCTTGACGCCGCCGAACGGCACTTCGGCGACGGAGGCCTCAAGTGTGTTGATCGAGACGTTGCCCGCCTCGATACCCTCGGCGAGTTGGTCGGCGCGCGCCGCAGAGTGCGTGAAGCCGTAAGCCGCGAGGCCGAAGGGCAGGGAATTGGCCTTCTCTATGGCTTCCTCGACCGTGCGGACGGGATTGATGATCGCCATCGGCCCGAAGGGCTCCTCGCGGAGAGCGCGGGCGTCGTCCGGCAGCTCCGTGAGAACTGTCGGCGGAAAGAAATAGCCGCGATTGCCGAGGCGCTCGCCGCCGGTCAGCACGCGCCCGCCACGGGCCCGCGCATCGGCGGTCAGCGCTTCCAGCGCCTCGATGCGGCGATGGTTGGCGACAGGCCCCATCTCGGTCTTCGCGTCCAGGCCGTTGCCGACCACTACGGCCTGCGCCCTCTCGACGAAGGCCTTGGTGAAGCGCTCATAGATGTCCTGCTGGACGAAGAAGCGTGTCGGTGAGGTACAGACCTGGCCGGCATTGCGGACCTTGCGGGTGGCCGAGAGATGGGCTGCGGCAATGGGGTCGACATCGTCGCAGACGATGACCGGGGCGTGGCCCCCGAGCTCCATCAGCACCGGCGTCATATGGCGCGCGGCCAGTTCGGAGAGGTGCTTTCCGACCGCTGTCGAACCGGTGAAGGCGACGAGGCGAGTCTGCGCCTGCGGGATGAGATAGCCGGAGATCTTGGCGGGGACGCCGAAGACGAGGTTGAAGGCGCCGGGTGGCAGGCCGGCATCGTGCAGCGCACGCGCGATATGGAGGGCGCCGGCCGGGGTCTCCTCGGCCGCCTTGATGATGATCGAGCAGCCCGCCGCGAGCGCGCCCGCGATCTTGCGGCAGGGCTGGCTCATCGGGAAATTCCAGGGCGAGAACGCCGCGA
This sequence comes from Allobosea sp. 10N428, assembly GCF_056394545.1. Lineage (NCBI taxonomy): Bacteria > Pseudomonadati > Pseudomonadota > Alphaproteobacteria > Hyphomicrobiales > Alloboseaceae > Allobosea > Allobosea sp. 10N428. The sequence continues at coordinate 278,150 of NZ_JBFTIC010000005.1, read as the reverse complement.
CCGTGCCGACCGGCTGGTGGGTGACGATGTAGCGGATGCCGGGCTCGCTCGGCACGACGCGGCCATAGGCGCGCTGGCCCTCGGCCGCGTCCCATTCGAAGAACTCGCAGCCCCGGACGACTTCGAGTCGCGCCTGGGCCAGCGGCTTGCCGTGCTCCAGCGTGATCGAATACGCGATCTCCTCGACGCGCTCGCGCATCAGCGCTGCGGCTTTCAGCATGATCTCGCCGCGGATGCGCGGAGCCATGCGGCTCCAGACCTTGAAGCCCTCTGCGGCGGCGGCAAGCGCATCGTCGAGATCGGCCTGGGAGGCGAGCGGCACCGCGCCGATGACGCTCTCGTCGGCCGGATTGATGACCGGCTGCTCCTCCGCCGTCTTCCGCCAGGCGCCGCCGATATAGAGCTTGAGATCGGGATAGGTCGTCATGGAAGCCTCGGCTCGCGATGCGTTCAGCGGTCTCTGCACGGCGTATCCGCCGGTCTCATTGGGACCATAGGTGGCGGGTCATTCTGTGATCCAGTCGGCTAAATCAGATAAATTCAGATTGTTATGGTTATGAATAGTGCGCGCTGCTCTATTGTCATTCCGGACAAGCCGCACAGCGGCGCGGATCCGGAAGCCACCCAAGGGCGCGGTGCCCAGTCGTGGATTCCTGGTCTTCGCTTCGCTGCGGCCGGAATGACAAGAAAAAGTCAGCGCACCAGCGTGCGCACGCGGTTCTCGATCAGCCTGACCAGCCCGAGCGCCGTCATCTCCGAAGATTTCGGATTCGTGGCAAGCGGGCGGTTCTCAATGGTGATGTCGAGCTTGCCGAAGGCGCCGCGCGCGCTGAGCTGGTGGCCGTTTCCGCCGGCTGCGGGGTCGGCGACGAGCTCGACGCGGGTGCGGTCGAGCCCGATGCCGGCGAGCGCGGTGATGACCGCGACATTGGCGTTCTGCGGGAAGCGCGAGGCGGCCTCGCGAGCCGTGCCGGAGAAGAAGGCCGTCGCCTCAGTGAGCCCGTCGAGCGCGATCAGGCTCTCGGCTGAAGTCCCGCGCCAGGCGGCCGGCGGCTTGACGATGCGATGGACGACCTCGTCGAGCGGCAGCAGGGATGCGGCGGCAATGCCGTCGATGCCGGCGAGCGCGCCGGGCGGGATCAGGATCTGGCTGCCCCGGCTTTCGGCGGCGGCGATCAAGCGATCGAGCAGCGCGTCGTCGCAGAAGGCGCTGGTCGAGGCGACGGCGAAGGCCGGCGCATGGTGGAGCGCTGCTTCGCCCCAGATGCCGACCGCCTCGCGTCCGGCGGCCTCGACGATGAGATCGAGGTCGAGAGCGGCCAGCTCGTCCGGTGTCGTGATCAGTTTGGCACCGGCCGGGATGTCACTGGCCGCAGCGGGGTTACGGACCGCGATGGCCGCAATAGTAGTGTCGCCGCCGTCCCGCTCGGCCAGAAGCTCGGCAACGCGGCGATTGATGGCACCCCAGCCGATCAGGGCAAGGCGCAGCGGCTTGGCCGAACGCGCCGTCATGAGCCTTCAGCCTTTCTCAACGCAAGGTCGAGGAGCGCGCCGCCGTTCAGTCCCTCCAGCATGCTGAAATGATGGCCGGGGCAGATCAGAGGCGCTGGCGCCTGCCATGTGGCGGCGAGCGCGGCCGATTGCGCCTTGAAGGCGTCGCTCTCGCCTTCGCCGACCGCGAAAGCGATCCGCGTGGCCTGCGGGCGGGGCTGGGCGATCGGGCTGAGCCGCGTTGCGCGCGCGGCATCGTCGAGGCCGAGCAGGCGGCCGAGCGGCAGATGGCCGAGGGGGTTGAGGTGGTAGAGGCCGGAGAGCAGCAGGGCCGAGGCGATCGGTGGGGCGTCCGGCGCGCAGAGCACCATTGCGGCGAGATGGCCGCCGGCGGAATGGCCGGAGATGTGCAGGCTGTCGGCATCGAGGCCGAGTGCATCGGCTTCGCGGGCGAGGTAGTTCAGCGCTGCGACGCTCTGGGCGAGACTTTCTGCCAGCGGCGTATCAGGCGCCAAGCCATAATTGGGCATGGCGACGGCATAGCCGGCATCGAGCAGCCCCTGCGCGAACTGGGCATGCTGGACCTTGTCCGAGGCCTGCCAGTAACCGCCATGGATGAAGACGAGGATCGGAGCGCGCATCGCCCCGGCCGGGCGGTAAAGGTCAAGCGTCTCAAAGCGGCTGGGTCCATAGGCGAGATCGGCGGCGCCGTGGCGGGCGCGGAAGGCTTCGCCGTCGCGGCTCCATTGCCGGAACAGCGCCTTCATGTCGGCTTGCAGGCGCGGGCTGTATTGCCGGCCGAGCTCGCGCAAGCTGTAACCCTCGATGATGGTCTCGGGCAGCGGCTGCGGCGCCGCGTGGCGGGCGCGGATGGTCAGCCCGGCCTCCGCTCTCGGCAGCAGCCGGATCGGCGGGCGGAAGCCGGCGAAGACCTCGCGGTAGGCCAGTTCGACGCTATGGCGGGAGAGATGGAAGGCCTCGGGCCGGTCTGTCTCCCAGATCATTTCGCGCAGATGATGCGGGCCGCAGCCCGCGGCGATGAGCCCGCCAAGGATGTCGCTCAGTGCATCGCGCAAGGCCTCGACCGGGTCGTTCTCGGCGCTGTGCGCGATGATCTCGATGAGGTCCGTTTCAGACGCCGACATAACGATGCACCAGTTCCGCATTGGCCGCGAGGTCGGTGCTCGTGCCCGACCAGACGGTGCGGCCTTTCTCGATGATGTAGTGCCGGTCGGCGATGCGCTTGAGCACGTTGATGTTCTTGTCGATCAGCAGGATCGACTGTCCCTGCGCCTTCAGCGCCTCGATGCAGCCCCAGATCTCGGCGCGGATCACGGGCGCGAGGCCTTCGGTCGCCTCGTCGAGGATGAGGAGCTTCGGGTTGGTCATCAGCGCGCGGCCGACCGCGAGCATCTGCTGCTCGCCGCCCGAGAGCGTGCGGGCCGACTGGCCGGCACGTTCCTGCAGCCGGGGGAAGAGCGCGTAGACACGGCTTAGCGTCCAGGGCGATGAGCGCTTCAGCCGGTTCGAGGCGGTGGCGACGAGGTTTTCGCGCACGCTGAGCGTCGGGAAGACCTGCCGGCCCTCGGGCACAAGGCCGATGCCGCAGCGGGCGATCTTCTCCGGCGCGATGCCGCGGACGTCGCGGCTCTCGAAGCGGATATCACCGCCCTTCGGAGCGAGCAGGCCCATGATCGAACGCACCGTGGTGGTCTTGCCCATGCCATTGCGGCCGAGCAGCGTCACGACCTCGCCTTCGGCGATGTCGAGCGCGACATCGAACAGCACCTGGCTCCTGCCATAGGATGATTGCAGGTTGCGCACGCTCAGCATCAGGCGTCTCCCTCGCCGAGATAGGCAGTGCGCACCTCCGGATTGTCGCGGATCTCGTCCGCCGTGCCGGTGGCGATGACGCGGCCATAGACCAGCACGGAGATGCGGTCGGCGAGCGCGAACACGGCCTCCATGTCGTGCTCGACCAGCAGCATGGTGACGCGGCCCTTCAGGCCTGAGAGCATCGCGACCATCTGCTCGCTCTCGGCGTGGCCGAGGCCCGCCATCGGCTCGTCGAGCAGGAGCAGGCGCGGCTCGCAGGCGAGCGCGATGGCGAATTCCAATTGTTTCTGCTCGCCATGGGAGAGGTCGGCCACCTTGATTTCGGAGCGGTGGCTCAGGCCGGCGGTGGCAAGGTGCTGACGGGCGCGGCCGCGCAGGCTCTCGTCGCGCCGGGCATTGCCGAAAAAGCGGAAGCTGTGGCCGTCATGGGCCTGCACGGCGAGCGCGACATTGTCGAGCATCGTGAAGTCCGGCAGGAGCTGGTTGATCTGGAAGGTGCGGGCAAGGCCTCGCGCGACGCGCTGCGGCGTCGACAGCGCGCCGATTTCCTCACCTTCCAGCGTGATCGCGCCCTCGTCATGGGTGAGTTCGCCGAAGAGCTGCGTCAGCAGCGTGGTCTTGCCGGCGCCGTTGGGGCCGATCAGCGCGTGGATCTCGCCGTCGCGTATGTCGAGATCGACGCCATCGGTGGCAATGAGCCCGCCGAAGCGCTTGCGCAGGCCACGGATCGAGAGGAGCGTCGCGGTCATGGCGCGCTCCTGCCGAGGCCGAGGCGGCTGATCAGCCCGTTGAGCCCGCCCTGGGTGAAGAGCACGACAAGGAGCAGGATCGGACCCAGAACGAGCTGCCAATGCTCGGTCCAGCCCGTCAGCACGGTCTCGAGGATGACGAGGGCTGCGGCACCCAGCAGGGGCCCGAGCAGTGTGCCGACGCCGCCGAGGATGACCATGATCATCAGCTCGCCGGATTTGGTCCAGTGCAGCATGTCGGGGCTGACGAAACGCAGATAGTTCGCCATCAGCGCGCCCGCGAGGCCGGCGCCCATGCCGGAGATGACGAAGGCGGCGAGCTTGTAGCGATAGGGCGCGATGCCGATCGCGGCCATGCGCCGCTCGTTCTGGCGGATGCCGGCGAGCACCATGCCGAAGCGCGAGCCGACGATGCGCCAGAGCGCGAGGAAGACCAGCGCCGCGACGACGAGGCAGATGAAATAGAAGGTCACGTCGTCGCGGGTGTTGAGGTCGAACAGCGCGTTGCGGCGGCGGATCGTCATGCCGTCATCGCCGCCATAGGCCTTGAGCGAGACGAACAGGAAGAACAGCATCTGCGCGAAGGCGAGCGTGATCATGATGAACTGTACGCCGCTGGTGCGTAAGGACAGCGCGCCGATCACGCAGGCGAAGAGGCCGGCGACGAGGATCGCGGCCGGCAGGGTGAGCAGGAGCTGGTCTGTGCCGGGGATGAAGCCGAGGAAGAGGGCGTCGTCCATCATCGTGCGGTAGAGGATGCCGACGGCATAGCCACCGATGCCGAAGAAGGCGGCGTGGCCGAAGCTCACCATCCCGCCGAAGCCGAGCGCGAGATTGAGGCTGGCGGCGGCGATGGCGTAGATCAGGACGCGCGTCGCCAGCGGCACCAGCGCGGGCTGGCCGAGCGCTTTGACGATGAAGGGCAGGGCGATCAGCGCGGCGGCGAGGGCGACCAGCGCGATAATGCGGCCCAGCGCCGGCGTCGCGGCATGCGGGCGGGTGATGGCGTCGTCAGACATGGGCGGGGAACAGTCCCTTGGGCCGCACCAGCAGCACGATTGCCATGAGCAGGTAGATGCCCATCGAGGCGAGGCCGGCGCCGAGCGCATCGGCCTCCGAGCCGGTCATGACATGGCGCAGCAGCCCGGGCATGAAGGCGCGCAGCGAGGTGTCGACGAGGCCGACGATCAGCGCCCCGAAGAAGGCGCCGCGGATCGAGCCGACGCCGCCGATCACCACCACGACGAAGGTCATGATCAGGATCTGCTCGCCCATGCCGACTTGCACGGCGAGGATCGGCCCGGCCATCAACCCGGCGAGGCCGGCGAGCAGGGCGCCGAGCCCGAAGACGGCGGTGTAGAGCAAGCGGATGTCGACGCCGAGCGCGCGCACCATCTCGCGATGGGTCGCACCGGCGCGCACGAGCATGCCGACGCGAGTGCGGTTGATAAGGAGATAGAGGCCGAGCGCCACGAGCAGGCCGACCGCGATGATGGCGAGGCGATAGACCGGGTAGGTGAGGCCGGGCAGGAGCTGGACCGAGCCATTCAGCGCGGGGGGAATCGAGACGAAGAGCGGCTGGCGGCCGAACAGGACCGTCACGCTCTGGTTGAAGATCAGGATCAGCGCGAAGGTGGCCAGCACCTGATCGAGATGGTCCCGCGCATAGAGCCGGCGCAGCACGACCAGCTCCATCGCCATGCCGATGACGGCGGCGGCGGTCAGCCCGGCCAGCACCGCGAGCAGGAAGGAGCCGGTCTGGGCGGCGGCGAAGGCGGCGGCATAGGCGCCGGCCATGTAGAGCGAGCCGTGGGCGAGGTTGATCACGCCCATGATGCCGAAGATCAGCGTCAGCCCGGCCGCGAGCAGGAACAGCATCACGCCGAACTGCAAACCGTTGAGCAATTGTTCGAGAACGAGCGTCATTTTTGTCGGGGCTAGAGTGCGCCGCGTTCGCTTGGGAACACCGGCGTTGTTCCAGTTTCGTCATGCTCGCCCTTGTGGCGAGCATCCACGTCTTGAACAGGGCCTTGACCAGCGAAGACGTGGATGGTCGGGACAAGCCCGACCATGACGGCGCGTCTCGCGAGTGGCTAGAGTCCGAGCCTTCTACGGCTCAGAGCTTGCAGTCCTTGGCGTAGACGTCGCTGTGGTTGCTCAGCACCTTGCCGGTCGTCTTCAGCACCGGCGTGCCGTCGGCGGCCTTCTCGACCTTAAGCGAATACCAATCCTGCACCGGGTGCTGGTTGGGGCCGAATTTGAAGGCGCCGCGTACCGACTGGAAATCCGCCTTGGCGAGCGCCTTGCGCAGCGCCGGCACATCGGTCTTTCCGGCGGTCGCCTTCAAGGCCGAGGCGATGGCGAGCGCGGTGTCGTAGCCCTGGCTGGCGTAATAGGTCGGCACGCGGTTATAGGCCTTGGTCCAGGCCTCCATGAACTTCTTGTTGGCCGCGTTGTCGAAGTCGGTGTTCCAGTGGGCGGTGACGCTGAGGCCGAGCGCGGCGTCGCCGACCGCCTTCAGGGTGGTGGCGTCGAGCGAGGGCTCCGCCAGCACCATCGGCACCTTTCCGAGCAGGCCGGCCTGCTGGTACTGGCGCAGGAAGGCGATGCCGAGGCCGCCCGGATGGAACTGGAAGACGACGTCGGGATTGGCGGCGCGGATCTGCGCCATCTCGGGGGCGAAGTCGGTCTGGTCGAGGCGGGTGTAGACCTCGCCGGCGATCTCGCCCTTGAACAGACGCTTGAAGCCGGTCAGCGCATCCTTGCCGGCCTGGTAGTTCGGGGCGAGGATGAAGGCCTTCTTGTAGCCGAGATTGGTGGCGTACTGGCCGGCGCTCTCATGCAGGCTGTCGTTCTGCCAGGCGACGACGAAATAGTTCTCGTTGCACTCCTTGCCGGCGAAGTTGGACGGCGCGGCATTGGGGCTGACATAGAGCGCGCCGGAATCGACGATATCCGGCACGGTGGCGCCGGCGACGTTCGAGAAGACGATGCCGGTCATGATCTTGATGCCGTCGGTCTTCAGCATCTTCTCGGCGATCTGCTTGCCCTGACCGGGCTTGAGCGCATCGTCCTCGACCACCAGCTCGACCGGCACGCCGCCGAGCTTACCGCCTTCCAGGTCGATGGCGAGCTTGAAGGCGTCGCGGATGTCCTGGCCGAGATAGCCGCCGGGGCCCGAGAGCGTGGTGATCATGCCGATCTTGACCGGCTGCTGGGCCAGCGCCGTGGAGGCCGCCAGCGTGGCCGCGATGCCGAAGAGCAATCCGCGCAGTTTCATCATGGACTCCAGTCGTTCCGTTCTGCCTCTGAGATGGTCGAACGCGGCGTTTCTGCGCCGCCGCGCTTATGCGTATTCCGACGACAAGCGCCTCCCGAGCGAGCGGCGCCTGCACATCACAGGCAGACCCAGCCCGCCGGCGGCTCCTTGCCGGGATGCAGGGTGCCGCAATGCGGGCAGGTGCGAGCCTGCTCGTTGCCGTAGAACTCACGGTAGAGCGGCGGCAGGTCGTCGACAATGCTGACGAGGTCGACCTCCACACGATGGACGAGGCCCTGGCACTCGAAGCAGTACCATTCGAAGGCGTCGAGCCAGCCCTCCGGGCGCTTCGGCTCGATGACGAGGCCGATCGAGCCTTCCTGAGGGCGTTGCGGCGAGTGGCGCACATGCGGCGGCAGCAGGAAGATGTCGCCCTCGCGGATCGTCACGTCATAGTGCTTCCCGTCATCGACCAACTTGAGCATCATGTCGCCCTTGAGCTGGTAGAAGAACTCCTCGACGGGATCGTCATGATAGTCGGTGCGGCGGTTGGGGCCGCCGACGACCGTCACCATCAGGTCGGAGTCGGTCCAGATCTGCTGATTGCCGACCGGCGGCTTGAGCAGATGCTTGTGCTCCTCGATCCACTTGTTGAAGTTGAAGGCCTTCAGCCGCCCTTCGGTCGCCATCTCTCCACCTCTCCCGTTCTTGTCTCGGATCTCGTTCAGCCGGCCTTGGCCAGCGGTGCCCGGCCGGGCTTCAGGCCGCAGCTCTCGAAGGCGGAGCGCGTCGCGGCCTTCTCGGCCTCGGTCAGTTCCAGCATCGGCGGCCTGACGCGCCCGCCGACCTGGCCGAGCAGCTCCTGCCAATACTTCTGATGGGCATGCGGCTTCTCGGCCGGGCGCGTCCCGCGAAGGGCCTCGCGCACCGGGTTCAGGCTGTTGCGGATGGCGCGGGCCTTCTCAGCCTCGCCGCGGAAGGCGAGGTCGGTGTATTCGCGCATGCGCAGATCGTTCGCCGTCTGGATGAGATAGGGCGGCGACGAGCAGAGATAGAGCTGCCAGCCGAGCTCGAGGATGTTGTCGAGCCACTCCTCCTCGGAGGCCGTGCTGACCAGAATGCGGTCGCCGGCAAGGCGGGTGAGCTCGGCATACATCGGGCGGGGCACGCTGTACTTGATCGCGACCACGTTCTCGATATCCGCAAGGCGGTTGCAGAGCTGTGGGCTCATCAGATAGCCGGAGTCGGGATGGCTCCAGAGCGCGATGCCGATATCGACCTTCTCGGCGATGGTCCGGTAGTATTCGTAGAGCGTCTCGTCCTGCGCCTTGAAGAAATGCAGGATCGGCGCGTGCACCACGATGTAGTCGGCGCCGACCTTCTGGGCATGGCGGGCGAGGTCGATCACCACATCCATGTTCTGGTCGGAGCAGGACATGATCGTCTGGCCGCGCCCGGCGGAAGCCTCGACGGCCAGCTCGAAGCTGCGTTTGCGTTCCTCGATCGACATCGAGAAGAACTCGCCCTGCTTGCCGGCGATGAACAGCCCGTCGATCCTGAGGTCGTCGAGCCAGTGGCGGATGTTCTGGCGGAAACCGTCCTCGTCGATGGCGAGGCTATCGGTGAAGGGCGTGAGCGCGGCCGCCCAGATGCCTTTCATATGGGCGCGGGCATAGGCCTTGGCGTCCTTCTTGGCGTATTTCATGGAAGACTCACCCTCGCATTCCCGCACGGTCCGGGCTGGGCGGGCGGCGATGGCGAGGGCCGGCCTTGAGCCGCTCATCCGCGCCGCCGCCTTTCCGCGTCCCCGCCAGGCGTCGCCCCGGATCCGATTGGGGCGATGAGGAATGATGGCATGACAGGCGGGGTATACGGCAACTCGTAACATTCGTATGAATTCGGAAGCTCTCCTTATAAATCGGGAAATCCATGGCGATCACGCTGCGCCAGATCCAGGCCTTCCTCGCGGTGACCGAGCAGGGCACGTTCACCAAGGCGGCAGAGCGGCTGCATATGGCGCAGCCGGCGCTCTCTCAGTTGGTGCGAGAGCTGGAGCGCGAGCTTGGCATCCGGGTGCTCGACCGCACGACGCGCCGCGTCGAGCTGACCGAGGGCGGGCGCGAGTTCCACGGCGCGGCGCTGAAGATCGCGCAGGATCTGGACACGGCGGTGCAGAACGCCAACGGGCTGGCGGAGCGGCGGCGCGGGCGCATCGTCGTCGCGGTGCCCCCGCTGCTCGCGGCCGTGATCATGCCGCCGGCCATCGCCGCGCTGCGCGAGAAGCACCCCGGTCTCCAGGTCGCGATTATCGATGCGCGCAACGATCTCGTCGTCGAGGCCGTCCGCTTCGGCCGGGCCGATTGCGGGGTCGGCACCTTCTCGGCGCTGGAGGACAATATCGAGCGCACGCCGCTCGCCCGCGACAGCCTGATGCTGTTCTGCGCGCGGGGCAGCCGATTCGGGGAGCGGGAGAGCGTGCTCTGGCGCGATCTTGCGGAAGAGGAACTGATCACGCTGACTCGCGACAGCGGCATCCGCCTGCTGGTCGAGGTCGGTTATGAAAGCGCCGAGATCACGTTGCGGCCGGCCTATGAGGTGGCGCAGATCACGACGGCGCTGGCGCTGGTCGAGGCGGGGCTCGGCATTGCGGTGCTACCGACCTATGCGCGTGCCGTCGCGCCTTCGGGCGTGGTCGCTCGCCCTCTGGCAGAACCTTCGATCGCGCGCGACATCGTCATGATCCGGCCGAGCGGCCGGTCGGTCTCGCCAGCGCTCTCGGCTTTCGAGACCTTGCTGCGCCGATTCGTGCGCCAGCTCGCACCGAGCGAGGAGAACTGAAGCCACTGACATCCGGCGGCCGCACGAAAAGCAAAAGGCCGCCCGGGTGAGGCGGCCTTTCGACCCTGTATTACAAGGGCATCAAATGGTGGGCGCGACAGGGATCGAACCTGTGACCCCTACGATGTCAACGAGGTTCCAAGCCCCTAAGCCTATTGAAATAACGAGCAATTCCCCCCCGACGCATTCCGAACGCAAGGCGATCAAGGGGGGAACAGAATGAGCTTTGCGATTGAACTGCTGTTGAAGGCGGTTGAGCTCGGCGGAGTGCTTCATGCCCGATGCTGACGAAGCCGCCCTGGCCGAAAAGCACATGCGGGTCACGCAGATCGTCGACGAGGCGCTGTCGCGTGCGAACGAAAGAGCCCCGCTCGCGGAAGATGCACAGCCGCGACGCAAGCCCATCACCGCTTCTCCATTCGTCTGGCAACGCCCCGCTTCGATCCCTCCGCGCGAGTTCCTGTACGGGCGGCACTATGTCCGGAAATACCTCTCCGCGACTATCGCGCCGGGTGGCGTAGGAAAGTCGGCACTTGGGCTTACCGAAGCCCTGGCTATGGTGAGCGGAAAGCCGTTGCTCGGTATCGAGCCGCCAAAACCTCTAACCGTTTGGTATTGGAACGGCGAAGATCCTCGCGACGAGATCGAACGCCGCATCGCCGCGGCCTGCATACACTACCTCATCGACCCCGCCTGTCTTGACGGCCGGCTCTTCATCGACACCGGCCGCCAGACCGAGATCAGCATCGCTCGCGCAAGCCCTCGCGGGATCATTCTGCGCGATGACGTCCAGCGGGAGTTGGTCGAGACCATCCGTGAAAACGGCATCGATGTGGTCATTATCGACCCGTTCGTGTCGAGCCATGAGGTCTCTGAGAACGATAACGGCCAGATAGCCGCCGTGTGCAAGCGATGGGCGCAGATTGCGGACGAGACGGGATGCGCCGTCGAATTCGTCCATCACGCCCGCAAGCTGGCGATCGGCGGCAGCGGTGACGTGACGGCTGACGACGCCCGCGGGGCTAGCGCCTTGCTTGCCGCGGTTCGGTCTGCCCGGACGCTGAACCAGATGTCCAAGGATGATGCCGAAAAGGCGAAGGTCGAGCAGGCTCGTTCGCATGTGCGCATAGACGACGTGAAGGCGAATCTCGCCCCGCCGGCGGAAGGTGCGCGCTGGTTGAAGCTCATCTCGGTCCAGCTCGGGAACGCAACGTCGGATATCCCCGGCGACGACATTGGCGTCGTGACGGGCTGGAAGTGGCCCGACCCGAATGAGGACGTCACAGTCGACGACGTTCGCGCAGCCCTCGGGCGCATCTCGCAGGGTGAGTGGCGTCACGATCAGCAGGCGAAGACCTGGGTCGGCCAGGTCATGGCCGAGGCCCTCGGCTTGGACGCCGAAGATGCTTCCGTGCGCATCGCGATGAAGCTGCTCGTCAAGAAATGGGTGGCCGAGGGCTGGCTGAAGATCGTCAAGCGTCAGGACGCGAAGCGCATGACGAGGGAGTTTGTCGTACCGGGAGAAGTGCCATGACGAGGTCGATCTGCCACACCTTGAAAGGTGTGGCGCGGCATGGTGTGGCGGCGGGGCAAACCGGGCTTGCCCCACCTCCCTATAGCCCCCCCTTTAGGGGGGGCGTAAGGGTGGGGCAGGAGCGGTCGGCGGGTGTGGCAACCGAGGCGGTGGACCGGGTGGGGCGCCTGGCTTCCCGGCTCGGTCACTCGAACGTCCCGAACCAGGACCTCGAGGCCGTCCTTCCCGATCGGGCCGCAGCCGGAAACGGATTGCATCTCGGGCCTCGCGGGTCCTTCCCAGCCCCCCGCCCCCCTGCGGCTCTAAGAGAGCCCGGGTTTTTGCTAGTGGCCGGATCGAAATCGGGTGCAACGATTTCGATGCAACGCAACGCTTTGCGCAACGATCCCGGCCCTCGTTCAACCCCCACAACCTATGGGGGAGCAGGTCGGCAATCCGTGCATCCGTGCACGGCGATTCGTGCGGTGCGTGTACCGGATTCGCATCGGAGCACTGGCGAAAACCCGGGCTCTCTTAGAGCCGCAGGGGGCAGGGGCCGGGGGAAGGACCCGCGCAACGCGCCATCATCTCTTTCCGAAACATCCGCGAGCCACCCGGCGCGCGATCGCGAACTCATGCCCAGCACTCAGGAGCTGACCCATGGCCAAGATCATCGAGGCTAAAGCCCTCATCACAGCACAAGACGGGACGGGCCAGGCCTTCGCCTCGGTCGCCGCCAAATTCGACGCGATCAGCAAGACGGGCCAGCGGGTGGCGCAAGCCAGCACTCGCAACATCGCCGAGATGGGCCGCAAGGTCAGCGAAGTGTCGAAGGCCATGTCCGACGGCCTCGACGAGCTCGGCCGAAAGGACCGTGCGATCGAGAACCTGAGCCGCTCGATGAGCCGCCTGGCCGAGAACCGCACGGCCTTCCGCCAGGCGGAAGCGCAGGTCCGCTCGCTGGGGCGCGAGATGGCGGCCTCGGCCGAACCGAGCAGGCAACTCGCGCAGAGCTATGACCGGGCGCAGCGCCATGTCAGTTCCGTCGCCACGGCATTCAACGAGAGCCGCAATGCAGCCGTCGCGGCTAAGCGCGCCATCGTCGACCTCGGCCTTCCGTTGACCAACCTGGGGCGCCAGCAAACCGAAATCCGCGACCGAATCCGGAGCGCGACCCAGGCGATGCAGCAGCAGGCCACATCCGGCAGGGCCATCAACGCTCGTCCCTGGGGCGCTCCGGTTTCCTCGGCGAGGCTCAGCCCTTCCGGAGTGCCGCTGATCCAGCCGGCGATCGGCGCGCCGGTGACGCCGCGCCCCATTGCTGGAACGCCTAGCAGCGGGCTGCCGGAAGCCGCGGCCTCGCTCGGCATCCTCAGCGCCGCTCGCGATACTGTCGTCTCCGGCATGAACGTCGATACCGAGCGGTCGCAGGCCCGACAGGCCGGCTGGACCGACAAGGAGGTCGAGACGCTTGAGCACCGCGCCAATCGCTTTGCGGCGCAGTACGGCCTCGCGCCAGCCACCGCGATGAACATCATCCGCGAGGCGCGCCCGACCTTCGGCGGTGATTTGCAACAGACCCTGACGAGCGTCCCCGATTTCTTCGCGGTGCTGACGGCGATGCGGCAGAAGGCGCCGCAGTCGTCCGAAGCCGATCACGGCCGGCAACTCGGTATGATGATCAAGGCCGGCGAGATCCTCGGCTATTCCAGCGAGCCAGCGAAGCTCAAGGAGTATGCCGACTTCATGACGAAAATGACCCAGGTTCACGGCTCGGCATTGCGCGGTGAGGAGATCCTGAACTTCGCCAAGAGCGGCAAGTCGGCAGGCTCGGCCGCGAGCTTCGAATTTCTCTCGTCGGTCCTGCCAACGATGCTTCCGGAACTCGGCGGCGACCGACTGGGCACGGCGCTGATGACGCTGCGCCAGGCGCTCGTCGGCGGCAAGATGAAGAAGCGCGCGGCCGAAGCAATGGAAGAGTACGGGCTCGTCGACCCCTCCGGCGTCATCGCGACAGCCGACGATGACGTGAAGGGCGTGCGGCCAGAGGCCGTCAAGGGCTCCAAGATTGCTGAGAGAGACCCACTCGAATGGGTACGTTCAGTGCTGCTGCCCGCCATGGATGAGAAGGGCGTGAAGCCGGCGGATCGCGCGGCGGTGCTCTCGACAATGTTCAGCGATCGCAACGCCGAATACATCATCAACCTGATGATGGAACAGATGCAGCGCCTTCAGAAGGACCGCGCTACCGTCGAGAAGGCAAAGGGCTTGCCTGGCGTCGATCAGGCGCTGAAAGACGATCCATACCTCGCCTTGGCGCGCGTCAGGGGCAGCCTGCAGAACGTCGGCGCCGCCCTGAGCGATCCCGTCATGGAGCCGCTGAAAGCGGCAGCCGATGGAGCCGCCAACAGCCTCAACAGCCTCGCCGATACCGCTCGCGACCATCGCACCGCAACCGGCGTCGGCGTGACGGGTGGGGCGATCGCCGGCGGCGCACTCGCGGGCCATCTGACGCAGGGGGGCGGGGCGCTGCTGCGTTTTGGCGGCATGGCCGCAGGGACGGCCGCCGGTGCCGTTGCGGGTGGCCTGGCGCTGCCCCTGCTCGCACATGGCTTCTATGACCTGCTTTCGGGCGGATATCAGCCGGTCAAAGGAGACCGGGACGAGGTGGCGCCGGGCGAGGCGCATAATTTCAGCCAGAAGCGCCGGAGAGCCTATCACGAGGCGCTGCGGGCGGAATCCGAGGCTGTCCGCCGCCGCTTCGCGCCATCGCTCGATGAAGCCGGCATCATGCCGCTCGGCGCCCCAGCGCAAGGCCCCGTCATGACGATGCCGAGAGGAACGGCCCTCACCTCAGTCGGGCCGGGCAGCATTGAGGCCGTGGTGAAGCCGGACCAGATCACCGCCAAACTTGAAGGGAAGGCCGAGGTCGTCGGCCGTTTCGAGGTTGTGCCTTCGTCGGAGCTGATCCGGATCGTCGAGCGCGCCAAGGAGATCAGTGCTTCCGGCCATCTCACGGCCGGCGGCAACGGTCCCGGAACGACCGGTCAATCGATGCAGGAAGCCGTAGCGCCCAACACCGGCAGCAGCATGGGGCCGCGCTGAAGCGCCGCTCACGATCAGCCCCTGAAGGAGAAACGGCCATGTCGATGAAGACACATGACGACGACCACATCATCCCCCGCGCCCGGCTCGATGTGGAGCAGTTGGAGCGGGAGATGAAGGAATTGGGTGCAGAGATGGAGGAGCTTCAGCGCATGGCGTATGAATCCGCCTTCGCCGCGATGCAAGATTTTCTCTCGGGCTTCGGCGGCTGGTGCGAGGAGCGCGGGCTCGCCGCATCGACGATCACCCCGACCGGCGATGAGGAGGCAGACTTTCTCAACATGCTGCGCGCCATGCGCGGAATGGCGGATGACATCCTTCGCGCCGCCACAGCCGGGATGCAGTGAAGTCAGCGAGGCGCGCCCATGAACCCATCAGATAGAAATAGCATCGCCTGGCCTCCTCGCGGTCTTAGCCGCGAGCTGGCAGCGTATTACATTGGTGTCGGCTTGACGAAGTTCGACCAGTTGGTCGCCGATCGGCGAATGCCTCCTCCCAAGCGCATTGACGGCAGGGTTATCTGGGACCGCGTACAGATCGATATAGCTTTTAGCGAACTCGGAGAGATTCGAGAAAATCAGATTGACGCAGTGCTTCGCCGCGCAGCAGAGAAGCGCGCTTCGAGCTGATTAAAGCTATGAACACCATCTCTCCGCTCATGACGAATGAAAGGTATGGCCTATGGCGGACTTGACGCCGCGGTTGATGACGCGTGCTCAAGCCGCCGCATACTGCGCTATGACAGCGTCCCGCTTTTCGCAGCTTGTGAAGACGGGGACATTTCCCGGGCCTATCCCAGGAACCACGCGCTGGGACCGTGTTGCTATCGATGCTGCGCTAGATCGCCTTTCCGGGATTGTGTCACCGGAGCAGCCAGGTAACGCCCTTGATCGCTGGTTGAGCGGGCGCAGCCAAACATGAACGGCTGGCTATTTCTTCTCCCGCCCGGCTGCCTTGGAAACCTTCTCCGTCATCCGTTCCAAGCGTCCCAGCAGGTCGTTTATGTCGTACGTCTCTGCTGGGAAAGAATGCGTGGTGGTTGTGTAGACGATGGGCTCATCACCGGGCGTCCATGGCTCTAGGCTTTCAAGCAAGCGCGCAACGATTTCAGCGTTCATGCTGCGCTTGTTGTGGTCGGCTTGCAGTTTCAGCATCTCGCGCACGCCGTCTGGCAGGCGCAGCATGACCTTATCGTGCTCTCTCACGGGCTTCTCGCTCATACCCTACTCATACTATCACGGTGACAGCATGAAAATGATGTCACCGTGACTTATCTTCTTGACCCTTATGCGTCACGGTGACACTATAAGTCACGGTGACATAAGAGAGCAGGAAAATGGCTGCGAACGACAAGTCCGACAAATTCATGGTCCGCTTTCCCGAAGGGCTGCGCGAGCGCCTCGCCGACGCCGCCCGGGCGAATCGTCGCTCCATGAACGCAGAGCTGATCGTCCACCTGGAGGCCGCGCTGGCCGGCAAGGTTGCAGCTCTGCCGCAGCCCGCGAGCACCGCTGCTAGCAGCTCGGTCATTCAGTTCAGCCGCGACTAACCATCTACCCTCGCCGCCATCGGCGGCTTCTCTCCCCATCCATTTCGGAGACTCCCATGCTCAGCGCAGTCGCTGCGGCAGCCGCTACCGGCTGGACCGATGAAATCACCGAAGAGCCATTGCCCGGCGCCGCGCTGGACTCTGATGAACAGACCGGCACGGCCGAGGCTCGCGCGGATCTCCGGGAGATGTTCGACGACTTCAACTTTGGAACCTCTGATCAGCACATCCTCGCCGGCCTGATCGGAGATCTTTGGCGCGACGTGATCGAGGAGGGCAGGCTCGTGCCCGACGATCCGGGTTCGATCATGCTGCGCCTGCGGATGTTCGGACAGATGACCTTCCTGGTGGACCTGCTCGAACAGCGCGCCCGCCATCAGGAAGGGCAGTTCGAGGCCTTGTTCGAAGCCTGGATGAAGGCTCGCTGACACGCATTTCCTCCGTGGAAAAAATGGATCACTCAGATATCCATTTTCTTGACAGGCCGAATTTTCTGATCCATGAGTGATCCAATCACTCAGGAGGGTTTGATGAACCGTAGGCAGTTTCTCAAGATCACCGGCCTCAGCGACGCCAAGCTGAAGTATCTCGCGCGCAACGACCTCACGCCTGTCGTGAAAGGCGAGAGCGCTGAACGCGAAGGCTACAATGGCTACGGCGTAAACGAAGCGCTGATGACCCGCCTCTCGGTCGAGATGGCGAGGAATTCCATCGAACAGCGCGACGCCACGACCACGGTCGCCGACGGCTATTCGGCCCTGTTGCAGAGGTTTCATCGAGAGATCGTGGCGGCGGGTGCGCCGATCTACTTCGGCATCTGCAAGGTCGAACACGCCGGCGCCGAGTTGCCGTTTCCGATGTTTGGACCGCTCGACGACCTCATCGTCTATCAGGACCGCTCTGGCGAACACATCCGCGCAGCCAGCATCGGCACGTCGATCATCATGACTTCGCTGGTGAACTTCAGCCGGCTGGTTCGAGACGCCCACGCGATCGCCGATGCGGAAGGCGTCGCGCCGTTCCGTGAATGGGTCGCGGCGCTCGAAGCTGCCGGTGCGGAGGGCATGTGATGGGCGATGTGGCGGCCTCCGCCCTCCCTGATCTGAAAGAGGCGATCGCCGTGCTGCGCCAGCATCTCGATGTCGAACTCACCGAAGCGGACAGCCAGGGCCGCTACGTCATCGATTTCGAAGCGATGACTGCCGTCGTCGAAGCGATCGATGAGATCGAGACGGCCTTCGCCGAGATCGACGAAGCGGCGGGGGACGACGAATGAGCGTCGCCATTCTCACCCGCCGCTATGGCGAAATGCAGACGCGGCTGAAGTCGCCCGACCCGCGCGCAATCGTGAGCCCGTCGAGCTACGACGCCGAAGCACGCACTGTCGAAGCGACCGTTGCAACCGAGAACGCGATCGAGCGCTGGGGCGTGAACGAGGTCCTGGTCATCACCAAGGCCGCCGTCGACCTCACGCGGACGGTGAACGGCCGCATGGCCTTCTTGAACAATCATGATCCCAACCGGCCCATCGGAAACGTCGTGAAGATGTCGATCGAAGCCGGGCAGCTCGTTGCTGTCCTCCGCTTCGCAGACACGCCCGAAGGCCGCAAAGCAGAGAGACAGGTCGCCCGTGGCGAGCTTTCCCAATTTTCGATCGGCTATCGCGTTCGCAAATGGGACGAGCGCCATTCCCCCTCCGGCATCGACACCGTCCGCGCCGTCGAATGGGAGATCTACGAGGTCTCGCTCGTCTCGATCCCCGCCGACAAGGCCGCTGTCGTGCGTTCCCTGAAAGGACCCTCCACCATGCCCAACGATTCCGAATCCCTTGCCGAAAACTTGCAGCCGAACGGCGTGGCGATGGACGCCCCCGAGGTCCGTAATATCACTATCGCGGATCTTGGCCGTCGCGCCGGAATGAACCAGGCCAGCATCGATCAGGCCATTTCGAACGGAACCTCTGTCGAAATCTTCCGCGCAGCAGCCTTCGAAGCCCTGTCTTCTCGCCCTGGCCAGGAGCCGGCGACGCCGCGCCTGCAGGTTTACGGCGACGAGGGTGACAATCGCATCCGCGATATGGCGTGCGAGCTCGTGCGCCGAATGTCCGGCGAGAATCGTCCGCGGAACGCTTCGGCCCAGCGCTATTTCGGCACGTCGCTTGTCGAGATGGCTGCCGAAGCGATCGACCACCGCGGGCGCATCGGGCATTCGACGGCGGAGCGTGAGCGCATTCTGAAGCGGGCCTTCCATGCGACGTCGGATTTCCCGGCGATGTTCGAAACCGCCACCAACGGGCGTATGGCTGAACGCTACGTCGCGGCCCAGCCGACCTATCGCCTTTTGTGCCGGCGGCGCGACCTGTCGGACTTCCGGCCGGCGCCGCACTATCGGCCTGGCGATATGCCGGCCCTCGAGAAGCTGGTCGAGGGAGGCGAAATCACATTCGGGACTTTCTCCGAAAGCCGCGAATACCTGATGGTCGCTCCCTACGGGCAGGGTATCGCCTTTTCGCGCCAAATGCTGGTCAACGACGATTACGGTGCGATCGACGACCTGCTCAACAGCTATGGCGAGCGCGTCATCGCCTTCGAGGAGCGCCTGTTCTGGACTCTCGTGCTCTCGGCCGCCAAAGCCGGTCCGACCCTGCAGTCGACCGGCCGAGCCATCTTCAACACGACCGACGGCAGCCTGGCCGCCGCTGGCGGAGATATCAGCACGGCCACTGCCGGCGCGGCCCGCGCGGCGATGCGCAAGCAGAAATCGCTCGATGGGCTTTTCGTGCAGTCCGAGCCGAAATTCATCGTCACCGGTCCGGACAAGGAGACGGCTGCGGATACGCTCCTTGCTGCCATCGTGCCCAACGAAGTCAGCAAGGCCAATCCGTTCGCCGGCGCGCTGACGAAGGTCGTCAGCCCGGAGATCCCCGATAACTCCTGGTACCTCTTCGCTGACCCGGCAAAAGTTCCGGCCTTCATCTACAGCCTGCTGGAAAGCTACACCGCGCCGCGACTGACGCTGCAGTCCCCGTTCGAAACCCAGGGCCTGCGGGCCAAGGTCGAACACGATGTCGGCTTCGCCGCAATCGACTTCCGCGGAGCCTATCGGAATCCCGGCCCGGCATAGCCGGGATGGCGGGCGGATTGATGGCGCCCGCCCCGACCCCGCGCCCTGCTCCGGTTCTCTCCATGACGGAGCGGGGCGCGGACACTCTCACTCAAAGACCGATCGCCATGCCGCACGCGACCATGCCCGTTATCGACCCGGCGTCCTACCTCTCGGAATCCGAGGTGGAACAGCGCTGGCGGTTTCTCAAGCCTGGGGAAATGCGTCGAGCGCGCAAGGCTGGGCTGATTGCGTTTTACGCATTCCCGACCGGTCCGCACTACACGGCCGAGGCCGTGCAGGAATATCTCGATCATCGCTACCACAGGACAGCATCGTGGCAGACCGAAACCGCAAGGGCGCCGATCATCCCGACGCAGCCGTCGGATGGGAATTCGGCGGCTACTATCTCGACGTTCCTTGGCCCGACCGCGGCGGCATCTTCTACGCCTGCCGGTATGACGCCGGATCTCGCTCTGTCCGCCGCCGAAGCCTGCGCACAACGGTTGGCGATGAGGCGAAGCAAGCACTCATCGCCCTCATCGCTGCGGCCCCGGCGCGGTCGGCAGACGAATGCCCTCACCCCAATCAAGTCCTGACGGTGCACGTCATGGAGGCCTATCTGAACGGTCATGCCACATCGATCGCCAGCGAAGAGCAGGCGGCGCGCGCCGTTGTGATCGTAACCGATTACCTGCGCGATGAAGCACGGAACCTGGCCGCGCCGGTCTCGTTCTGGACGCCCTCGCGTCAGCTCGACCTCGCCAGGTTCTGTTATAAAACCTACCGCCACAGCGCCGCGACGATCGACCGGACGCTGAGCGTGCTTGGCGCCGCGATGAACGACGCAGCGGCCGTTAAGATGCGCCTTGATCCGCTCGGCGGCATGGTGGAAGGCGCGCTCGTCTCCCATGCCCCCAAGGTCGTCTACCAGCGCGCCAGGATTGCGAAAGAGCTTCAGATCGCGCCCCCAAAGAAGGGCGGCTTCGTCCCGACCTTGCAGCAGATGGCGACGTTCGTCGACGCGATCGAAACGAAGCACCTCCGCCGCTGGGTCATCCTAGCGCTGAACACCTGGGCGCGCCCGGAGGCCATCACCGATTTCGACCCGGACATCCAGTGTGATCGGGGCACCGGGGCGATCGACCTCAACCCGCCCGGCCGAATCCAGACGAACAAGCGCCGCCCGGTCATCATGGCAACGCAGGGGCTTTCCGACTGGCTCGATGCCTGGCGCGAGGAGGATGCCACCGCATGGGTCGCCAAGCATGGCGCCCGGCCAAACCATTCTCTTCCGCTGCTGATCTACAAGGGCGAGCGCGTCGGCACGGTGAAGAGGGCGATCAAGCGAATCGCGGATGACGTCGGCGTGCCGGAGCTGACGCAGCGCACGATCCGCGCCTTCATGGCGACGCATGTCCGCAAGATGTGCCCGCGGGTCTCGCGCGAGCTGCGCTCGCTCTGGCTCGGCCATACTGTGAAAGAGGGCTCGACCACGACCGAGCACTATGAGGCGTTCGACGTCGACGTCGTCGCCGATGTCGCCCTGGCGACTGACTTCGTTATCAGCGAGCTTCAGAAGCTGACTTCAACAAAGCTGTTTGCTGTTGAAGTGCAGTTGAATGCCGATGATCTGCTGAGGGTGGGGGCAACACCCCGTCTCGCTAAGTCATTGCGAGACGGGGCAAAAATGGTGGGCGCGACAGGGATCGAACCTGTGACCCCTACGATGTCAACGTAGTGCTCTCCCGCTGAGCTACGCGCCCGTTCGCCGCTGAAAGCGACTTTCGGTAGCGTGTCCGGGCCGTGTCGGCCGCGACCACGCTGCGAGGTGAGGGGGCTATAGCGGCTCGCTTCGCAGCTTGCAAGGCGTTTGCCGCATAAATTCTACGAGGCTGTTGGCATCTCCGAATGCGGCGGTCGACTGGCGGCGCATTCCGCGCTTCCGGGGCTCACATACACGCGTATGCTTCGCTCCGGTTCTCGAAAAACACCGCCATTCGGCACGCTGCAGCACGGTGCCAAACAGCTTCTTAAGCCGCCAACAGCTTCTCGACTTCGTTGACGAGCTCGCGCAGATGGAAGGGCTTCGAGAGCACCTTCGCGTCCTTCGGCGTCTGCGAATCGGGGTTGAGCGCGACCGCGGCGAAGCCGGTGATGAACATCACCTTGATGTCGGGATCGAGCTCGGTGGCGCGGCGCGCCAGCTCGATGCCGTCCATCTCCGGCATGACGATGTCGGTGAGCAACAGCTCGAACGGCTCCTCGCGGAGACGATTATAGGCCGACAGGCCATTGTCGAAGGAAGCGACGTCATAGCCTGCATTCTGCAGGGCCTTGACCAGGAAGCGACGCATATCGTTGTCGTCTTCCGCGAGCAGTATCTTCGTCATGGGCCTGTTCTGTCCGTCCTGAGGCCTGCGTTTCGATGCGTCTGGCGTACGGGGCGTCCGCCGGGCCTTGGAAACGGCCTGCGTACTCGCCTGTCCGCGCAGTGGGAACCATACAGGCCTATAAGGCGCCATCATGGTAAACAACGGGTGAATCCGAGCATGGATTTCCACCGCTTCACGACATCGCTTCAACCGGCCGGGTTTGTGTGCTTCTCTCGTGGGACATGAGCGTGTTCTCCGCCCCTTTCCCGCCAGACCCCGACGACGTCGTCGCCGAGATCGAGCGGCCGTTCAGCCTGTATCAGCCGGCACTTCAGGTCGTGCCGGTGGTGGTCGACGTGCCCCATGCGGGACGGTGCTATCCGCGCGGTTTCGTCGAGGCGGCGCGGCTGCCGCTGCGCAGCCTCCGGCGCTCGGAGGACGCTTTCGTCGACCGCCTGTTCGGGCAAAGCGTCGCGCTGGGCGCGCCTTTGCTGGTGGCGGAATTCCCCCGCGCCTATCTCGACGTCAACCGCGAGCCCTATGAGCTCGATCCGCGCATGTTCGAGGGCCGGGTACCGCCCTTCGCCAATACGCGCTCGATGCGGGTTGCCGGCGGGCTTGGCACCATTCCCCGCATCGTCGGCGACGCGCAGGAGATCTATTTCGGGCGCATCCCGATCGCGGAGGGGCTCGCGCGAATCGACGGGCTTTACCGGCCCTATCACGCTGGCTTGCGCGGGCTCGTTCAGCGCACCCAGGGGGCGTTCGGCACCTGCATCCTGGTCGACGCGCATTCGATGCCGTCAGCCGGGCTCGACCGGGATGGGCTGTCGAAGTCCGATATCATCCTGGGCGATCGCTTCGGTACGAGCGCGGCGGGCTATATCATCGACATCGCCGAACAGGCCTTCACGCGGCTCGGCTTCAGCGTCTCCCGCAACCGTCCCTATGCCGGCGGCTTCATCACCGAGCATTACGGCGCGCCGGCTGCGGGGGTCCATGCCCTGCAGATCGAGGTCAACCGGGCGCTTTACATGAACGAAGCGACGCTGGAGCCGCATGTGGGCTTCACGGCAGTCGAGCAGGCGATCGCGAGCGCGATGGCCGATTGCTTCGCGCGCTGGAGCGGCTGGCTCGACGACTGGCGCGAGGCTGCCGAATAAGGCTGCCGACGATCGGAACCAGAGCCGGCAGACAAGAAAAAAGGGCCGCACACTTGCGTGGCGGCCCAAGTCTAGGGAGGAAACGCCCAAGGAGGGCAATGAAGGTTTGAGGTCATCTCCCCTTCGCAGTGCACAATATGAGAGTGCGCTGCAAAACACAAGCGAAATTGACCAAAATCGCAGGCGTCATGCGCGTGTCGCATGACGGCGTGCTAATTTTCGGGTTTTTCGTGGTATTTTGGCGATCGAGCCTGTTTCGGAACTCGTATTCTACGGCATTGATGCTGCAGAGCAGCAAATTGGAGACCTGTTCATGAGCGCAGTCGATTTCGGCTCTTTCGTCGCGGAGCTGGCGACGCAGTCGGGGCGGGCGATCCTGCCGTTCTTCCGCGCGCATCATGCGACCGAGGACAAGTCGCAGGGCGGCGTGTTCGACCCGGTAACGGAGGCCGACCGCGCCGGCGAATCGGTGATGCGCCACATGATCAAGCGGCAGTTTCCGGCTCATGGGGTGCTCGGCGAGGAATTCGGCAGTGAGAACACCGAAGCCGACTATGTCTGGGTGCTCGATCCGATCGACGGCACGCGGGCCTTCATTTCCGGCATCCCGGTCTGGGGCACGCTGATCGGCCTGACGCGCAAGGGCGTGCCGGTCTATGGCATGATGCATCAGCCCTTCTCCGGTGAACGCTATTCCGGCGACGGGCGCGAGGCGCGCTATGAGGGGCCGGGCGGGCCGCGGAAGCTGCGGACGCGGGCGACCGCCGATCTCGCTGCCGCAACGCTGATGACGACCTCGCCGGGGCTGTTCAAAGGCGAGGAGGCGAAGGCTTTCGGCCGTGTCGAGAAGCAGGTCCGGCTCTCGCGCTATGGCTGCGACTGCTACGCCTATTGCATGCTGGCGGCAGGCCATGTCGATCTCGTCATCGAGAGCGGCCTCAAGCCCTATGACATCGTCGCTCTGATCCCGATCATCGAAGGAGCCGGCGGCGTGGTCACCTCATGGGATGGCGGCAGCGCCGCCGGGGGCGGACGCGTCCTCGCCGCCGGCAACAAGGCGCTGCATGAGGTCGCTCTCGCGCGGCTCGCCGGCTGAGGCGGTCGGAGCCTGGTCCTCGCCGGGAATGAAGGCGTCGAAGGCGGCCCAGAACTGGGCGCGGATCGCGTCGTTCTCCATGAGGATTTCGTGTCGCGCCGTCGGCAGGACCAGCGCGGAGCCGGTCTTGAGGCGCGCGGCGAAACGCTCGATTGCAGGTGTCGAGACCACCGGGTCCTGCCCGGCGGCGATGATCAGCGTCGGCACCTTCACCTCCAGCGCGGCCGAGGGGGCGTTGAGACGGGACATCAGGCGAAAGGCTGTCCGGACCCAGGCGATGGTCGGGTCGCCGACGCTGAGATGGCGTGCCTCGGCCGAGAGCGCACTGTTGCGGGCGTAGCGGACGGCATCGCTCGTCAGCCGGTTGCCCTCGAAGGGTTTCGTCGCGATGGCCGTATCGCCGCCGCCCGGGACGAAGGCACGGCCCAAACCCAGCCAATAGAGAAGGCTTGCGAGGCGGCTGGCCCGGGCCGGGTGCGCGATCATGGTGAGGCCGAGCATGGGGGCGAGCGCCACCATGCGCGACACCGGCAAGGCGTCATGACGGGCGGCGTCGAGGCAGAGTGCTGCGCCCATCGAATGCGCGAGGACGAAATAGGGCGGCGGGAACTTTGCCTGCATCTGCGCCATCACAAGAGCGAGATCGGCTTCGTAGTGCTTGAGACGACCGACATGGCCCTTGCGTTCGCGCCGGACGAAACGCTGCGAGCCGCCCTGGCCGCGCCAGTCGAAGCTCAGCACATGGAACCCTCTGCGGCGTAGCTCCGAGACGGTTTCGCTGTAGCGCTCGATGAACTCGGCCCGGCCTTGCACGACGACGATCGTGCCGCGCGCTGGCTTGACAGTGGGGCGCCAGCTGGCGAAGCGCAAATTGGCGCCGTCATTGGTCTTGGCAAACCAGACCTTGCTGTGGCCCGGCACGGGATAGCCGATATGGGCAAAAAGAACGGCCTCGGCCATTGGCTCTCTCCGCATCGCGACCGCCCGCCCTCATCGGTCGCCGAACTGCTTCCGAGCTTTGCTTATGCCCGTCGGCGGGGGCTCTTGAAAAGCGGGAAAGCCAACCCAGATCATGGATGCGCAGGCCGGAACCGGCTGCGCAGACCCAAACCAGGCCCGCGCTCAGGCGAGGCGGGCCGACCAAATTGTCGCTTCTTCGGAGGACATGTCATGCGTCAATTCGATCTTTCCCCTCTCTATCGCTCGACCGTCGGTTTCGACCGCCTGTTCAACCTCCTCGATCAGGCGACGAGCAGCGACGCCGCGCCGGGCTATCCGCCCTACAATATCGAGCGGACTGCCGAGAACGGCTATCGCATCACCATTGCGGTTGCGGGTTTCGGCGAGGCTGACCTCGCCATCGAGGCCAAGGAAAATGCCTTGACCGTCAAGGGCGAGAAGCAGGTTTCCGGCGGCGCCGAGAAGCGCGAGGTCCTGCATCAGGGCATCGCCGCCCGCGCCTTCGAGCGCCGCTTCCAGCTCGCCGACTACGTGCAGGTGACCGGAGCCAGCCTTGAGAACGGCCTGCTCCATATCGACCTCGTGCGCGAGATTCCCGAGGCCAAGAAGCCGCGCCAGATTCCGATCGGTGCCAGTTCGGCCAAGGTTCTCGAAGCCAAGATCGAGACCGCCAAAGCCGCGTAATCCAATCGGTCCATTGGGCTGAAAGAGAAAGGCTCCCGGAAATGGGAGCCTTTTTTGCTAGATCGCCGCGCATCTTCCGATGCGATGGTGCCTGTCAGTTCAGCGGAACGACGGGAGCGATCGGCGTCTCCGGCCTGGGCGTGGATGGCGATGGATCGATCTGCTGCACGGGCGGGATCGACGGCACTTGGGTGGCCGGCGCTGCGGTCGTCAGCGGTGGTTTGCGTTCCGCCTCGTCGGTTCCGCGCACATCGCTGGGATTGACGAGCTTGGGCTTGTCGGCGCCGGTCTCGGGGTTGGTCGCGCCCGGCGAAGGCTCGGCCGGTTTCGCCGGCTGCGGCGGAGAGGATGTCGCGGGCGCGCTGGCCTCAAAGGGTGGTTTCTCGGCAGGCTTCGCAGATTCCGGCACGGGTGGCGCAGCGGGCGAGGGCGGTGAGGCCGTGGCCGGAGCGTTCGCTTCGATCGGGGCCGTTTCAGCGGGCTTAACGGGCTCGGAGGCAGGTGGTGCGGCCGGCGATGGCGGAGCGGACGTCGCCGGTGCGCTGGCTTCTGCCGGCGGCTTCAGCTCGGCCGGTCGTTCGGGCGGCTGGGGCACGAGACGCTGGCGCGGTGCCGCCTGCTCCTGATGCGGGTCAATGCGGGCGACATTCGGCGCGGGCACGGCCTGGCCGCGCAGCGGGATGCGGCGGATCAGCTCGCCGGCATAGGCATCGAGAACCAGGCGCAGGCGCTGGCCGCCAGCCGTAACGCCATCGACAACATAGGTGTCGTCCCGGCGGATCGAGCGATCGATTCTGACAAGGCCGTAGTTGCGGGCGGCGATGCGGCTGACCGTATTGGGGGATACAGGTGCCGGCGCACGCGGAACCACCGCCGGCGGGCGGGGCGCGTAACCGTAGTCGTAACGATAGCCGTAGCCATAGGCCGGATAGGGGTCGTACCCGTCGTCGTAATAGTAGTATTGGGCCCCGGCGGCTCCCATCGTGCCGGCCAGAGCGCCGGCCACGACCAAGCCCATCAGCGCGATGCGCCCCGGCGCCGTCGAACGATTTGCCATGCCACCCTTCCTTAACGACTGCTTTCGTGGCGGGCAGTCTTGTTAGGGATTGCGGCAGGCATGGGGTTGGAAACGGGGCTGAAATGCGCCGTTTCAGCCGGCGATGGCGGCGATCAGGCGCTCGACATGCTCCGGCTCGGTTGCAAAGGACATGACGAAGCGGCCGGCGATCTCACCGTCCTGAAGCGGCGCCTCCGGCGGGAGCGAGCGAGCCGACCAGTCATAATAGCCGACGCCGGCCGCCTTCAGGCGCTCCTGCACGGCCGGGGGCAGCACAATGAAGACCTCGTTCGCCTGGCAGGGCCACGCCAGACGCGCCTCGCTGCCCTGCGCGACGGAATCCGCCAGGCGCCTGGCCTGAGCGTTGGCATGGCGGGCGAGGTCGAGCCAATGACCGTCGGCGAGCAGCCCCTCGAACTGGGCGCCGAGGAACCGGCCTTTCGAGAGGGTCTGGCCGGCGCGCTTGCGGCGCCACTTCATCTCCTCGGCATGGCCGGGGTCGAAGAAGATCACGGCCTCGGCCGCGAGCGCGCCGTTCTTGGTGCCGCCGAAGGAGAGCACGTCGACGCCGGCCTTCCAGGTGATCTCGGCCGGCGTGCAGCCGAGCGTGACCAGTGCATTGGCGAAGCGCGCTCCGTCCATATGCAGCTTGAGACCGCGCGGCGTGATCGCCTCCTTCAGCGCCCGCACCTCGGCGGGCGTATAGACCGTGCCGCATTCGGTCGCCTGCGTGATCGTCAGCGCCTGCGCCTGCACCTGATGGAAATCGCCGTCGCGCAGATGCGAGAGCGCCTTCGTTATGGTTTCCGGTTTCAGTTTGGCGCCGGTGCCGGGCAGGTCGACGAGCTTGGCGCCGTCGCTGAAGAATTCGGGGGCGCCGCATTCGTCCTCGACGACATGGGCCTCCTCATGGGTGAGGACGGCGCCCCAGGGCCGCACGATGCTGGCCAGAGCGAGTGCATTCGCCGCCGTGCCGGTGAGGACGAGGAAGACCGAGACCTCGTGCTCGAAGATCTCCGCAAAACGCTCCTCGACGCGGCGCGTCCAGTCGTCCTTGCCATAGGGCGAGGCGTTGCCCTCGTTGGCGGCGGCGAGGGCGGCCATGACGCGGGGGCTGGCGGCGGCGGTGTTGTCGCTGAAGAAATGCATGACCGAGGGTTAGGCGGATGGCGGTGTTCTGCCAAGCGAGCGTTAGGAAAGGGGGGCTTGCGCGCGGCGCCGGGCCGAAACCTCGCCGCATGCCCAAAAACAAGAAGCGTGCTGCCGGAGTTAGGCTTTCGTCTCGGAAATGTCTGGCATGGATTCAATTTTGCAATAAAATTTCGCCGCGGTGCAAAATCGACGCTTGTGCGTAGATTGGAATTCTGGCAAGTTCATCTCGATAGGACAGTGTTGCTGTCCCATTTTTCACCGCGCCGACCGAAAGCCGATGCAGGTTGGGGGTCGCGCCGTCGCAATGGAGCGGAGCATGACGAGAGGCCGGGCTAACGACGCCAAAGCCGACCGTACATGCGCCGTCCGTAAAACGACGGCCTGAAGACAGGCGCGAGCGGGCGAGAGCCGCCCGAAGCGCCTGCGGAGGACGCGGGCGCGGTGGAAACAAAGCGCAAGCAAGCCTCTCACAAGACGACGGCCGAGCCGCCTTGGCCCCATCCTTGCTGCCGATACGTCGGCGCCGGGGCCGGAGCGGATGGGATTGTGGACTGACGGGTCTGCCCGCAGGCGGCGCGCCAGCGGGTTCTGAGAAGCGGGGTTTGACGATGAGCGTGACCAGCAAGTCGAGCGGCGCAGAGGGCTTCGAGCGTTTTCCGGCCGTGCGCGACCCGGCAATGCCGACGCATCAGGGCCTGTACGATCCCCGCAACGAGAAAGACTCCTGTGGCGTCGGCTTCATCGCCGACATGAAGAACCGCAAGAGCCACGCCATCGTCCAGCAGGGCCTGCAGATCCTGCACAATCTCGACCATCGCGGCGCCGTCGGCGCCGATCCGAAGCTCGGCGACGGCTGCGGCATCCTCACCCAGATCCCGCATCTCTTCTTCAAGGAGGAGACGGCTAAGCTCGGCATCGACTTGCCGGAGCCCGGCTTCTACGCCATCGGCCAGTTCTTCATGCCGCGCGACCCCGCGATCCGCGCGCTCTGCGAGGAGATCATCTCCCAGACGGTCGAAGAGGAAGGGCTGAATTTCCTCGGTTGGCGCGACGTTCCCGTCGACAACTCCGACCTCGGCAAGGCGGTGCTCGAGACCGAGCCGGTGCATCGCCAGCTCTTCGTCGGCCGCCCTGCCGATTTCGCGAGCGAGGACGAGTTCGAGCGGCAGGTCTATGTCCTCCGCAAGTCGGTCTCGAACAAGGTCTACAAGCATCAGGAGCGCCGGACGGCGGAATATTATCCCGTCTCGATGTCGTGCCGCACCATCGTCTACAAGGGCATGGTGCTGGTGAACCAGCTCGGCTCCTACTTCAAGGATCTGCAGGACGAGCGTTTCGACAGCGCCATCGCGCTGGTCCATCAGCGCTTCGCGACCAACACCTTCCCGTCCTGGCGCCTCGCCCATCCCTACCGGATGGTCGCCCATAACGGCGAGATCAACACGCTGCGCGGCAACGTCAACTGGATGGCGGCGCGGCAGGCGAGCGTCGATTCCGACCTGTTCGGTTCGGATATCTCGAAGCTCTGGCCGATCTCCTATGAGGGGCAGTCCGACACCGCCTGCTTCGACAACGCGCTCGAATTCCTGGTGCAGGGCGGCTATTCGCTCGCCCATGCCATGATGATGCTCGTGCCGGAGGCATGGAACGGCAACCCTCTGATGAACGAGGAGCGGCGCGCGTTCTACGAATATCACGCGGCGCTGATGGAGCCCTGGGACGGGCCGGCGGCGATCGCCTTCACCGACGGGCGCCAGATCGGCGCGACGCTGGACCGCAACGGCCTTCGCCCCGCTCGCTATCTCGTCACCGATGACGGGCTCGTCGTGCTTGCCTCGGAATTCGGCGTGCTGCCGATCCCGGAAGAAAAGATCGTCGAGAAGTGGCGCCTCCAGCCCGGCAAGATGCTGCTGATCGACCTGGAGCAGGGCCGCATCATCGGCGACGACGAGATCAAGACCTCGCTCTGCCTCGCCAATCCCTACAAGGACTGGCTGAAGCGCACCCAGATCGTGCTGGAGGATCTGCCGCCGGTCGAGGCGCGGGCCTCGCGCACCGACGTGCCGCTGCTCGATCGCCAGCAATCCTTCGGCTACACCACCGAGGACGTCCGCCTGCTGATGGCGCCGATGGCGGTGACCGGGCAGGAAGCCGTGGGTTCGATGGGCACGGACACGCCGATCTCGGCGCTCTCGCTCAAGTCGAAGCTGCTCTACACCTATTTCAAGCAGAACTTCGCGCAGGTGACGAACCCGCCGATCGATCCGATCCGCGAGGAGCTGGTGATGAGCCTGCTCTCCTTCATCGGGCCGCGCCCGAACATCCTCGATCTGGAAGGCACCTCGCGGCGCAAGCGGCTGGAAGTGCGCACCCCGATCCTGACGAATGACGATCTCGAGAAGATCCGCTGCATCGGCCATTACGAGGATCGCTTCGACACCAAGACGATCGACTTCACCTACCCGGCGCGCGAGGGCGCGGCCGGCATGGAAGGCGCGCTGGAGCGGCTCTGCGAGCGTGCCGAGGCTGCGGTGCATGGCGGTTACAACATCATCATCCTGTCCGATCGGCAGGTCGGGCCGGACCGTATCCCGATCCCGGCGCTGCTGGCGACGGCGGCGGTGCACCATCACCTGATCCGCAAGGGCCTGCGCACTTCGGTCGGCCTCGTCGTCGAGTCGGGCGAGCCGCGCGAGATCCATCACTTCTGCTGCCTCGCCGGCTACGGCGCCGAGGCGATCAACCCCTATCTCGCCTTCGACACCCTGCTCGATCAGCATGAGCAGGGCGCCTTCCCGGAGGAGGTCGACGCCGACGAGGTGGTGAAGCGCTATATCAAGTCGGTCGGCAAGGGCGTGCTGAAGGTGATGTCCAAGATGGGCATCTCGACCTACCAGTCCTATTGCGGCGCCCAGATCTTCGATGCGGTCGGCCTGAAGACCGCTTTCGTCGACAAGTTCTTCTTCGGGACGGGCACCGCGATCGAGGGTGTCGGCCTCGACGAGATTTCGGAAGAGAGCCTGCGCCGCCACCGCGACGCCTTCGGCGACTCGCCGCTCTACCGCAACAGCCTCGATATCGGCGGGGAGTACATGTACCGCGTCCGCGGCGAGGACCATGTCTGGAAGCCGGACGTCGTCGCCTCGCTGCAGCATGCGGTGCGCCTCAACGCGCAGGATCGCTACGAGGAGTTCGCCCGTCAGGTGAACGACGACGCGCAGCGGCTCAGCACCATTCGCGGCCTGTTCAAGGTCAAGATGGCCGCGGATGACGGACGGGAGCCGGTGCCGCTGGAGAGCGTCGAATCCGCCGCCGATATCGTGAAGCGCTTCGCCACCGGCGCGATGTCCTTCGGCTCGATCTCGCGCGAGGCGCATGAGACGCTCGCCATCGCCATGAACCAGATCGGCGGCAAGTCGAACACCGGCGAGGGCGGCGAGGAATCGATCCGCTTCAAGCCGATGCCGGACGGCCGTTCCAAGCGCTCGGCGATCAAGCAGATCGCGTCCGGCCGCTTCGGCGTTACCACCGAATACCTCGTCAACTCCGACGTGATGCAGATCAAGGTGGCCCAAGGCGCCAAGCCCGGCGAGGGTGGCCAGCTGCCCGGCCACAAGGTCGATGCCAAGATCGCCCGGACCCGGCATTCGACGCCGGGCGTAGGTCTGATCTCGCCGCCGCCGCATCACGACATCTATTCGATCGAGGATCTCGCCCAGCTCATCTTCGACCTGAAGAACGTCAACCCCGCGGCGGATGTCTCGGTGAAGCTGGTGTCCGAGATCGGCGTCGGCACGGTCGCGGCCGGCGTCGCCAAGTCGCGCGCCGACCACATCACCATCTCCGGCTTCGAGGGCGGCACGGGCGCGAGCCCGCTGACCTCGCTGAAGCATGCGGGCTCGCCCTGGGAGATCGGCCTCGCCGAGACGCAGCAGACGCTGGTGCTGAACCATCTGCGCGGCCGCGTGGCCTTGCAGGTCGATGGCGGCCTGCGCACCGGGCGCGACGTCGTCATCGGCGCGCTCTTGGGCGCCGACGAGTTCGGCTTCTCGACCGCGCCGCTGATCGCAGCCGGCTGCATCATGATGCGCAAGTGCCATCTCAACACCTGCCCGGTCGGCGTCGCCACGCAGGACCCGGTGCTGCGCAAGCGCTTCAAGGGCCTGCCCGAGCATATCGTGAACTACTTCTTCTTCGTCGCCGAGGATGTCCGCCGGCTGATGGCGGAGATGGGCTTCACCGAGATCGAGGAACTCGTCGGTCGCTCCGATCTGCTCGACAAGCGCGAGGCGATCGAGCACTGGAAGGCGAAGGGGCTCGACTTCACCAAGCTGTTCCACAAGGTCGATCTGCCGGAGGTGGCGATCCGCCATGTCGAGTTGCAGAAGCACCCGATCGACGAGGTGCTCGACCGCAAGCTGATCGAGGCGGCGGAAGGCGCGATCGAGACCGGCAAGCCGGTCGTGATCGCGGAGAGCATCTGCAATGTCGATCGTTCGACCGGCGCGATGCTGTCGGGCGTCGTCGCGAAGAAGTACGGCCATGCCGGCCTGCCGGACGACACCATCAGCGTGAAGCTGAAGGGCACCTCGGGCCAGAGCTTTGCCGCCTTCCTGGCTGCGGGCGTCACTGTCGAGCTCACCGGCCAGGCCAACGACTATGTCGGCAAGGGCCTGTCGGGCGGCAAGATCATCGTGAAGCCTGATCCGGCGACCAGGGCCGTGCCGGAGCACTCGATCATCGTCGGCAACACGGTGCTTTACGGCGCGATCTCGGGCGAGGCGTATTTCCGAGGCGTTGCGGGTGAGCGCTTCGCGGTGCGCAACTCCGGCGCCATCGCGGTGGTCGAAGGCACCGGCGACCATGGCTGCGAATACATGACCGGCGGCGTCGTCGCGGTCATCGGCCAGACCGGCCGCAACTTCGCGGCGGGCATGTCGGGCGGCATCGCCTATGTGCTCGACGAGGACGGGACCTTCAAATCGCGCTGCAACCTCTCGATGGTCGATCTCGAGCCGGTCGAGGAGGAGGAAGACCTGATGGAGCGGCTGCACCATCACGGCGGCGACCTCGAGCACAAAGGCCGCATCGACATGGCCAACATGTCCGGCCATGACGACGAGCGTTTGATGCAGATGCTGACGAACCACGCCAACTACACCGGTTCGGAACGTGCCCGCACGATCCTCGACAACTGGGCGGATTACCGCACCAAATTCGTCAAGGTGATGCCGGTCGAGTACCGCCGCGCGCTACGCGAAATGGAGCAGGCCCGCACCTTGCAGGCCGCGGAATAAGCGAAACGCCACCTGCCGGGGCCGTCACGGTCCCGGCATCCCGATCAGGTTATGGCACGCGCGCGGGGACACTCCCGGGCACACGGCGAGAGAAACGGCATGGGCAAGGTCACAGGCTTTCTCGAATACGACCGGCAGGAGCAAAAATATCAGCTCGCCGGCGACCGCATTCGCCACTTCCGCGAGTTCACGCTTCCGTTGGAGGAGCGCGATATCAAGAAGCAGGCGGCGCGTTGCATGGATTGCGGCATCCCGTTCTGTCATGGGCCGACCGGCTGCCCGGTGCATAACCAGATTCCGGACTGGAACGAGCTGGTCTATTCCGGCGGCTGGGAGGATGCGCTGCGCAACCTCCACTCCACCAACAACTTCCCGGAGTTCACCGGCCGCATCTGCCCCGCGCCTTGCGAGGAAGCCTGCACGCTCAACCTCGAGAACATGCCGGTGACGATCAAGACGATCGAGCAGGCGATCGCCGACAAGGGCTGGGAAGAGGGCTGGATCGCGCCGGAAATTCCGGCCAAGCGCACGGGCAAGCGCATTGCCATCGTCGGCTCCGGCCCGGCCGGAATGGCGGCGGCGCAGCAGCTGGCCCGCGTCGGCCACGACGTCCATCTCTATGAACGCGAGGCTAAGGCCGGCGGCCTGCTGCGCTACGGCATCCCCGATTTCAAGATGGAGAAGGGGCATATCGACCGCCGGGTGAAGCAGATGGAGGCGGAGGGCGTCACCTTCCACTACAACGCCCATGTCGGCGTGACCCTGCCCTTCGCGACGCTCGTCGCCGAGCACGACGCGGTGCTGATGACGGGCGGGGCGGAAGCGCCGCGCGATCCCGGCCTGCCGGACACGAACCTTGCCGGCGTGCATTACGCGATGCCCTACCTCACCCAGCAGAACAAGCGCATCGGCGGCGAGGATATTTCAAACGAGGCACCGATCCTGGCGGCCGGGAAGCACGTCGTGGTTGTCGGCGGCGGCGACACGGCCTCCGACTGCGTCGGCACTGCCTTCCGGCAAGGCGCGCTGTCGGTGACACAGCTCGACATCCGGCCGATGGCGCCGGAGATCGAGGACAAGCTCACCGTCTGGCCGTATTGGCCGACGAAGTTCCGCACATCGTCCTCGCAGGCTGAGGGGGCGGAGCGCGAGTTCCAGGCGGCGACGCTCGGGCTTGAAGGCCGCAATGGCCGGCTGACCGGCGTGAAATGCGCCCGCGTCGACGAGAAGCGCAAGCCGATCCCCGGCACCGAATTCGTGCTCCAGGCCGATCTCTGCTTCCTCGCCATCGGCTTCGCGGGATCATTGATCGAAGGCATGATCGCGCAGTCGGGCGCGGCCGTGGACAAGCGCGCCAACGTCGTCGCCAACGACCGCGACTACAGGACGAGCACCGACAAGGTCTATGTCGCCGGCGACATGCGCCGCGGCCAGTCGCTTGTGGTCTGGGCGATCCGCGAGGGGCGCCAGGCAGCGCACGCCATCGACAAGGAGCTGATGGGCGCGACGATCCTGCCGGTGTGAGGACATCGCCCTCCGGCACGATCGCGAGCCAATCGCTGTCCAGCAGCCCGGTCGGCCGATATGCCGGCCCGGGCGCTGTGCTTTTTCCACCAGAGACAAGAAGGCAGTGGGGTGAGGTCCTTTAGCCGGATTTTCAGCCGGCCGAAGCGTGGAATTGTTATGAATTCATTGATACGGGCGATATTCGCCTAGAGAAGCGGCAGGGTCTGCCGTTGCACCGAATTAATACTTGACCTGAGAGCCGAGGTGGAGTGCAAGCGCGCTTGTGTCCTTTCGTTGTCGCTTGGTCAGATGACGCCGGTTATTTTCACAACGGTCGGCCTGCCCCAAGCGAAGCAGCTGGATGCTTGGCGCGGGTGGTTCGACGCCGTCTTCGATGTCGAGGTCGACGATCCTCAGGCGGGCTTTTCCGCGACCAGCGAAACCTGGAACTTCGGCGGTTTCGGCCTGAGCCGGGTCCGGGCGCCGAAACTGCGGGCGTTCCGCACGGCCGATCTCGTCCGGCGCAACCCCATCGACCACTGGAACATCACGATCGGCCACGCGCGGACGTTGGGCGAGGCGGGGCGCCTGCGCTCGATCGACGTGCCCGCCGATACGCCCTTCGTGGCGTCGCTGGGGCGCGAGCTCGTCAGCTTCCGCGAGGCGGACGACCGGCTGCAGCTCTATCTGCCGCGCGATACTTTTCCGGAGGTGACCGCCGTTCTGGAAGGGGTCGAGGGCAGGCCGATCAGCGACGCAATGGGCAAGCTGCTCGCGGAATTCATCACGCTGCTGGCGCGCAACGTGTCAAGCTTCTCCGATGCGGATCTGCCCGCCCTCCAGACCACCGTCCGCGGCATGCTGCTCGCTTGCATCGCGCCGTCGTCGGATCACAGTTTTCTTGGTGCCGTTCCTGTCGCGGTGGCCCGCAAGGAGATCGTCAGGCGCATCGTCGACCTCAATCTGCACTGCAGCACTCTCGGGCCGGATCTCCTGTGCCGGGAGGCTGGCATGTCCCGCTCCCAGCTCTATCGCCTGCTCGAAAGCGAGGGCGGCGTGAGGAACTACATCCAGCGGCGGCGCTTGAAGCAGTGCTACGCAGAGCTGTCGAGCGGCACCAATTTCCGCTCGATCGCCGCGATCGCGGAGGGGCTGGGCTTTCCCGATCCGTCGAGCTTCAGCCGCTCCTTCAAGAAGGAGTTCGGCCTGACGCCGAAGGATGTGGTGTGTGCGACCCTGTCGGGGATTCCCGCGAGCGCCGCCCATGGGGGCGGATCCGAGGCCGAATTGAACCTGCGCGACCTTCTTGCGCAGATCGCGCGAGGCTAGGCGCCTGGTCCAAGTCGGGCGGCGACGGCGGCTTCAGCCGCGTCCTCGCTGCCGGTCGAGTGCTCCCTGCAGCTGCTCGACGCGAATGGCCAGCGCTTCCTTGGTCAGGTTGATTCCTTCGGGCGCCCCGTCGATCGACAAAAGGACGCCTCGCTCGGCCATGTCGAGCTGCTCTTGAGCGAGCTCCAGGTGCTTCTTCAAGACTTGTGTGACGCGGTCCTTGGCCGCCTGATCCGTATCCATAGCGCCCTCGCTCGTTCGTTCGCGATCCGGCGACGATCGCATAGCCGAGGCGACGAGCCAAATCTTCCGGAACCTTGCCGCCAGCATGCAGCCGGCAGCCGCCTTCTCCCAATCGCCGGAGCAGGCCCTGGACGGTTGCCTCCCATGCCGGTGGACGCGGGGCTCCTGTAGCCCTAACCCGGCTGCTCCAACGGCCAGATCTCGACGACCCCGTGTGCGACGGCACAGGGAACCCGAGAAACCAGATCGATGGCCTCGGCGAGATCGGCAGCCTCGATGATAGCGAAGCCGGCCACGGGCAGCTGTGACGACATGAAGGCACCTGTCTGCGTCCGGACCCCGGAGGCGTCGGGGTTGCGGACCTGTACCGCTTGCCCGGCAATGCCGATCACGGCACCGCGTTCGAGGAGCGCCGCATCCTGGGCGTGGGCTGCGTCACGGATGGCCGGAGCCGTGCGGTCATAGCCCGCCCGGTCGCCATAGCCGATCGTCACGAATCTGGGCATCGTCTGGCCTCCTCTCACGGGCGATCAATCCATTGCAGACGCGGCGGTTCCGTCGGCGCCGCACCGGGCGCGTCGCGATGACCAGCGTCGCGATGGCGACCGTTATGCCGTGGACGCAGTGTTCATCCGGGCCGGCGCCGCTATGGTGGCAGCCATGGAATCGAAACAGAGGGGGAAGCTGGCGCTGAGCCAGGGCTTCCATTTCCGCACCCGAGGACCTGTTTCCGCCCCGCGCTTCATCTCGCGGGGCTGACCGGGAACGCATCGCCGTCTCATCGTCAGCCCTTTTCGGCGCATTTATTCGCGCCTGCCTGACTTCATGAGATTCCGATGTCCCTGATCGCCATCAAAGATTTTTCGCTCGTCCGCAGTGCCCCGCTTTTCGCCGGGCTCAACTTCTCCGTCGCCAAGGGCGACCGCCTCGGTCTCGTCGCCGCCAATGGGCGCGGGAAATCCTCGCTCCTGCGTATCCTGGCCGACCAGGAAGAGGCCACGGACGGGACGCTGACCCGTGCCCGCGGTCTCGTCACCGCCTTCGCGCCGCAAGACCCGCACGCGCGCCTCTTGCCGATGAGCTTCTACGAGGCGGTACGCGATGCGCTCGACGCCGAGGCCGCCGAAACCGAAAGCTGGCGGGTCGACGTGCTGCTGGACGACCTCATGGTTGACGAGGGGCTGCGCCGCCGTGCCGTCGCCAGCCTGTCGGGCGGCTGGCAGCGCACGATGCTGCTGGCGCGCGCCGCGGTGGTCGAACCAGATCTGCTGCTGCTGGACGAGCCGACCAACCATCTTGATCTCGAGCGCATCGGCGTGCTGCAGCGCTTCCTCGCCGCCCTGCCGCGGGATTGCGCCGTCGTCGCCGCGAGCCATGATCGCGCCTTTCTCGACGATGTCAGCACCCGCACGCTCTTCCTGCGTCCGGCGGAGAGCGCCGATTTCGCTTTGCCCTATTCGCGCGCATTGCAGGCGCTGGAGGAGCGCGACGCGGCGCGGGGGCGGCAGTTCGATAACGACATGCGCAAGGTCAGGGCGCTCAGGCAGCAGGCGGCCAAGCTCAAGAACATCGGCATCAACTCCGGCTCGGACCTGCTGGTGGTCAAGACCAAGCAATTGTCGGAGCGTGCCGACAAGCTGGAGGAGAGTGCCAGGCCGGCGCATAAGGAACGCTCGGCCGGTGCGATCCGGCTCGTCAACAGCGGCACCCATGCCAAGGCGCTGGCGGCGATCAAGGATACGGGGATCGCCACTCCCGACGGCAGGCCGCTCTTCCGCACCGGGCAGCTCTGGATCGAGAACGGGGATCGCATCGCGCTGCTCGGCGCGAACGGCAGCGGCAAGACGCGCTTCGTCACGCGGCTGCGGGCGGCGCTCGACGGCCCGGATGCGGAGATCCGCACTGCCGCCAGCCTGAAGCCTGGCTTCTCCGATCAGGCGCTCTCGCAACTCGATGTCTGGCCGACGCCCTGGGCGGCCGTCAAAGGCGCGAGCGATGTCGGCGACCAACTGGCGCGGACGCTGCTCGCCGGGGCCGGCATCGCCAGCGAGGCCCAGGGCGCGCCGCTCGCCCGCCTGTCGGGAGGGCAGAGGGCGCGGCTCGCCATGCTGCTGCTGCGCCTCGCCCAGCCGAATTTCTACCTGCTGGACGAGCCGACCAACTATCTCGATATCGAAGGGCAGGACATGCTGGAGCGCGAACTCACCGAGCATGGCGCGGCCTGCCTGCTGGTCAGCCATGACCGCGCCTTCGTCCGCGCCGTGGCGACTCGGATCTGGGTGATCACCGGCAAGCGGCTCATCGAGGTGGATGATCCCGATCCGGTGTTCGACCGGCTGATGGCGGGCTGAGCTCAGCGCGGCCAGCGATAATCGTCGAGCCGGCCAGGGACCGGATCGGGCGCGATGCCCTGGCCGAAGACGCGCTCGAGCTGCAGCTCGGCCTCGCCGCGCCCGCGCGCCTCGGTGACCGAGGCGAGCAGGGGCTGCCCGGATGTCGGGGCCTGCCCGGTCAGCGGCTGGATGGGGCCCGCCAGCGGGCGCGCCTGCAGGGCCGGGGGCAGGCCGATCGTCGGCACGCCGGCGACCATCTGATCGATCAGGCGCTCGACGCCGCCGGGCTGCAGCTCGGGGGTCGAGGGCGCGCCCGTCTCGGGCGAAACGGGCAGGGCGATCACGCTGTTCTGCGGCGCGGCCTCGATGATGCGGCGGATGACCAGGTCGACGAAATGCGCGGCCTTGCGGGCGCCGGCGGCAGTGAAATGGATGCCGTCACCGAGGCGCAGCCGCGTCAGCTGCCCGGAAACGTCGGGACCCGTCGCGGTGTAGCGGTTCTCGGCATCGACGAAGCCGCCCCACAGATCGACATATTGCCCGCCGGCCTTCTCGACGCGCTGGCGGTAGAGCTCGTTGAACGAGACGAAATCGGCCGAGAGCCGGCCGTTCTGCACGGGCGGCGCGCCGACCCAGATCAAGGGAATGCGGCGGGCCGCGAAGGCGTCGGCGATCAGGTCGATGCGGTCCCGATAGAGTTCGAGCCAGCGCGGGCTCAGGGGGTCATGGACGGTTTCGCCCTCGCGGATCGGCTGCCGGTCGTTGAGGCCGACCAGCATGACGCCCAGGGTGATCTTCTGGTCACCGGCCAGGATATCGGAAACCGCCTTCGGCCAGTCGTAGAAGTCGGTCCGGACGAGGCCCGAATCCGGCTTGGATTTGTGGAGAACCTCGACATCCGGGCGGTCGTTCAGGGCCTCGTCAAGGCCGTTGGCCAGGAGGTTTGCGAGCGAATCTCCCATCACCACGATGTGGCTGTTGACATCGACCTTGGGAATGACCGGGTCGTCGCGGACGACGACGGGGGCCTCGCGACGGCGGATGACGGGCGCGACACGCTGGCGTGGCTGCGGCGCCGCGCGCTGCTGGGCGGCCGGCAACTGCCAAAAGAGCTGAAAGAGGTTGCGCTGTTGCTGCTGGGCAAGGGAAACCGGCCCGCCCGTGATCAGGAGCAGGCAGGCGGCAGTCAGAACCAGGGCGAGCGAACGCAGACGCATCTGCCTATCCGATTCAGCGGCCCCTATGCCCCGCACTATAGGGCGCAGCGGCCCGAAAGTCAGCGCTTGCCACGCATCCGGACCAGCAGGGCCGGGGTCGGATAGCCGTCCGGGATCTCGCCGGCGCTGATCTGGTACTGGCGCACGGCCTCGCGCGTGCCGGTGCCGATGCGCCCGTCGGCATCGTGGTTGTAGTAGCCGAGCGCCTTCAGCCGGTGCTGCAAATCCTTGGTGCCGGCCATGTCGAGCCGGGCGGCCTTGACCGGCCAGTCGGCCTGGATCGCGGAGCGGCCCATGATCCTGTCGCCGAGATGCCCGACGGCGAGCGCATAGGCGTCGGAGGAATTGTACTTCTTGATGACGTCGAAATTGGCGGTGAGGAGCATCACCGGCCCGCTATGCCCGGCCGGATAGAACAAGCGGCCTTCGCCCGAGGAGGGCAGCGCGCGTCCATCGGCCCGGCGCACCCCGGCGGAGCGGAAGGAGGAGAAGCTGCCCTTGTCGAGGCGATGGTCGAAGCCATCAGGGAGCGTCACCTCCATGCCCCAGGGCAGGCCCGGCACCCAGCCATAGCTCTTGAGGTAGTTGGCGGTGGAGGCGATGGCGTCGCTGGACGAATTCCAGATGTCGGCGTGGCCGTTGCCGGTCCAGTCGACGGCGTATTTCATGTAGCTCGACGGCATGAACTGGGTGTGGCCCATCGCGCCGGCCCAGGAGCCGCGCAATTCGTCGCGCTCCGCATAGCCCTTCTCGATCAACTCGAGGGCGGTGAGCAGCTCGTCGCGGAAGAAGTCGCCGCGGTAGCGGATCGAGGCGAGGGTGGCGAGCGAGCGGATGACGTCCTTGCCGCCCTTGAAGGAGCCGTAATTCGTCTCCATGCCCCAGACGCCGAGGACGACCTCCTTGGGCACGCCGTAGCGGGCTTCGACCTGCGCGAGGACGGTGGCGTTCTCCGCTGCTGCGTCGCGGCCGCGCTGGATGCGGGCGCCGCCGACGGCATTCTCCAGATAGCTCCAGATCGGAGCGTTGAACTCGGCCTGCTTCTTGGTCAGGGCGATGATGGAGGCATCCGGCGTCACGCCGCGGAAGGCGAGGTCGAAGGTCGCGCGCGAGATGCCGCGT
Source organism: Allobosea sp. 10N428 (assembly GCF_056394545.1). NCBI lineage: Bacteria > Pseudomonadati > Pseudomonadota > Alphaproteobacteria > Hyphomicrobiales > Alloboseaceae > Allobosea > Allobosea sp. 10N428. The sequence continues at coordinate 237,174 of NZ_JBFTIC010000005.1, read as the reverse complement.
CCTTGAGCCTGCGGCCAGAGTCGCTGCAGGAAGATGTCGAAGGAGGCGCTGGCCGGCGTCGCCTGCACATTGCGGGCATGGGCGCCGGAAACATTGATCGAGCCGGTAGTCTGCGCCAGCGCAGGCGCCAGGCTGATCAAGGCCGAAGCTGCGACGACGGACAGGCGCATGGACACTCCCTGCGGATGCTGGATGGAAACACCATCACAGCGCCTGAACAAGATTAACCGCAGGTTAAGCCGACCGCGGCAGTGACGCCACCTCTCTGATTTGACAAGCCCGGGGGATTGGCGGATTCTGGCGGGATGTATAGCGCCTCACCCTTCCGCCGCGGTCTGCACCGCTCGGGCAACGTCATCGCGGGCTTCTAGCCCCGGGTCTGTCGCGCTTGGCGCCTCCGGCTCGGGGGCGCTCCCTCAATTCCGTTCACCTGCGAGTTCGCCCCTTTGATGCCGCGCGGTTCTGGTCCGTCGGCAGGCGCTCGCCTTTTCGATGAAAGACCCGTCCTCATGACTGCCAAGCGTCCCGCCATCACCGTTACGGCCGCGGACCATGCCATGCTGAGCCGCATCGCGGCCGGCGCGGCCAACACCATGCCGGAGCTCGCCGCCGAGCTGAGCCATGAACTCGACCGTGCCCGCATCCTGCCGGAGGGGCGGGTTTCGGTCGATCACGCCCGGATCGGCAGCGTGATCGTCTATCGCGACGAGAGCACCAAGCGGGAAAGCACCATCACCCTAGTCTGGCCGCAGGACGCCGATATCGAGAAGAACCGGATCTCGGTGATGACGCCGATCGGCGTCGCGCTGATCGGCATGGCCGCCGAGCGTTCGATCGACTGGACGACGCGCTCGGGCGATGTGAAGCGCCTGACCGTGCTCGAAGTGCGCGAGCCGGCCGAGGAAGACCCCGCCTGAGGGCACCAGATCGGCGGCTGTCCGGCATCCGGCGGCCCTCATCCTGAGGAGCGTTTCGCAGAAGCGCGTCTCAAAGGACGTTCCCGAAGTCCCTGGAGCCTCCTGGAGCATCCTTCAAGACGCCATTCCCAAGGGAATGGCTCCTCGGGATGAAGGCTCGGGGTGTACTGGGGAGGGGTTGCTCAGCTCGAGGCGTTCCGCGTCCTGAGCTTCTCCTCCCAGGCCAACGCCTGGCCGACGATCTCCTCGAGGTCGTCATGCTCCGGCCGCCAGCCGAGCTCGACCTGGATACGGTCGGCGCGGGCGACCAGCGAGGCGGGGTCGCCCGCGCGGCGATCGGCGAGGGTCACGGGGAAATCGATCCCTGAGACCTTCTTCACGACTTCGACGACCTCCTTCACCGAATAGCCCCGGCCATAGCCGCAGTTCAGCGTCAGGCTCTCCTTGCCGGCGCGCAGATGGTCGAGCGCGGCAAGGTGGGCGCGGGCGAGATCGGTGACGTGGATGTAGTCGCGCACGCAGGTGCCGTCCGGCGTCGCATAGTCGGTGCCGAAGACGGTGAGGCCATCGCGCTGGCCGAGCGCGGCCTGACTCGCGACCTTGATGAGATGCGTGGCGTTCGGGGAGGACTGGCCGGAGCGGAGCTTCGGGTCGGCGCCGGCGACGTTGAAATAGCGCAGCGCGACGTAGGTGAAGCCGTGCGCCTTCGCCGCATCCTGCAGCATCCACTCGCTCATCAGCTTGGAGCGGCCATAGGGGTTGATCGGGTTGAGCGCGATCTCCTCCGGCACCGGCGAGACCGGGGGCTCGCCATAGACCGCAGCCGTGGAGGAGAAGATGACGTGCTTGACGCCGCCGCGGACGGCACTTTCGATCAATGCTCGGGTTTTCACAGTATTATTGAAATAATAACCAAGCGGATCGCTGACCGATTCCGGGACGACGATGCGTGCCGCGAAATGCGCCAGCGCCGTCACGCCATGCTCGGCGATCAGCTTCTCGACCAGCTCCTGATCGCCGATATCGCCTTGAACGAATGTCGCTTCCGGCGGAACGGCCCACCAGAAGCCGGTGGACAGGTTGTCAAGCACGACGACGCGCTCCCCCCGATCGAGGAGTTCGAGGACCATATGGCTGCCAATGTAGCCAGCCCCGCCGGAAACCAATATCGCCATTGCGTCTCTTGCCTCATCTTTGTCATGACGCCGCACTATCGAATGTCCGTTGACGGGTTCTCAAGGCCTGTCAACTATAAGCACAGATGGCTGGCAACAATGACAGTTGTGCGGCTGTTTCCGATCACTGCCCTGCCTTTGGCAAAGGCCGCCGTGCCCAATGGATTTTTCATGACGAAACGCATCCGCAAGGCCGTTCTCCCCGTCGCCGGCCTCGGCACCCGCTTCCTGCCCGCCACGAAGGCGATCCCCAAGGAGATGCTGACCATCGTCGATCGGCCGGTCGTGCAGCATGTCGTGGACGAGGCGCGCGCCGCCGGCATCGAGCACTTCATCTTCGTCACCGGCCGAAACAAGGCGGTGATCGAGGATCATTTCGACATGGCCTATGAGCTCGACGACACGCTGGCCAAGCGCAACAAGGTGAAGGAGCTGGAGGCTCTGAAGGCCGATCTGCCGGCCGCCGGCGCCACCAGCTTCACCCGCCAGCAGGCGCCGCTCGGTCTCGGCCATGCCGTCTGGTGCGCGCGCGAGCTCGTCGGCGAGGAGCCCTTCGCGCTGCTGTTGCCGGACATGCTGCATTACAGCGCCGGCAAGGGCTGCCTCGCCGAGATGATCGAGGCCTATGACGAGCATGGCGGCAACCACATCGCCGTGGCGCCGGTGCCCGACGACCAGACCCATCAATATGGCATCGTCGGCGTCGAGGACGCCAAGGCCAAGGTCTCGAAGATCACCGGCATGGTGGAGAAGCCGCCGAAGGGCACCGCGCCCTCGAACCTGCACATCTCCGGCCGCTACATCCTGCAGCCGACGATCTTCAACCTGCTCGCCAACCAGGAGAAGGGCGCCGGCGGCGAGATCCAGCTCACCGATTCCATGATTGCGCTCTCGCGGCAGGAGCCGTTCTATGCGGTGCGCTTCGATGGCGACATCTACGATGCCGGCTCGAAGATCGGCTTCCTCGCGGCGAATGTGGCCTATGCGCTCGATCGGGGCGATCTCGGCCCGCAGCTGCGCGCCGAGATCGAGAAGCTGCTCGATCGCTGAGCGGCGCACGGCCCGTTCAACTCGGCCCTCGTCCTGAGGAGCCATTCCGAATAGGAATGGCGTCTCGAAGGACGGTCCAGAAAGCTCGGGAGAGGGCTGGAGCATCCTTCGAGACGCAGCCTTTGGCTGCTCCTCAGGATGAGGGCTTGTGTCTTGCTGACGGTGCAAAGTTGAGTGATCAAAGTCTCGTCTTCGACCGCGCGCTCGGCCGTTCGCGGCTCAGACGCGCGCTCGCGCAGGACTATCCGGATTTCCTGCTGCGACGCGCGGCTGATGATCTGGAGGAGCGGCTCGGGGCCGTTCTGCGCGAGTTTGCCGTGGCGGCCGATCTCGGCACGCCACTGCCGGTCGTTGCGCCCGTCCTCGCTGGCAAGGCGGGGCGGCTGCTGCGGATGGCGGAGACCGAGGGGACAGTTGCCGATCTGATCGGTGATCTAGAAAGACAGCCTTTCGCCGCCGGTTCTCTCGATCTTGCCGTCTCACTGCTGGCGCTGCACGGTGTCAACGACCTGCCCGGCGCACTCATCCAGATCAAGCGTGCGCTCCGGCCCGACGGGCTGTTCATGGCGTGCATGCTCGGTGGACGCTCCTTGCAGGAGCTCCGGCAGGCGCTGCTCGAAGCCGAAAGCGAGACGACGGGCGGGGTCAGCCCACGCGTCGCGCCCTTCGCCGATCTGCGCGATCTCGGCGGGCTCCTCCAGCGTGCCGGATTCGCCCTGCCCGTGATCGACAGCGAGATCGTCACGGTGCGCTATCGGGACGCCTTCGGACTGTTCCGCGATCTGCGGGCCATGGGCTGGGCCAATGCGCTCGTCGCGCGGCGCAGGGCGCCGCTGCGGCGCGAGACGCTGCTGCGCGCCGCCACGCTCTATGCCGAGCGCTTCGCCGACGCCGACGGGCGCCTGCCGGCGACCTTCGAGTTCGTCTGGCTCTCCGGCTGGGCCCCGCATGAGAGCCAGCAGAAGCCGCTGCGGCCGGGCTCGGCCAAGGCGAGATTGGCAGATGCGCTCGGCGTGCCCGAGATCAAGACCGGCGAGAAACCGGGGGAAGGCTAAGAATGGTTGTGCCCGCGCCGTCATGGTGGTCGGGCTTGTCCCGACCATCCGCGTCCTCCTTCCTCGAATGCTGTGTTCAAGACGTGGATGCTCGTCACAAGGGCGAGCATGACGGTGGGAGGATTTGCCGGATATGAGGGAGCGTCAGCCCCGCCTCACGCGCGCCGACTTTCGCGTCTTTCGCGCCATTCCGACGCGATGGCACGACAATGACGCCTACGGCCACGTCAACAATGTCGTCTATTACGGCTGGTTCGATACGGCGGTGAATGCCTGGCTGATCGAAGGCGGTTTTCTCGACCTCGCCGGCAGCGAGATCGTCGGGCTCGTGGCCGAGACCGGCTGCACCTATTTCGAGAGCGTCGCCTTTCCCGAGACGGTGGAGGCGGGGATCGCTGTCGAGCGCCTCGGCAACAGCTCCGTCACCTACCGTATCGGCATCTTCCGACAAGGTGGCGCAGAGGCCGTGGCGCAGGGGCGCTTCACCCATGTCTATGTGGAACGGGCCGGCCAGAAGCCGGTTCCGATTCCGGCGCCGCTCCGGGGCGCTCTGGCCGCCATCCAGTGCTGAAAGCGCCGTTCGCGCCGCGAATGTTGTCTCGCGAGCGCAGGCAGGCTATGCCCCTGCCAAATCCCCTCGCCGGACCGCCAGGAACCCTGAGCCCGTGATTCCGAACGATACCAAGATCACCCCGCAGCTCGTCGCCGAGCACGGCCTGAAGCCGGACGAGTATCAGCGCTTCCTGCATCTGATCGGCCGCGAGCCGACGATCACGGAGCTCGGCATCGTCTCGGCGATGTGGAACGAGCACTGCTCCTACAAGTCGTCGAAGATCCATCTGAAGACCTTGCCGACCAAGGCGCCCTGGGTGATCCAGGGTCCCGGCGAGAATGCCGGCGTCATCGATATCGGCGACGGCACGGCCATCGTCTTCAAGATGGAGAGCCACAACCACCCGTCCTTCATCGAACCCTATCAGGGCGCGACGACGGGCGTCGGCGGCATCCTGCGCGACGTCTTTACGATGGGCGCCCGGCCGATCGCCGTGCTCGACGCGCTGCGCTTCGGCGATCCCGACCATCCCAAGACCCACCATCTCGTCTCGGGCGTCGTCGCCGGCATTGGCGGCTACGGCAACTCCTTCGGCGTGCCGAATGTCGGCGGCGCCACCGGCTTCCACACGCGCTATGACGGCAACATCCTCGTCAACGCCATGGCTGTGGGCATCGCCCAGGCCGACGAGATCTTCTATGCCAAGGCGTCGGGCGTCGGTAAGGCGATCGTCTATCTCGGTTCCAAGACCGGGCGCGACGGCATCCATGGCGCGACCATGGCCTCGGCAGAATTCGACGACAAGTCGGAGGAGAAGCGCCCGACCGTGCAGGTCGGCGACCCCTTCGCCGAGAAACTCCTGCTCGAAGCCTGCCTCGAGATCATGGCCGCCGGCCATGTCGACGCGATCCAGGACATGGGCGCCGCCGGCCTGACCTGCTCGGCCGTCGAGATGGGCGCCAAGGGCGATCTCGGCGTCGAGCTCGACCTCGACAAGGTGCCCTGCCGCGAGGAGGGCATGAGCGCCTATGAGATGATGCTCTCGGAAAGCCAGGAGCGCATGCTCATGGTGATCAAGCCGGGGCATGAGGACGCCGCCGAGGCGATCTTCAAGAAATGGGGGCTCGATTTCGCGGTCATCGGCCACACCACCGACACGCTGCGCTTCGTTATCAAGCACAAGGGCGAGGTCATGGCGGACCTGCCGATCAAGGAGCTCGGCGACGAGGCCCCCGAATACGACCGGCCCTGGATCGAGGCCCCGCCGCAGCAGCGCATCGCCGCGGAGAGCGTGACGCCGCCCTGCGGCAATGCCGAGGCGCTGAAGAAGCTGATCGGCTCGCCGGATCTCTCCTCCAAGCGCTGGATCTGGGAGCAGTACGACACGCTGATCCTCGGCAATTCGGTGGTGACGCCGGGCGGCGACGCCGGCCTGATCCGCATTGAGGACGGGCCGAAGGGCCTCGCCATGACCGCCGACGTGACCCCGCGCTACTGCGAGGCCGATCCCTTCGAGGGCGGCAAGCAGGCCGTGGCCGAAGCCTGGCGCAATCTCACCGCGACCGGCGCGACGCCGCTCGCGATCACCGACAACCTCAATTTCGGCAATCCCGAGAAGCCCGAGGTGATGGGCCAGCTCGTCGGCTGTATCCGCGGCATCGGCGAGGCCTGCAAGGCGCTCGATTTCCCCGTCGTCTCCGGCAACGTCTCGCTCTACAACGAGACCAACGGCATCTCGATCCTGCCGACTCCGACCATCGGCGGCGTCGGTGTGCTCGCGGATGTCACCAGGCACGCGACCATCGCCTTCAAGGGCGAGGGCGAGGCGATCATCCTGATCGGCGAAACGCAGGGCTGGCTCGGCCAGAGTTCCTATCTCGCGACCGTTTGCGGCCGCGAGGAGGGCGCCCCGCCGCCGGTCGATCTCGCGACCGAGCGCCGCAACGGCGACTTCGTGCGCGGGCTGATCACAAACGGCAAGGTCACTGCCTGCCATGATCTCTCGGATGGCGGCCTCGCCGTCGCGCTCGCCGAGATGGCGATGGCCAAGGGCATCGGCGCGGCGATCGAGACGCTGCCGGCCGGCCCGGCCCATGCCGCGCTCTTCGGCGAGGATCAGGCGCGCTATGTCGTGACGGTTCCGGCGGCTCAGGCCGATGCCGTGATTGCCGAGGCGAAGACTGCCGGCGTGCCGGCGCTCGCGATCGGCCGCACGGGCGGCGCGACGCTTGCGCTGCCGGGTGAGACGGCGCTGGCCGTCGCCGATCTCAGCAAGATCCATGAAGACTGGCTGCCGTCCTATATGGCCAGCAAGGTGGATTGAGGAGTTCGGACCATGGCGATGGACGCTCACGAGATCGAGCGCATGATCAAGGCGGCGCTGCCGGATGCGGCGGTCGAGATCAAGGATCTGGCTGGCGACGGCGACCACTATGCCGCGACGGTCGTCTCGGCCGCCTTCAAGGGCAAGACCCGGGTGCAGCAGCACCAGATGGTCTACGCCGCGCTCCAGGGGAATATGGGCGGCGTGCTGCATGCCCTTGCGCTGACGACGGCGGTTCCCCAAGATTAGAACGAAACCATCCGGCGGGCCTTGAACCCGCTTCAGGAGACAGACGATGTCCGACGTCAACGCCCGCATCGATGCGGAAGTGAAGAACAACGACGTGGTGCTCTTCATGAAGGGCACGCCGCAATTCCCGATGTGCGGCTTCTCCGGCCAGGTCGTGCAGATCCTCAGCTATGTCGGCGTGCCCTTCAAGGGCGTCAACGTGCTCGAGGATCAGGAGATCCGCGAGGGCATCAAGGCCTATTCGAACTGGCCGACGATCCCGCAGCTCTACGTCAAGGGCGAGTTCGTCGGCGGCTGCGACATCACCCGCGAGATGTTCCAGGCCGGCGAATTGCAGCAGCTCTTCGAAGAGAAGGGCATCGCGGTGAAGCAGGCGAGCTGAGGCTCGCCGGTTCAACTCTCTGCACAGGGCGGCAGCGTTTCAAGCGTTGCCCATAGCGCCTGCGGCAGGTCGCCTTCACGTTCGATCAGCGAGATGCAACCGCGTCGCCCCTCCGCCACGGCTTTCGGGCGCAGGGTGGCGTTGTTGAACACGCGCCATTGATCGACCGCTCCGATATAGGCAGGCAGGTTGGCAATCGAGCGCGCGAAGCGGCGGCGCACATCGGCTTGGGCGACGTCGTGCCCGCCTTCGCTGACGCGGCGGGCGATGCGCGCGAGCGAGATTTCCGGATTGGCGACCAGAAAATAGAGCAGGTTGACGACGAAACCGGCCTCCCGGGCGGCTTCGATTGTGCGCAGATGCGTTTTGCCCGAGAGCGTCGTCTCAATCGAGAACGACCGCCTCTCGGCGATCAACGATCGTGTCAGCTCTAATGCGACGCGACCTGCACGCTGCTGCTCCATCGACGGGTCGAGCGGGGAGAGGCCGCGCGCGATCTCGTCGAGATTGACGAAGCGGGTGCTGCCCGAAACCGCCTTGATATGGCGGAAGGCGTAAGTCGTCTTGCCGACCCCGTTGGGGCCGGCAATGATCCAGAATTGGGGCTGTGGGGTCGTCATGCGGCTTTGGCTACCATGCGCTCCATCTTCGCGCCAATCCGGGCTCTCAGCTCAAGCCGCCGCGCATTGCGGGTGCGGCTTGCGGACGCGCTCGGTCGAGGCCGGGTATTTCTCAAGCATCCGTTCCGGCCTAATCGGCCGGCGTACGAGGTCGCCGCCGCAATTCGGGCAGGTGCCGGCGAAGCGCGTCTCGGCGCAATCGGCGCAGAATGTGCATTCAAAGGTGCAGATCAGGGCCTCGCGCGATTGCGGCGGCAGGTCGCGGTCGCAGCATTCACAGTTAGGGCGCAGTTGCAGCATGGCGTCATCTCCTTCCGATCGGCCGGGAGAATGACCGCAAACAGGGACGAAACCAGCGATTTCGCGTGATCCGACCGATCAATGGCGCGGATCGATGAGGCTGGCCGTCATACTCGGGCGAAGCGAAGCGCAGACCCGAGAATCGCCTGCAGGATAAGGCGCCCCTTACGGCCAGAGATGCTCGGGTCAAGCCCGATCATGACGGCATGCCATGTCCGTGGCGGGCGGGGCCCGGCCTTCACTTCACCAGCAGCCAATCCTCGATTACCAGCGCGTCGAGCCCGCTGGTGTAGAACATCAGGATCGCATCCTCCGTCGTGTGCAGGATCGGCTTGCCCATGATGTTGAAGGAGGTGTTGAGGACCACCGGCACCCCGGTCAGCTGGTGGAAGGCCGAGATCAAGGCGTGGTAGCGCGGATTGCGCTCAGGCGTGACGCTCTGGAGGCGGCCGGTCGCGTCCTCATGCACCACGGCAGGGACGCGCCGGCGCACCGCTTCCTTCCAGACGAGCGTGCGCTCCATATAGGGCGCGTCCTGATAGTTCTCGAACCAGTCGGCGGCGTGCTCGGCGAGGATCGAGGGCGCGAAGGGCCGGAAGGCCTCGCGGTACTTCACCTTGGCGTTGAGGATGTCCTTGGCGTCGGCCGGGCGGGGATCGGCGATGATCGAGCGGTTGCCGAGCGCACGCGGCCCGAATTCGGCACGGCCCTGCACCCAGCCGATCAGCTTGCCCTCGGTCAGCAGTTTCGCCGTGACCGGCGCGATCTCTTCGGGCTGGAGCTTGCGCAGCCGCGTCTCCCAGAGCTGCATGCGCTCGAAGGGTTCGGTCGAGACGCCTGAGCCCAGATAGGGGGTGAGCGGGCCCTTCGGCGCACGCCAGTCCGGATTCGTCTCGGCATGGGCGAGCCATGCGGCGCCGATGGCATTGCCGTCATCGGCCGGGGCAGAGGGCACGAAGACGGTGCTGAAGCCGTGGCGACCGGCGATCTTGCCGTTGAAGGAGGAGTTGAGCGCGCAGCCGCCGGCCAGGACGAGGTTCTCGCTCGGCACCAGCGCTGCAGCTTCCCCGAGCAACGCCTCCATCATCTCGGCGAAGACGTCCTGCCCGCAGCGGGCGAGATCGGCCCAGCCCTGATCGAGTGCGTCGGCCGGGCGCCTCGCCAGGATTTCGGCCGCAACCGCCTGCACGACATCGGCCTTGGCGAAGGAGAGCTTGTGGCCCTCGATCAGGTAGAGCTTGCGCAGCAGCGCCATCAGCTCCGGGTCGGTCTTGCCATACGGGGCTAGCCCCATGATCTTCCATTCCTCGCCCTTGGCCTGGTCGAAGCCGGCGAGGTCGGTGACGAGCCCGAAATAGAAGCCGATCGATTCCCGGCCGCGATGGCGCTTCACCTCGCGAAGCCGGCCGTTCTCCAGCGCGAAGATGGCGGAGGCCCCGGTCTCGCCCATGCCGTCGACGACGAGGCAGGCGGCACTGTCGAAGGGCGAGGACCAGCAGGCATAGGCGGCGTGGCTGAGATGGTGGCCGTAGCGCTTCAGGCCGCTGACATTGGCCTTGCCATGGGCGCGGTCGAGCCCCAGCAGCACGCCCATGCCGGCGCGCTGCTGGGCGTGATGGAGCGAGGTGATCAGAGCGCGCTCGGTGCGCTCGGGCACGAGCGAGCGGTTGAGCTCCGGCGAGAGCTTGAGCAGCGCATCGAGGGTGAAGGAGCCGGCGCGTGCCATCTGGTCGAGAAAGCCGGTGAAGTCCTCGCTCCAGCTGGTGGCGATGGTGACTTCGGCGTCCTTCGGGATGTAGCGCTTCAGCAGCCCCTCCATGCGCAGCGCCGAGTCGGGCTCGCAATTGGGCGCGCGCTTGTATTGCAGGTAACGCTCGGTCGCCTCGGCGAAGAGCACTTCGCCGCCGGGGCCGATGATCGCGATGGCGGGATCGTGGAAGGTGGTGGCGAGGCCGATGGTATAGCGCATGGACATGCCTTTACCCGTGCCGGGGCACGGCGCCAATCGGGTCGGAGCCGCTGGGAGAGGCCCGTAGCTGGCGAATGGCTACTTTGGCGTAAAGGCGATGCTCGCCGCCGTCTGGTCGATGGCCGGCTGAAGTTTCGGCATCTCGCTTTCGTCGGCCATCACGATCAGGCGGACGAAGCGTCCGTCCGGCCCTATGGCGAGATATTGCGCGAAGGCCTTGTCGACTCCGCCGGGATGTTTGAAGCGGCCCGTGAGCGCCATGCCGTCGGCGCCGGCAAAGGGCACGCGGTTGCGTTCCATGATGGTGGCGTTTTCGAGGTTATGGGTGCTCTTGAGCAGCGTCTCGGACAATTCCTGCTCCTGGCCGGGCTTCGCCGGCCCCGAAGCCTGATAGGCGACGACCATCAATGGCTGGGTCCCGGCAGGATCGGTGTTCTTGTCGCCGACAGTCATCATGACCCCGGAGCCGCCGATGGTGTCGATCACGCGGAACGGCGCGCCGGCCTTGATGGCGAAGGGCAGGGCGGCGAGCTTGTCGTCGAGCGAGGGCTCCTTGCCGAGAGAGACGGAGGCGAGCATGGCCTTCACCGCGGCAGGGGCGAGCTTGGCCTTCTGCGGAGCCTGCACCGTCAGCATCACGGTCTTTTCGCCCTTGTACAGGGCGATCCATTTGTCGAACCGGTCGCCGGTGGGAGCGATCTGCGTGCCGGTGAGCAACGGCACCTTCTCGCCCCCGACATCGATCCGGGCCGCGGACGTGATGGTGATGTTCTGCCGGGCAAAATTCGCCTTGGCCATGTCGGCATTGCCGAACAGGGGCGAAAGTTGCGGATAGGCCTCGGGCGGGAGCTCGACGATCAGAACGGTTGCCTGGGTCGCCTTGTTCATCAGCCCCGCGAAGCCGGTCGCGGGCTCAAAACCCTTCGGCACGGCAAGCGAGACGCTGGTGCCGGCGACGGGCCTGCGCTCCTGGGCGCCGGCCGGTCCCGCCGCCAGCAGCACGAAGGCGATGGCGACAGCTCCCAATCCGCCGAAGCGTCCCGCGCGGAATCGGTCAGTCGACATGGTTCGTCCTTCTCGTGCTCGATCTCGTCCGCAACAGAACGCCGCAATGCGACGAGAGTTCGTCAACATGCTGCGATTGCGGCGACGTTGCGGTCAGGGCTTGCCGATCGCGGCCTTCATCAGCGCCTTCGAATCGGCGCTCGCCCAGTCGGCCGGGCCCTGGATGATGCCGAGTTCGCAGCCGGATTTGTCGACGATGATGCTGACGGGCATGCCCTCGACCTTGTGGGCGGCGCGCAGCGCCTGGAAGGTCGCTGCCTGCGGGTCGCCATAGAAGGGCAGGTTGGTGACCTTGTTCTCCGCGAGCCAGCTCTTTGGCTTGTCGAGATTGCGCGTGTCGATGTTGATCGCAACGACGGCGAAATCCAGCCCGCCCATCTCCTTCTGCAGGGTGTCGAGCGCGGGCATTTCCTTCAGGCAGGGCGCGCACCAGGTAGCCCAGAGATTGACCAGCAGCGTCTTGCCCTTCAATGCCGCGAGCGTCATCGGCTGGCCGTCCGGTCCGGCGAAGGCGAGCTCCGGCGCCGGCTGCGGGCGGGTGCGCAGCTCGACCGCGGCGACCTCGCCCTTCACCGAAGGCTTCATGCGCTCGGCGGTGGTGCGTGCCGCGCTGCATGATCCGTTGCCGGCATCGCCCGTGACGGAGTAGAAGGCGGCCACGCCAGCGAGGCCGAGCACCGCCACGACCCCGAGGGCCAGTCCGATCTTTTTTTCAGACGTCATCGTGCGTCCTCAAAAGCAGGAAAGACCGTCGTGAGCAATCGCATGTGGGGTGGGCGTTTCGCCACAGGTCCAGGCGCCATCATGGAGGAGATCAACGCCTCCATCGATTTCGACAAGAAGCTCTGGCGCCAGGATATCCGTGGTTCGCTCGCCCATGCGGCCATGCTGGCCGAGACCGGCATCCTGACGAAGGACGATGTCGCGACCATCATCGCCGGCCTCAAGCAGGTCGAAGGCGAGATCGAGAGCGGCGCCTTCACGTTTTCGCGTGCGCTCGAAGACGTCCACATGAACGTCGAGTCCAACCTCAAGGACAAGATCGGCGCCGCAGCCGGCCGGCTGCACACCGCCCGGTCGCGCAACGATCAGGTCGCAACCGACATGCGGCTGTGGGTGCGCGACACGCTCGACGAGATCGACGGCCAGATGGCCGATTTGCAGCAGGCGCTCGCCGAGAAGGCCGACAGCTATGCCGGCGCGGTGATGCCGGGCTTCACCCATCTGCAATCGGCGCAGCCGGTTACCTTCGGCCATCATCTCCTGGCCTATGTCGAGATGCTCGGCCGCGACCGTGGCCGTGTCCGCGATGCCCGTGCGCGCCTCAACGAATGCCCGCTCGGTGCGGCGGCGCTCGCCGGCACCTCCTTCCCGATCGACCGCCACATGACGGCGAAGGCGCTCGGCTTCGACCGCCCGACGGCGAACTCGCTCGATTCGGTCTCGGATCGCGATTTCGTGCTGGAGACGCTTTCGACGGCCTCGATCTGTGCCATGCACCTCTCGCGGCTTGCCGAGGAGATCGTGCTCTGGGCGACGCCGCAATTCGGCTTCGTCAAGCTCTCGGACGCCTTCTCGACGGGGTCCTCGATCATGCCGCAGAAGCGCAACCCCGATGCGGCCGAGCTGGTGCGCGGCAAGGCAGGACGCGTCTTCGGGGCGTTGCAGGCGCTGCTGACCATGATGAAGGGCCTGCCGCTCAGCTATTCCAAGGACATGCAGGAGGACAAGGAAGGCACTTTCGACGCCCTCCAGACGCTGTCGCTCTGCCTCGCCGCGATGGCCGGCATGATCCGCGACATGCAGCCCGACCTCAAGGCGATGAAGAAGGCGGCGGGTTTCGGCTACGCCACCGCGACGGATCTCGCCGACTGGCTGGTGCGCGTGCTGAAGATGCCGTTCCGCGACGCGCATCATGTCACCGGCCGGCTCGTCGGAATCGCTTCGGAGAAGAAGGTTGGGCTGGAGAAGCTCTCGCTCGCCGAGATGCAGGCGGTGGAGCCGAAGATCACCGAGGCCGTCTTCGCCGTTCTCGGCGTCGACCAGTCGGTCAAGAGCCGCGTGAGCTATGGCGGCACGGCGCCCGCCAATGTCCGCAAGCAGGCGCGGCGCTGGCTGAAGCAGCTCGCGAAGTAGCGCGTCATGCTCGGGCTTGACCCGAGCATCCCTTGCAGGGGATTCTCGGGTCGGCACTGCGCTTGCCCGAGAATGACGCTTCCGGAAGCCTCGCGCTGCGCCGCATCCTCCGCTACTGTCCCGCCACGCTTCGTTCCGAGGGTTCGCTTTCGTGCTTGATTCCCGCCTGAAATTCGGCCGCACCCTGCTGGTCGTCGGCCTGCTGGCCGTTGCACTCGCCGCCTGCGGGCGAAAGGGGCCGCTCGAGGCGCCGCCGAATGCGACGGGCGCGCTCGATCTGCCCGACGATCAGGTCGGCGCCCAGGAGAACGATGTTTCCTCCTACGGTTCGGCCTCGGTGCTGGCGAAGCCGGTCAAGGCCAACAAGGCGATCGTCGTGCCGAACAAGCCGTTCATCCTCGATCCGCTGATGTAACGATCATTTTTGCTGCCGCGTCGGTTTCGCGCGTCATGCTCGGGCTAGACCCGGGCATCTCCTGAGAGAGATTCTCGAGCCTGCGTCTCGCTGCGCCCGAGAATGACGGCGGGTGCACCGCGTCTATCATTGCGAGCTTAACCCATGCATCATTTCGCCTATCGCGACGGCTCGCTCCATGCCGAGGGCGTCGATCTCAAGCGCATCGCCGACGAGGTCGGCACGCCCGTCTACGTCTATTCCACCGCGACGATCGAACGGCACTACAAGCTCTTCGCAGCGGCGATGAAGAAGAACGCCGGCAAGACCCATGTCTTCTACGCCATGAAGGCCAACGGCAATCTCGGCGTGCTGAAGACGCTGGGCGCGCTCGGCGCCGGCATCGACACGGTCTCCGAAGGCGAGGTGCGCAAGGCGCTCGCTGCCGGCATCCCGCCGGAGAAGATCGTGTTCTCGGGCGTCGGCAAGAGTGAGCAGGAGCTGCGCTTCGCGGTCGAGGCCGGGCTCTACCAGATCAATATCGAGAGCGAGAGCGAGCTCGACCTGCTGTCCAAGGTCGCGGCTTCGCTCGGCAAGCGGCAGGAGGCCGTGTTCCGGGTCAATCCCGATATCGGCGCCGGCGGCCATGCCAAGATCACGACCGGATCGTCGGAAAACAAGTTCGGCGTCTCCTTCGAGGAGGTCGGCCGGCTCTATGCGCGGGCGGCCAACATGCCGGGCGTGCGGATCATGGGTCTTGCCGTTCATATCGGCAGCCAGATCCGCGAGATCGATGCCTTCGAAGCGGCTTATTCCAAGATGGTCGCGCTGGTCGGCTCGTTGCAGGGAGAGGGCCATCGCGTCGACCGGCTCGACCTCGGCGGCGGGCTCGGCATCCCCTACGACATCCCGAAGACCTTCGACTATGGGCCGGGGCTGATCGACGCCTATGCCGAGATGGTTGGCAGGGTGACGAAGGGCCTCGATGTGGAGCTCGGCTTCGAGCCGGGCCGCCTGATCGTCGGCAATGCCGGCGTGCTGCTGACCCGGGTGCTGCATCTCAATCCGCGCCCGACCAAGCAGTTCCTCGTCGTCGACGCGGCGATGAACGACCTCGTCCGGCCGGCGATGTACGAGGCCTATCACGAGATCTGGCCGGTGACGGAGCCTGAGATCGGCGGCCCCGAGGTTGCCTATGACGTCGTCGGGCCGATCTGCGAATCCGGCGACACCTTCACGGCCGGCCGGGTCCTGCCGCAACTCGGGCGGAACGATCTCATCGCCTTCATGACGGCCGGCGCCTACGGCGCCTCGATGTCTTCGACCTACAACCAGCGGCTGCTGATCGCCGAGGTCATGGTCAAGGGCGACGACTATGCCGTGACTCGGCCGCGCCAGAGCTATGAAGACCTGATCGGAACCGACCGGCTGCCCGGCTGGTTTGCGTAGATCCGTGCGTCATTCTCGGGCTTGACCCGAGAATCTCATGACCAGCGGGCTCTGGTTTCGGAGATGCTCGGGTCAAGCCCGAGCATGACGGCGTGTGCGTCCGTTCACGAAACGTCGAGCGTGGTGCAAAGACCGTCTTCGCACTGGCAATGCCACATTCCCGTGTTAGCCTGACCCGGTCAGGCAAGTTCAGACAGGAATGGGAGCCGCCCGGAGCGATGGCATGAGCGAGGCAGAGCGCCGCAAGGCGCCCGATACGATCGACGGCATCCGGCAGCGGCTTCGCCGTCTCGCGCTCGCCTCGCGGGTCTCGCTCGGCTGGGAGCGGCTCTGGCCGCGGCTGTGGCTGACGCTCGCCGTCCTCCTCGCCTTTCTCGCCGTATCCTGGTTCGGGCTGTGGACGCATTTGCCCTGGTATGGGCGGCTCATCGGCGTGCTCGCCTTCACTGCGGCGCTGATCGGCAGCCTCTGGCATGTCGCGCGGCTCGTCCTGCCGACACATCGCGATGCGCTCACGCGGCTCGATCGTTCCTTCGCCGGGGGCCACCGTCCGGCCTCGGCGCTGGAGGACAGCCTCGCCGTCGGCTCGGCCGACCCGGTGTCGCAGGCCCTGTGGAAGCTGCATGTCGAGCGCCAGAGTCGGCAAGTCGCGGCCCTCAAGGTCGCGCCGCCGCAGCCGCGCATGGCCGGGCACGACAAGCTGGCGCTGCGCGCCGTGCCGCTGCTCGCCGCCATAACCGCCTTCTTCGTCGCCGGCCCCGAGGCGACGCAGCGCATCTCCGCCGCCTTCGACTGGAAGGGCCCACCGGGCAGCGCGCCCTCGACGCGCATCGATGCCTGGATCGACCCGCCGGCCTATACCCGCCTGCCGCCGATCCTGATCGATTTCAACAAGCTCGCCAGCCCCAATCTCAGCGCTCCCGAGAAGTCGGTCATCGTCGTGCGCATCGCCGGCAAGACCAATATGGACGTTGCCACGACAGGGCGGCTCGAGCTCCTCAAGCCGGAGGCGAAGGAGGGCGAGGGCGGGGATGCCCAGCCCAAGGGTTCGCAGGCGAAGGATGCGGCCCCGGCGAAGGCGGCCCCGTCCGGGGCGCCGCAGCAGGCGGTGCTGGAGAAGCGCTTCACGCTCGCCGGAAACGGCACGCTGAAGCTCACCGGCAGCGGCGCGCCCGGCGCGACGCTCCACATCACCTCTATTGCCGACCAGCCGCCGACCATCGCCTTCACCGACCCGCCGAAGCCTGTGACCGGCGCGCAGTCGGGCGGCCTCGCCATCACCTACAAGGCCAAGGACGACTATGGCATCGCCTCGATCGAGGCGACGGTCTCGCGCCCTGATCCGACTGCGGCCGGGCGTTCGCTGGTCGAGCCGCCGAAGCAGAACCTCGCCGTGCCGCCGCCCTCCGCCGCCGAAGAGGAGATGAAGAGCACGGTCGATTTCTCGGCCCACCCCTGGGCCGGCGCGAAGGTCCGCATGGTGCTGATCGCCAAGGACGAGGCCGGCCAGGAAGGGCGGACCGAGCCGATCGAGGTCTTGCTGCCGCAGCGCACCTTCACCAAGCCGCTGGCCAAGGCGCTGGTGGAGCAGCGGCGCAAGCTCGTCATGAACGTCGAGGACCGTTCCAAGGTGCAGCTCGCCATGGACGCGCTGATGATCGAGCCCGACCTCTTCATGAAGGAGACGGGCGTCTATCTCGGCATGCGCATGCTGGGCGAGCGGCTGCGCCGGTCCGGCAGCGACGATGAATTGCGCGAGGTTTCCGAGCTGATGTGGGCGATGGCGCTGCAGCTCGAGGACGGCGACATGTCCGATGCCGAGCGGGCGCTGCGGCAGGCGCAGGAGAACCTGCAGCAGGCGCTGGAGCGCGGCGCCTCCGAGGAGGAGATCAAGAAGCTGACCGACGAGATGCGCCGGGCCATGGACAATTTCATGCGCCAGCTCGCCGAACAGATGATGCGCCAGCAGCAACAGAACGGCGACCAGAACCAGGCGCAGCTGCCGGAGAATTTCCGCACGGTGACGCCGCGCGATCTGCAGAACATGCTCGACCGCATCGAGGAACTCTCCAAGCGCGGCGACATGGCCGAGGCGCAGCGCCTGATGGAGCAGCTCAACCAGATGCTCAACAATCTGCAGATGGCGCGCCCTGGCCAGCGCGATCCGCGCCAGAACCAGATGAACCAGGCGCTGGGCGATCTCGACAGGATGACGCGCGACCAGCAGAACCTGCGCGACGAGACCTATCAGAACGAACAGCGCAGGCAGGGCCAGGGCCAGACCCAGCGCGGCCAGCGCCCCGGGCAGCAGCAGGCGCGGCCGGGCCAGCGTGGCCAGCAGGGACAACAGGGCCAGCAAGGACAACGCGGCCAGCGTGGCCAGCAACCCGGCCAGCAGCCGGGCGAGCAGGGTGAGGATGGCGAAGGCGGCGAGGGCATGCAGGGCCAGAACGGCCAGGGGCAGGGCCTCTCCCAGCGCCAGCAGGCCCTGCGCGAGCGGCTGCAGGATCTGCAGCGGCGGATGCGCGGCATGGGCGCGCCGCAGAACGGAGAACTCGGCGAGGCCGAGGACGCGATGCGCGATGCCGAGCAGCAGCTCGGTCAGGGACAGGGCGAGGGCGCGCTCGATGCGCAGGGCCGCGCGCTCGATGCGTTGCGCCGCGGCGGCCAGAATCTCGCCCAGCAGATGCAGGGACAGCCCGGTGAGGGCGAAGGCGAGGGACAGGCCTATGGCGAGCCGGACGGACGCCAGCAGGGCCGCCCTTCGGCGCAGCAGCGCGGCAGCGAGGATCCGCTCGGCCGGCCGCAGCGCCAGCGCGACTGGGCCGATGGCCGCGTCAAGGTGCCCGGCGCCGACGAGAGCGCGACCCAGCGGGCGCGGCGCATCCTCGAAGAGCTGCGCAAGCGCCTGGGCGATCCGCTGCGGCCTGCCGAGGAACTGGATTACCTGGAGCGGCTGCTCCGGCGGAATTGAGCCGGGCAGCGCGCTGTCATTCCGAGGCCTCGCGTAGCGAAGAGCCGGGAATCCATGAACACCACATCGGCCGTCATGGTCGGGCTTGTCCCGACCATCCACGCCTTCCTTCATGGAGTGCGGAGTTCAAGACGCAGATGCTCGCCACAAGGGCGAGCATGACGGCACCTGGATCAGCCCCGTGGTCATGGATTCCGGGCTCAGACCTGCCCGGGAACGACGATTTCAAGCCTTCTTGCCCCCGCTGCTCGCCACCAGCGCGCCCACCACGATGAGCGCGCAGGAGGCTCCGAGCAGCCAGCTCGCCGGGGCATAGCCGAAGAGCACGAGGATCAGCGTCGACAGCACCGGCGCGGCATAGGAGGCAACGGCGAGCAGGGCGACGTCGCCCTGCTTCATGCCGATGTCCCAGACGACGAAGGCAAGCCCGATCGAGCCCAATCCAAGGCCGAGCACGCCGGCCCATTCCGTCGCCGTCAGCGACCAGAGCGTAGTCTCGAAAGCAAAATGCACGGCGAGCGCCGGCACGGCGCAGCCCAGCATGGTGACGCACAGACTCTCCGAAGGCACGCTCGCGAAGCGCCGCGAGGCCACCGAATAGCTCGCCCAGACGAAGGCGCCGAGCGCCGCGAGAACATGGCCGAGCGCGATCCCGCCGCCCGTTCCGAGTCCGCCGGAGACCAGAAGCGCGGTCGCGACGAGGCCGATGAGCGCGCCGATGAGGTGGCGAGGCTTCAGGCCACCGCCCGGCAGCAGCGCCGCGAAGAGCACGATCAGCAGCGGCCAGAGATAGTGGATCAGGTTCGCCTCGGCCGGAGGGGCGTTCTTCACCGCCGCGTAGTACAGGGCGGTATCGCCGAACGGGCCGTAAAGTCCCAGGGCGAAGGAGGCGGGCGTCGGCCGGATGCGGGAGAGCTCGCCGCGCAAGGCGGTGATCGCGAGGATCAGCAGCCCGCCGATGACGAAGGTCATCGCCACAAGCTGGAACGGCGGAACGCGCCCCGACATTGCCGTGAAGAGAGCGAGCGTCGACCAGAGCAGGATCGCGCAGAAGCCGATGAGGGTGGCGGTGCGGGAGGTCATGGGAGGAGCCGGGCTTCGAACAAGGCGGCGGTAGCAGATTTGTTGCACCTTGCCGATGGGTCGGCGCCAGGCGGTGTGCAGTGAGCGCGGGGGAACTCTCTCCCGGCGGTAGAAGTCACGGGAGGAGGCGGCCGTTGGACGATTGGTTCTGACCTTGCCGCCGCGCCGCCGAAATGGAGCGCTCTATCGGTCCGATGGCCAAAGCCTCAGCCCTTACTCCGCTCCTGACAGAAAAGGGGTTCCCCCGGTTTACCTTGGGAAAGGCGCATGCGAATGATGCGTTCTGCTGCGCCGCAGCATGGCTTCGGTGCCATGGGCGCCATGTTCCTGGCGCCGTGCCGGGGCGTTGACCGCGTCGGCAAGGAGGATCATTCCTCGAAAATGACCTCGATCCCGCTGCAATCCGTCACTCGCCGTCCGTTGATGCCGGTTCTGGCCGCGCTAAGCGTCGCACATCTGCTCAACGATCTCGTCCAGTCGATGATCCCGGCGCTCTACCCGCTGATCAAGGACGCCTATCAGCTCGATTTCGTGCAGATCGGCCTGATCACGCTCGCCTTCCAGGTGACCTCTTCGCTGCTGCAGCCGCTGCTCGGTTATGTCACCGACCGCAGGCCCTGGCCCTATGCGATGGTCGCCGGCATGTGCGCGACGCTGTCGGGGCTGCTGCTGCTCTCCTTCGCTCACAGCTACGGCGTCGTGCTGATCGGCGCGGCGATGATCGGCCTGGGCTCGGCCGTGTTCCATCCCGAGGCCACGCGGATGGCACGCCACGCTGCCGCCGGACGGCAGGGGCTGGCGCAGGGCGTCTTCCAGGTCGGCGGCCATGTCGGCTACGCCATCGGCCCGCTGCTGGCTGCAATGATCGTGGTGCCGCGCGGCCAGGAGAGCCTGTCCTGGTTCTCGGGCGTCGTGCTGGTGGCGATGCTGGTGATGGGCTGGCTCGGCTCGCGCTATTCGGCGATGCGGCGCGAGCAGAAGGCATCCCCGGTGCATGCCGAGGAGATCGCGAGCCATGGCCTGCCGCATGGGCGCGTGCTGCTGGCGATGGCGGTGCTGGTCGTCCTGCTGATCTCGAAGAACGGCTATACCGCCGCCTTCACCTCCTACTACACCTTCTATCTGATCGAGCGCTTCGGCATCACGCTGCAGCTCTCGCAGATCATGCTGTTCCTCTATCTCGTCGTCGGTGCGGCGGGCGTCATCCTCGGCGGCATGATCGGCGACCGCATCGGCCGCGACCGGGTGATCTGGCTGTCGATTCTCGGCTCGCTGCCCTTCGCGCTGATCCTGCCCTATGCCGATCTGTTCTGGACGGGCGTGCTCAGCGTCATCATCAGCTTCGTCATGGCGAGCGCCTTCTCGGCGATCCTGATCTACGCGATCGACCTCGTGCCGCACCGCGTCGGCCTGGTCGGCGGGCTGTTCTACGGCCTGTCCTTCGGGCTGGGCGGCATCGCCGCGGCCGGCATCGGCGCGCTCGCCGACCAGATCGGCATCATCCAGGTGTTCAAGATTTGCGCCTGGCTGCCGGCAGTGGGCCTGCTGACCTTCCTGCTGCCGAAGGGCAAGCGCCAGGGCTGAGCGGCGCGGCTCGGTGTCGAACGTTTTGCAGGGCCGCCGGCATTCCCGGCGGCCCTGACGCATTGAGCCCACATTCGGCCGCTAGCCCTCTTTGCATCCGGCCGATTGCTGCGGCCGCTGCGGAGAGGTTGGCCGATGCTGGTTCAGATCGGAACACTGATCGCCGCGACGAGCCTGGTGCAGCTCGCGAACGGCTTCTTCAACACCTTCCTGTCCTTGCGCGTGACGCTCGAGGATTTCGGCCCGGCCGCGACCGGCATCGTGCTCAGCGCCTATTTCATCGGCTTCACCATCGGCGCCGTGACCAGCGGCGGAGTGATCCAGCGCGTCGGCCATATCCGCGCCTATACGGCCTTCGCCGGCCTCGTGGTCGTGGCGACCGCGCTGATGCCGCTCTGGACCTCGGCGCTGGTCTGGGCGGGCTGCCGGGTGGTGATCGGGATCGGCTGCGTCGGGCTCTTCGTCACCACCGAGAGCTGGCTGAACGCCAAGGCGGTGCCGGACCAGCGCGGTCGCGTCTTCTCGACCTATATGGTCGGCACCTTCCTGGCGCTGGCGATCGGCCAACTCGCCATCGCCGGCCTCACGATCCAATCTGCCGGCGCGTTCCAGGTCATCATCGCGCTCTTCGCGCTCGCGCTGGTCATGGTCAGCACGACGCGGGCGGAGGCGCCGGGCCTCGTGCCGGAAGCGACGCTGCGCTATGGCGAGCTGACGCGGCAGGCGCCGATTTCCGTGATCGGCTGCGTCGTCAGCGGCATCATCACCAGCTCCTTCTATGCGCTGGTGCCGGCCTGGATGCTCAGCAACGGCGTGCAGCAGCAGACCATCGCGCTGTTCATGCTGGTTGCCGTGCTCGGCGGGCTGGCGCTGCAGGTCCCGGTCGGGCGCCTGTCGGACCGCAACGACCGCCGCCTCGTGCTGGCGGGGCTGGCCGTCGGTTATGCGGCGGCCGTCGTGCTGCTGCTGGCGATGCCGCGTTCGCTTGCGACGGTGCTGCCGGTCGCGGCGCTGCTCGGCGGCTTCATGTCGACGCTCTATCCCGTTTGTGTCGCCCATGCGCTGGACCGGATGCCGGCGGACCGCGTCGTGGCGGTGAGCGGGCGGCTCATCCTGGTCAGCGGCTTCGGTTCGGCGCTCGGGCCCATGATCGGCGCCGGCATCATGGCGCGCTTCGACATCGACGGGCTGCTCTACTTCATGGCCGCGATCGCGCTGGCGCTCGCCGCCTTCGCTGGTTTGCGCATGCGGATGCGCGAGGCGCCGGACAAGGTCGAACGGCCGTTCGAGGTCATCGATCCGCTCAACCCACCGATCGCGCAGGAGCCGGAGGCGACCGAGATCGACGGCACGCCGCGCCCCGTCATGGCTTGATTGATAAGCAGGACCGCCGCCCGCTGCCGGGCGGCGGTCCTAAACTATTGATAGAGCACGCGTGCTCCGGTCAGGCCATGAACTGGCCGCCATTGGCCGAGAGAGTGGAACCGGTGATGAAGCCGGCATCGTCGCTGGCCAGGAACACCACCGCCCGCGCGATCTCCTCGGGCTCGCCGAGGCGCCCGACCGGGATATGCGGCAGGATCGACTTCTCGATCACGGCCGGATCGATCGCCTTCACCATCTCGGTGGCGATATAGCCGGGGCAGATCGCGTTTACCGTGATGCCGGCCCGCGCGCCTTCCTGCGCCAGCGCCTTGACGAAGCCGATGTCGCCGGCCTTGGCGGCGGAGTAGTTGACCTGGCCCATCTGGCCCTTCTGGCCGTTGATCGACGAGATGCAGATGACGCGGCCGAACTTGCGCGCGCGCATGCCCTCCCAGACCGGGCGGGTCATGTTGAAGAGCGAGTTGAGATTGGTGTTGATGACGGCGTCCCACTGATCCTTGGTCATCTTGTGGAACATGCCATCGCGCGTGATGCCGGCATTGTTGACGAGCACGTCGACAGGGCCGAGATCGGCCTCGACCTTGGCGATGCCGGCGACGCAGGAATCGTAGTCCGAAACGTCCCATTTATAGGTCTTGATGCCGGTCTCGGCGGAGAACTTGGCCGCTGCCTCGTCATTGCCGGCATAGCTCGCCGCCACATTGTAGCCGGCCGCCTTCAGGCCTTTCGAGATCGCAGCGCCGATGCCGCGCGAGCCCCCCGTAACCAGCGCCACTTTCGTCATAGCCATTCTCCCTCTTTGTGAAGACCTGCGCGGCTTGCTGCCGTCATTGTTCGGACAGTTTCAGGGTGGGCGAGTACGGCTCGTCCACATCCTTGATAATGGCCTGGCCGCAGATGACGCGGCCTTGCGTTGGGTCAAAGGTGAGCGTCGGCTGGCCGAAGAGAGACCAGCCCTGGCTCAAGGCCTCGCTGACCCGATGACAGAACGAGGCGTCATCGGGGCCGGTGAGATAGCGATAGAGCGTCGTGCGCTTCGCCATCGGCAGGTGCTTCTCAGCGCTCGACCGCCATGGCGACGCCCATGCCGCCGCCGATGCAGAGCGTGGCGAGGCCCTTCTTGGCGTCGCGCTTGGCCATCTCGTGCAGCAGCGTCACCAGCACGCGCGCGCCGGAGGCGCCGATCGGATGGCCGATCGCGATGGCGCCGCCATTGACGTTGACGATGTCGGGGTTCCAGCCGAGGTCCTTGTTCACAGCCAGAGCCTGCGCGGCGAAGGCCTCGTTGGCCTCGACGAGATCGAGGTCGCCGACCTTCCAGCCCGCCTTCTCGAGCGCCTTGCGGGTCGAGGGGATCGGGCCGGTGCCCATGATCGCCGGGTCGACGCCGGCGGTCGCCCAGGAGGCGATGCGGGCGAGCGGCGTCAGGCCGCGGCGGGCCGCTTCCTTGGCGGTCATGATGACGAGAGCGGCGGCGCCGTCATTGATGCCGGAGGCGTTGCCGGCGGTCACCGTGCCGTCCTTGGAGAAGGCGGGCTTGAGCTTGGCCATGGCCTCCAGCGTGGCGCCATGGCGCGGATACTCGTCGCTGTCGACGACGATGTCGCCCTTGCGCGTCGAGATGGTGAAGGGGACGATCTCGTCCTTGAAGCGGCCGGCCTTCTGGGCGGCCTCGGCCTTGTTCTGCGAGGCGACGGCGAAGCGGTCCTGCTCCTCGCGGCTGATCTGGTACTTGGTCGCGACGTTCTCGGCGGTCGTGCCCATATGGTAGCCGTGGAAGGCGTCCCAGAGCCCGTCCTTGATCATGGTGTCGACGAACTTGACGTCGCCCATCTTGGTGCCGTTGCGCAGATAGGAAGCATGCGGCGCCAGCGACATCGATTCCATGCCGCCCGCGACGATGATGTCGGCGTCGCCATTGGCGATCTGCTGGAGGCCGATGGCGACGGTGCGAAGGCCTGAGCCGCAGAGCTGGTTGAGGCCCCAGGCGGTCTTCTCCTGCGGGATGCCGGCGGCCATGGCGGCCTGGCGGGCCGGGTTCTGGCCCTGGCCGGCGGCGAGCACCTGGCCGAGGACGACCTCGTCGACCTCGCCGCCCTCGACCTTGGCGCGCTTCAGCGCTTCCTTGATCGCGGCGGCGCCGAGCTCATGGGCGGGGGTGTTGGCGAAGGCACCGTTGAAGGCGCCGACCGCCGTGCGCGCAGCGCCGACGATCACGATATCCGAATCTGCCATGAGAGGGTCCTCACTTGTTGTTGCTGCTGCACCGCTCCCGCCGATGCACCATTCCCCGCCACCTTCGAAGCCTGTTGCGACGCCGTCAAGACGGGTGAGCAGCGAATTCGAGACCGCGACGGCGCGTGCGTGGTTGTGGGGAGGCGACGAAAGTCGCAGACCGCGCCTCACTTCCGACAGATTTTTGCGGCGCGCGCTCAAAGAGCTTGCGGTGCAGCACCGACAGTCTATCGTCGGGGCAGGGAGACCGCTCCGCCGAGCATGCCGGAATCAACCGTGGCCGCGGAACAACGTCAAGTAGGACCGATGGCTAGCGAAAAAGAACCAACCGTCATCAAGAAATACGCCAACCGGCGTCTCTACCACACAGGTACCAGCTCCTACGTCACCTTGGAGGATCTCGCCGGTCTGGTGCGCGCGGGCGAGGATTTCGCCGTCTACGACGCCAAGTCCGGGGAGGACATCACGCGTTCGGTGCTGGCGCAGATCATCTTCGACGAGGAAGCCAAGGACGGGCAGAACCTACTGCCGATCGCTTTCCTGCGGCAGCTCATCCGCTTCTATGGCGACAGCATGCAGGCGCTGGTGCCGCGCTACCTAGAATTCTCGATGGACAATTTTACCCAGGACCAGAACAAGTTCCGCGAGCAGATGGCCAAGGCCTTCGGTGGGACGGCGTTCGGCGGCAATGCGCTCGACGCCATCCAGGCGCAGACGCGTGCGAACATGCAGATGTTCACCGAAGCGTTCCGGCTGTTCAACCCGTTCACCGCGGCGGCCCAGGCCCGTCAGGAGGCCGAAGGCGCGAAGCCGGCCGCCGCCCAGTCCGGCGGGAACGAGATCACCGATCTCAAGCGCGAGCTCAACGAGATGCGCGAGCGTCTCGACAAGCTGTCCCGTACGCGCTGAGCCGCTTCGGACGAATTTGAGCCGCGCCCTCGCAGGAGAGGGCGCGGCTTTTCATTGCCCAATGAGGATCGATGCGGCGGGTGCCCCGGCAGGGCGGAATCTGACATCGGCGAAAGCTGGCCGTCAGGCCTGACGCGCGCGACGCTCTGACGTTGGGAGATTTCCGGCAAGCAGACCTTCGCCGCCGGGCTCCAGGCCGGCCTTAGCAGGCCTTTCGCTTGCAGTTCTCCAGAGGCCCTTCCGCGGGGTTTGCACGCCGATCCAAGCGGCCTTCATTCACGCGCGCAGGTCGTTGTCGTGAAGCGCAATGCGAGCCTCGCGCGCGAGATCGATGAGAGAGGCACAGAACATCAGCAGGGCCGCGATGAACAGGAGCGCGACGCCATATTCATGGGCGAAGTGCAGAAATGCACTGATGAAGGCGACGATGATGATCAGCGCCGTCAATATTGCCGACACGATGGCGCAAAACAACGCTCTGTTCAAAAGCGCGGCCCGGTGTCTCAGGCGAGGCAGGTCGGCTCGGAGGAAGGATTTCGAGGAATCGCTTTCGGGGATGGAATGGATGAACTGCGAGCGGTCGATCACGCGGTTGATCCGGACCATCAGCAACGAGATGAAAGCGGCCACGGCGCCCAGCAGGAATGCCGGGGCCGCGACATTGGCGATGATGCGGCCGAGCTGATCGATCGAAGGCGTTACCGGCAGCAGTTCCGTCATGCTTTGCACGTTGCGACCACCGGTGGACCGATCGGCGAAGATGGGGCGCCTATTGCAGCGGCTCGATTTTCGCCGCCATGTCGGGGGCGAAGCTCACCCGGTACGTCGCGTTGCCGCATTTGAGAATCCACACCGCATGGTCCGGCCTGGAGCGCTCCGCGTCTCGCGTCGCGTTAAGCGCCTTGTCGCACGCAAAACCCTGCGTGCGGATTTGCGCGGCGATCATTTCCGGCGGCAGGTCTTCGGCTGCCTGTGCCGCCGGAAACACCCAGCCCGATGCGCTTCCGGTCGTGCCCGGGCCCGCGGCCAACGCGAAACCGACGGCGCTGAGGCCGGCGATCCAGCAGGCCCAAACTGGCAATGTACCGCGATGCTCCATATTGCCTCCAGTTCTACGGGTGCCGATTGGCCGGAATGGTGATTGTGGCCGCCGGAGAACCCGGCGGCGCGTGATCGGCTGCGCCTGCTGCGCGGACGCCGCAACCGGCGCCGTCGATGTCGAAAACAGGGCGGGGATAATCGCACGGAGGCTCATCTGATGACCTCTCTGCAAAGGTGCGCAAGCGCGCGAATACTGCCATCGGGGGGTACATATCGCAACGTCAGCCGGCCGCGAGCTTCCGGCGCTGTGCCTGCTGCACCGGCGCATGCAGCTCGGCACGGCCGACGAGGTGCCCTTGCAGATAGGTCACGCCCCAGTCACGCAGCATGGCGGCCTGCATCTCGTCGTCGACCCATTCCGCCACCGTCTCGACGCCGAGATGGCCGGCGAGATCGATGAGCGTGCGGACATAGAAGCGGTCGTCGGTCGAACGCCGCAGATTCTGCGTGAAGGCGCCGTCGATCTTCAGGATGTCGATCGGGAAAGCGCGCAGATGGCGCAGCGAGGTGTGACCGGCGCCGAAATCGTCGATGGCGATGCGCGCGCCCTGCGCCTTGATGCCTCCGAGCAGCTTCGCCACCCGCATCGGGTTCTCGATCGTCGCGGTCTCCGTGACCTCGACGATCAGGCGTGAAGCTTCGCTTCTGGCGGCAGCCGTGCAGGCCACGAAGGCGTCGAACCATTCCGGATCGGTCAGCGAGCGGGGAGAGACGTTGACCGACAGCACCAGGGCGGGGTCGTCGCACAGCATGTCCATGGCGAGCTCGAGCACGCGATGGTCGAACAGCCGTACGAGGCCGCGCCGTTCCAGCATGGGGATCAGCTCGGCCGAGGAGAAGTAGAGCCCGGTCTCGTCCTGGCCGACCCGCAGCAGCGCCTCGTGGAAGGCCGGTTCGCGCGAGCCGGCCCTGACCACGGGCTGCAGGGCGAGCTGCACGCGCCTCTCGTTCAGGGCCGCGATGGCCTGCACGTCGAAGCCGATCTGGTCGGACGCCGCTTCGCGGCGCGGGCGCGGCTTGGCGGTGACGGCGGTGTCGATGGCGCCGGCGCGGGCTGCGGCCAGGGCGCCCTCGGCCGCGGTCAGCAGCGAGCCGGCATGGGTTCCCAGCTCCGGCGCGCTGGCGGCGCCGACGCGCAGGCGCACGAGCGCGATGCCGCGCGCGGTCTCGATCGCCGATTGGGCGACGATCTTGATGAAGCGCCGCGCGGCCGATTCGATCTGGTCCTGCGGGCAGCCGACCAGCAGGATCGCGAAACTGTTGCCGGCGTAGCGGACGAGATGGTCCCGCCGGCGCGTGACCGAGCGCAGCCGCTCATGCACGGTGCTGATGATCTCGTCGGTCGCCTCATGGCCGAAATCGTCGTTCAGACGCGCGAGCTCGTCGATCGCCGCCACCAGGATCACGACGGGGCGCTCGGCCGGCGGCTGCTCCTTGAGCGCCGCGTCGATACGCTCCAGCAGGGCTGGGCGGTCGCAGAGTTCGTTGCCGAGGCGCTCCAGCTCGTCGGCCCGCGCGGCACGCTCGAGCCGGAGGATGCCGCGCGCGCGCGCCGGGCGGCCATCAGTGCCGGCGAACCAGCGGCCGGTATCCTCGGCCCACATCTTGCGGCCGGCGAGGTCGACGGCATAGCGGGTGCGATAGATCACGCCGTCGCCCTGGTCGCGCTCGCTCGAGCCGAAGATCGCATCATAGCGGCTCGGGCCGCTGCCGGGCTCGACGAGGCCGGCGAAGGCGAGGCCGCGCGCCAGCGTCGGTGCCGGGATCGGGCCCAGGACCTCGGCGACATTCGGGCCCCAGGTGAGCGCGTCGCTCTGGACGTCCCAGCCGTAAACCACTTCGCCGATCGAGGAGAGGATGCTGCGGGGGTCGACCGGGCCGCCGTTCTGGAAGCTGAAGATCGAAGGGGTGGGCATCGCTCGGCCTCAGAGGGATGGCCACGCAGCGCCGTCCTGGTGCTTCGTCGCCCGTCCGGATGGTAGGAAGTGCCTCGAAACGATGCGGCAATTTTGATTAACGCGCCGTTAAGGCTGGCCACCGGATTGCAGCTTGCACGCCGTCACATTGAGTTTGTGCCGGAGTGAGACATGGTGGAGGCCCGAGTTTGGCCGGGGCGCGATGCAGCCCATGTCGAGTCATCTGCGCTGCTGCTGCTGCAGGCTGCCGCAGCGCGGGCGGAGATCGGCCCTTTCGCGCGCAAGGGGATAACGACCCCGCAATCAGCCGCCGGGTGCTACCGGGCAGCGGCGCAACTGCTGCCGAGGGGCCGGCTGCCGCGGCCGCGCACGTCTCCCCGGGGCTGACGGAAAGCGCGCAAAGAAAAAACCGGCCTCACGGCCGGTTCGCATTGATCGTCGCTGGTGCGGCATCGCTGCCGCATCCGGCTCAGGCCTCGGTCTTGACCTTGAGGACCTGACGGCCGCGATACATGCCGCTCTTCAGGTCGACATGGTGCGGACGGCGCAGCTCGCCCGAGTTCTTGTCCTCGATATAGGTGGGCTGCTTCAGCGCGTCGGCCGAGCGGCGCATGCCACGCTTCGACGGCGACGTCTTTCTCTTCGGAACGGCCATTGTACTCTCCATCGTGCCACCGTTCGGACGCAGGCCATAAGGCCACGCCTCCGCCACGGCGACGGATCAATCTCATGAGGCGTTGCCCATACACCGCCGGGGCAGCGATGGCTAGTGCAGAATCCGGATTTCTTCGGAATGACGGCGGGATCAGTCGGGAAGCGCGCAATCTCCGAGCGATCCCAGCTGCCCGAGCCGGCGCTGCGCGCGCGCGGCGGCCGATTGCAGCCCCCGGTTCGGCCGCCCCGGATCGCGCAGCAAGGGATTCGGCAGCGCCGCCGCCAGGCGCRCAGCTTCGGCTGGGCTGAGTCGTGCGGCGGATTTGCCGAAATAGCGCTGCGCGGCGGCCTCGGCCCCGAACAGGCCATGGCCCCATTCGGCGACGTTGAGATAGACCTCGATCACCCGCTGCTTGCCCCAGGCGAAGTCGATCGCCAGCGCCAGCGGAATCTCCAGCCCCTTGCGGATATAGGAGCGGCCGGGCCAGAGGAAGACGTTCTTCGCGGTCTGCATGGTCAGCGTCGAGGCCCCGCGGCTGGGGCCGTCCTCATCCTCCAGAACGGCGTTGAGCTCGATCCAGTCGACGCCGCGATGGCTGCAGAAGCGCTGGTCCTCGGCGGCGATGACGGCCCGGATCAGATTGGGAGATATCTGCGCCAGCGGCACCCATTCGCGTTCGACGGGGCGCAGCGTCAGCCAGCGAGCCAGCATCAGCGTCGAGGGCACGGGCACGACCCGGTAGAGCAGGATTGCCACGGCGAGGAGAAGGAGCAGCCAGCAGGCGAGCCTGACGCAAAGGCCGATGAACCTGCCCAGCACGTTGCTTCGCCCTCCTCGCCGGTCGATCGGCCGATCCGTGATGTCCTGCGTCATGGCGGCGCAGCTTGACGATGCCGCCATCGTCCGGCAAGGCCCCCGTCCCGGCAGCGAACGCGAGATCCGCGCATGAGTTCCGTCACCACTCCGCCCAGCCATGGCGACCTCGACCGGCGGCTCGCGCAGAATGCGGAGGCCATCGAGGCGCTGCTCGAGGCGCTGCTCGCGTCCGAGCCGGCCGAGGGAGAGATCGCGCGCCCGCCACGCCTCGTTGCGGCGATGCGCCACGGCGCGCTCGGCGGCGGCAAGCGCCTGCGCCCCTTCCTGACGGTCGAGACGGCCCGGCTCCTCGGAGCCGCTCCCGAGCAGGGGCTGCGGGCAGGCGCGGCCGTCGAACTGCTGCATTGCTATTCGCTGGTCCATGACGACCTGCCGGCCATGGACGACGATGATCTGCGCCGCGGCCGGCCGACGGTGCACAAGGCCTTCGACGAAGCCACCGCGATCCTGGCCGGCGACGCGCTGCTGACGCTGGCCTTCGAGGTTCTCGCCGATGAGGCGACCCATCCTGACGGCGCCGTGCGGGCCGCGCTGGTGAGCGCGCTGGCGCGCGCCTCCGGGCTCGGCGGCATGGTCGGCGGCCAGATGCTGGACCTTGCCGCCGAGGGACGGTTCGAGGCGCAGCGCGGCTCGCTGTCGGAGGCCACGATCCGCCAACTCCAGGCGATGAAGACCGGGGCGCTGCTGGCTGCCAGCGTCGAGATCGGTGCGCGCCTGGGTGGTGCCGATGCGGCGGCGCTGGTGGCGCTCGGCCAGTACGGCCGCGCGCTCGGCGCGACCTTCCAGGTCGCCGACGACATCCTCGATGTCGAATCGGACGCCGCCCGGATGGGCAAGGCGACGGCGAAGGACGAGGACAAGGGCAAGGCGACTCTGATCGGCGCGCTCGGCCTCGACGGCGCCAAGCGCGAGCGCGACCGGCTGAGCGAGGCTGCGGTGGCGGCGCTTGCAGGTTTTGGCCCGCAGGCGGATGTGCTCAGGGCAGCCGCGTGCTTCGCGGCGCAGCGGAAAAGCTGACGGTATTGCGCCGTCATGCTCGGGCTTGACCCGAGCATCTCTTGCGGAAGGAAACGGCTGCTTCGCTTGTCTGGCGATCCTCGGGTCAGCGCTTCGCTGCGCCCGAGGATGACGGCTCGCTTACCGCCAGCGGTTGAAGGCGTCAGTCAGCGTCTGGCTGCCCGAAACACCCTTCTCGAAGGTGATGATACCGCGCCGGCCCGAGGTGAACAGCACGGGGATATCGATCCAGCTGCGGTTGAGGATCAGATCGATATTGCGCTCGACCTCGACCGGCACGTTGGACAAGGCGGCGACGAAGAGATTGTCACCCAGCGCCGAGTTGATGGCCGAGAGCGGTGCGCCGCGCTCGCCTTCCTCGGTCTTGAACTGCGGCACGCCGATTTCCTTGATCGCCTGCGACGCCGGGTCGCCGCTGTTGGTGAAGCGCAGCCCGATGATGTGCGAGGCGGGGAAGGCGGAATCGGTGTTGCGGCGGACGGTGAAGTCGAGATTGAGCCCGGCATCGGGAATCTCGACGGTGGCGCGCACGATCGTCTCGACCGGACGGCCCTGGCCGGCGCTCTCACTGTCGAGGCGCCAGAAGACGCGGCCGGTGACGGCCCGGGGCTGCTGCGGGTTCTCGGGAGCCTCGGTGTAGAGGATGGCGCGCTGGGCGACGGCGATCTCGCCGCCCGGCTGCGGGACCGGAACGCCCGGGGAGGCGCTCGCCGTATTGCTGCCGGTCCGGCCCTGGGCCGGCTCGCCGACGCGGTCGGCGATCTTGCCGTTGCCTTCAGGCTGGGCCGGCTGCGCCTGCTGGGTGCTTGCCTCGMCGTTCGGGCGGGCTGCGTCCTGCGGCTTCAGCTTGTGGACATAGATCGCGGTGGCCGCGATCGCCGCGACCGCGATCGCGACGACGCCGCCGACCACGGCGGAACGGATATGGCCGGGCTTTACCCGGGATTCGCGCGGCGGCTGCACGCGCGGGCGGGCGGCCTGTGGCGCGGCCGGCTCAGGCAGCGGCTCGCCCTCATCCTCGCCGGCGGGGGCGGGCAGCGGGGCGAATGCCGGCTGCTTCTTGGGCTCGGGCGGGCGCGGCGGCTGCGGGGAAGTCTCGACAGGGCGAATCACGGGACCTTCGGCGACCGGCTGCTCGGCCGGTGCCACCTCGTAATCCGCCTCGATCCGGGCGACGGCCTCGTCGAGCGCCAGGCGCTCGCGCATGATCTCGGCCTCGCTCAGCGGCGGGTCGAGGCCGCGCAGCTGCGCGACCAGGGCCGTCCGCGCCCGGTCGTAGATGGAGCGGCGCGTCTCGGCGGAGTTGTCGGGCAGCCCGGCGACGGCACGCGCCAGGATCGGGTAGAAATCGGCCATTGGCCTCACTTGTCGCTGATGACGGGCCGCGTCAACCCTCGAAGGGCAAGCTCACCCTTCGAACGGATTGTGGACGAGGATCGTGTCGTCGCGCTCCGGGCTCGTCGAAAGCACGGCGACGGTGGCGCCGATCAGCTCCTCGATGCGGCGGACATATTTGATCGCCTGCGCCGGCAGATCGGCCCAGGAGCGGGCGTTGGCGGTCGAGCCATGCCAGCCTTCGATGGTCTCGTAGATCGGCTCGACGCGGGCCTGGTCGGCCTGGCCGGCGGGCAGGTGTTCGAGGATCTGCCCGTCGAGCTTGTAGCCGACGCAGACCTTGATCTCTTTGAAGCCGTCGAGAATGTCGAGCTTGGTGAGGGCGATGCCGTCGATGCCGGAGGTCTTGACCGTCTGGCGGACGAGGCACGCGTCGAACCAGCCGCAGCGGCGCTTGCGGCCGGTGACGACGCCGAATTCCTTGCCCTTCTGGCCGATCAGCTCGCCGATCTCGTCGAAGAGCTCGGTCGGGAAGGGGCCTTCGCCGACGCGGGTGGTGTAGGCCTTGGCGATCCCCAGCACGTAGCCGACGGCGGAGGGGCCGAGGCCCGAGCCGGTCGCAGCCTGGCCGGCGACGATGTTCGAAGAGGTGACGAAGGGGTAGGTGCCGTGGTCGACGTCGAGCAGCGCGCCCTGCGCGCCTTCGAACAGGATGCGCTTGCCGGCGCGGCGCTGCGCATCGAGGAGTGCCCAGACTGTGTCGGCATAGGGCAGCACCTCGGTGGCGATCGCCTTGAGCTGGGTCAACAGCTCCTTGGCGTCGACCTCGCCGATGCCGAGGCCGCGGCGCAGCGCGTTGTGGTGTGCCAGCAGCCGCTCGATCTTGGCTTCGAGCAGGGCAGGGTCCTTGAGGTCGATGACGCGGATGGCGCGGCGGCCGACCTTGTCCTCATAGGCCGGGCCGATGCCGCGCTTGGTCGTGCCGATCTTCATGCCGGCATTCGAGGTCTCGCGGAAATGGTCGAGCTCGCGATGCAGCGGCAGGATCAGCGTGGCGTTGTCGGCGATGCGAAGGTTATCCGGCGAGATCGCGACGCCCTGGGCGCGCAGCCGGCCGATCTCCTCGACGAGATGCCAGGGATCGACGACGACGCCGTTGCCGATGACCGAGAGCTTGCCCGGACGGACGATGCCGGAGGGCAGCAGCGAGAGCTTGTAGGTGACGCCGTCGATGACGAGGGTATGGCCGGCATTATGGCCGCCCTGGAACCTGACCACGACATCGGCCTGGCTGGAAAGCCAGTCGACGATCTTGCCCTTGCCCTCGTCGCCCCACTGGGCGCCGACCACCACAACATTCGCCATGAGCGAGGTTTCCCTGCTTGTTCCGCGTTGACCGCGCAAGCACCCACGGAAATGCAAAACCCCGGCGCAAGGCCGGGGTTCGGGGCAGGTCCTTGCAAGCCCTCATGGGCCAATGTGGTCCGCAGGTCAAGGTTTCATGGCGCGGGAGCCTTGATCTTGCGGGACAAAACACCGGAGCATGGCGGGTCTGCAGCATCTGCGCAGTAATGCTGCCGCAATCGGGCGTAAGGGCTATGCAGCGGATCGGGACATCGCGCCCAGCCTGCTTCCCGATGCCGCAGGAGAGGGGAATTCATCGATCATGACCAAGCTCGACGACTGGCTCGGCCAGCACCATGCCGCGTTCACGGCGATCCGCCGCGACATCCACGCCCATCCCGAACTCGGCCTGGAAGAGGTGCGCACCGCCAAGCTGGTCGCGGACAAGCTGCGCGAATGGGGCGTCGAGGTCACGGAGGCTGTCGGCAAGACCGGTGTCGTCGGCGTCATCCGCGGCAACCAGCCGGGCGAACGCGCCATCGGCCTGCGCGCCGACATGGACTGCCTGGCGCTGGAAGAGACCACCAACCTTCCCTATTCCTCGCGCAACCACGGCCGGATGCATGCCTGCGGCCATGACGGGCACACCACGATGCTGCTCGCGGCCGCGCAGTACCTCGCCGAGAACCGGGATTTCGCCGGCACCGTCAACCTGATCTTCCAGCCGGCCGAGGAAGGCCGCGGCGGCGCCAACGCCATGCTGGCGGATGGCCTGTTCGACCGCTTCCCCTGCGACGCGATCTACGGGCTGCACAATACGCCGGGCATGCCGGCCTGCAGCTTCGGCACGACGGTCGGCCCGTTCCTCGCGGCGGCGGATTCGTGGAAGGTCACTTTCCACGGCGTCGGCGGTCATGGCGGCTCGCAGCCGCACCGCTCCACCGACATCACCTATGCGCAGGCGCATTTCGTGCTCGGCCTGCAGGGCATCATCGGCCGCAATGTCGCTCCGCTCGACACTGCGGTGATCAGCGTCGGCTACATCCATGGCGGCGACGTCAACGCCTCGAACGTCATCCCCTCCGAGCTCGTCATCGGCGGCACGGCCCGCACCTATTCGCAGGACGTGCGCGACACGGTCGAGCAGCGCATCGCCGAGCTTGCGGCTGCGACGGCCCAGGCCTGGGGCTGCAGGGCGGAAGCCCATTACCATCGCGGCACGAGCCCGCTGGTCAACGAGGCCGAGCAGGTTCGGGTCGCGGTCGCGGCGGCTTCCGCTGCCGTCGGCGCCGAGCATGTCAACGGCCAGCTGCGGCCGGGCACGGGCGGCGAGGATTTCGCCGAGATGATGCTGGTGCGGCCGGGCGCCTTCATGCGCATCGGTAACGGCGTCAATCCCGACGGCTCCTTCGTCGGCCTGCATACGCCGCTCTACGACTTCAACGACGCGATCATCCCGGACGGCGTGCGCTACTGGGTCGGCCTCGTCGACCAGGAGCTCGGCCAGGGCCTGCGGGCGATCGCGGCGGAGTAAGACATCAATGCGGCCGGCGTCGGAGATGCCGGCCGCAGCTTTGACGGGGTGCCCGTCGTTTCCGGCGCTTGCGCTGCCGGTGGAACGGACCTAGGCGACGGGCTCAGCAGCGGAGCCATGCCATGAAGACCCTTGCCATCTCGACCCTGACGATCTGCGGCATCGAGGAACTGCCGGGCAACAGCGCCCGCGAGGTGACGCATGTGCTCTCGGTGCTCGATCCCGACCGCGCCGAGATCGAGGCCTTCGGCACCTATGGCGAGCATCATCGCGTGACGCTGCGCTTCCACGACATCATCGATCCGCGACCCGGGATGATCATGCCGGAGCCGGGGCATGTCGATGAGGTTCTTCGCTTCGGCGAGGGCTTGCAGGAAACGGCGGCGGCCCGCGTGAAGGGGCATCTGCTGGTCCACTGCCATATGGGCATTTCGCGCTCCACGGCGGCGATGCTGACGTTGATGGCCCAGGCCGATCCCGCCGAGGGCGAGGACGCGCTGTTCGAAAGGCTGCGCCATATCCGCCCGCAGGCCTGGCCGAACTCGGTGATGATCGGCTTCGCCGACGAGCAACTCGGCCGGAGCGGGCGCCTGACCGAGGCGCTTCGCCGGCACTACGCCCATCAGCTCAAGGTCCAGCCGAAATACCGGACCTGGATGGCCGATCTCGGCCGGGGGCGGGAAGTGGAGATGGCGGTCTGAGGCAGGGCGCCGTCATGCTCGGGCTTGACCCGAGCATCTATTGCGGCCGGTGGCTCCTGCGCTCGGTGCGGCCTGAGCTTCTCGGGTCTGCGCTTCGCTTCGCCAGGGAATGAAGCCTGGGGGACCGGCTCACTTCGGCAGCGGCTGCTCGTCATAGGAGAGTTCCCGATCGCCCGGCCATTTGATGCGGTAGGCGAGCTTGAGCTCCTTCTCGGCGCCGGGGGCGAGGTCGAAGGTCCAGGCCGAGATGCCGCGGCGGTCGCCGACCTGCTTCTCGGTCGGCGGCGTCGTCTGGGCGGCGATGGTCTCGACCGCGATGGCGGTGCTCTCCGAGTAGGGGATGCGCCCGAGCACCGTCACCTTCACCGGCCTCGCATGCAGGCTCTTCACCACCGTGCGGAACTCGCGCTGGTCGGTGCGGCTCTGGCCGAGCCAGGTCGGCTCGTTCTCGCGGCGCTTCACCGGGGCATAGCTCACCTTGATCCGGTCGTCGGCGCCGAAGCCGAGCTCGAGCCGGTCGCCCGGCGCCACCAGCCCGAACTGGCCCATGCCGACATAGCTGCCGTCGCGATGCAGCGCGACGCGGCCGGGCAGGAGCGGGGCCTCCTCCTCATGGACGAAGCCGGCTTCCAGATAGGCCTTCTGCTCAAGCTCGGGCACGGTGCGGGCGGCGAGCGTCGCCTCCGCCTTGCGCTGGGTGAGGACCACGGTCTTCGGCGAGCCATCCTGGGGGATCGAGGCGCGGCCGGGCACCTGGAAGTTGGCCTGATAGGCGCCGGCCTCGATCGCCGCGACCTCGACCTCGGCCGGCCGCGCCGGCGCGGGGGCCGGAGTGATGGCGCGCTGCGACTGCGCGGCCAGCGCCTCGGCCTCGGCCTTGGCGCGCGCGGCGGCCATTCCAGCAGGTGCCGCGCCGACACGCGCGCGGCTTTCATAGATGGCGGGTAGCTCGAAGAAGGCGACCTGCATCGGCGAGAGATCGGGCGCGCGCGTGCCGCCGGCCGAACGCGTGGTCGAGAGCGTGAGCGCTACATCGTCCCATGCCTCGCCGCTGCGCTGGCGGATCTCGGCGCGGCGCGTCAGGGCGATCTCCGGCTTTTCGGCCGTCGTGGTCAGCCGCGCTTCGTAGGTCGGCGTCCAGTTCGCGCCGGTGACGCGATAGCTCACGGTGAACTCGGCCGCGACCGGCTGCGGCGCCTCGACCGCGATGGCGACGTCGCGCTTCGGCGCGCCGGGGCGGCCAGCCTGTGGGCGCGCGCGCTCGAGCGAGGCAATTTCGGCCTCGACGTCGGAAAGGCGATTGCGCACGCCGCGCAACTCGTCCTGGACCTTGACCAACGCGGTGCCGATCGCCTCGAACACGGCCGGCCAGTCGTTGACCGGCAGGGCCTTGCCGTCGGGGCCGAGCTTGTCGGGGCCGGTCTGGGCGAAGCGCTCGATGGTGGCGCGCTTGGCCTCGATCGCGGCGATCTGGCTCTCGAACTTGCCCTTGTCGTCGCGCAGCGCCTTGAGCTTGTCCTCCAGCACCGTATCGAGCACCGGCTTGGCCTCGCCCGGCGTGGTGCGGACATCGACGGCGCCGACCGAGAAGGCGCCGCTGCCCTTGCCCTCGATGCGGATCGAGGCGGGGTCGATCGTCGCCGGAAGACCGCGCAGGACGACCTGCGAGACGCCCTGCAGCAGCTCCGCCTTGCCGAGCCGCGTCACCACGGCGCCGTCGGGATAGATCGTGACCCGGTCGATCCGGCTCGCGAGCTCGGTCTCGGCCGCGCTGGCGAGGCTCGGAGCAAGAAACAGGGCGGCGGCAATATAATTCTTCACGACATCATCCCCCGGAATCGCAGTCACGCGGCCACGATGAGCGCTGCCGAATCCGGCGCGCCCAAGGCCGAATTTGGCCGGAATGCGGATAGGAAGCGAGAGCGGATCGAGCGTCCTGCATTTGCAGGATCATCGGCCAGGGCGGCGAACGCCGCGGGCTCCCCCGCAGGCGACAGCCTTTGCCGCGGATTACCAAAATGTAATTCCGATATATCTTGATTTGAGATATATCGCGATATAGTTTTCGTGGGCATGAAGCACACAGACAGAGACGGTCACGACCGTCATCCCGACGCCCTCCGCGATAGGCGCGAGCATCGTCGGGGCCACCACCACGATCATCATCATGAACATGAGCGCCGCGGCCGCAGAGGCCGGCATGGCGGCCGGATGTTCGACTATGGCGAGCTTCGCCTGCTCATCCTCGCGATGCTCTCCGAGCAGCCGCGCCATGGCTACGACCTGATGCGCGGCATCGAGGAGCGCACGGGCGGCAGCTACACGCCGAGCCCCGGCGTGATCTATCCGACGCTGCAATGGCTCGAAGACATGGGCTATGCCCGCATCGCGGATGAGAGCGGAAGCCGCAAGAACTTCCTCGTCACCGCGGAAGGAGCTGCGTTCCTCGTCGCCAACCAGGCGGCGCTCGACAGCCTCCTGGCCCGCGTAAGCGCGGCCGGCGCGGCAACTCCCGGAGATGGCATTCCCGAGCGCGTCACGCGCGCCACGGAAAATCTCAAGATCGCCCTGCGCCTGAGGTTGCGGCGCGGAGGGCTCGACGAGCCCGCCGCCGAAGCGATCGCCTCGGCCCTCGATGCGGCGGCGCTCGCCGTCGAGAGAAGCTGAAGGATCGGCGAGGCCCGGCCGGCTGGGAAGCGCAGGGCCATCTTCGCAAGTGCGATCAGTGCGCCGACAGCTTCATCATCACGAGGCCTGAGACGATCAGCATGGCCGCTGCGATACGCATCGGCGTCAGCGCCTCGCCGAGCACGGTGACGCCGACGATGAAGGCGCCGACCGCGCCGATGCCGGTCCAGATCGTATAGGCCGTGCCGAGCGGCAGGGTGCGCATCGCCAGCGAGAGCAGGGCGAAGCTGCCGATCATGGTGACGATGGTGATCGCCGCCGGCACCGGGCGGGAAAACCCATCCGATTGCTTCATGGTGAAAGCCCAGACGACTTCGAGAATGCCGGCCGAAAACAGGTAGAGCCACGCCATAGCGGTCCCCCATGAGTTGCCGGGTCGTCCCGGCACATTGCCCAGGGTGGGGGAGGTCGTGGCCTCGCTGGCGCGTACCTAGCCATCGACCGTCGCGATGGCAAGGTTGCGAGGCGGATCGAGGGTGAGGCGGTTCAGGCGCGGCTGCGCGTGCTGGCGTGCGGCTTGATGCGGTGTTCGACGAAATTGCGCAATTCGGTGACGCGGCGTTCGGTGTCGAGCACCTCCCGGTCGAGCCCATGCGCCCAGGCGAGATCCTGCCGGGCGGCCGGCTCGGCGTCGAGCGTGCGCAAATCGTCGAGCCAGGCCTGGGTCGAGGTCTCGTCCCGCCGGAAGCCTTCTTCGATCAGGAGCGGCACCATGCGTCCGAGGATGGAGGCGACCTGCTTCAGGGGGAATTCCGGATGGTACTGGACACCCC
Source organism: Allobosea sp. 10N428 (assembly GCF_056394545.1). Classification (NCBI taxonomy): domain Bacteria; kingdom Pseudomonadati; phylum Pseudomonadota; class Alphaproteobacteria; order Hyphomicrobiales; family Alloboseaceae; genus Allobosea; species Allobosea sp. 10N428. The sequence continues at coordinate 197,426 of NZ_JBFTIC010000005.1, read as the reverse complement.
AGAAGGTGCCGCCATTGTGCCTGATCTCGGCCGCCTGCACCTGGCTGTAGGCGTTGGAGGCGAGGATGGTCGTGCCATGCGCGGGCAGGGCTATGGTGTCGAGATGGATCGCCGGGGCGTCGAAGGCCGATGGCCTGCTCTCGAGGAGTTTGTGGTTCCGGCCCGCCTCGGTCGGCGTGATCCGGCGGGCGAAGCCGACCTCGCGCCCCTTCGGATTGGCGGTGACGGTGCCGCCCGCCGCGACCGAGCCGATCTGAATGCCCCAGCAGGAGCCGAAGCAGGGGGTGCCGCTGGCATAGATCGCCCGCATCAGTTCGACCTGCCGCGTCACCGCCGGTTCGGCCTTGTAGATATGCAGCGCCGAGCCGGTGAGGAAGACGCCGTCATAGGATTCGAGCCCGGCGGCGTCCGGCAGGTTGGCGCCCTCATCAGCCGGGAGACAAATGTCGGAGACGATGCCGGGCGCGATCGCCGCGATCTCGGCGGCGTAGGCCTCGCCATAGGCCATGCCATAAGCCTTGCGCAGCCCTTCGCGATGCTCGTGCGTGTTGCCGTCGACGAAGAGCAGGCGGAGCGGGCGAGAGCTGGTCTGGATCATCGGGGGATTTCCGCAGGGGATGCGCAGGGCGATGGGCAGGCTTGCGCCCGATCTCATAGAAGAGGGGCCTCGCGCAAGGTTATTGCATGTGCCCATTCTCGCGACAGGGCGGAAACGTGCACCCTTCCCCGACTTGGCTGCAACGCGCCTGGACCAACGCCTATCTGCTGATGATCGGGACGACGCTGATCTGGGGCGGGAATGCCGTGGCCAGCCGTTTTGCGGTCGGCAACATCTCGCCGATGGCGCTGACCTCCTTTCGCTGGATCGGGGTCTGCCTGATCATGCCTTTCCTGCTGCGGCGGCAGATCGCCGAGCATCTGCCGCAGATCAAGGCGCACTGGCTCTACATCGCCCTGCTCGGCATCACCGGCTTCACCGTCTTCAACACCCTGATGTATGTGGCGGCCTATTCGACGACGGCGATCAATATCGGCATTCTGCAAGGCTCGATCCCGGTCTTCGTTCTACTCGGCGCATTCATCGCCTATCGCATCCCGATCGGCGTCATGCAGGCGCTCGGTGTCGCCGTCACTCTGCTCGGCGTCGTGGTCACCGCGAGCCGCGGCGATGTCCATGTGCTCGCGAATCTCCGCTTCGTCCCGGGCGACCTGCTGATGATCCTCGCCTGCGTCTTCTATGCCGGCTACACGGTCGCGGTTCGCAGCCGGCCGCCGATGCCGCAACTCGTCTTCTTCACGGTCGCCGCGGCCTTTGCCTGTCTGTTCTCCTTGCCGCTGCTCGCGGCAGAGATCGCCATGGGCCGCTTCCACATGCCGAGCCCGACGGGCTGGGCCATCCTCGCCTTCACGGTGATCGGCCCCTCGATCCTGTCGCAACTGTCCTTCATGCGGGCGATCGAGTTGATCGGGCCGGGGCGGGCCGGTGTCTTCGTCAATCTCGTGCCGGTCTTCGCGCCGATCCTCGCCGTGCTGCTCCTCGGGGAGCCCTTCGGGGTCTATCACGCGGTGGCGCTCGCGCTGGTGCTCGGCGGCATCTTCATCGCCGAGCGGCTGGGGCGGTAGACGAGCCCTTTCGTCTGCAACCGCCGTCATTCTCGGGCGAAGCGAAGCGCAGACCCGAGAACCTCTCGCAGGGCAGGGTGCTTCTTCTGCCAGAGATGCCCGGGTCGAGCCCGGGCATGACGCCCCGACATCTGCGGCCTCAGCGCAATGCCGAGACTGCGAGCCGCGCGACGGCGGCATGGGCGGCGTCGCGCTCCTTCGGATCGGCCCGCGAGCCGGCGAGATAAACGACGATGACGAAGCGCCGTCCGTCCGGCAGCGTCGCGACGCCGATGTCGTTGCTGGCGTGGTTGATGCCGTCCGTGGTGAGGCCGAGCCCGGTGCGATGGGCGAAGCGCGAGCCTGCCGGCAGCCCGGCCTTGACGCGGTCCGCGCCGATCTTCGATTCCGCGACGATCTTCTCGATGAAGGCGGTATGGGCGGGGTCGCGGAGCCAGGTGCCCTTGGCGAAGCCCTCGAGGAAGAGCGCGCTCGCTTCCGGCGTGGCAGCGTCGCGCTTGTCGTTCAGCGCCTTCGACAGCGCGGCGATGCGGACTTCCGGCTTGAGGGCCTTGAGTTCGGCGCGGAAGCGCTTCTCGTCGACCGTCTCGCCCCAGGCGAAGCCGCGCAGGCCGTAGATCTCGGGCTGGAACTGGCGCTCGTAGCGGTCGATCGACATGCCGGTGATGCCGCCATCGCGCAGCATCTTCGTCACCACCTGCGGCCCGCCAATCTCGCGCATCAGCAGGTCGGCGGCGGTGTTGTCGCTCTGGCCGGCGGCGAGCTGGACGAGTTCGCTCAGCGGATAGTCGTTGCGCTCGCCCTTGAAGGCCTTGGCGAGCGGGCTGTTGAACAGCGAGAAATCCAGGCGCGTCACGGTAATCGGCTGGTCGAGCCTGAATTTGCCGGCCTCGACCTGTTGCAGCACCGCGACGGCGAGCGGCAGCTTGAACACGCTCTGCAGCGGGAAGGTCTCGGAGCCGCGATAGGACCATTGCTTGCGATCCTTGAGATCGATCAGCGCGACACCGAGCCGACCTTTCGCCTGCCCTTCGATCGCGGCGATCTCCTTGTCGAGCCTGGCTTTGTCCCAATCGGCGAGGGCGGGGAACGCGGTGAGGCAGGCCAGGGCTGCGGCGGCGAGACGAAGGCGGGCAGGCATGGGGCGGTCCCTTGATGGCGAGGCCATCAGAGGGGAGGGACATTGCGGCAGCCTTGCGGCGGCAGGTTGGCTCAATCCGTCAGCCGCAGCGGGGCTTATCGAAAGAAAAACATGCCGCCGCGGTTCCGATCGCGTGCGGCATTCGTCTTTGAAGATGGATGCCGTGCCGGCGCCTTAACTGGGCGGGAATGGTGTCCGGCAAATGGAGGTTTGCGATATGGCGAAGAACGACGTCTCGCGCCGGGCCGCGTTGGCGGCGGGCTTTGCTGGCAACCTCACCCTATCCATGCCCTCTCGCGCCCGGGACAAAGGAACTGCCATGGAAACCAAGACATCCGCGGCGGGCGACAGCATCGCGCTCGTCAACGTCTTCACCGTGCAGCCCGCCGACCAGCCGCGGCTTGCGGAGATCTTGCGCGAAGGCACGGAAGACTTCTTCAGCAAGCAGCCGGGGTCGCTCTCGTCCTCGGTTCTGGTCGGTCGGGACGGCCGACGGGTCGTGAATTATTCGCGCTGGCGCAGCGCCGACGATATCGCGGCGTTCCGGGAAACCGAGTATTTCAAGGCCTATGTCGGACGGATCGGCTCCCTGGCCACCGTCGAGACGATGTTATGCGACATCGGATTTTCCCATGGCTGACAGAGTGGCGGGCGGTGCCGCGCGGAGCGTATTCAGCGAGGCGATCGCGCGGCTGCGGCCGCGCCTTCACCGCTACTGCGCCCGGATGATGGGCTCGGCGGTCGAAGGAGAGGACGTCGTCCAGGACGCGCTCCTGAAAGCTGCCGAAGCCTGGAGCGACGCCGCTCCCGTCGAAAACCCGGATGGCTGGCTGTTCCGCATCGCGCATAACGCCGCGCTCGATGCGCTCCGGCGCCGTGCCCGCCGCGCGGAGCTGGAACGCGAGGATCAGGAAGACATGGTTTCTCGGCAGGTCGGCTTCGATCCGCTCGCGACACGGGCGAGCCTGCAGACGCTCGCGCGCTTGCCGGTCGCCCAACGCAGCGCCGTCACGCTGCGCGACGTGCTCGATTTCTCGGTCGACGAGATCGCGCAGCTTCTGGAACTGAGCCCGCCCGCGGTCAAAGGCCTGCTGCAGCGCGGGCGGCAACGGCTCGCGGAGATCGCGCACGAGCCGGGAGACACACGGGCGCCGCAGCTCGCGCCGGCCGAGCGCGTGCGGTTGGAGAGTTATGTCGCCCGGTTCAACGCGCATGATTTCGACGCGGTTCGCGCGATGCTGGCGGAGGATGTCCGGCTCGATCTCGTCAACCGACTGCAACTCAGCGGCCGCAACGAGGTGGCGCCCTATTTCGGGCGCTACGACACCGCCACGCACTGGCGCTGCGCGTCCGGGTTCGTGGACGGAAAACCGGCCGTGCTGATGCTCGACGCACAGGACAGCGACGGGCGGCCGCTCTACTTCGTGACGCTGGAATGGCGCGGCGACGAGATCGTCGCGATCAGGGATTTCCTGTTCGCGCGCTATGTGCTGGAGAGCGCGGAAATCGTGGTGTCGACGGACTGAACGGGCGCTTCATCGTCGCAGAGCGTAAGCTCCACCGGGCAGTCCTCGATGCCGAAGCATTCCGGCAGGAGCTGCTTCAGCCGCTCGCGCAGGGCGTCGAGGGACTCGGCTTCGGTGACGATGCCGAGCTCGCCGGTGTCCATGGCGTACCAGAGGCCCGCCGCCTCGTCGCGGCGGACCTCGAAGCGGATCGGCGCCAGCGCCGCCTCCGAGCGGGAGGCGACGATGGCCCGCAGTGGGTTGAGCACGATCAGAACCGCAGGCGCCGGGCGCGCTTGACCATCGGGATCTCGTGGATCTTGTCGAGCAGCTCGTCCGAGATCGGCTCGTCGACGGCGACATAGCAGATCGCGTCGCCGCCCGGCTTGTCGCGGCCGAGCGCGAAGGTCGCGACGTTGACGCCGGCGGCGCCCAAGAGCGAGCCGAACTGGCCGATGAAGCCTGGCTTGTCGTCGTTGCGGACATAGAGCATGTGCGGCGCGAATTCGGCGTCAACCGCGATGTCGCGGATCTCGACGATGCGCGGCTTGCCGTCATGGAAGACCGTGCCGGACGCATGGCGCGGCATATCCTCGGCCTCGACGACGATGCGGATGACGCTTTCGAGGTTGCCGGCGACCTCGCGGGTCAGTTCCTCGACGACGATGCCCTTCTCCTTGGCGATCAGCGCGGCGTTGACCATGTTGATCTCGGGCAGGAAGGGCCTGAGCACGCCGGTGATCGCGGCAGCCGAGATCGCCTTGAGGTTGAGCGCGGCGACCGCACCCTCATACTCGATGCGGATGCCCTTGACCGGCGCCTCGGTGAGCTGGCCGAGGAAGGAGCCGAGCTTTTCGGCGAGATCGACGAAGGGCTTGATGCGCGGGGCCTCTTCCGCCGAGATCGACGGGAAGTTGACCGCGTTGGTGATGGCGCCCTTGAGCAGGTAGTCGCTCATCTGCTCGGCGACCTGCAGGGCGACATTCTCCTGCGCTTCATTGGTGCTCGCGCCGAGATGCGGCGTGCAGACGACGTTCTCCAGCCCGAAGAGCGGGTTCGTCTCGGCCGGCTCCTGCGAGAACACGTCGAAGGCGGCGCCGGCGACATGGCCGGACTTGATCAGGTCCGCCAGCGCCTGCTCGTCGACGAGACCGCCGCGAGCGCAGTTGATGATCCGCACGCCCTTCTTGGTCTTGGCGAGGTTCTCGGCCGAGAGGATGTTCTTGGTCTTCTCGGTCATCGGGACGTGCAGCGTGATGAAGTCGGCGCGCTTCAGCAGGTCTTCCAGCTCGACCTTCTCGACGCCGAGCTGAACGGCGCGTTCCGGCGACAGATAGGGGTCATAGGCGATGACGCGCATCTTCAGGCCGATGGCGCGTTCGGCGACGATCGAGCCGATATTGCCGGCGCCGATCAGGCCGAGCGTCTTCGCGGTGATCTCGACGCCCATGAAGCGGTTCTTCTCCCACTTGCCGCCTTGCGTGGAGGCATCCGCCGAGGGGATCTGGCGGGCGAGCGCGAACATCATGGCGATGGCGTGCTCGGCGGTGGTGATCGAATTGCCGAAGGGCGTGTTCATCACGATGATGCCGCGCGCGGTCGCGGCGGGGATCTCGACATTGTCGACGCCGATGCCGGCGCGGCCGATGACCTTGAGGTTCTTGGCCTGCTCCAGCAGCTTGGCGGTCGCCTTGGTGGCCGAGCGGATGGCGAGGCCGTCATACTCGCCGATCACGGCGGCGAGCTTGTCCTTGTCCTTGCCCAGCGCAGGATCGAAGGTAACGTCGATGCCGCGGTCCTTGAAGATCTGGACGGCGGCGGGGGAGAGGGCGTCGGAAATCAGGACTTTCGGTGCGGGCATGGGAGGCTCCGGCTGGCGCCGCGCTGCACGGGGAGCGTTTCGGCGCTGAGAAGGGGGAGGGCGCCCCCGCCTGTCATTCCGGGGCGGCGAAGCCGAACCCGGAACCCACGACGGGGTGCGACGCTGCGGTTCTGGATGAAGCGGTGGAAAGGGCTCGCCCGGTCGTGGGTTCCGGGTTCGCGGGCGAAAGCCCGCGCCCCGGAATGACAGGGTGAAGCGCTCTTTACGCCGCCTTCTTGCCCAACGCCGCCTTGGCCTCGGCGAAGGCATATTCGATCCAGGGCATGAGCGCCTTGACGTCGCGCGACTGCACGGTCGCGCCGCACCAGATGCGCAGGCCCGGAGGGGCGTCGCGGTAATGGCCGAGATCGTAGCCGGCGCCGGCCTTCTCGATGATCGAGACGACCTGCTTGGCGAAGGCGGCCTGTGCGTCAGGCGCCAGCGCCGTCACGGCCGGATCGGTGAACTTCAGGCACACTGATGTGTTAGAGCGCGTCTTCGGCTTCACGGCGAGGAAGTCGATCCAGTCGTTCTCGCGCACGAACTTGGCGATGACGCGGGCATTGCCGTCGGCGCGCTTCACCAGGCCGTCGAGGCCGCCGACCTTCTGCGCCCATTCCAGCGCGTCGATATAATCCTCGACCGCGAGCATGGATGGGGTGTTGATGGTCTCGCCGGTGAAGATGCCCTCGATCAGCTTGCCGCCCGAGGTCATGCGGAAGATCTTCGGCAGCGGCCAGGCCGGCTTGTAGCTTTCGAGCCGGGCGACGGCGCGGGGCGAGAGCACGATCATGCCATGCGCGGCCTCGCCGCCGAGCACCTTCTGCCAGGAGAAGGTGACGACATCGAGTTTCGGCCAGTCGAGGCGCTGGGCGAAGGTGGCCGAGGTGGCGTCGCAGATGGTCAGCCCCTCGCGGTCATCCGCGATCCAGCTGGCGTCGACGACGCGCACGCCGGAGGTGGTGCCGTTCCAGGTGAAAACGACGTCGCGGTTCTTGGTGTCGACCTTCTTGAGGTTCGGCAATTCGCCATAGGGGGCGTCGAAGGTGCGGACGTCGGCGAGCTTGAGCTGCTTGACGACATCGGTGACCCAGCCGGCGCCAAAACTTTCCCAGCTGACCATGTCGACGCCGCGGGCGCCCAACAAAGACCAGAGCGCCATCTCGACGGCGCCAGTGTCGGAGGCCGGCACGATGCCGATGCGGTAATCGGCGGGAACATCAAGCACCTCGCGCGTCAGGTCGATCGCGCGCTTGAGCTTGTCCTTGCCGATCTTGGCGCGGTGCGAGCGGCCGAGCGGGGCGTCGGAGAGGTTCTTGAGGGCCCAGCCGGGGCGCTTGGCGCAGGGGCCGGACGAGAAATTAGGCACGCGCGGACGCATGCTAGGTGCAGTATTCGCCATCGATGTCTCCATCCTTACAGATGGGCGCGCCCCGTTGGGGGGGCGTGTCCCGTCGATGGGGGTAGGATGGGAGGGCGGGGGGAGTCAAGCCATGAGAGGCCTAGAAGGCAGTCCCTGAAGTGTGGCTAGGCTTGTATCCGCACGTTAAGCTACGATGAGGAACTTGCGATTCTTTTCGGGGGGATGATGGTGCAGCAGGAAGCAGAAAAAACAAAGACGCCTCTAATTCTTTCTCAAATTATTGCTCGACTCCATGACATTTTTGATGGGCTGGTTGACCTCTCGGATGTCGAAAATAAACAAAAAGATGAGCAGGAAAGATATTTTATAACAAGAGCTTTTCTTGCTTTGTGCTTGATGGACGAAGTGGGAATAAATGCTTCAGAGGCCGCGTCTTGTATAACGGATGGCGGCGCTGATGATGGAAATATAGAGCCGACATAGAATCTCAGCTTGGAAATATCGACACAAATGTCGTAATGATATTGGCGCATACTAGTGAAAACGATATTTCTGAAAATATATCAACAAAGATTTCTGAATTTTTAGCCCAAGAAAATAAGTACACTGACGATTTTTTGACGTTTAAGCAATTTAGGGTTTCTCAAGCGGCCCGTGTTGCGCGCTCGAACACGCGGCCAGAAAATATAAATCTGCCGGTAATGCTGGCCCATTGGGGATTGTTGATCGAGCCGTATCGGGCTGTTTATGGATCGGTGGCGGCATTAGACGTGACGGATTGGTTTGAGCAGCACGGAAACAAGCTTTTCGCGGAAAATCTTCGGTACGGTATCGAGAAATCCGATGTTAACGATGGCATTATGGCTACTGCTCACAAGGAGCCTCAGAATTTCTGGTACTATAATAACGGCATAACTGCGATTTGTGACTCCGTAGACAAGCAGCCAATCGGCGGCCCTGATACGGGGAGTGGCGTATTTGACGTTAGTAAGATTAGCGTTATAAATGGAGCTCAAACTATTACTTCATTGCACAGATCTAGAAAATTTGGCGCCGATTTATCCAAAGTTAGGGTTCACCTTAGGGTCATATCAATCAGTGATACTCAGGAAGATTTTGCTCCGAATGTTACCAGCGCTAATAATACGCAAAATGATCTAAATCCGGTCGATTTCGTTGCTGCCGATCCGAACCAAGATAGAATCCGCCGCGAGGCTTCGCAGATTGGATTGATGTATTCCTACAGGCGTGGAGATAAGGATCCGGATCGATCTCAGGGATTCAATATTCGCTCTGCAACGATTGCTGCTGCTTGCGCCTCCGGCGACTTAAGGCTCGCCGTTGCAGCCAAGCGATATATAAGCGGTCTTTGGGAAAACACCAAGAAAGAGCCATATATAAAGCTCTTTAACGGTAATACGACTGCTTTGTATTTATCAAGAATAATTAAAGTGATGAACGCTGTTGACGATGCTTTAATTGATAAGGGAAATGATCTGTCCGGCCGTGAGAAATTGACCTCTGTGCATGCGAATAGGTTTATACTTTTTTGTGTTTTCAATGCTCTGGGTTCTCAAAGGGTATCGGGAACTGATTCGATTGAGCCGATTGAATTGGAGGCAAAGAAATTAACTTTTGGTATTCTATCTGAATTAAACCTGATTATAGCTGAGTATTTTTCAGACGCTTATCCGGGCAATATATTCAAAAATCGAGAAAGACAGTTAGAGTTACTTGATTTGATGCGCTAAATTTCTTTGTTTGAGGAGCATTGCTCGACTAGCGCCTCATCTTATCCCCGCCCTCACGCCCCGCCCCTATCCTCACCCCACCTCGTCCCCGAGGGGCAGCCATCCGGAGGTATGCCGAAGGCCGGGGCGAGGGCGGCGCCTGCGGGTGGGGTTACGACGCACTCCCGGGAGGCTTCGGGGCACCGCCCAAACCGAATGATGCGCGGGGAACCCCTCTCCCGGATGGGAGAGGGGCAGGGGTGAGGGACCGCCGCTTATCATTGAGGCGCAACGGCGCCGCTGCGGCCCTTGTCGGATAGCGCAGGCCCTCATCCCTGCCCTTCTCCCACACGGGAGAAGGGTTCCCCGCGCCTTTTTCGGAGCGGTCGCGGGAAGGCCGCGGCGAGCGGGGCGCCCTATCCGCCAATCGCCCTGCGAATGGCGGCAATGACCGCGTCCCTGTCATCCACGACCTCGGCATTGCTGAAGCGAATGACCGTGAAGCCGTGCCGCTCGATTTCAGTGGTTCGCGCGGCATCGTAGTCCGCTTCCCAGCGATGCTGGCGACCATCGATCTCAACGATCAGCTTTCGGTCGATGCAGATGAAATCGACAGTGTAGCCGAGCAGGGGAACCTGTCGGCGGAACTTGAGGCCGTCGAGTTGGCGGTTTCGCAGGAGCCACCACAGGACTTCCTCCGGCTCGGTTGCGTGCCGCCGAAGCTGCCTGGCGAATTGGCGCCGTTCGGTTGTCATCGAGCGGAAGCTGAACACGTTCGCCTCGACGATCAATGGCGGTCCCTCACCCCTGTCTCTTACTGATCTCGGGCTTGCCCGAGATCAGCACTCAAAGTGTCGAAGTCGGCAACAGCCGACGTCGATGCGGGAGAGGGGTCCCCGCGGTTCCTTCGCGAAAACTTATCCCCGCCCGCGCAAACCGCGCCTATCCTCGGCCCACCTCGTCCCCGAGGGGCAGCCATCCGGAGGTATGCCGTTGGTAGGGACGGGGGCGGCGCCTGCGGGTGGGGTTACGACCCACTCCCGGGAGGCTTCGGGGCACCGCCCTGGGGATACTACGATCCCTGTGCGAGGAGCTCGCGGGAAGGCTCGGCCGGTGACGGACGGCACGGCAGGGACGCGACGACCCGATGAGGGGAACTGGCGTCCGAGCCCGCCGATCCCTAGCAGCCCAGCCGTATAAGCGCGGCCCGGAGTCCGAAATCGCCGATGAGCGGAGCGCCACGGGGCGTGCGGAAGGTGGCTCAATCCTTCCGCGCCGCATCCTGGCTCAATGGAAGCGGCCCGATACCTCGCGCCTCGCGGCGCTCCGCTGCCCCTCATTCGAACCCGCCGCGTGGAAGCGCGAGCGGGATAAACCCATGCGTCATTCTCGGGCGGAGCGGAGCGCAGACCCGAGAATCTCGGGCAGGAGAGGCGCCAGAGCCTCCTTCGGGAAGAGATGCTCGGGTCAAGCCCGAGCATGACGCAGAGAGGGCTTTTGGTCGAGGAGAAGGGAAGTCCCGCCCGTTCAATCCCCCGTCATCGTCATCTCGGCATCGACAGCCTTCATCTTCGGGTGAGCGGCGCAGAAGGCCCTGATCTTTTCCGCAACGGCGGCGGAGTATTCGCTCTTCCGATGGGCTCCGGACTTCAGATAGTCGGCGCAGCTCAGCTCTCGGTCGGTAATCCCGGCAGTGGCCGGGGCGGCCAGAGCGGCGAGGATGAGGAGGCCGGCGAAGGCGCCGAGCAAAACGCGGGAGAGGCGGGGCATGGTCTTGTCCTGAACGGGCAGCCGCATCACAGGCCTGCCTCAAGCGGCGCTCCTGCCTTGCGTCGCGCCCGCTTGCAAATGCGATTGTCGCGGCCCCGATGCGCGGGCAGGGCAGTGCGGCTGCGGGATCGTTGGCCGGAGGGGGAAGGCGGGGCCGGCATTTCGTGATAGGCAGCGGCTCATCCCGCTAGAGCATGTCCGGCGAACAGGGTTCGCCTCCAAAGCTCAAGCCTTTCGCTTTGTCGCAATTCCGGAAGCAAAACCGCTTCGCATTTTTGCTGGAATTGCTTGGAGGTAACGAGACCATGGCCAAGAAGACCCCCGAACAGCTCGCCCGTGAATTCGAGGGCCGCAAGGCCAAGGGGCTGGCCAAGGGCGGGGCGGCGTTCTGGCCCAACATCCTCGCCAATGCCGTGCTGAAGCTCACCGCGGCGCGGGCCGCGATCACGCCGGAGGCGCTGATCGAGATGATCGAGCGCGAAAGCGAGACGCTGGACGTCTCGGTGAAGGCCGGCGCGACCGAGGCCGTCGCGCGGCTGAAGCAGGCCGTCGCCAAGGGGGCGTGAGGCGCCGGCTAGGTCGCCGCGCGTCCTACCGGACGCGAAGTGGCGATCTAACTCTTTGTTCAAGCATCGGATTTGTCCGAAAAGTGGATTCCACTTTTCGGTCCGATGCTCTAGCCCGGCACGCCGGCGATGACGCCCTTGCGCAGCAGGAAGCAGCCATAGGGGCGGGGGTCGCCGACCTGCACCACCGCGAAGGCGCGCCGCGCCGCCTCATAGAAGGCGAAGCGCTCGATGCCGGCCAGCGGCGCCGGGCGGCCGAGCGCCGCATCGATTTCGGCCTGCACCGCGCGCTGGACGTCGGGGATCGCGGCGGCATCGCCGACGACTTCCATGCGCCTGACAGGCTCAGGCTCGAAATCGTCGATCGGCAGCACCGAGAGGATGGCGCGCGCAGTGCGCTGCATCGTCAGCCCGGGCAGGCGGATCAGCCGGCCGCTGGTGGTGGCGCTGGCGATGGTTTCGGCCGGGTGGTTGGCGTCGACGAGGGCGAGGTCGTCGCCATGGCCCATGGCGGCGAGCACCCAGAGCAGATCGGCAGAGAGGACGGGATCGAGCGATTTCAGCATGACGGGCGGCGCCCCCTGTCCGCGAGATAGATGCGTGCGGCGTTGCCGCCGAAAAGCGCGGCGCGCTCGGATTCGCTGAGCGCGGCGGTGAGGCGTTCGGCCGCGGCGTGCCATTGGCCGTAGGAGGAGCGAAGCGTCGCGACCGGCCAGTCGCTGCCCCAGAGCAGCCGTTGCGGGCCAAAACAGGCGAGAAGCTGTGACACTGCCGGTTCCAGCGTCGCGTCAGTCCAGCCCGGCCCGGCTTCGGTGACGAGGCCGGAGAGCTTGCAAGTAGTGTTCGGCCGGGCGGCGAGCGCCGCGATGCCGTCGCGCCAGTCGGAGAGGTCGGCGCCGGCGAGATCGGGCTTGGCGCCGTGGTCGACGATGACGGGGAGCTCCGTCTCGCGGTCGAGGAGAGTCAGCAACGCCGGGATCTGCGGCGGCTTCACCAGGGCATCGAAGACGAGGCCTTGCGCCTTCATCGCCGCGAAGGCGGAGGCGAGGTCGGGACGAGCGAGCCAGTGCGGATCGGGGATGTCCTGCACCATCGGCCTTAAGCCCACCAGCAGCGGGTCGGCGGCGAGTGAGGCGATGCGGGCGGGGGCATCGGGCGCTTCGAAATCGGCCCAGCCCACTACCCCCGCGACGAAGGGCGTGGCGGCGGCGAGATCGAGCAGGAAGCGCGTCTCGGCCTCGGTCGGCGCGGCCTGGACGAGGATGGTGGACGCGATGTCCTGTTCGGCGAGATGAGGGGCGAGGTCGGCAGGCCCGAAGTCGCGATAGAGGGGCTTGAGCGCGGGCGTCAGCCAGCCATAATCGCCACGGGCGAGCCGCCAGAAATGCTGGTGCGAATCGATGCGGGGCGGGCTCTTCACGGGCGGGCTCTTCACGGGCGGCTCTCGCGGGCGGGCTCGGCACCGGGCAGCGCCGGCGTGGTGCTACTATGTGCACGCCAACATGTTAGCTTGCAACCGGCTCGAAAGCGGATTAGCGTCCAGCCCGATCGCGGGTGGCGGAAGCGCCGCTTCAGGACATCCCGCGCGAAGGCAAGCCCGCAAAGGGCGGCATTTATAGTCCGTGGGAGGACGCCGATGACCGACAGCATTCTCAAGCCGACCCGACGCGTCCTTCTGAGCGGTGCCGCTGCCGCGCTCGCCTCGCCGCTCGTGCTGCGGAAGGCGCAGGCGCAAGGAGCGTTCGACTGGAAGAAGTTCTCGGGACAGTCGATCGACGTGCTGCTGGTCAAGAACCCGCGCTCCGAGCTGATGCAGGCGGCGGAGAAGGAGTTCACCGAGCTCACCGGCATCAAGGTCTCCTCCGAGCAGGTGCCGGAGCAGCAGCAGCGCCAGAAGGCGGTGATCGAATTCGCCTCGGGCAAGCCGAGCTTCGACGTCAGCGGCATCTCGCTGCACGTGCAGAAGCGCATGGCGGCCAAGGGCAAGTGGTTCGAGAACCTCGAGCCCTACATCAAGAACGCCGCGCTGACCGCGCCGGATTTCGACTTTGCCGACTTCGGCGCCGGCCCGGTCGCCTATGCGCGGCAGGCGGACGGGGCGCTCGATACGCTCCCGTTCTTCGTCGACTACTGGATGATCTACTACAACAAGGAGCTCTTCGACGCGAAGAGCGTCGCCTATCCGAAGACGATGGACGAGATGTTCACGGCGGCGCAGAAGCTGCATGACCCGGCGAAGGGCGTTGCCGGCTTCGTCTCGCGCGGCCTGAAGAACGCCAACATCCCGGTCTGGACCTCGCTGATGCTCGGTCAGGGCATGGAGACGGTCTCGCCGGAGGGCAAGCTGCTCACCGACACGCCCGAAGCGATCTGGGCGGCCGAGCTCTACAAGAAGCTCAACAAGGAGACCGGCCCGGTCGGGCAGGTCGGCTTCAACTGGAACGAGTGCCAGACCACCTTCATGCAGGGCCGCGCCGCGATGTGGCTCGACGGCATCGGGTTCGCCACGCCGCTGGAGGATCCGTCGAAATCCCGCATCGTCGGCAAGGTCGGCTATGGCGTGACGCCGCCGGGGCCGAAGGCGCATTATGCCGGCATGTTCGCCGATGGCATGGGCATCTCGCGCGGCTCGTCGAAGAAGGAGGCAGCCTGGCTCTACCTCCAGTACATGACCAACAAGAAGAACCAGATCGCCATGCTCAAGGCCGGCGCCGGTGCGCCCGGTCGCTCCTCGGCCTATCTCGACACCGAGACGATCCAGCAGTCGAAATTCGGCAAGCAGTATTTCGAATGCCTGCTGGCCTCGGCCAAGATCGCGCGGGCCGGCCTGCCGCAGATCGTGCCGGTCACCGAGTTCCGGGACGTGTTCGGCGTGGCGCTGACCAATGCGATCGGCGGGGCGGATGTCGCGGCCGAGCTCAAGAAGGCGACAGAGACCTTCGCGCCGGTGCTCGCCAAGAGCGAGCAGGCCTGAGGAAAACAAGCGTCATGGCCGGGCTTGACCCGGCCATCTCGTGACAAATGCGCACTCTCGAAGAGATGCTCGGGCCGAGCCCGAGCATGACGGTTCCAGACGCATGACCAGCACGTCCCTGCCAGCAAGTCTCGCCAGTGCCGCGCCTCCAGCTGCCGCGGAATCACACGATTTCACGCCGCGCTATTGGCTGTTCTCGCTGCCGGCGGTGCTGGTGATTGCGGCTGTCATCGTCTTCCCCTGGCTGTTCACGCTCTTCATGTCCGGCCAGGACTGGAAGATCGGCGGCGGGGTCGAGTTCGTCGGCCTGGGCAACTTCGCCGAGCTGGCGAAAGATGCGCGCTTCATCGAGTCGATGGGGCATACCCTCTACTTCACGGTGCTGGCGGTGGTGCTGCCGATCGTGTTCGGCACCGCGGCGGCGCTGGTCTTCCACCGCGAATTCCCGTTCCGCGGGTTGCTGCGAACTATCTTCGTCATGCCGATGATGGCGACGCCGGTGGCGGTCGCGCTGGTCTGGACGATGATGTTCCATCCGCAGCTCGGCGTGCTCAATTACCTGCTCTCGCTCGTCGGCATCGGCCCCTCGGGCTGGGTCTACGATCCGGCGACGGTGATCCCGACGCTGGTCATGGTCGAGGTCTGGCACTGGACGCCGCTGGTGATGCTGATCGTCCTCGGCGGCCTCGCCGGGCTGCCGCGCGAGCCCTATGAATCCGCGCTGATCGACGGCGCTAATGACTGGCACATGTTCCGCCACATCACGCTGCCGTTGGTCTGGCCCTTCATCATGGTGGCGATCGTGATCCGCACCATCGATGCGTTGAAGGCCTTCGACACGATCTTCGTGATCACGCAGGGCGGGCCCGGCACGGCGTCGGAAACGCTGAACATCTTCCTCTATCTGCAGGCCTTCCAGTTCTACAAGATCGGCTACGCCTCGGCCGTCGTGGTGATCTTCTTCATCATCATCATCATGCTTTCGCTGCTGCTGCTCTATGCGCGGCAGAAGTCGAAGTGGAACGCGTGATGAACCGCTTCGCCAAAAAGTTCGGCTTCTGGGCATCGGTCTTCGTGCTGGTCTCGCCGGCTGTGCTGGTCTTCCTCTGGATGATCTCGCTGTCGCTGAAGAACGAGCTCGACAACACCGCCTTCCCACCGATCTTCATCCCGAACCCGCCGACGCTGAAGAACTATGTCGACGTCTTCGCGCAGAACAATTTCGGGCTCTATCTCTGGAACTCGATCCTGGTGACAGGCGGGGCGGTTCTGCTCGGGCTTCTCGTCGGCGTGCCCGCCGGCTACGGCATCGCGCGGGGCAAGGCGCATAAATTTGCGATCCTGATCCTGGTCGCGCGCATGACGCCGGCGCTGTCCTATCTCATCCCGCTCTTCCTGCTGTTTCAGATCACGGGATTGGTGGGCTCCATCACGGCGCTGGTCATCACCCATCTCGTGATCACCATCCCGATCATCGTCTGGATCATGATCGGGTATTTCGAGAACGTGCCGATGGAGCTGGAGGATGCCTCGCGCATCGACGGCGCCACGACTTGGCAGGCCTTCCGCCATGTCGCACTGCCGCTGGCGAAGCCGGGTATCGTTGTCGGCGGCATCCTCGCCTTCATCTTCTCCTGGAACAATTTCATCTTCTCGGTGGTGCTCGGCGGCAAGGCGAGCCGGACGCTGCCCTCCGCCGTCTACAACTCGCTGACCTTCGAGCAGATCTCCTGGGGACCGCTGGCGGCGGCGGCGCTGCTGGTAACGCTGCCAGTGCTGCTGGTCACCGTGATCGCACAGCGCCAGATCGTCGCCGGGCTCTCGGCCGGCGGCCTCAAGGACGGCTAGATCGCCGCGCGTCCTGTCGGGCGCGAAATGGCGACCGAGCTCATTGTTCGAGCATCGGATCTCTCCGAGAAGTGGATTCCACTTTTCGGTCCGATGCTCCAGCAAAACCAATGCGGGGCGCTTGCGGGCGCTTCTGTCTTCATACTAACATGTCAGCTAACATTCAGCCTTGAAAGCTCCCTCACATGGCCACCGACAAGACCCGCTTCGGCCTCTCCTGTGCCATCACGACCCCAATGCGGGAGGGCGGCAGCGTCGACCTGCCGCGTCTCACCCATCACGCCCGTCACGTCCTGGCTGCAGGCTGCGACTCGGTCACGCTGTTCGGCACGACAGGCGAGGGGGCGGCGCTCGGGCTGCCGGCACGGACGGCAATGATGGGCGCGCTGATCGGGGCGGGGATCGATCCTGCCAAGCAGATCTATGCCGGCATCGCGGCTGCCTCGTTGCATGAGGCGGTGGAACAGGCGCAGCTGGCGCTCGATGCCGGAGCAAAGGGCCTGCTCGTCGCGCCGCCCTTCTACTTCAAGGGCGTCAGCGATGACGGGCTCTATGTCTGGTTCTCGCAGTTCTTCGAGAAGCTGGGGCCTTCGGCGCGCAATGTCGTGCTCTATCACATCCCGTCGGTGACGGCCGTCGATATCAGCGTCGGGCTGGTGCAGCGGCTGAAGACGGCGTTCCCCGGCCTCGTCATCGGCGTGAAGGATTCGTCCGGCAGCTATGCCAACACCGAAGCGCTGCTGAAGGCGCATGGCGAGCTCGCCATTCTGGTCGGCGACGAGCGCCAGCTCGCCAAGGCGGTGCGCAACGGCGCTGAGGGTACGATTTGCGGCGTCGCCAATCTGGTGCCGGAGCTGCTCCGCCCGATGGTCTATGAGGGCAAGGACAGTCCGGTGGTGAATGCGCTGGTCGACGAGATCTGCTCCTATCCGGTGCTGGCGGCGGTGAAGGCGCTCACCGGCCATATCCATGGCGATCCGGGCTATGGCGCGATGCGTCCGCCGCTGGAAGCGCTGGACGAAGCGACCCGCAAGCGGCTCTTTGCGGCCTTCGATTCGATCAAGCAGGCAAAGGCTGCCTGACAGGGATGCCGGAAGGAGGGATCGTGAGCGAGCCGGAGCATGAACCGCGCGAGGGCGAACCGCTGAAGCTGAGGGAGCGCGCCTATGCCTCCTTCACCGAGCGATTGCTGGCGCGCGAGATCAAGCCCGGCCAGTTCGTGACCCAGCGCGAGCTCGTCGCGATGACGGGCTTTCCGCTCGGCGCCATCCGCGAGCTCGTGCCGCGGCTGGAGGCGGAGGGCCTGATCAAGACCGTGCCGCAGCGCGGCATGCAGGTCGCCCATGTCGACCTCAACCTGATCCGCAACGCCTTCCAGTTCCGGCTCTTCCTGGAGAAGGAGGCGACGGCGCTCTATACGCAGAATGCGACGGACGCGGAGATCGCCGAGCAGCGCGCCCGCCACGAGGCGATCATCGCCCGGGCCGAGGCCGGCGGCGACGAGCGCCTGATCGAGGATGCCGAGGATGTCGACCGGCTGATGCACGAAGCCATCATCGACCATCTCGACAACGACATCGTCAGTCAGGCCTTCCGCGTAACCTGGCTGAAGATCAGGCTGATCCGGCAATACGAGACGCGCATCCAGAACCACATCCTCGTGCCGGTGATGCAGGACCATCTCAAGATCATCGCTGCGATCGAGAGCCGCGACCCGGAACGCGCCGCGGACGAAATGAGCATCCATATCGGCAACGCCCGCGCGAGGGCCATGCAGTACTGACACCACCAATCATCACGAGCCGGAAGAACCGGCCGCTTCCCGGAGGGAACAGGCGATGAAGAAGCAGACGAGGCGCGAATTCATGGCCGCTGCGGCGGCGGGGACGGCTGCGATCGCGGCGCCCAACATCCTGAGAGCGCAGGCGCTGGTGCTGCGTTGGGCCGATGGCCAGCCCGCGAGCCATCCCTCGCCGCAGAGCGCGGTTAAGGCGGCGGCCGAAATCAAGGAGAAGACCGGCGGACGCGTCGACGTCCAGTCCTTCCCGAACGGGCAGCTCGGCTCCTCCCGTGACATGGTCGAATCCGTTGCGAGCGGTGCCCTGACCATGGTGACGGAAGGCGCAGCGCAGCTCGGCCAGTTCGTGCCGCAGCTCTCGATCATCGAGGCGCCCTATATCTGGAAAGATGCGGCGCATATGACGCGGGCGCTGAAATCGCCGCTGATCGACGAGCTCAACAAGGCGCTGATCGAGAAGCGCGGCATGCGGATGATCGGTGTCAACTATTACGGCGTCCGCCATCTCACCAGCGGCAAGAAGCCGATCAACTCGGTCGAGGACATGAAGGGCTTCAAGCTGCGCGTGCCGGAGGTCGACACCTTCCGCGCCATGGCGGAAGCCTGGGGCGCGCGGCCGACGCCGCTGAATTTCTCCGAGCTTTATCTCGCGCTCTCCCAAGGGGCGGTCGACGGTCAGGAAAACCCGCTGCCGACCATCGCCTCGGCCAAGCTGGCGGAGGTGCAGAAATACCTCGTGCTGACCGCGCATATCATCACGCCGCGGCTGGTGATCGTGAACGAGGGCGCCTGGCAGAAGATCCCGCAAGCCGATCGCGACATCGTCGTGGCAGCCGTCGACAAGGCCGCAATCTGGCAGGACAACGAGATCCTGGAGCAGGAAAAGGGCCTGGCCGACAGCATGGCCAAGGGCGGCATGACGGTGACGAAGCCCGACAACGAGGCCTTCCGCAAGCCGGTCCTGGCGAGCGTGCCGGCCAAGTTCGAGAGCAAATGGGGCAAGGGCCTCTGGGATCGAATCCAGGGGCTGTGACCTTCTTCTGTGCTCAGCCCTCATCCTGAGGAGCGCTCCTTTGGAGCGCTCCTCAGGATGAGGGCTGAGCTTCGGCTTTCGGGTAGCGAGACGAGGCATCCGCATGACGATCTTGCCCAGGGTATTCGACCGGGCGATGGAGTTGATCGCTGCGATCCTCCTCGTCGCACTGCTGATCACGGTGACGCTCGGCATCGTCACGCGGGCGCTCGGCGAGCCGCTGATCTGGACCGACGAGGTCTCGCGCTTCCTGATGCTGTGGGTCGCGGTGACCGGCTGGATCCTGGCCAGCCGGCGCCGCGCGCATATCCGCATCCGCTTCTTCCACGACATGCTGCCGGCGCGCGGATGGCGCTCGGCCGAGGCAATCATGCAACTCGCCATGATCGTCTTCGGCCTGCTGATCGCCTGGTACGGCGTGCATCTGGTCGAGGCCAACCACGATCTAGAGGCGACGACCGTGCCGCTGTCGATGGGGCTGCTCTACGCGCCGATGGTGCTGGCCGGGATCGTGACGGCGCTGCAGGGGTTCAGCGAATTCGTCGGCAGCCTGCGGAATTGGCGGATCTCGCCTTACGAGCCCGTGGCGGCGACGCTGCAGGAGCCGGCGGAATGAGCGCGCTGATCTTCAAGATCACGGCCGTCTGGCTGCTCTCGATCCTCGCCGGCTTCCCGCTCTTCGCCTCGATGGGGCTCGCGGCCTTCGCCTTCGTGCTGATCGGCGATCTCTCGGCCTCGATCGTGCCGCAGAAGATGGCGCAGGCGATGAACTCCTTCCCGATCGTCGCGGCGCCGCTCTTCATCCTGATGGGCAACATCCTCGCCGCGGCGCGCATCACCGACCGTATCGTCGCCTTCGCGACCTCGGTGATCGGCTGGCTGCGCGGCGGCTATGCCCATGCCTCGATCCTGACCAGCATGATCTTCGCCGGCATGGTCGGCTCGGCGGTGGCCGATGCGGCGGGCTCGGGCGCGATCGAGATCCGGGCGATGCGCAAGGCCGGCTATCGGCCGGAGACGGCGGCGGCGATCACGGCCGCCGCCGCGACGATCGGCCCGATCATCCCTCCCTCGCTGCCGATGGTGATCTATGGCGTCACAGCCGATGTCTCGATCGGGCGCCTCTTCATCGGCGGCGTCGTTCCCGGCGTGCTGATGGGGCTGTCGCTGATGGTGATGGTCGCGATGATCGCCGGGCGGCAGGGCTTCCGGAAGGAGAAGTTCGCGGGCTTCCGCGAGATCGGCCGAACCTTCGTCAGCGGCTTCTTCGCGCTGATGACGCCGCCGCTGATCCTGGGCGGCATGTTCTCCGGCATCTTCACGCCGACGGAGGCGGCCGCGGTCGCCTGTCTCTATGCGCTCTTCCTCGGATTCTTCGTCTACCGCACGTTGGAGGTGAAGCAGCTCTGGCCGATCCTGATCGACACGGTCGAGACCATGGGGCTCGTCGCCGTGCTGGTGATGGCGGCCGGCGCGCTCGGCTGGTGCATGTCGATCTCGCGCGTGCCGCAGACGCTGACGCCGCTGATCGTCGAGACGATCCAGCATCCGCTCGTCTTCCTGCTCGTCTGCAATCTCATCCTGCTCGTCGTCGGCTGCTTCATGGAGGCGCTGGCTGCGATGCTGATCCTGATCCCGATCCTGGTGCCGGCGGCGAACAGCTTCGGCATCGATCCGGTGCAGTTCGGCATCATCATGATCCTGAACCTGATCCTGGGCACGATTCATCCGCCGATCGGCGTGGTGCTCTTCGTGGTGACGCGCATCGCCAATGTCTCCTTCGAGACGATGTCGAAGGCGATCCTGCCCTGGCTGGTGCCGCTGCTGGTCGTGCTCGCGGCGATCACGCTGTGGCCGCCGCTGACGACCTGGCTGCCGAACCACATGATGGGGCCGTGAGGGAAGCCGCGATCGTTCCGTCGTCCCTCGTCACGAGGGGGGCCGAAGGGCCGTCTCGAAGGATGGTGCAGGAGCCTCGCGAAGCATCCTTCGAGACACGCGCTGCGAAGCGCGCCTCAGGATGAGGGCTGAGAGGAAGAGCTCGGAAGCCTTCAGCTCTCCGGCTCGCCGCCATGGTCGAGATAACGCGCGACGGGGATGACGATCTCCTCGTCGAGCTTGCCGATCGCGGCTTCGTCCTTATCCGCGTAGGGGATCGCCTTCAGCACATAGCGGATGGCGTTGAGCCTTGCGCGCAGCTTGTCGTTGCTGCGCACGACATGCCAGGGCGCAGCGTCTGTCGAGGTCCGGCCGAGCATCTCGTCGAAGGCACGGGAATAGTCGTCGAAGCGCGGGATGGCCTCGAAGTCGATCGGCGAAAGCTTCCAGCGCTTGAGCGGATCGTGCCAGCGCGCATGCAGCCGGGTCATCTGCATCTCGCGGCCGATGGTCAGGAAGAGCTTGATGAGGCGGATGCCGTCCCGCGCCAGCATGCCCTCGAAGACGGKGGCCTCGTGCAGAAAGCTCTCGGTTTCCGCGGGTTTGCAGAAGCCCATGACATGTTCGACACCGGCCCGGTTGTACCAGGAGCGGTCGAAGAAGACGAGCTCGCCGGATGTCGGCATCTCGCTGGCATAGCGCTGGAAATACCACTGGCCCTTCTCGGTGTCGGAGGGCTTCGGCAGCGCGACGGTGCGCGCCTGGCGTGGATTGAGATGCTGGGTGAAGCGGCCGATTGTGCCGCCCTTGCCGGCGCCGTCGCGGCCCTCAAAAACGATGACGATGCGCTCGCCCTGCCTGGAGGCCCAGCGCGTCAGCTTTTGCAGCTCGATCTGAAGCGGCTCGAGCTCACGATTGTAGCGCTTGCGCTTCATTCGCTTGCCGTATGGGTAGTCCCCGCTGTGATAGGCGGCGTCGACGATGGCTTCCGGCAGCGTGTCGGCCTCGATGTCGAAGCCTTCGGGTTTGGAGGCGGCCTTCGCCGGTTTGCCGTTCTTGCCGGCAGGCGGCGCGATCGACCCGTTGGGGTTTGAACCTGAGAATTTCTTTGCCATCGCGGCCTCCCCTTCAGGCGAAGCGTAGCCGGCTGATGCGTGGAAGGGAATTGACGCCTCTTCTCGTTCCGCTCAGGAAGGGTTGGCCGGCGGAACCGGCCGGCTCCGAGCGCTCCATGGTCGACATTGCCACTACCTCTCCCGCGACGATGCGGTCCATGATCGAGGCGCTCGGCGCCCCCGTCGTACTGCTTGACGAACAGGGCATCGCGCAGGCCCTCAGCCCTGCGATGCACGCGCTCGTTCCGGGGCTCGAGGTCGGAAAGTTCCTGGCGCTGGTGCTGCGCGACCCCGATCTCAACGATGCGATCGAGCAAGTTGCGCATAAGGGCGGACGCGACACCGTCGAGCTGGTCGAACGTGTGCCGTTCGAGCGCGCCTTCCGCATCCATGTCGCGGCGCTGGGCGGCGGGCGGCGCCGGCCGACGCTGCTCACTTTCCAGGACCTCAGCGAGCAGAGGGTGATCGAGCGCATGCGCGTCGATTTCGTCGCCAATGCCAGCCATGAGCTGCGCACGCCACTCGCTTCTCTGCTCGGCTTCGTCGAGACGCTGCAGGGGCCGGCGCGCAACGACGAGCGGGCGCGCGAGCGCTTTCTCGGCATCATGCGCGAGCAGGGGCTGCGCATGGCGCGCCTCGTCGACGATCTCCTCTCGCTCTCGCGCATCGAGCAGCGCGCGCATGTGGCGCCGGACACACCGGTCGATCTTGCCGGGATCGCGCGTGAAATCGTCGACTCGCTGACGTTGATGGGGCGCGAGCGCGAGGTCACGCTGACGCTCACCACGCCGCGCGAGCCGCTGCTGGTCCCTGGCGACCGCGACGAATTGCTGCGGCTGATGGAGAACCTTGTCGAGAACGCCATCAAATATGGCAAGCAGGGCGGCGAGGTGAAGATTGCCGTCGAGGCGGGCGAGGACGAAGCCGGCTTCTATGTTCGTGACGACGGGCCGGGGATTGCGCCGGAGCATCTGCCGCGCCTGACGGAGCGCTTCTACCGCGTCGACACCGCCGCGAGCCGGGAAGCGGGCGGCACGGGCCTGGGGCTGGCGATCGTCAAGCACATCGTTCTGCGTCATCGCGGCAGGCTCACGATCGAAAGCAAGCCGGGCGAGGGGGCGACCTTCAAGGCGATCCTGCCGCGCTTCGAGGCCCGGCGTTGAGGCGGCTGAAACGCCGCCTCAACGCTTTGTGACAGTTTTCATGACGTCATGTCATCCGGCCGTCATATAGGAAGTGTTCTGACAGGGGCGCTGTAAACAGCGACCTAGAGAGGACATCTCCATGCGCAAGATTCTCGTTCTGGCGGCCGTGGCCGCCGGGATTGCCGGTTCCGCCCAGGCTGCCGACATCACCGGCGCCGGCGCGACCTTCCCCTTCCCGATCTATGCGAAGTGGGCCGAGGCCTACAAGAAGGAGACGGGCACCGGCCTGAACTATCAGTCGATCGGCTCGGGTGGCGGCATCCGCCAGATCAAGGCCAAGACCGTCGCCTTCGGCGCCACCGACGCCCCGCTCAAGGGCGAGGACCTGACCAAGGACGGCCTGATCCAGTTCCCGACCGTGATGGGCGGCGTCGTGCCGGCCGTGAACATCGCCGGCGTCGAGCCGGGCAAGCTCAAGCTCTCGGGTGACATCATCGCCCAGATCTACATGGGCGACATCAAGAAGTGGAACGACCCGAAGATCGTTGCGCTCAACGCCGGCGTCACCCTGCCGGATGCCAACATCAACCCGGTCTATCGTTCGGACGGCTCGGGCACGACCTTCGTGTTCACCGACTATCTCTCCAAGGTCTCGGCTGACTGGAAGTCCAAGATCGGCGCCAACCAGTCGGTCCAGTGGCCGGTCGGCATCGGCGGCAAGGGCAACGAGGGCGTCTCGGCCTCGGTCAAGCAGGTCGCCAACTCGATCGGCTATGTCGAGTATGCCTATGCCAAGCAGAACAAGCTCTCGCATGCCCTGGTGAAGAATGCCGACGGCAACTTCCCGGCGCCGGAAGAGAAGGCCTTCCAGGCCGCCGCCGCCAATGCCAATTGGCAGGAACAGCCCGGCTTCGGCATCTCGCTGAACAACCAGAAGGGCGCGCAGGCCTGGCCGATCACCTCGGCGACCTTCATCCTGGTCTATGCCAAGCCGGAGAAGCCGGAAGAGACGCAGGCCGCGCTGAAGTTCTTCGACTGGGTCTACAAGAACGGCGACAAGCTCGCCAGCGAGCTCGACTACGTCGCGCTGCCGGCGAACGTGAAGGATCAGGTCCGCAGCGCCTGGAAGGGCGTGACCGACACTTCCGGCAAGCCGATCTTTTGATCGCTGCCAACTGACAAGGCGAGGCGGGCCAGTCCCGCCTTGCCGCTCTCTTCAAGCCCTCATCCTGAGGGGCGGCCCCAACTGGCCCTCCCGCAGGATGCTCCTCAGGATGAGGGCTGGGATTGATCGGGACGGGTGACCGGCCATGGCAATCCCGGCAACGAGACCGGAGCCCCCGCGGATGACCGCAGCAACCGATATGACGAACGTTCCCGGCGCAAGGCCGGTCGTCCGCAAGGCGCCGAAGGCGGGGTTCGACCTCTTCTTCCGCAATGCGAGCTTCGCCGCGGCGCTGCTCGTGCTGGTGCTGCTCGCCGGTATCATGATCTCGATGATCATCGGCGGCTGGCCGGCCTTCCGCGAGTTCGGCCTCGGCTTCATCACCT
The DNA here is from genome assembly GCF_056394545.1 of Allobosea sp. 10N428. Taxonomy (NCBI): domain Bacteria; kingdom Pseudomonadati; phylum Pseudomonadota; class Alphaproteobacteria; order Hyphomicrobiales; family Alloboseaceae; genus Allobosea; species Allobosea sp. 10N428. Next base: position 172,525 of record NZ_JBFTIC010000005.1, on the reverse strand, counting down.
CCAGCGTCTGGGATACGCAGAACGAGCAGTACGGCGCCTGGCCGGCGATCGTCGGCACGCTCTCGACGGCCCTGATTGCGCTGGTGATCGGCGTGCCGCTCTCGCTCGGCATCGCGGTCTACCTGACCCAGCTGGCGCCGGGCTGGTTCAAGAAGCCGGTCGCCACCGCGATCGAGCTGCTCGCTGCGGTGCCCTCGATCATCTACGGCATGTGGGGCCTGTTCGTCTTCGTGCCGCTCTTCGCGGCCTATGTGCAGATCCCGCTCTCGAACCTCGTCGAGGGCATTCCGATCGTCGGCACCGTCCTCTACTCCCGCTCCCCTTCGGGTCTCGGTATCTTCACGGCCGGCATCATCCTCGCCTTCATGATCGTGCCCTTCATTGCCTCGATCACCCGCGACATGCTGGAGCAGATCCCCTCCGTCCTGCGCGAGAGCGCCTATGGCATCGGCGCCACGACCTGGGAGGTCGTGCGCCATGTGCTGGTGCCGCAGGCCGGCGTCTCGATCATCGGCGCGATCATGCTCGGCCTCGGCCGCGCCCTCGGCGAGACGATGGCCGTCACCTTCGTCGTCGGCAACGCCAACCGCCTGTCGGCCTCGATCCTCGATCCCGGCTCGACCATCGCCTCGCGCATCGCCAACGAGTTCAACGAGGCGATGGGCCTGCAGCTCAACTCGCTGATCGCGCTGGGCTGCATCCTGTTCTTCGTCACCTTCGTCGTCCTCGTCATCGCGCGGCTCCTGGTCGCCCGGGTGAAGCGCTACTGAGGTCCTGAGAGATGAGCATGACGACCGCTTCCACGCCGCGCGAACTGCCCCACACCCCCTGGGGGCGCGTGCGCCAGTCCCGCCGCACAGCCGACCGGCTGATGAAGATCATCGCCACGGGCTTCACCTTCTGCGCCATCTTCGTGCTGTTCTGGATTCTCGGCATGCTGCTGGTGAAGGGCATCGGCGGGCTCTCGCTCGCGACCTTCACAGAAGTCACGCCGGGCCCCGGCTCGCAGGGCGGCGGCCTCGCCAACGCCATCGTCGGCTCGGTGGTGCTGACCTTTCTCGGGATCGCGGTAGCGACCCCGGTCGGCGTGCTCGCCGGCACCTGGCTTGCCGAATACGGCAAGGGCTCGAAGATCGCGAACCTGATCCGCTTCATCAACGACATCCTGCTGTCGGCACCGTCGATCCTGATCGGTCTGTTCGTCTATGTGATCCTGGTCGAGCCCTTCCGCGGCTATTCCGGCTGGGCCGGCGGCGTCGCGCTCGGCATCATCGCGATCCCGGTCATCGTGCGCACCACCGAGGACATGCTGAACCTCGTGCCCGGCCCGCTGCGCGAAGCCGGCTCGGCCCTCGGCGCCCCGCCGTCGGTCGTCATCACCTCGGTGACCTGGCGCGCCGCCAAGGCCGGCATGGTGACCGGTATCCTGCTGGCTCTCGCCCGTATCGCCGGCGAGACCGCGCCGCTGATCTTCACCGCGCTGAACAACAATTTCTGGTTCTCGCCGACCTTGGTCGGCGGCGTCTCGAACCTGCCCGTCACCATCTACCAGTTCGCCTCCGCTCCCTATGAGAACTGGCAGCAACTGGCCTGGGCGGGATCGCTGATCATCACGGTCTCGATCCTGCTGCTCTCGATCATTGCCCGCCGCTTTGTCGCCGGCGGCAAATAAGACTTGAATCCAACCCGGTCGCGTCCGACCTTGAGGACCATGTCGATGCTTTCGACCCTTGAACTCTCCCCGCAGACGCTCGATGCCGAGGCGCCCGTCCGGATCGCGGTGAAGAACCTCGATTTCTACTACGGCGAGCACAAGGCGCTGAAGAACATCAATCTCGATTTCCGCGACCGGCACGTCACCGCGCTGATCGGCCCGTCGGGCTGCGGCAAGTCGACCCTGCTGCGCATCTTCAACCGGATCTACTCGCTCTATCCGGAGCAGAAGGCCACCGGCGAGATCATGCTCGACGGGCGCAACATCATCTCGAACGATGTCGATGTGAACGAGCTGCGCTCGCGCGTCGGCATGGTGTTCCAGAAGCCGACGCCGTTCCCGATGTCGATCTACGACAACGTCGCCTTCGGCATCCGCCTCTACGAGAAGCCGCCGAAGTCCGAGCTCGACGACCGCGTCGAAGGCGCTCTGCGCCGCGCCGCGCTCTGGGACGAGGTCAAGGACAAGCTGAAGAGCTCCGGCATGGGTCTCTCCGGCGGCCAGCAGCAGCGCCTGTGCATCGCGCGCACCATCGCGCAGAAGCCTGAAGTGATCCTGTTCGACGAGCCGACCTCGGCGCTCGACCCGATCTCGACCGGCAAGATCGAGGATCTGCTGGAGCAGCTGAAGAGCGACTTCACCATCGCCATCGTCACGCACAACATGCAGCAGGCGGCCCGCATCTCGCAGTATACCGCCTTCATGTATCTGGGCGAGGTCGTCGAATTCGCGCCGACCAACACCATCTTCATGAACCCTGCCAAGAAGCAGACGCAGGACTACGTCACCGGCCGGTTCGGCTGAAGACCGGTTTCAAACCAGCAGCCCTCATCCTGAGGAGCCGCGCGAGCGGCGTCTCGAAGGATGGTCCAGGAGGCTCCGGAACCAACCGGAGCATCCTTCGAGACGCAAGCTTCGCTTGCTCCTGAGGATGAGGGCTGAGGGTCGAGCATGCCGACCTGAAAACGACGACGCTGCACCGGCGCTAATGATCTAGAGGACACGCCGCCCATGACCGACCACATCGTCCGCTCCTACGATACCGATCTCGAAGGCATCCGCCGCAGCCTCGCCGAAATGGGCGGCATGGCCGAGCGCATGCTCGGCGATTCGACCGTGGCGCTGGTGCGCCGGGACACCGGCCTTGCCCAGAAGATCATCACGGCCGACCAGCGCCTCGACAACCTCCAGCGGGACGTCGAGGAAAAGGCGGTACTGACCATCGCCCGGCGCCAGCCGCTCGCCAACGACCTGCGCGAGCTGATTTCGGCGATCCGCATCGCCGCCGATATCGAGCGCGTCGGCGATCTCGCCAAGAACATCGCCAAGCGCGCCGTCGCCATCGCCGGCCAGTTCCAGCCGCCGCACCGCGCCGTGGTCGGGCTCGAGCACATCAGCCGCCTGGTGCAGGCGCAGCTCAAGGACGTTCTCGACGCCTACGCCGCCGGCAACGAGCAGAAGGCGCTCGACGTCTGGCGCCGCGACGACGAGATCGATGCGCTCTACACCTCGCTGTTCCGCGAGCTCCTGACCTATATGATGGAGGATCCGCGCAACATCACCTTCTGCACGCATCTCCTGTTCTGCGCGAAGAACATCGAGCGCATCGGCGACCACACCACCAACATCGCCGAGACGATTCACTATCTCATCACCGGCGACTCGCTCGACGTGAACCGGCCGAAGCTCGACACGACCAATATCGAGGTCGAGGCGATCACCGGGAACTGAAGCAGATCATCATGGCCGCACGCATCCTGATCGTCGAGGACGAGGAGCCGCTAACCCTGCTGCTGCGCTACAATCTCGAGGCCGAGGGTTTCGAGGTCGACAGCGTCGCGCGCGGGGATGACGCTGAACTGCATCTGCGCGACCACACGCCTGATCTCGTGCTGCTCGACTGGATGCTGCCGGGCCTTTCTGGCATCGAACTCTGCCGCCGCTTGCGTTCGCGACGCGACACCGAACGCGTGCCGATCATCATGCTGACGGCGCGCGGCGAGGAGACCGAACGCGTCCGCGGGCTCGCGACTGGCGCGGACGATTATGTGGTGAAGCCCTTTTCGTTGCCAGAGCTGATCGCGCGCATACAGGCGCTGCTGCGCCGCGCCAAGCCGGGCCATGTCGCGGGGCTGCTCGCCGCCGGCGATCTCGAACTCGATCGCACGACCCGGCGCGTCCGCCGTGCCGGCAGCGAGCTGCATCTCGGCCCGACCGAGTTCCGGCTGCTCGAGTTCCTGATGCAGGCGCCCGGCCGCGTCTATTCGCGCGCTCAGCTCCTCGATGCCGTCTGGGGCCGCGACGTCTATATCGACGAGCGCACCGTCGACGTTCATGTGGGCCGGCTGCGCAAGGCGATCACGCCGGCCAATACCAAGGATCCGCTGCGGACAGTCCGCGGCGCCGGATACGCCTTCGACGAAACCTTTGCGCGCAGCTGAGCGGCGCTGCAGCTCTGCTCCTCATTGCAACTTGCCGTGAACCTTGCCCGCCCGCTCGCGTTGATCCTGAAATCAACGCGAGCCAGAGGAGGTCGTCGTGAGCAAGATGCCGCCCATCCCGCCGGCCAATCGAAGCGACGAGGGTCCGGGCGAGCCGGATCATGCCGAGCGCGATCTGCGCAGCGCCAGAGGTGGCGAGCGCCGACCGAGCCAGCCTGATCAGCAGGGCCAGCAGGGCAATACCCGCATCAACACGACCCATCAGGGTCTGCAACAGGATCGTTGAGGAGGTTGCCGAACGTCGACCTCGACCAAGGCGCCGCAGACCATCCGGCACGGCGGCCCCGGCTCATCGCATGAGAACGCGAAGAAGCCGCCGGACATCCGCAAACCACCTGCCGATGACCGGCGGCACGCTCGCGTTTCGGGTGGCGGCGGCGAACGCGACAGCCACCACTCGCATGATCCGGCGCGCAAGGGAGGCAAGGCGCCATGAGAACCGGCCTTCAGGTCGAGCCCCTGAAGGGCGACGGCAGGCGCTTCAGCCCTCTCGGTGGAAGAGGCGGCGCAAGCTGTGCTTGGCCGCTTCCAGAGTCCTGCGGCGCTCGGCCGGCAGTTTCCGGCCGGCGCGGTTGATGTAGAAGGTGAGCATCGACATCGCCGAGCGATACGGGCCCGATTTGCGCCGGCGGCTGTGCTCGGCCGACCGCTTCAGCGAGCGCGCGATCTGGCGCGGATCGCCACGCGTGAACACGGCTTTCTCGAAATCGAGCGCGTTGCTCCGGCTTGTGATATCGGCCGACCATCTGTGCTTGTGGACGAGCATGGCGTCCTCCTGTCGGTCAGGCGTTTGGTCCGCCCTCGATGTCACCGGCCCAGGTCAATGCGGTCTCGTACTCCTCCGGCTTGAAGGTGCGAACAGTCACGAAGGGGATCGCCGGATTGAGCAGGTCGACGAAGGCGGCAAGCCAGCCCCTGTCGGTGATCACCGCCTCGCGCGGGAAGCGTTGCAGCTCCCAGAGCTTGCCGAGGCTGTAGCGCGCATCCTTCCAGGCGGCAGCCAAGGTCATATCGGTGAAATCGGTGAGGTCGGCGAGGATGCCGACTTTCTCGTGCCGTGCGAGCTTCGCGTCGATATCGGCCATGATCCCGTCGAGATCGTCGCTGGTCAGCGTCTGCGACAGGCGGTAGGCGCCGACATGGTCCGGGGCGGGCAGGATCGTTAACATGACTCCTCCTTGCTCCAGACAACGCGGGGCAAGAGCGGAAGTTTCGCCCGATGATCAGGCGGCTGAGAATCCACGGGTGGCGGCATCGAACCGCGCGGCTTCGGAGCGCAGCCACCCGACGAATTCATCGAGGCCGGGGCGTTGCGGCTGGCCCAACGGGCGGATGAGCCAGCAGCCCGTCGCACTGGTGAAGCCGAGTCCGAGCGGGTTGACGAGCGCGCCCGAGGCCAACTCGTCCGCCACGTAACAGCGCGGCGTCAGCGCGACCCCCAACCCCGCGACTGCGGCGCTGATGATGACGGAATAGTAGCCGTAGCGCACAGTATGCTCAGGCACCGCGCCGCGCAGGTCGTGGGTCTCGGTGAACTCGGCCCAGAAGGTTGGCATCTGGAAGTGCTGCAGCAGCGTCATCTTCTGAATGTCGGCGGGGCGGCGAAAGCCCCCCATGCGCTCGACGAGGCCGGGCGCGGCGACGAGGGCGACATCGCGGCCGAAAAGATAGTGGGCCTCCCTGTCGGGCCAGGGGGGGACGCCGTGAGAGATCTCGATATCCGGCTCCTCGGTCTCGCTCTCGCTCACATAGTTGGTGAACTGGACGTCGACACCGGGATGCGCTGCCGCGAAGGCGGGAAAGCGGGCCATCAGCCAGCGCTCACCGGCGATCGCGATCATGTGCAGGCGGATCGGCCGGGCAATGGCGCTGCGCTCGGCGAGGCGCCTGGCGCCTCGCTCCATCTGCTCCAGCGCGGCTTCGGCATAGGGCAGATAAATCGCTCCGGCCTCGGTGAGCTTGAGGCCGAGCGGGCTACGGTCGAACAGCACGGTGCCGAGATGGTGCTCCAGCGACAGGATCTGCTTTGAGACGGCACTCTGGGTCAGGTTGACGACCAGCGCGGCGCGAGCGGTCGATCCCAGGCGCGCAACCGTGGTGAAGGCCCGCAGCGCGGTCGATGACGGAGGAGCCCGGCCCGCGGCCATGGGGTATTCCTTTTTAGACTATCTCTGCGGAGATCGTTTCGTTTGCCGGGCTTTCGGTCAAGAGGCCATTCTTCCCTAACGGGAGGAGCCAGCATCATGAACCAGACGACCCGCCTGTGGGGCGGACGCTTCCGCAAGCCGCCGGATCCGCGGCTGATGAAGCTGTCGAGCGCGGCCGGCGAGCACGCGAGGCTGGTGCCGCAGGATGTCGCGGGCGGCAAGGCGCATGCGGCCGAATTGGCCCGCGCCGGGCTGCTCACGGCGCAGGAGCTCGACACCATCCTGACCGCGCTCGATGCGATCGCGCAGGATACGGTCGAGGGGCGGATCGCTCCCGGCCCGCAGGACGAGGACGTTCACACTTTCATCGAGCGCATCCTGACCGAGCGGATCGGCTCGACCGGCGCCAAGTTGCGTGCCGGACGCTCGCGCAACGACCAGGCCGCCAACAACCTCAAGCTCTATCTGCGGGCCAAGTCGCGATCGCTGGCGGGCATGCTGGCCGAGCTGCTGACCGCGATCGCCGACCAGGCCGAGTTGCATGCGGCCTCGGTCAGCCCCGGCTTCACGCATCTCCAGAGCGCGCAGCCGGTCACCTTCGGCCATTGGCTGATGGCGCACGGCCAGGTGCTGATGCGCGACGCCTCTCGCCTGACCGACTGGGAGAAGCGCTCCGGCCAATCCCCGCTCGGGGCGGCGGCGCTTGCCGGTTCCGCGATCACGCTCAATCCCGAGCTCAGCGCCAAGGCGCTCGGCTATGACGGGCCGTTCGAGAATTCGGTCGACGCGGTCGGCGCGCGCGACCATGTCGCGGAGTTCCTGTTCGTCGCGGCCATGCTGACGACCAACCTGTCGCGTCTCGCCGAGGAGGTGACGCTCTGGGCCTCCAGGCAATTCGCCTGGGTGACGCTGGACGACGCCTTCGCCACCGGCTCCTCGATCATGCCGCAGAAGAAGAACCCGGACATCGCGGAAATCTCGCGCGGCCGGGCGGCACGGCTGACCGGCGACCTCGTCGCCATGCTCGGGGCGTTGAAGGGGCTGCCGCTTTCCTATAACCGCGATCTCGCCGAGGACAAGCGCGCCGCTTTCGATGCCGTCGACGTGCTGGAAGAGGTATTGCCGGCCTTCGCCGGGCTGATCGCCAGCATGAGCGCCGACGCCGGGACGATGCGCGCTCAGGCCGGTTCCGGCTTTGCGTTGGCGACCGAGGTGGCTGACTATCTCGCCCGCAACGGCGTGCCTTTCGCCGAGGCGCATGAGATCACGGGGGCGCTGGTGCGCTATTGCGAGGAATTGGGCCGGGAGCTGGAGTCGCTCGACGCTGTCGATCTCAGGGCGGTCGATCCGCGCCTCGATGCCGGCGTGCTCGACCATCTGACGCTCGACGCCGCGGTCGCTGCGCGCAGCGGCCATGGCGGCACGGCGCCCGACCGCGTGCGCGAGCAGATCGACCGCTTCCGCGGCAAGCTCGCCGCCCTCGAAACCTGGAGCCGGGAGACGGGCCGATGAGCGCCGCCACTTCGCCGATCAGCAGCCGCGATCTCGCCCAGGTCTCGCATCTCAGGATCGTGCCGCGGCGTTTCTACGGGCGCTGGGTCGCCTCGGCGATCATCCTCGCCATCCTCGCCTGGCTGGTGATGGCCTTCGTCGAGGGCGACATCGCCTGGCCGGTGGTCCGGCAGTTCTTCACCGCGCCCGCCATCATCGCCGGCCTCGGCAACACGCTGATCATGACGGTCTGTGCGATGACGCTCGGCGTCGTGCTCGGCGTGATCTTCGCCATCATGTACATGTCGCCGAACCCGGTGCTGCGCAGCGTGGCGCTGTTCTATATCTGGTTCTTCCGCGGCACGCCGCTGCTGCTGCAGCTCCTGATCTGGTTCAATCTGGCGCTGGTCTTCCCGACCATCGGCATCCCCGGCCTGTTCTCCTGGCGCACCATCGACATCATCGGGCCGTTCATGGCGACGCTGCTCGGGCTCGGCATGAACCAGGGCGCCTATACGGCGGAGGTGGTGCGCGGCGGCATCCTCTCCGTCGACCAGGGGCAGACCGAGGCCGCCAAGGCGATCGGCATGACCCGGCTGACGACGCTGCGCCGGATCGTGCTGCCGCAGGCGATGCGCGTCATCATCCCGCCGGTCGGCAACGAGGTGATCAGCATGGTCAAGCTGACCTCGGTGGCGAGCGTGATCCAGTACGCGGAGATCCTGCGCAATGCTCAGACGATCTACTATGCCAATGCCCGGGTCATCGAGCTGCTGATCGTCGCTGCCGGCTGGTATCTGCTCGTGGTCACGCTGCTGCAGATCGGACAGTATTTCCTCGAACGCCACTTCTCGAAGGGGCGGGGAGGGCGGCGCACCAAGCGCGCGGCGGTGCAGGAGCAATCGGCATGAACGCGATGGCGAACACGGCCATGAGCGACAACGCGATCGTCACGATTGCGAACGTCAGCAAGTTCTTCGGCGAGTTGAAGGCGTTGAACGACGTCTCGCTCTCGATCGAGCCCGGCATGGTCCAGTGCATCATCGGGCCGTCGGGCTCGGGCAAATCGACGCTGCTGCGCTGCATCAACCAGCTCGAGAAGATCGATCAGGGCGCGATCCGCGTCGATGGCGAGCTGATCGGCTATCGCCGCGTCGGCGACGAGCTGCACGAGCTGAACGATGTCGAGATCGCGCGCCAGCGCCTCGTCACCGGCATGGTCTTCCAGCGCTTCAACCTGTTCAACCACATGACCGCGCTGCAGAACATCATCGAGGGGCCGCTGACCGTGCTGAAGCGGCCGCGCAAGGAGATCGTCGCCGAAGCGACGGCGCTGCTGGAGCGGGTCGGGCTCGCCGAGAAGCGCGATTCCTATCCGAGCGAGCTTTCGGGCGGGCAGCAGCAGCGCATCGCCATCGCCCGCGCCCTGGCGATGAAGCCCAAGCTGATGCTGTTCGACGAGCCGACCTCGGCGCTCGATCCGGAACTCGTCGGCGAGGTGCTGGGCGTGATGCGCGATCTTGCGGCCTCCGGCATGACCATGATCGTGGTCACGCATGAACTCGGCTTCGCCCGCGAGGTGGCAGGCGACGTCGTGTTCATGGACAAGGGCGAGATCGTCGAGCAGGGTCCGCCACAGACCGTTCTCGTCGCGCCCAAGCAGGCGCGCACGCGCGACTTCATCGCCGCCGTCCTGAAGTGACGGCTGCGGAAACAGTTCACTAGAGGGAGAGACCCATGCTTCGTTTGACCATTGCCGCGGCACTGCTCGCCGGCACCGCGCTCGCCGCGCAGGCCCAGGCCCTGCCGGACCGCATCAAGACCGCCGGCAAGATCGTGATTGCGACCCAGCCGAACTATCCGCCGATCGCCTACAAGGACGTGGCGACCAACCAGCTCGCCGGCTTCGACATCGAGCTGGGCGAGGCCATCGCCAAGGAGCTCGGCCTCAAGGTCGAGTGGCAGGAGACCGCCTTCGCCCAGATGCTGCCCTCGCTGCAGACCGGCCGCGTCGATGCGGTGATGGCAGGGATGAGCGACCTGCCGGCGCGGCGCGAAAGCGCCGATTTCGTCGATTACATGGATTCCGGCGCGCAATTCTACACGGTCACGGCCTTCAAGGACACGATCAAGACCCCGGAAGACCTCTGCGGCAAGAGCGTCGGCGCCAGCCGCTCGACCAACTGGCCGCGCCAGATCGGCGAGTGGAGCGAGGCGAATTGCGTCGCCAAGGGCAAGCCGGCGATCAACGTGGTCGGCACCGAGGGCTCGGTCGACGCCCGCACCCAGCTCAAGACGCAGCGCCTGCAGGGCGGCGTCCAGGGCAGCGAAACGATGAGCCATTTCCAGAAGCTTGAGCCCAACACCTATATCCCGCTGGGCAAGCCCTTCACCCACTCGCTCGCCGGCATTCCCTTCGCCAAGACGGCTGAGGGCACGCAGCTGCGCGACGCCGTCAAGGCGGCGCTCGACCGCCTGCAGGCGAACGGCACCTATGACGCGCTGATCCAAAAGTACGGTCTGCCCGACAACGCGATCAAGCCGATCACGGTCAACAAGGGCGAGTAAGCCGCCTTTTGATCGGGGGCGCAGCAGCTCTGGCGATCTCGACGACAATCATCCCGGCCGGGTCCGCCCGCGCCGGGATTTTCGTATCGGCCGCCCCGCCGGCTCATCCTCGCCTGGCATCGGATGGGCTTGCCCGGGCGGCCGCGCTGCCGTAACCCGGTCAGGTCTATCCTGGATCGCTCCCCGCACGCCGCCATGTCAGCCTCGATCACCGACCGTTACGCCGCCCTGGTCGAGGCGGGCGCCATCGAGCGCGATCCGGCGCAGGTGGCGGCGGTGAAGAAACTCGAGGCGCTGACGGAGACGCTTGCCGCCCGCCGCCTCGCCCGCAAGGGCAGCGCGCTGGGGTGGCTCTTCGGCAAGAAGCCGGATACCGCGCAGGCGCCGAAGGGGCTCTATATCTGGGGCTCGGTCGGCCGCGGCAAGACCATGCTGATGGACATGTTCTTCGAGGCCGCGCCGGTGAAGCGCAAGCGCCGCGTGCATTTCCACGAATTCCTCGCCGACGTTCACGTTCGCATCAACGCCTATCGCCAGAAGATCAAGAGCGGCGAGGTCAAGGATTCCGACCCGATCGCTCCGGTTGCGGCGGATCTCGCGGACGAAGCCTATCTGCTCTGCTTCGACGAGTTCACGGTCACCGACATCGCCGATGCGATGATCCTCGGGCGGCTGTTCACGGCGCTGTTCGCAGCCGGGATCGTCGTGGTCGCGACATCGAATGTCGAGCCGTCGCGGCTCTATGAGGGCGGCCTCAACCGGGCGCTCTTCCTACCGTTCATCGCGCTGCTGCAGACCAAGGTCGAGGTGCTCAAGCTCGACTCCCGCACGGATTTCCGGCTGGAGAAGCTCGGCGGCGCGCCGGTCTACCATGTGCCCGCCGATGCGAAGGCCAGGGCCGCCCTCGATGCGGCCTTCAAGGCGCTCTCGGGCGTGGCGCAAGGGCACCGGACAGCGCTGCCCGTGCAAGGCCACGAGCTTGTCCTGCCGCAGGCGGCGGGTGGCGTAGCCCGGGCGGGTTTCGGCGATCTGTGCAGCCAGGCCTATGGCGCCTCCGACTACATCGCGCTGGCGCAGCGCTTCCACACGCTGGTACTCGACGATATTCCGATCCTCAATTTCGATCGGCGCAACGAGGCCAAGCGCTTCATCATCCTGATCGACACGCTCTATGAGCACCATGTGAAGCTCGTCGCTTCGGCAGCGGCCGAGCCGCATGAACTCTACCATGCGAGGCAGGGGCGCGAGGCCTTCGAGTTCGACCGCACGGTCTCACGGCTGATCGAGATGCGCTCGGAGGATTATCTGGCCCTCCCGCATGGCAGGCCGGACTCGGCGGCGAGCGGCGACACCACCGGGCTTGTAGAGACCTGAACATGCCCCAGCGCGAGCCGAGCGAGACCCGCATCCTTTCGGTCGCCAGCGAGCATCTGCGCAAGTTCGGGCTGAAGCGCTTCACCGTCGTCGCCGTGGCGGAAGAGGCGGGCATGACCCATGCCAATGTCTACCGCTACTTTCCCTCCCGCGTGGCGCTGATCGATGCTGTCGTCGATGTCTGGCTGAAGGCGACCGAGCGCAGGCTCGCCGACGTCGCCGACGGCCCCGACCCGGCCGACGACAAGCTCGAACGCCTGATCCTGGCGCTGGCCAAGGCCAATCGCGACCTGTTGCAGGAGGACCCGCATCTCTTCGCGGCGTTGTCGCTTGCGGTCGCCAAGCGTCATGCCATCAGCCGGCGCAACCGCACGCGGGTGAGGGCCCTGTTCGAGCGCGTCGTCGACGAAGGGGTCGCGACGGGCGTCTTCGAGCCGCGGGACCGCGAGCGCGCCGTCGCCTTCGTCATCGATGCGACGAACCGCTTCATTCATCCCGCCTCGCTGGCGCTGGAAGCCGACGTGCCGCAGGCCTCGGTGGATACGCGGCTGTCCACCCTGATCCGGGTGATCCTGCGGGTGCTCGGCAGCGGGATCGTGTGAATAATCTGGTTACGAATTACAATATATGTATGTTGTAACTTGTGGCCTTTGTCCCAAATGGAACCGAGCGCGCGAAGCCTTCTCCGATAAGTCGTTGAAAAATCGAGCTTGGCGCTGCGCTACCGTCCGGTCTGCCTGCAATGCCCGAGAAAAGCCGCTTTTTGGGCAAGGGTTGCGGCAAAAGCCCGGTTTGGGCCAAAGGAACGCACGCTTCGGCCGGCCCGCCGGCCAGTCGCAGAGCCAAGGCATTGTGAATGTCGAAGCCGGCAGCGGCCGGTCTCGATGGTAGCGCCAGAAACAAAAGGACTAGGCAATGGCCCGTAAGAAGATCGCCCTCATCGGCTCCGGCCAGATCGGCGGCACGCTCGCCCACCTCGCCGGCCTCAAGGAACTGGGGGACGTCGTCCTGTTCGACATCGCCGAGGGCATCCCGCAGGGCAAGGGCCTCGATATCGCCGAGTCCGCTCCGGTCGACGGCTTCGACGCCGGCTACAAGGGCACGAACTCCTATGAGGACATCAAGGGCGCCGACGTCGTGATCGTCACCGCCGGCGTGCCGCGCAAGCCCGGCATGAGCCGCGACGACCTGATCGGCATCAACCTCAAGGTGATGAAGTCGGTCGGCGAGGGCATCAAGCAGTACGCGCCGAAGGCCTTCGTGATCTGCATCACCAACCCGCTCGACGCCATGGTCTGGGCGCTCCAGAAGTTCTCCGGCATCAAGCCGAACATGATCTGCGGCATGGCCGGCGTGCTCGACTCCGCCCGCTTCCGCCACTTCCTCGCCGAGGAGTTCCAGGTCTCGGTCAAGGACGTCTCGGCCTTCGTGCTCGGCGGCCATGGCGACGACATGGTGCCGCTGGTCCGCTACTCCGGCGTCGCCGGCATCCCGCTGCCGGACCTCGTCAAGATGAAGTGGACGACGCAGGAGAAGCTGGACGCCATCGTCGAGCGCACCCGCAAGGGCGGCGGCGAGATCGTCAACCTGCTCAAGACCGGCTCGGCCTTCTATGCGCCGGCGGCTTCCGCCATCGCGATGGCGGAGAGCTACCTCAAGGACCAGAAGCGCGTCCTGCCGGCCGCGGCCTATCTCAAGGGCCAGTACGGCGTGAAGGACATGTTCGTCGGCGTGCCGGTGGTCATCGGCGCCAAGGGTGTCGAACGGGTCGTGAAGATCCGCCTCAATGGCGCCGAGAAGGAGATGCTGGCGAAGTCGGTCGCCTCGGTGCAGGGCCTGGTCGACGCCTGCAAGGGCGTCGACGCGTCGCTGGCCGGCTAAGGCGAGCGATGCGCCGGGCGCAGGCACATAGGCAGCAGACTATCGGGGGACGGCTGCGGCCGTCACCCGAGGTGCAGCACCTTCTTGACCATGTGGGTGAAGGAGCCGCGGCTCTTCTTGCGCTCGACGTCGGCCTGGCTCCGGAGCCAGGTCATCTGGACGACGCGCCGCTCGCCGACGAAGGATGTGTGCCCGTGCCAGGAGTTGTCCGCGCGACGGAACGCGAAGAGCGAGCCGGTGACCGGGCTGATCTCCTCCTTCATGTTCTCGAAGTCGGTGCCGTTGTAGAGCACCCGCAGGCGTCCGGCGGGCGAGTCCTGCCAGGCGTCGTTGAGGTAGACCAGCAGGGTCGCGATCTTCGATTCGCTGTCGGTGTGGATGCGTCCATCCTTCGCGGCGGAGACCTTGCGGATCGTGATCATCTTCGGCTTGTCGACGAGGTCGATGTCGAGCTTCTCGGAGACGATCTCGGACATCTCCCGGCCCTTCATCTCTTCGAGGAGTTTCGCGAAGGCGCCATGCCGGTCGAGATCTTCCTCGGGATGGTAGCCCGATTCACGGATGTCGGGGAAATCGCTGCGCAAGCTGTCGACAGCGCCCGGCAAGATGACGTTGCCGGCGACCAAGTAGTTGTAGGGTTCTCGCTCGGTGCGCGCGGAGCGAACGGAATCGATGTTGATGCAGGAATACGACATCGGCATAGGTTGATCCTCCAGTCAGATCTTCAGTCTGATTGCTCCGTCCTATCATCGAAATCCTCGGCCACGCAATCGGCCGCGAGGGGCGCTCGCGCCGGGGTTTCGCCGTCTTCGATCCGATGGGGTACGGTGCCCGGTTCCGGCCCTTCATTTTCCAAAGCCCAGTCAGGAGCTACCGGATGAATATCCACGAATACCAGGGCAAAGCCATCCTCAAGGAGTTCGGCGCGCCCGTTTCGGCCGGCTTCCCGGCACTAACGGTGGCGGAGGCGGTCGAGGCCGCCAAGAAGCTTCCGGGGCCGCTTTACGTGGTGAAGTCGCAGATCCACGCCGGCGGCCGCGGCAAGGGAAAGTTCAAGGAACTGCCCGCCGAAGCCAAGGGCGGCGTGCGCCTGGCCAAGTCGGTCGAAGAGGTCGAGTCCCACGCCAAGGAAATGCTCGGCAACACGCTGGTGACCGCGCAGACCGGCGAGACCGGCAAGCAGGTCAACCGCCTCTATATCGAGGACGGCTCGGACATCGAGAAGGAGTTCTACCTCTCGGCGCTGGTCGACCGCGAGACCTCGCGCGTTGCCTTCGTCATCTCGACCGAAGGCGGCATGGACATCGAGGCTGTGGCTCATGACACGCCCGAGAAGATCGAGACCTTCTCGGTCGATCCCGCGACCGGGATCATGCCGCATCACGGCCGCTCCATGGCCCGCATCCTCGGCCTCTCCGGCGACCTCGCCAAGCAGGCCGGCACCGTTCTCAGCCAGATCTATGCGGCGTTCATCGCCAAGGACATGGACATGCTGGAGATCAACCCGCTGATCGTGACGACGCAGGGTCAGATCAAGTGCCTCGACGCCAAGATCTCGTTCGACTCCAACTCGCTCTACCGCCATCCCGAGATCGTTGCCCTGCGCGACATCACGGAAGAGGATGAGAAGGAGATCGAGGCCTCGAAGTACGACCTCGCCTATATCGCGCTCGACGGCACGATCGGCTGCATGGTCAACGGCGCCGGCCTCGCCATGGCGACGCTCGACATCATCCAGCTCTATGGGGAAAGCCCGGCGAACTTCCTGGACGTCGGCGGCGGCGCCTCGGAAGAGAAGGTGACGGCGGCGTTCAAGATCATCACTGCCGATCCGAAGGTGAAGGGCATCCTGGTCAACATCTTCGGTGGCATCATGAAGTGCGACGTCATCGCGCGCGGCGTCATCGCCGCGGTGAAGGCGGTCGGCCTTCAGGTTCCGCTGGTCGTGCGCCTCGAAGGCACGAATGTCGAGGAAGGCAAGACGATCATCCGCGACTCCGGCCTCAACGTCATTCCCGCCGATGACCTCGACGACGCCGCGCAGAAGATCGTCGCCGCGGTCAAGAAGGCCTGAGGAGCAGACATGTCCATCCTGATCGACAAGAACACCAAGGTCATCACCCAGGGCTTCACCGGCAAGAACGGGACCTTCCACTCCGAGCAGGCGATCGCCTACGGCACGCAGATGGTCGGCGGCACCTCGCCGGGTAAGGGCGGCTCGGTCCATCTCGGCCTGCCCGTCTTCGACACGGTCGCCGAGGCCCGCGACAAGACCGGCGCCACCGCCTCCGTCGTCTACGTTCCGCCCCCGGGCGCCGCGGACGCGATCTGCGAGGCGATCGACGCCGAGATCCCGCTGATCATCTGCATCACCGAGGGCATCCCGGTGCTCGACATGGTCAAGGTCAAGCGCTCGCTCTCGGGCTCGAAGTCGCGGCTGATCGGGCCGAACTGCCCGGGCGTCGTCACGGCGGGCGAGTCGAAGATCGGCATCATGCCGGCCAACATCTTCAAGCCCGGCTCGGTGGGCATCGTCTCGCGGTCGGGCACGCTGACCTATGAGGCGGTGTTCCAGACCACCCGCGAGGGCCTCGGTCAGACGACCGCGGTCGGCATCGGCGGCGACCCGGTCAAGGGCACCGAGTTCATCGACATGCTCGAGATGTTCCTGGCCGACGACAAGACCGAGTCGATCGTCATGATCGGCGAGATCGGTGGCTCGGCCGAAGAGGACGCGGCCCAGTTCATCAAGGACGAGGCGAAGCGCGGCCGCAAGAAGCCGATGGTCGGCTTCATCGCCGGCCGCACGGCTCCTCCCGGCCGCCGCATGGGCCATGCCGGCGCGATCATCTCGGGCGGCAAGGGCGGCGCCGAGGACAAGATCGCGGCGATGGAAGCGGCCGGCATCCGGGTCTCGCCCTCGCCGGCGCGCCTTGGAAAGACCTTGGTCGAGGTGTTGAAGGGCTGAACCCCTGAAGCCTCGCCGGCGCACGTCATGGTCGGGCTTGCCCCGACCATCTCGTCCCGGAGGAGGCGACGGCAAAACGGCATGAGATGGTCGGCTCAAGGCCGACCATGACGGCAAATTAATGGATGTCCGGGCAAGGGTTCGGACATGTCGCAAGCGGTGAAGGAAGGCAGGAGCATCATGGCTCGCCAGGATATCAACGAGGCTCTCGCACAGACCGGGTTCCTCTACGGCGGCAACGCAGCCTATATCGAGGACCTCTACGCCCGCTACGAGGCCGACCCCAAGTCGGTCGACGAGCAGTGGCAGAGCTTCTTCGGCGCGCTGCAGGACGACAAGCAGTCGGTGCTGGAGAACGCCAAGGGCGCCTCCTGGAAGAAGCCGAACTGGCCGGTCGTCGCCAATGGCGAGCTGATCTCCGCGCTCGACGGCAACTGGGCCGTGGTCGAGAAGGTCGTCTCCGACAAGCTCGGCGCCAAGGCAAAGGCCGCCGGAACGGTGCTCTCGCCGGCCGATGTCCAGCAGGCGACCCGCGATTCCGTGCGCGCGATCATGCTGATCCGCGCCTATCGCATGCGCGGCCATCTCCATGCCAAGCTCGACCCGCTTGGCATCGAGAGCCGCAACGATCGCGAAGAGCTGTCGCCGACCGCCTTCGGCTTCGGCGAGGCCGATCTCGACCGCAAGATCTTCATCGACAACGTGCTCGGCATGGAGTTCGCCACCGTCCGCGAGATGGTCGCGGTGCTGCAGCGGACCTATTGCGGCACGGTCGGCATCGAGTTCATGCACATCTCCGACCCCGAGCAGAAGGCCTGGCTGCAGGAGCGGATCGAGGGGCCGGACAAGGAGATCGCCTTCACCAAGGAAGGCAAGAAGGCGATCGTCAACAAGCTGGTCGAGACCGAGGGTTTCGAGAAGTTCCTCGACCTCAAATTCACCGGCACCAAACGCTTCGGTCTCGACGGCGGCGAGGCGCTCGTTCCGGCGCTGGAACAGATCATCAAGCGCGGCGGCGCGCTCGGCGTGCGCGACATCGTCTTCGGCATGGCCCATCGCGGCCGCCTCAACGTGCTGACCCAGGTGCTCGGCAAGCCGCACCGCGCGCTCTTCCACGAGTTCAAGGGCGGTTCCTTCGCGCCTGATGACGTCGAGGGCTCGGGCGACGTGAAGTACCATCTCGGTGCCTCCAGCGACCGCGAGTTCGACGGCAACAACGTCCATGTCTCGCTGACCGCCAACCCTTCGCATCTCGAGATCGTCGACCCCGTCGTGCTCGGCAAGGTGCGCGCCAAGCAGGATCAATTCGGCGACATCGTCGAGCGTTCGAAGGTGCTGCCGCTGCTGATCCATGGCGACGCGGCCTTCGCCGGCCAGGGCGTCGTGGCGGAGTGCCTGGGTCTGTCGGGCCTGAAGGGCCATCGCACCGGCGGCTCGCTGCACTTCATCATCAACAACCAGATCGGCTTCACCACCTATCCGCGCTATTCGCGCTCCTCGCCCTATCCGTCGGATGTGGCGAAGATGGTCGAGGCGCCGGTCTTCCATGTGAACGGCGACGACCCGGAAGCGGTGGTCTTCGCCGCCAAGGTCGCGATCGAATTCCGGCAGAAATTCCACAAGCCGGTCGTGATCGACATGTTCTGCTATCGCCGCTTCGGCCATAACGAGGGCGACGAGCCGGGCTTCACCCAGCCGCTGATGTACCGCAAGATCCGCGGTCACAAGACCACGCTGGAACTCTACGCTGCCAAGCTCGAGGCCGAGGGCGTCATCAACGCCGGCGAGCTCGACGAGATGCGCGCGGCCTGGAAGGCCAAGCTCGAGGTCGAGTTCGACGCCGGGCAAGCCTTCAAGCCGAACAAGGCCGACTGGCTCGACGGCCGCTGGGCCGGCATGAAGGCGATCCGCGCCGATGAGGACGATCCGCGCCGCGGCGCCACCGGCGTGCCGGCGGCGGTGCTCAAGGAGATCACCGAGAAGATCACGGCGGTTCCGGCCGGCTTCAACGTGCATCGCACGATCCAGCGCTTCCTCGACAACCGCAAGAAGGCGGTCGAGGCGGGCGAGGGCATCGACTGGGCGACCGCCGAGGCGCTGGCCTTCGGTTCGCTGCTGCTCGACGGCAACCCGGTCCGTCTCTCCGGCCAGGATTGCGAGCGCGGCACCTTCTCGCAGCGCCACTCCGTCCTGATCGACCAGGAAACCGAGGCGCGCCACACCTCGCTGAACCATATCCGCGAGGAGCAGGCCCGCTACGAGGTCATCAACTCGATGCTCTCGGAAGAGGCGGTGCTCGGCTTCGAATACGGCTACACCCTGTCGGAGCCGAACGCGCTGACGATGTGGGAGGCGCAGTTCGGCGACTTCGCCAATGGTGCGCAGGTGGTGTTCGACCAGTTCATCTCCTCGGGCGAGCGCAAGTGGCTGCGCATGTCCGGCCTCGTCTGCCTGCTGCCGCATGGCTATGAGGGCCAGGGGCCGGAGCATTCCTCCGCCCGCCTCGAGCGCTTCCTGCAGATGTGCGCCGAGGACAACATGCAGGTCGCGAACTGCTCGACGCCGGCGAGCTACTTCCACATCCTGCGCCGTCAGCTGAAGCGCGACTTCCGCAAGCCGCTGATCCTGATGACGCCGAAGTCGCTGCTGCGCCACAAGCGCTGCGTCTCCGACCTCGGTGAACTGGCCGAAGGCTCGACCTTCCACCGCGTGCTGCATGATGACGCCGAGCGCGGCAAGTCGACCACCAAGCTGGTCAAGGACTCGAAGATCCGCCGCGTCGTGCTCTGCACCGGCAAGGTCTATTACGATCTGCTGGAGGAGCGCGAGAAGCGGGGTGTCGACGACGTCTATCTGATGCGCGTCGAGCAGCTTTATCCGTTCCCGCTGAAGACGCTGGCGCAGGAGCTCGCCCGCTTCAAGGCCGCCGACGTGGTCTGGTGCCAGGAGGAGCCGAAGAACATGGGCTCCTGGACCTTCGTCGAGCCCTATCTCGAATGGGTCCTCGGCCATGCCGGCTCCAAGTCGAAGCGGCCGCGCTATGTCGGCCGCCCGGCCTCGGCCGCGACCGCGACCGGCCTGATGTCGAAGCACACCGCGCAGCTCAACGCTTTCCTCGACGAGGCCTTCGCGGCCTGATCACCCCCCGGCGGCACCGCTTCGGTGTTGCCGGGTTCGATGCCGCATCGGCGCCTGAAGGCCGCTCCCGGGCTTCAGCCGATGCCGAACCGACCGCCAGAGAACGAGACAACAGAGGCCTGACATGGCGACCGAAATCCGCGTACCCACCCTCGGCGAATCCGTTTCCGAGGCCACGATCGGCAAGTGGTTCAAGAAGCCGGGCGAGGCGGTAAAGGCCGACGAGCCTCTCGTCGAGCTGGAGACCGACAAGGTCACGCTGGAGGTCAATGCCCCGGCCGCCGGCGTGCTCGGCGAGATCGTTGCCAAGGAAGGCGAGACGGTCGGCGTCAACGCGCTGCTCGGCTCGATCGCCGATGGCGGCGCTGCTGCCGCTGCGGCGCCCGCTCCGAAGGCGGAGGCCAAGCCCGCCGCTGCCGCTCCGGCCGCCGAGGCGCCGAAGGCGGCTGCGACCAAGGCTGCGGATTCCGGCCCGGCCGTGGCGCGTCTCGCCGCCGAGAGCGGCATCAACGCCTCGTCGGTCCTGGCTTCGGGCAAGGATGGCCGCGTCACCAAGGGCGACATGCTCGCCGCGATCGCGACCGGCGTCGGCGCTGCGCCTGCGGCGGCTCCCGCCCCGGTTCAGGTCCGCGCTCCGTCGGCGCCGGACGACGCCTCGCGCGAAGAGCGCGTCAAGATGACGAAGCTGCGCCAGACCATCGCGCGCCGCCTCAAGGAAGCCCAGGCCAACGCCGCGATGCTGACGACCTTCAACGAGGTCGACATGACCAACGTCATGGCGCTGCGCAACCAGTACAAGGACGTGTTCGAGAAGAAGCACGGCGTGAAGCTCGGCTTCATGGGCTTCTTCGTGAAGGCCTGCGTCCAGGCGCTGAAGGAGATCCCGGCTGTGAATGCCGAGATCGACGGCACCGACATCATC
This sequence comes from Allobosea sp. 10N428, assembly GCF_056394545.1. Classification (NCBI taxonomy): domain Bacteria; kingdom Pseudomonadati; phylum Pseudomonadota; class Alphaproteobacteria; order Hyphomicrobiales; family Alloboseaceae; genus Allobosea; species Allobosea sp. 10N428. Next base: position 151,821 of record NZ_JBFTIC010000005.1, on the reverse strand, counting down.
TACAAGAACTACTACCATATCGGCGTCGCGGTCGGCACCGAGAAGGGCCTGGTGGTTCCGGTGGTGCGCGATGCGGACATGCTTTCGATCGCCGGTGTCGAGAAGAAGATCGGCGAGTTCGGCAAGAAGGCCCGCGATGGCCAGCTCAAGATCGAGGAGATGCAGGGCGGCACCTTCACGATCTCGAACGGCGGCGTCTATGGCTCGCTGATGTCCACTCCGATCCTGAACGCGCCGCAATCGGCGATCCTGGGCATGCACAAGATCCAGGAGCGTCCGGTCGTGGTCGGCGGCAAGATCGAGATCCGCCCGATGATGTATCTGGCTGTGAGCTACGACCACCGCATCATCGACGGCAAGGAAGCGGTGACCTTCCTCGTCCGCGTCAAGGAAGGCCTCGAAGACCCGGCGCGCCTCGTGCTGGATCTCTGAGACCGGCCGCATGATGATCCCGGCAAAGCTCGTCGCTGGCGGCCTTGCCTTGGCCGGGATTGTCAATCTGCTACCTGTCATGGGCGCAGCCGGTGTCGACTGGCTGCGTTCTCTCTATGGTTTCGAGATCACGTCGCCCGATCTTGAGATACTGCTGCGACATCGCGCGGTTTTGTTCGGGATTCTGGGCCTGCTGCTGCTTGCGGCGGTGCTCCGTCCCGGGCTGCGCGGTGCGGTGGGACTTGCTGCCGCGGCAAGCATGGCGAGCTTCATCGCGATCGCGCTGATGGTCGGTGGCTATGGACCCGCCATCACGAAGATCGTGTATGCTGACATCATTGGCCTCGCAGCCCTCGTACCAATGGGGCTGTCACGGTTTGCGCCGCCGCATCGATGATCGAGGTGATGCGTTGTGGTGTACGATCTGATCTGATCGTTCAGCCCGGGCAGGGGACGGCACATGGCTTTCGGACCCAATCCTCCATCGATCCAGCCACATCTTTGCGTCAGGGGCGGTGCTGACGCGATCGCCTTCTACGAGAAGGCGTTTGATGCCGAATGCACCTTCAAGGCGTTGGCCGAAGACGGCGTCAGGGTGATGCATGCCAATCTCGCCCTGTTTGGCGGCGAGATCATGCTGCATGACGAGTTCCCCGAATTCGGCGGCCATGTCACGGCGCCGACGAGCCTGAAGGGTACGGGCGTGGCCATCAGCATCAACCTGCCCGCGCCGGCTGATGTCGACGCTGCCCTCGCGAAAGCCGAGGCCGCCGGCGCCGACGTGTTCATGCCGGCGAGCGACGTGTTCTGGGGCGCCCGCTATGGCCGCCTGCGCGATCCCTTCGGCCATGTCTGGGCCTTCAACGCGCCGCTATAGCCGATACCGACCTTTGCTTTTCCGGCCGGATTGGCCTCAGCCGGACAAGCTGTCATCCTTCTCTTCCCCAGGCTGGAGGGAGCCATGACAGCACTTCCCATGACCACTGAAATCACTGTTCTCGGCTGGAGCGTGGTGCTCCTGCTCGTGCAAGTCGTTCTACAGGCGGGGACATCCGCCGATCTCGGGCCCGGCTATCTCTTCAGTCCGCGCGATGAGCGGCGTGAGCCGCAGAACATCGTCTCGCGGCGGCTCAAGCGGGCGCTAGACAATCTGCTTGAAACCTATCCGGCCTTCGTCGCGCTGGCGCTGGCGCTCACGATCACCGGCAAGGCGGGCGGCAGCGCTGCGACGGGCGCCTGGATCTATCTCGCCGCGCGGGTGGTCTATGTCGCACTCTATGCTGCCGGCGTCCCGGTGCTGCGCACCCTCGTCTGGGTCGCCTCGTTCGTCGGTCTCGTCATGATGCTGTCGCGCCTGCTGGGCTGAACGGACGGCGCGCGGCGTCGATGGCGGCCGCGCCCCGCGACGCTATTTCACGACCATCGCCGAGAAGGGATGGACATAGGCCTGCAGCATCACGAAGCCGCCGACCAGGCTCGCCAGCGCGATGGAATGCCAGAAGACGAAGCGCAGGATCACACCCTCATGGCCGAACCAGCCGGTCGCCGTGGAGGCGACGACGATCGATTGGGCGTCGATCATCTTGCCCATCACGCCGCCGGAGGAGTTCGCGGCGCCCATCAGGATCGGCGAGAGGCCGAGCTGCTCCGAGGTGACCCTCTGGAGATTGCCGAAGAGCACGTTCGAGGCGGTGTCGGAGCCCGTCAGCGCGACGCCCAGCCAGCCGAGCAGTGTGCCGAAGAAGGGATACAACACCCCCGTTCCGGCGAAGGCGAGGCCGAGCGTGGCGTCTATGCCGGAGAGCCGTGTCAGCGTGCCGATCGCCAGCATGGCGGCGATGGTGATCAGCGAGTAGGCGCAGAGCCGGATCGTCTTGCCATAGACCGAGATCATCCTGCCGGGGCCGAAGCCCATGGCGAAGCCGGAGAGGATCGCCGCGATCAGCATGCCCGAGCCGGTATAGGAGAGCCAGGTGAAGGAGAAGATGGCTCCTTCTGGCGTCGGTTTGGCCGCGACGGGCGCGACCTTGTTGATCATGTTGTGCAGATCGGGAACGGCGTAGTTCCAGGTTGCCCAGGGATTGACCGCGTTCTTGAACCAGCCCGTGCCCCAGATCAGCAGGATCACGCAGACGATGATCCAGGGCATCAGCGCCATCCAGACTTGCGACGAGCTCGGCCTCGCCGCGGCGGCGGGCGGCGTCAGGCTGCCGTCGTCGGAGACGTCGTGGCCGCGCAATTTGGGTGAGGTCCAGACCTCCCTTGGCTTCCAGATCTTCAGGAAGCCGATCAGGCAGGCCATCGAGATGAGCGAGGCGCCGATATCGACGATCCAGGGATTGATGAAGTTCGAGATCAGGAATTGCGGCACGGCGAAGGAAACGCCGGTGACGAGGACTGCCGGCCAGATCTGCAGCATGCCGCGCCAGCCGGCGAAGACGCAGATTAGCCAGAACGGCACCAGCATGGAGAAGAACGGCAGCTGCCGCCCGACCATGGCGCCGAGCAGGAAGGGATCGATGCCGGTGACCTGGCTCAGGCCCTGGATCGGCGTACCCAGCGCGCCGTAGGCGACGGGCGCCGTGTTGGCGATGAGCGAGAGGCCCGACGCGGCCAGCGGCGAGAAGCCGAGCCCTATCAGGATCGCGCCGGTGACGGCGACCGGTGTGCCGAAGCCGGACGCGCCCTCGAAGAAGGCACCGAAGGCGAAAGCGATCAGCAGGAGCTGGATGCGCCGGTCGTCGGTGACGCCGCCGATCGTGGTCTGCAAGGTCTTGAAGGCGCCTGTCTCGACCGTCAGCCGATAGAGGAAGATGACGTTGAGGACGATCCAGCCGATCGGGAAGAAGCCGGTGACAGCGCCGAGCACGGTGGCGCGCAAGGACATGCCGGCCGGCATCGTGAAGATAAAGATCGCGACGAGATTGGCGACGATGAGCGCGATGACGGCGGCGATATGCGCCTTGACGGCGTTGGAGGCGATGAGACCGAGCAGAACGGCGACGGGTAGCACGGCTGCGAGCGTCGACAGGGCGCTGTTGCCGAATGGATCATAGACCTGATTCCACATGACGGCGTGCTCCTCCGGTGGGCTCATCTGCATTGCGTTTCAGCAAATGGCGTTTCTTCCTTTTGTCGTGATTGTGCGCAGTAAGCGCTCATAGGTGAGCCGCGACAAGCACCGCGACATGCTGTCGACGCATGAATGACGTGGCGCTTGCTGCGGAACCGATGTATTCCGGCCGCCATCCGCCGCGGCGTTCGCTCGCGGCCTCTCAGCGGATCAGCGGAAGGACGTCATGGCCTACGATCTCGTCGTCATTGGAACCGGCCCCGGGGGCTATGTCTGTGCCATCCGTGCCGCCCAGCTCGGCCTCAAGGTCGCGGTGGTCGAGAAGCGCAAGACGCATGGCGGCACCTGCCTGAATGTCGGCTGCATCCCCTCCAAGGCGCTGCTGCACGCCTCCGAGATGTTCGAGGAAGCCGGCCACACCTTCGAGAAGCTCGGCGTCGTCGTCGGCACGCCGAAGCTCGATCTCAAGGCAATGATGGCCCACAAGCAGGAGACTGTCGACGCCAACGTCAACGGCGTCGGTTTCCTCCTCAAGAAGAACAAGATCGACGCCTTCCACGGCACGGCCTCGATCCCGGCCGCCGGCAAGGTCGTCGTCACCGCCGAGGACGGCAAGACGCAGGAGCTGGAGACCAAGAACATCGTCATCGCGACGGGCTCGGAGTCAGCGCCGCTGCCGGGCGTCGAGATCGACGAGAAGACGGTGGTCACCTCGACCGGCGCGCTTGAGATCGCTTCCGTTCCGAAGGAGCTGGTCGTGGTCGGTGCCGGCGTGATCGGCCTCGAGATCGGCTCGGTCTGGGCCCGCCTCGGCGCCAAGGTCACGGTGGTCGAGTTCCTCGACCGCATCCTGCCGGGCATGGATGGCGAGGTCGCCAAGCAGTTCCAGCGCATCCTGGAGAAGCAGGGCTTCACCTTCCAGCTCGGCTCCAAGGTCACCAAGGTCGACGTGGCCAAGAAGGGCGGCGCGACCGTCACCGTCGAGCCCGCCGCCGGCGGCGAGGCCAGGACGCTCAACGCCGATATCGTGCTGGTCTCGATCGGCCGCCGTCCGAACACCGATGGCCTCGGCCTCGACAAGGCCGGTGTCGCGACGGACCGTGGCCGCGTCGTCATCGACGACCACTTCAAGACCAATGTCGCGGGCATCTACGCGATCGGCGACGTGGTGCGCGGGCCGATGCTGGCGCACAAGGCCGAGGACGAGGGCGTCGCGGTGGCCGAGATCATCGCCGGCAAGCACGGCCATGTGAATTACGACGCCATTCCCGGCATCGTTTACACGGCGCCGGAAGTGGCGGCGATCGGCAAGACCGAGGAAGAGCTGAAGGCGGCCGGCGTCGCCTACAAGATCGGCAAGTTCCCGTTCACGGCCAATGGCCGCGCCCGCGCCATCCGCCACACCGACGGCTTCGTGAAGGTGCTGGCTGACGCTGCGACCGACCGCGTGCTCGGCTGCCACATCATCGGGCCGCATGCCGGCGACCTGATCGCCGAGGTCACGGTGCTGATGGAGTTCGGTGGCTCGGCCGAGGATCTCGCCCGCACCTGCCATGCGCATCCGACGCTGGCGGAGGCGGTGAAGGAAGCCGCGCTCGCCGTCGACAAGCGCCCGATCCATATGTGATCGGCAATCCGGGCCGCGCCTTCGGCGCGGTTCCGAGGCTGGTATGGGATTTCGAAGGAGCTGCAGGTTTGCAGCTCCTTTTTTCGTTCGGGCGCGATCCTTAGGAGACGGCGGGCAGCCTACAACGGCCCCCGCGGAGTTTAACCCCGCCGGGCGTGGAAGGCCGTCAGCGTGTTCTTTAGCAGGCAGGCGATGGTCATCGGGCCGACTCCGCCGGGGACCGGGGTGATGGCGCCCGCGACCTTCACCGCCTCGGCGAAGTCGACGTCGCCGGTGAGCTTGCCGTCCGGCAGGCGGTTGATGCCGACATCGATGACGGTCGCGCCGGGCTTGATCCAGTCACCCTTGACCATGCGCGGCCTGCCGACGGCGGCGACGACGATGTCGGCGCGGCGCACGGCGCCCGGAAGGTCGCGCGTGCGCGAATGGGCGATGGTAACGGTGCAGTCGGCCTGGAGCAGCAATTGCGCGACGGGGCGGCCGACCAGCTCCGAGCGGCCGATCACCACCGCGTCGAGGCCGGACAGCGAGGGCAAGGCCTGCTTCAGCAGCAGCATGCAGCCGAGCGGCGTGCAGGGCACGAGGCCGTTCTTGCCGCCGGCGAGCAGGCCTGCATTGATCGGGTGGAGACCGTCGACATCCTTGGCAGGATCGATGGCGTCGATGATGCGGCCGGTGTCGATATGCTTCGGCAGGGGGAGCTGGACGAGGATGCCATCGACGCCGTCGTCGGCGTTCAGCTCGGCCAGTTTGGCGAGCAGCTCCGCTTCGGTCGTCTCAGCCGGCAGCCGGTGGGCGACCGAGTTCATGCCGACTTCGACGGCCAGCTTTTCCTTCGAGGCGACATAGACCTTGCTCGCCGGGTCTTCGCCGACGAGGACGACATGCAGCCCCGGCACGAGTCCGCTGGTGGCTTTGATCGCCGCGACCTCCCGGCCGATCTCGGCCCTGAGCGCGGCGGCGGCGGCTTTGCCGTCGATGATGCGGGCTTCGCCGGTCATGATCCGACCTCATGCTTGATGATGACGCCGCCGTCATGCGCGATCCGGCCGGCCCGGACAAGCCCGAATGCGACGGCCGCATGGCCGCAGACGCCATCGGCGGGGGAGGAGCGGCCGGCGCAACTTGCAGGCTTCCGGACGGCCCGGTATCTCCGAACCGAGAGTGGCTCGGCAGGAAGGGCAGGGACAACGTGACGACCGGTTTCGCCCGCCTGCCCGACGCGCCGGCCTTCCGCCTGAACGATTTGCGTGTCCCTGCCTGCCTGATTGAAGATTGCGACATCCCGGCGGACCGCCATGGGCTGGCGCGGGTGGATCTCGCCATCGCCGATGGCCTTATCGAGGCGATCGAGCCGGTTGGCGCGGCGCCTTCCGGTATCGCCCCGCATTGCAATCTCGACGGCGGCATCGTGCTGCCGCGATTGGTCGACTGCCATACTCATATCGACAAGGGCCATATCTGGCCGCGCAGCCCCAACCCGGACGGCACCTTTCCGGGTGCGCTCGCGACCGTTGGGGCCGATCGCGAGGCGAACTGGTCCGCCGTTGACGTGCGGACACGGATGGATTTCTCGCTGCGCACCGCCTTCGCTCATGGCACGGCCGCGCTGCGGACGCATATCGATTCGGTCGGGAGGCAGATCGGCATTTCCTGGCCTGTCTATGCCGAGATCCGGGCGGAATGGGCCGGGCGCATCGCCCTGCAGGCTTCGCCGCTGTTCGGGGCCGATGCCGCGCTCGATCCGGCGCATATAGCGGCTGTGGTCGCGGCGGTGAAGGCGCATGGCGACCGCTTGCTCGGCTGCGTCACCTACATGATCCCGGAGCTCGACCGGGCGCTCGACATCCTGTTCCAGGCCGCGATCGAGAACGGCTTCGACCTCGACTTCCATGTCGACGAGACCAACGACCCGGCGGCGCGCTCGCTGGAGCACATCGCCGATGCGGCGCTGCGCCATCGCTTCACCGGCCGCATCCTGTGCGGGCATTGCTGCTCGCTCAGCCTGCAGGCGCCTGAGGACGAGGCGCGCATCATCGCCAAGCTGCGCGAGGCCGGCATCGCCGTGGTTTCGCTGCCGATGTGCAACATGTACCTGCAGGACCGGCAACCAGGCCGCACGCCGCGCTGGCGCGGCGTAACCGCCCTGCATGAGCTGAAGGCCGCGGGCGTGCCGGTGATGATCGCCTCGGACAACACGCGCGATCCGTTCTACGCCTATGGCGATCTCGACCTCGTCGATGTCCTGCGCGAGGGCACGCGCATCCTCCAGCTCGACCATTCCGGCCCGGATTGGGCCAATGCCGTGGCCCGCACGCCGGCCGAGGCGATGGGCCTGCGGAATGCCGGCATCGTCGCCGTGGGCGCGCCGGCCGACCTCATCCTGACGCGGGCGCGCGACTGGACCGAACTCTTCTCCCGGCCGCAGGCCGACCGCAGCGTGCTGGTCGCGGGCAAGTCGATCGACCGGACCTTGCCGGACTACCGCGAACTCGACCATCTGATGGCGAGCGCCACGTGACGATCTTTCCCGCCATGACCTTTCCCGTCATGGTCGGCCTTGTGCCGGCCATCCACGTCTTCCTCCGTCGCGGGCGGTGTTCAAGACTTGGATGCTCGCCACACGGGCGAGCATGACGCCACAGGAACGCCTCGCATGACCGAACGCTACGACATCGCCACGCTGAAGACCCGCCTGGGCGCTATCCGCACCGAGGAGAACCCGGCGCTGGTGAGGCAGAAGAGCCGGGACTTCTTCTGGTATTCGCCGGTGCTGAAGCGCCAGCTCGATCATGTCGTGGCCGATATCGTCGTCTCGCCGACCAGCGAGTCGGAGGTCGTGCAGGTTCTCGCCGCCTGTTACGAGCTCGGCATTCCCGTCACGCCCCGCGGCACCGGGACGGGCAATTACGGCCAGGCGATGCCGCTTTCCGGCGGCGTGCTGCTCGATCTCTCGGGCTTCAACAAGGTCAAGGAGATCGCCGCCGGCCGCTATGTCGCCGAGCCCGGCGCGATCATGGCCCGCATCGACGACGAGACGCGCGCGCATTCGCGGCAGGAACTGCGCCTGCACCCCTCGACCTACCAGACGGCCTCGATCGGCGGCTTCATCGCCGGCGGTTCGGGCGGCGTCGGCTCGATCAAATGGGGCGGCCTGCGCGACTGGGGCAACATCATCCGGCTCAAGGTCGCTACGATGGAGGCAAGCCCGCGCATCCTCGAATTTTCGGGCGATGATCTGCACAAGGTCGCCCATGCCTATGGCACGAATGGCATCATCACCGAGGTCGAGATGCCGCTCGGGCCTGCCTATAACTGGGTCGACGTCATCGTCGGCTTCGAGAGCCTGCGCACGGCCACCGAGTTCGCCAATGCTGTCGGCGAGCAGGACGGGCTGGCGCTCAAGAACCTCTGCGTCGTGGCTGCGCCGGCTCCTCACGATTATTTCCTGCGCCACCGCAAGTTCCTGCCGCGCGACAGCCATCTCGTCATTGTCATGGCCGCCGATTTCGCCGTTGATGCGCTCTGCGCCTATGCGCGCCGCTTCAAGGGCGCGGAGTTGCTGCTGCGCACCGACAAGCTCGCGCCGGAGGATGCCAAGGGCCTGCCGCCGGCCTATGAACTCGGCTGGAACCATACGACGCTCAGGGCGCTGCGCGTCGACCCGGCGATCACCTATCTGCAGGTGCTCTATCCCTTCCCGAACCAGGTCGAGCTGGTCGACAAGATCCATGCCCGCTTCGGCGACGAGGTGACCTGCCATCTTGAGTTCGTGCGCTTCGACGGCAAGATCACCTGCTTCGGCCTGCCGCTGGTGCGCTTCACCAGCGAGGAGCGGTTGGAGGAGATCATGGCTGTTCATGAGGAGATGGGCGCGCCGATCTTCAACCCGCATCGCTACACGCTGGAAGAGGGTGGCATGAAGCAGACCGACGAGACGCAGCTCGCCTTCAAGCGCGAGGCCGATCCGCAGGGCCTGCTCAACCCCGGCAAGATGATCGCCTGGGAGGATCCGAGCTACGACTACCGTTCGGGCAAGACCTTCCTGTTCCGCAGCCTCACCGAGGCCGGTGTCGGCTAAGAGATTTTTTGAAGCCTCAGCCCTCATCCTGAGGAGCAGCCGCACTCGAAGGCCGCTTCACGGCTCCTCAGGATGAGGGCTTGAGAAATGTTCGAACAGAGGCCTCAGCCATGCGCGTGCTCGTCCTCTATGCCCATCCGGTTCCGGAGAGCTTCGGTGCCGCGGCCCATCGGACGGTGGTCGCGACGCTCAAGCAGGCAGGGCACGAGGTCGATGACTGCGACCTCTACGCGGATGGCTTCGATCCCGTGCTGAGCTGCGGCGAGCGCCGCGGCTATCACGACACAGCCAGCAACACATTGCCGGTTGCCGGCTATGTCGAGCGCGTCCGGGCGGCAGAAGCGCTGGTGCTGTGCTTCCCCGTCTGGAACTTCGGCTATCCGGCGATCCTGAAAGGCTTCCTCGACCGCGTCTTCCTGCCCGGTGTCTCGTTCAGGATGGAGGACGGCAAGGCTCAGCCCGCGCTCCACAATATCCGCCGGCTCGCGGCGGTGACGAGCTATGGCGGCTCGCGCTGGCGCGCATTTCTGATGGGCGATCCGCCCCGCAAGGCAGTTTGCCGGGCGCTCCGCGCGGTTTGCCATCCGCTGGCGCGCACGACCTACCTCGCCCATTACGAGATGAACCTCTCGACGGTGGATAGCCGCGAGGCATTCCTGCAAAAAGTCGCCACAAAGCTGGCGGTCTTTTAGCTCTGACATCGGATTGTCATCTGTCTGTCATCTTGGCGCGCGACTACGCAGCCGGCGAAGCGTCTGCTTATCCGTCCAAGGATCGGCCCGAAGGATCGACCTATGACCAAGGCAATCGAGAAAAGCGTCGGCCGTGCCCTGCTCGTCACCGCCCGGCTGCATCGGTCGCGGATGGGTGAGAGACTGAACGGGCTCGGCCTGTTTCCAGGGCAGGAGCAGGCGCTGAAGGCGCTGCAGCCGGCGCCGATGACGATGGGCGAGCTCGCCTCGCTCCTGCGCGTGAAGCCGCCGACAGTATCGAAGACGATCGGGCGCTTGTCGTTGCAGGGACTGGTGACGCGCGAAGGCGGCAATCGCGACGGCCGGCTTGTTCAGGTCGCGCTGACGGAAGCCGGGCAGAAGACCGCCGTCGAACTCGACGCCGTCTGGAACGAGGTCGAGGAGGAACTTCTCGACAAGCTCGACGGCAAGGAGCGTAAGCAGCTGCGCAAGCTGCTGCGCAAGGCCGCGAAGGGCCTGTCCAAGGCCGGTGCCGATCACGACGACCCGGATAGCGATATCGACGAGGCTGATAGCGACGCCTGATTTCTGCATGGAGCGCATGCGCTCCTGCACTGGCGAAGGCTATTAAATCGGTTCAATCTGGCTTTGTCATTCCTCCAGAGCATGGCGAAACCGGACGTGTCCCTGTCAACCGAGGCCCTTTCCGAAGCCGGGCGAGCCCGGCTCGCGGCCATCGGCCTGATGGGCGTGGCCGTCCTGCTGTTTTCGATGCTCGATGCGAGCGCGAAATGGCTGGGCCAGTCGATGAACCCGCTGCAGGTGGTGTTCGCGCGCTACGCCGGCAGCATGATCCTGGTCCTCGCCCTGATCAATCCGTGGTCTCACCCCGGCGTTCTCAGGACGAAGCGCCCCTGGCTGCAATGGGGTCGTTCGCTGCTGCTGCTCGGCTCGACCGCGCTGAACTTCGTCGCGCTGCGCTATCTCCAGCTCGCGGAGACGATTTCGATCATGTTTGCGGCGCCGCTGCTGGTGGCGCTGGTCTCGGGACCGCTGCTCGGCGAATGGCCTGGGCCGCGCCGGCTGGCGGCGATCGCAGTGGGCTTTCTCGGCGTGCTGGTGGTGACGCGGCCGGGCATCGGCGGCATGCATCCGGCCGCGCTGCTCAGCGTGCTCGGCTGCTTCTGCTTCGCATTCTACGCCCTGTCGACCCGCGTGCTCTCGGCCCATGATTCATCGGAAACGACGATGATCTATTCAGGCGCCGCCGGAACGCTCGCCACGATCCCGCTGCTGCCCTGGATCTGGGAGACACCGCAGGGGCTGCTGCCCTGGCTGCTGATGGTCCTGGTCGGCGTGCTCGGCGGCTTCGGCCACTGGCTGCTGATCCTGGCGCATCGGCTCGCACCGGCCACTGTGCTCGCGCCGTTCATCTACTCGCAGATCGTCTGGATGGTGCTGCTCGGCTGGCTCGTCTTCGGACAGTGGCCGGATCGCTGGACCTTTGCCGGCGGTGGCATCGTCATCGCTTCAGGGCTCTACCTGCTTTATCGCGAGCGCGTGCGGCATGTGCCGCAGGAAGCGGCTTCGGCACGGCTGGATTGAGCCTGCGATAGGCGCGTCATGTTCGGGTCGAGCCCAAGCATGACGCTCGCGAGGGTCAGACCGTGACCTGCGTGCCGACCTCGACGACGCGGCCGGTCGGGATCTGGAAGAAGTCCGTGGCGTCGGTCGCACTCTTGGTCAGGCCGATGAAGAGGTTGTCCTGCCAGATCGGCATGCCGGATTGCGGCGAGGGCTTGATCGAGCGGCGCGACAGGAAGAACGAGGTCGACATGATGTCGAACTTGAAGCCCTGCTTGCGCAGCATGGCGAGGCCCTTGGGCACGTTCGGGCTTTCCATGTAGCCATAGACCATGTCGACCCGCCAGAAATCGTCGGTGATGCGGGCGAGGCGTACGCGCTCTTCCTCGGGTACGCGCGGGGTGTCGGCCGAGCGCACGGTCAGGACGACGTTGCGCTCGTGCAGGACCTTGTTGTGCTTGAGGTTGTGCAGAAGCGAAGCCGGCGCCGTCTCCGGGTCGCTGGTCAGGAAGACGGCCATGCCCTTCACCCGGGCCGGCGGGCTCTTCGACAGCATGGTGACCAGCTCGAGCAGCGGCACATCGGTCTTGCGGGTCTTGTCGAAGAGGATCTTGGTGCCGCGCATCCAGGTCCACATCACCAGCGTCAGCGCCATGGCCAGCAGCACCGGCACATAGCCGCCATGGAACAGCTTCAGCATGTTGGCCGAGAAGAAGGAGACGTCGACCAGGAAGAAGGGAAGGATGAGCGCGCCGGTCGCCAGCGGGCTCCAGCCCCAGTGACGGCGGATGACGATGGCCGCGAGCATGGACGAGACCACCATCGTGCCGAAGACCGAGATGCCGTAGGCGTGCGACAGGCTGGACGAGGTCCGGAACGACCAGACCAGGATCAGCACGACGACGAGCAGCAGCAGATTGACGCGCGGCACGTAGATTTGGCCGGAGGTCTGCTCGGAGGTGTGGCGGATCTCCATGCGCGGCAAGAGGCCGAGTTGGATCGCCTGCCGCGTCAGCGAGAAGGCGCCGGTGATGACCGACTGGCTGGCGATGATGGTCGCCACCGTCGCCATGATGACGAAGGGCAGCAGCAGGCCCTGCGGCGCGAGGCGGTAGAACGGGTTGTCGATAGCGCTCGGGTCGGAAAGGATCAGCGCGCCCTGGCCGAGATAGTTGAGCCACAGCGCCGGAAAGACGACATAGAGCCAGGCGCCGCGGATCGGGCCGCGACCGAAATGGCCCATATCGGCATAGAGCGCTTCGGCGCCCGTCACGGCTAGGCAGACCGAACCGAGCACGGCGAGCGAGACGCCGGCGTGGTCGCGGAAGAAGAGCAGGGCGTAATAGGGGTTGATCGAGCGGAAAACGCTGAGATCGTCGGCAATGTGGTAGATGCCGAGCCCGGCCAGCGTCAGGAACCAGACCAGCATGATCGGGCCGAAGAAGGTCGCGACGCGATGGGTGCCGTGGCTCTGCATCACGAAAAGGCCGATCAGGATCACCGAAGCGATCCAGAGGATGTAGTCGTCGAGCGCCGGGGTGATCAGCTTGACGCCCTCGATCGCCGAGAGCACCGAAATCGCGGGGGTGATGACGGTGTCGCCGTAGAACAGGCCGGCGCCGATCATGCCGAGCAGCAGCGCAACATGGCTGCGCGCCCGGCCGAGGCTGCGCTGGGCGAGCGCGACGAGGGTGAGGATGCCGCCTTCGCCGTTGTTGTCGGCCCGCATCAGCAGCACGACATATTTCAGCGTCACGACGACGACGAGCGACCACAGGATCAGCGAGAGGACGCCGATGACGACGGTCGGCGGAACCGTGACGTTCTCCTGACCGCCGGTCGCGGCGAGGATCGTTTCGCGAAGCGCATAGAGCGGACTCGTGCCGATATCGCCATAGACGACGCCAAGCGCACCCAAGGCCAGAGCAGCGAAGCCGGTCTTGCCGTGGCCGTGGCCATTGGCTTGGCCGTGGCCATCGTCGAGTCCGAAACGGGAATCCTCCGGCCGGATGGTCGCAGGATTCGGCTTCTCATGCCCCATCAGGGATCTCCGCACGCGCTGCGGTGCAGCGAAAGGCCGGGGCCTCTAGCATAATGCGAACGGTGCGCAAAGGTCGGGATCAGCCGGCGACGCCAAGCCCGGCGCCGAAGCGCCGCTCGACATAGCCTGCGACCATGGCCTTGAACTCCTCCGCAATGCCGGCGCCCCGCAGGGTCGCGACCTTCTTGCCGTCGACGAAGACCGGGGCGGTGGGCGCCTCGCCGGTGCCGGGGAGCGAGATGCCGATATCGGCATGCTTCGATTCGCCGGGGCCGTTGACGATGCAGCCCATCACCGCGACGTTGAGGTTCTCGACGCCGGGGTAGCGCGTCTTCCATTCCGGCATGGAGCTCGAAATCCAGTTCTGGATGTCGCGGGCGAGTTCCTGGAATACGGTCGATGTCGTGCGGCCGCAGCCGGGGCAGGCGGCGACGAGCGGCACGAAGGCGCGAAAGCCCATGGTCTGGAGCAGTTCCTGCGCGGTCTTGACCTCGAGCGTGCGGTCGCCGCCCGGTTCCGGCGTCAGCGAATAGCGGATCGTGTCGCCGATGCCCTCCTGCAGGAGGATGCCGAGTGCGGCGGAGGAGGAGACGATGCCCTTCGAGCCCATGCCGGCTTCGGTGAGACCGAGATGGATGGCGTAGTTGGCCCGGCTCGCCAGCATGCGGTAGACCGTGATCAGGTCCTGCACGCCGGAGACCTTGGCGGAAAGGATGATGAATTCGCGGGCGAGGCCGAGCTCTTCGGCACGCTCGGCCGAGAGCAAGGCGGACTGGACCATCGCTTCGCGCATGATGGCGCGGGCATCGAGCGGGCGAGGCGCGCGGGCGTTCTCGTCCATCAGCGCCGTCAGCAGCTCCTGGTCGAGCGAGCCCCAATTGGCGCCGATGCGCACGGGCTTGCGGTGCCGGATCGCCATCTCGATGATCTGGGCGAACTGCTTGTCCTTCTTGTCCTTGAAGCCGACATTGCCCGGGTTGATCCGGTACTTCGCCAGCGCTTCGGCGCAGGCCGGATGATCGGCAAGCAGCTTGTGGCCGATATAGTGGAAATCGCCGACCAGCGGCACATCGACGCCGATGCGGTCGAGCCGCTCCCGGATCTTCGGCACGGCGGCTGCGGCCTCGTCGCGGTCGACGGTAATGCGCACCAGCTCCGAACCCTGCCGTGCGAGCGCGGCGACCTGGGCCACTGTGCCGGCGATATCGGCGGTGTCGGTGTTGGTCATCGACTGTACGACGATCGGCGCGCCGCCACCGACCGTGACATGGCCGACCTGCACCGGCACGGTGAGCTGCCGGGCGAGCGGCCCGGCGCGTTCCGGCGTCAGATGGGGGAAGGCGCGCTCATTCATGCGGGCTGCTCTATCACGAAGCGGCGTTCCGGCAATGCTCGCAACGGCCGACGATCTCGACCATCTGATGAGAGGGTGAGAATTGCCGGGTTTCGGCGATCGCCGCCACTGCTTTCTTCATCGCGGGCGAGGAATCCTCATCGACGCCGCCACAGACCTCGCAGATCAGGAAGGCGACGACCTCATTCGCACCATGGCCGTGCAGGCAGGCGACATAGGCGTTCTTCGATGAGAGCCGGTGGACGAAGCCCTGCTCGACCAGGAAATCGAGCGCCCGGTAGATCGAGATCGGTGCGAGGCGTCGTCCGCCTGCCGGCGAGATACGGTCCGCGAGATCATAGGCGCCGACCGGGCGATGATCGGCATGGAGCGCTTCCAGCGCCTGCCGGCGGATCGGCGTCAGGCGCAGGCCGCGCTCACGGCAAATCCGCTCGGCACGTGCCAGCGCCTCGGCGGCGTGGCGGCGGTGGTCCTCGGCATGGCGGCAGTCTTCGCCATGTGTATGGTGCACATGGTCGTCATGCATATGCGTGTTTGGCTGCATTTTCGTCATGTTGCGTTGCAAAGAGTCATCGGGCAACCTGCGGGTGCCTGTCGTTGCGGCATTGCCACGTTCAGCCCGAACCTAAGCATTTTCTCCTCGATTGTCAGGGGCCTTGACGCTCATGTTCCTCAAAGACCGTACTGCGGCCATCACCGGCTCGACCTCCGGCATTGGCCTGGCCTATGCGCGCGCACTTGCTGCCGAAGGCGCGAACCTCGTCATCAACGGCATCATGCCGCCAGCCGATGCAGAGAAGCTGCGCACCGATCTGGAAAAGGAGTTCGGCGTCAAGGTGCTGTTCTCGCCGGCCGACATGACCAAGCCCGCCGAGATCGCCGCCTTCATCGCCGAGGGCGAGAAGAACTTCGGCGCCATCGACATCCTGATCAACAATGCCGGCATTCAGTTTGTTTCGCCCATCGACGAGTTTCCGCCGGAGAAGTGGGACCAGATCATTGCGATCAACCTGTCCTCGGCCTTCCACACGATCCGCGCCGCCCTGCCGAAGATGAAGGAGAAGGGTTGGGGCCGCATCATCAACACGGCTTCCGCCCATGCGCTCGTCGCCTCGCCGTTCAAGTCGGCCTATGTCGCAGCCAAGCACGGCATCGCCGGCCTGACCAAGACCGTGGCTCTGGAGGTCGCGACCAAGGGCATCACCGTGAACGCCATCGCGCCCGGTTATGTGTGGACGCCGCTGGTGGAGAAGCAGATCCCCGACACGATGAAGGTCCGCGGGCTCACCCGTGAGCAGGTCATCAACGACGTGATGCTGGCCGGGCAACCGACTAAGGAATTCGTCACGGTCGAGCAGGTCGCGGCGCTCGCCGTCTTCCTGTGCACCGACGGGGCGAAGTCGATCACCGGCGCGACGCTGCCGATCGACGGCGGCTGGACCGCCGAATGAGCGGGCGCCCCTCGCGCAAGGCCGAGCCGACCAAGGGACTGGCCGGGCCGAAGGCGGAAAAGACGGTCTCGCTGGCCCTGCAGGGCGGAGGCGCGCATGGCGCCTTCACCTGGGGCGTGCTCGACGTCATCCTGGAGGATGGGCGGCTCGGCATCGAGGCGCTCACCGGGACCAGCGCCGGCGCGATGAATGCCGTCGTGCTGGCCGAGGGCTGGATCGACGGCGGCGCCGATGGAGCGCGCGCCAAGCTGGAGGCGTTCTGGCGGGCGATCAGCGTCGACGGCAAGTATCGCGGTTCCGAGCGCCCGCTGCTCGACACGATGCTCGGCGCCTGGGGGAGTAACGGCACGCCGCCCGGCCTGCTGTTCTTCGAGATGTTCGCGAAGGTGGCGAGCCCCTATGACGTCAACCCGCTCAACATCAACCCGCTGCGCGGCGTGATCGCCGACCTGATCGATTTCGAGAAGGTGCGCGCACACGATGCGGTGAAGCTCTTCATCGCCGCCACCAATGTCCGCACCGGCAAGATCGCGGTGTTCGAAGGCGACCGGCTGACCCCGGACCATGTGATGGCCTCTGCCTGCCTGCCGATGGTTTTCCAGGCGGTGGAGATCGACGGCGAAGCCTATTGGGACGGTGGCTATATGGGCAATCCGGCGCTGTACCCGCTGTTCTACAAGGCTCATTGCGACGACATCCTGCTGGTGCAGATCAACCCGGTCCAGCGCAAGGAGCTGCCGACCAAGGCGCGCGAGATCCAGGACCGGATCAACGAGATCACCTTCAATGCCTCGCTGCTGCGCGAACTGCGGGCGATCGACTTCGTCAACCGCCTCATCGACGACGGCAAGGTACCGGTTGACGAGTACAAGCGCGTGCTGATGCACCGCATCGATGGCGGCCCGCCGCTGGCGGAGCTGACCTCCTCGTCGCGGATGAATGCCGAATGGTCCTTCCTGCTCCGGCTGCGCGACATGGGCCGCGCAGCGGCCAAGCGCTGGCTGAAGCGCAACTACGCGGCGATCGGCAAAACCGGCACGATCGATCTCAAGGAGGCGATCACCTAGAGCCTATTGGTTTTGCGCGAATTCCCTTCGTTCGGTTGATGCCAGCCGAGCGGGAGGCGCGCCGAGGGGGCGGCGGCCCGGCGTGTCGGCTTTCTTCACGTTCCGGCGTCTCACTTGTTCCCGGGACCGCGCTTGCGCGAGGGCGAGGCGAAATGTCATTCACCGGTCCGGGATCCGTTTTCAGAAGGACAGGGATTTTCCATGAGCAGCAAGCTGATCGTCACCGCCGGCCCTTATAGCTTCGACGCAAAGCTTGAGCTCGAGGCCGCGCCGAAGACTTGCGCCGCCTTCCTGCGGCACCTGCCCTTCGTCAGCAAGATCGTGCATGTGCGCTGGAGCGGCGAGGGCGTCTGGATGCCGCTCGGCGATCTCGATTTCGGTGTCGGCTACGAGAACAACACTGCCTATCCGGCGCCCGGCCAGATCATCCTCTATCCGGGCGGCGTCAGCGAGACCGAGATTCTGCTCGCCTATGGCGGCGTGCAGTTCGCCAGCAAGGCCGGCGTCCTCTCCGGAAACCACTTCCTCACCCTGACCTCGGGGCTTGAGAACCTCTACGCGCTCGGCCGCAAGACCCTCTGGGAAGGCGCGCAGGACATCCGCTTCCAGATGGCCGGCTGAACCGAAACCAGCACCTGGGCTGGGACAACAAGGGCGGGACGCATGGCGTCCCGCCCTTGTTCTTTCATGCGGCGGCCGGCGGATCCTCAGAGGGGCTCTCCGCCGTCGGCTTGCGCGGCCTCAACATGCGAGGCTGGGCCGCCTCGGTTGGCGATGGTGCCTCGTCGGCCTGCGTCTCGGGCGCCGCGGCCCTGATTTCCGCTTCGGCCTCGGGCTCTGCCGTGACGACCGGGTTCTGGCAGAGGCCCAGCATCGCCCGCGCGATCTCGGCCTCGCCCATGATCGTCAGCGTCGCGCCGCATTTGGTGAGATGGGCTACCTCCGCATCGGAATGGGCGCGGGCGACGATCGGCAGCGTCGGATTCTCGGCCCGCGCCTGCTCACAGACCTGGCCGGCCTCGAAGCTGCCGGGTATGGCGACGAAGAGACGGATGGCACGGTCCACCCCGGCGGCGGAGAGAACCTCCGGGTCGGCCGCATTGCCGACGAGCAGCTCGGCGCCGTCACGCTTGGCCGTTGCGACCGCGTCCGGATTGTCTTCGATCACCAGCAGCTTCGAGCCCTGTGCGAGCAGGCCCGCGCCGAGCAGGCTGCCGACGCGCCCGTAACCGACCACGACGATGTGACTTGACAGGCTGGTCGGGGTGACGTCGCGCTCCGGTTCTGCGGTCGGTTCGGGCTCGGCCGGGACTTCAGCCGCCATAGGTGCGGCCGCAGGGGATTCCGGCTTCGGCTTCGATGCGGAGGCGTCGGTCGGCTTGAGGCGCTCGGCCAGCGCGAACATCAACGGGTTGAGCAGGATCGACAGGATCGCGCCGGCGAGGATCAGGTCACGCCCCTGCGCCGGCAGGATGCCGAGACTCGTGCCGAGGCCGGCGAGGATGAAGGAGAATTCGCCGATCTGGGCGAGCGAGGCGGAGATCGTCAGCGCCACCGCGTTCGAGCGGCCGAAGGCGCGCACGATCAACCAAGCCGCGACCGACTTGCCGATCAGGATGATGGCAAGCGTGCCGAGCAACGCCCATGGCGCCCGCAGCAGGATGCCGGGGTCGAACAGCATGCCGACCGAGACGAAGAACAGCACCGCGAAGGCGTCGCGTAGCGGCAGCGTCTCTTCGGCGGCGCGCTGGGAGAGCGGCGATTCGGAGAGAATCATGCCGGCGAAGAAGGCACCGAGCGCGAAGGAGACGCCGAACAGCGTCGCGGAGAGGAAGGCGACGCCGAGCGCGACCGCCAGCACCGCGAGCCGGAATAGCTCGCGCGAGCCGGTATGGGCGACCCAGTGCAGCACCCAGGGAATGACCCGGCGCCCGACGATCAGCATGAAGGCGATGAAGGCGGCGACCTTGGCGACGGTGACGCCGAGCACGCCCCAGAGGCCGAGATCGAACTGCGTCGAGAGCGGAGACGGCGTGCCGGGCTGCCCGCCGCTGATCGCGTTGGCCACGGCCGGAAGCACGACCAGAGCCAGCACCATGGCCAGATCCTCGACGATCAGCCAGCCGACGGCGATCTTGCCCTTTTCCGTCTGGACCAGCCGGCGCTCCTGCAGGGCCCGCAGCAGCACCACGGTGCTTGCGACAGAGAGCGCGAGGCCGAAGACGATGCCGGCGATCCAGTTCCAACCGAGCAGCAAGGCAAGGCCGAGGCCAAGCAGCGTCGCGACGGCGATCTGGACGATGGCGCCGGGAACAGCGATCATTTTGACCGACAGCAATTCCTTCAGCGAGAAATGCAGGCCGACGCCGAACATCAGCAGGATGACGCCGATTTCCGCCAGTTCATTGGCGAGGTTTTGATCGCCGACGAAGCCCGGGGTGAAGGGGCCGGCGGCGACGCCAGCCAGCAGATATCCCACCAGTGGGGATATGCGCAGTTTCTGGGCAATGGCCCCGAAGACGAAAGCAAGGCCGAGGCCCGCGACAACGATGGCGATCAGCGGGCCGTGATGCATGGGTCTCCCGAATCCGAAACGTCAAGAAATCGAAAATGTTGGAACGCTTTGGAGCATGGGGACTGCAGCCGCCGATTTCAACCGAAAGACGTACGTCTTTCGGGCTGGCGATGCCGAATTTTCCGTCGCTTCGCCGGGGCGCGCCGGTGATGGAAAC
Source organism: Allobosea sp. 10N428 (assembly GCF_056394545.1). Lineage (NCBI taxonomy): Bacteria > Pseudomonadati > Pseudomonadota > Alphaproteobacteria > Hyphomicrobiales > Alloboseaceae > Allobosea > Allobosea sp. 10N428. The sequence continues at coordinate 131,687 of NZ_JBFTIC010000005.1, read as the reverse complement.
GCGAGCCCGGCCGCCGGGCTGACGGCAACGCCCACGCCGATGACCGATATGTCCTACGCCTTAGGCTTCTCGAGCAGGATCTGGCCTTGCTTCTCGACCCCGATCTTCAGCTTCTCGGCAAAGACGGCAAGCATCCAGGGCAGCGTCACCTCGACGCGGATAAGACGCTCCTCGACCTCGACGCGGCCATGCACGGTGTGACCGAGCGCGCCCACGCCGAAATGCAGGCTGTCGTCCTCCCAGCGCTCCTCGACGAGCTGCATCCTGACCATTCCGAGCCTGTCGCGGATGCGGTCGATCCCGCTGCGCAGGCGATTGAGCGCGGCCTCGCGGCCAAGATCATGCGAGATGGTTATGGAGACGGGTTTGCCCATGGCGCCTCATCGAACAGCAGGAACGAAAGCCAGTTGCAGCCGAACATGGCGACGGCGCCGGAGATTTTCCAGCGCCGCCGAAAGCCCGCCGAAGGGCGGGCGTGATCATCGAAGATCGTCTTGTAACATGAGCGCGCGTGGGCCCAGCGGTCCGCCGGGAGCTTAGCTGCGTTGGCTCAGGCGCTGCTGGCCGCTTTGTGTGACGCGCCAGGCGGCCCCATCCGACTCGACGAGCCCGCGATCGCGCAAGGCGAGCAGCATCGTATCGTCGAAGATGAAATGCTGGGTCTTTTCTTCAATGCTTTCCAGCGCGATCCATTCCGGATCCGAAAGAACCCAGGGATGTGCGATCTGGAGGTGCTGAACGTGCATATAGCGTCTCCTTCTCGTTGATGGCCCCTGTTCGCTGGGAGATCGCATCCAAACATGACCGGGTTATGGCCGAACAGCGAAGAATCGTGACCCATACCCGTTCGCGCCGGCCGCCTTTTGAGCGAGCGGTGGGAACCCAGCCGCATCATCCGTCGTTCCCTGGTCATGTCCCTTTCAGGAACGGAGAAACCGTCATGGCGATGGCCAACAAATTTCCGCCGGATGTGCCGGACAATGCCGAGGAAGCTCAGGAACAGGTCGAGTCCACAGTGAGGGCGCTCCGCGGCAAGGCGGCGGATATGGCCGACAAGGCGAGTGAGACCGTGAAGGACCACTATGAGCGGGCAAAGGACGCCTGGGACGAGGCCGATCCGATCGAAACCGTCCGCGAAGGCGGGCATGCGGTGGCGCGGACGGTGGAGCGGCATCCGCTCGCGACGCTCGGTCTCGGTGCGGTGAGCATCGGGCTGATCGCCTGGGCTACGCTGCGCCCCCGACCTGAATCGCGCTGGGAGCGCTATCAACCCGACTATGGCCGGGTGCGTGGCTGGCTCAACGACTACGGCTCCGATGCCGCGGATGCCGGAAGTCGCGCCCTGAAGGCCGGCAGCAACTGGCTGAGCGCCCGACGCGACGCCGCGGATGACTATGCGGATCGCGCCAACGACTACGCATCACGAGCGCGTGAATATGCCGACATGGGCGGGCGCATGCTGGTCAAGCGGGCCGAGCGCGAGCCGATGGCGGCTCTGGTCGGGCTCGGGCTCGCTGTCTATGTGATCGGTTCGCTCCTGGCCTCGGCCTCGACCAGGGAGGAGCCGGCGCCCGCTCCGGCCCGCAGGCGCTCAGCCAAGCGCTGAGACGAAATCGCGGGTTTGGGAGACGCATCAGAAAAAGCCCTGCGGCGCGAGGCGTCGCAGGGCTCTCGAATTGTTGGCGCGGCGCCTCCGAGTGGCGCCGCTCAAATATTACCACCAGTAGCGGCGCGGGCCGTAATAGCCATAGCCACGATAGTAGCCACGGTCGGCGCTGGCGGCGATCGCGCCACCGACGACGCCTGCGGCAACGCCCGCCGCTACCGCGCTGCTGGCCTCGTTCGAAGCGCGACGGTTCTCGACATAGTTCGCCGAGCGGCACTGCTGGTAAGCGCGGGTGCCGGGACGGAAGCCCTGGGCCTCACAGGTGACTTCAGCGTCAGCCATCGACTCCTGCGCGGTCTGGCAACCGGCGAGAAGCGCGGCCATCGCGCCGACGATCAGAATGCTACGCATATTTTATCCCTTTTCAGCCTCCCATTGGCCTGCGGGGACTTAAAAGCAGCCATCGTTGCAGGTCAAGAATGTCTCAGGTCTTGCGTTAAAGTTCGCACAGCCGAAATCATTCAATAGCCGCAGAATTCCACTCGGATTGAGTAAGGGCCTATCTGGTGAAGGCACGCGGAGCGTCCTGCACAGATCGGGCTTGCATTTGCGCGACAGCAGCGGAACATGGCGGCCGAACCGATCAGGACAGCCTGGACCATGTCGATACCGCGCCTCATCCTTCTTCTGCCGGCTTTGTTTCTTGGAGCCTGCGCCTATCACACTTCGCGCAGCAGCGCGGTCGTGGTCACGGATGCGGAGAAGGTCGTGGAGGGCTGCACCAAGCTCGGCGTGATCGACGGCAAGTCCGAGCTGCATTCGGTGCTGCTCACCGATACGGCGCGCGATACGATCGTGACGCGCCTCAAGATCAGGGCGGCGGAGATGGGCGGGAGCCATGTCGTCTCCAGCGCCGCCGACATCAAGTGGAAGGGCCCGGACACATCGGGCACGGTCTACAAGTGCGAGCGGTGAGCCGCTAGGCGGCTCATTCCGGATTGAGTCCCGCTCGCACGGGGCCAACAATCAGCTCTTCAGCAGCCACTCATGCTCGGCCGCGTTGTGGAATTTCCAGGTCCGTTTCGGGCCGGCCATGACGTTGAGATAATAGAGATCGTAGCCGTGGCAGGTGGCGCAGGGGTGATAGCCCTTCGGGACCAGCACGACATCGCCGTCCTCGATCGCCATGGCCTCGTCCAGGCTGCGGTCATCCGTATAGACGCGCTGGAAGCCGAAGCCCTGCGGCGGGTTGAGGCGGTGGTAATAGGTCTCTTCGAGATAGGATTCCTGCGGCAGCTCGTCCCGATCGTGCTTGTGCGGCGGGTAGCTCGAGGTGTTGCCGGCGGGGGTGATGACCTCGACGACGAGCAGCGAATCCGCCGGCTCGCCTTCCGGCAGGATGTTGGTGACGTGGCGGGTGTTGGAACCCTTGCCACGGATCTCCTGGCCGAGATCGTCTGGTGCGATGACGCGCACCGGCAGGCCGCCACGCAGGCCAGGCGCCGTGCAGATCGCCAGCTCAAGATCGGTGGTGGCGGTGACCGACCAGTCCGAGCCCTGCGGGACGTAGACCGACCAGGGCTTGCCCTCGAAGGGGCTCATACGCTGGCCGAGTTCGCCCAGCGTCTGGCCACCGGCCGTGGCCTTGCCCTTGCCGGTCACGAAGACGAGGCAGGCCTCGCGATCGCCCGTCGGGGCGGAGACGGTCTCGCCCGGCTTCAGGCGATGCAGATCGAAGCCGACATAGGTCCAGCCGGCATTTTCCGGCGTTACATGGGTGACGCGGCCGTGGGCGCCGTGCGGGCGAACCTTGAGACGGGACATGGGGGCTCTCCAGCGCATTCTCGGTGGGCTCGTCATGCTCGGGTTCGACCCGAGCATCTCCGGCAAGAGATTCTCGGGTCTGCGCTTCGCTTCGCCCGAGAATGACGCTGTAGTCAGACCAGGCCCGCTTCCTTGATGAAGCGCGTCAGATTGGCATGGCCGAGCTTGGCGTAGCGGGCGGGCTCTGCCTTCTTCGGATCCTGCTCGGCCTCGACCACGATCCAGCCGGAGTAATCCCAGAGCTCTCTCAGCACGCGGACATAGTCGATCAGACCGTCGCCCGGCACGGTGTAGACGCCGGCGAGCACGGATTCGAGGAAGGACCAGTCCTCGCGATTGGAGCGCCACATCACCTCCTCGCGGATATCCTTGCAGTGGACGTGGTGGATGCGCGCCTTCCAGTGGCGGGCGATGCGGGCGGGATCGCCGCCGCCCCAGGTGGCGTGGCCGGTATCGAGCAGGAGGCCGACAGCCGCGCCGGTGACGCCCATGAACCGGTCGATCTCGGCCTCGGTCTGCACCACCGTGCCCATGTGATGATGATAGACAAGCTGCAGGCCGTACTCCGCCTTCACCGCCTCGGCGAAGTTGGTATAGCGCGCGCCGAAATCGTCCCAGCGCGCCTTGGGCAGGACGGGGCGGGCCGAGAGCGGCTTGGCGATGTCGGAGTGGATCGCATTCGAGGTCTCGGCGGCGATCAGCACCGAGCAGCCCATGTCGCGCAGCAGCGTCGCGTGAGCCTTCACCGCTGCCATCTCGGCGGCGACGTCGCGGACGAGCAACTCGGTCGAGTACCAGCCGGAGACCAGCGCGTGGCCGTGCGCGTCGAGGATCGGCTTCAGCCTGGCGGCTTCGCGCGGGAACTTGTTGCCGAGTTCCATGCCGGTGAAGCCGGCTTCGCGAGCCTCCTTCAGGCAGGTTTCGAGCGGGATGTCGCCGCCGATCTCGAGCATGTCGTCGTTCGACCAGCCGATGGGGTTCGCGCCGATGCGGATCATGTGTCGGGTCTTTCTCGCCTATGGGAACGGCTTCAGTTGCCGATGTGCTGGCGCTTGCGCTGCGTATCGTAGTTTGCCCGCGCCGTGCGGACTTCCATGCGGTCGCTGACCTCCGGCACGGCGACGTCCCACCAGGCGCCGCCGGAGCCGGTCGAGATCAGCGGGTCGGTGTCGATGACGACGACGGTCGTGCGGGTGTTGGCCTTCGCCTGCGCCAGCGCGGTTTCAAGCTCGGCAATCGAGGCTGCCTTGGTCGCGATCGCCCCCATGCTGGCGGCGTGGGCGACGAAGTCGATCTCCGGCAGCGTCTCGTGCCTGCTGTCCTTGAGCAGATTGTTGAAGCTCTGCCCGCCGGTCGCGTTCTGCAGGCGGTTGATGCAGCCGAAACCGCGATTGTCGAGCAACACGATCGTGAGCTTGAGGCCCAGCATCACCGAGGTCGCGATCTCGGAATTGAGCATGAGATAGGAGCCGTCGCCGACCATGACGACGACTTCCTTGTCCGGCCTCGCCATCTTGGCGCCGAGCCCGCCGGCGATCTCGTAGCCCATGCAGGAAAAGCCGTATTCGGCATGGTAGGAGCCGGGCGTGCCGGCCTGCCAGAGCTTGTGCAACTCGCCCGGCAGACCGCCCGCGGCATGGAGCAGGACGACATCCGAGCCCAGCGCGCGCTGGACCGCGCCGATGACCTGCGCGTCCGAGGGCAGGGCGGAATTGGTGGCGGCAGTTGCCTTGTCCGCTTCCTTCAGCCAGTCGGCCTTGCCGGCCTTGGCATCGGCCGTCCAGCTTTCCGGTGCCTTCCAGCCACCGATGGCCTCGGACAGTTCGGCCAGGCCTTCGCGGGCATCGGCGACCAGGGGGAGGGCGCGATGCTTGCCGGCGTCGAAGGATTGGACGTTGAGGCCGATGACCGTCTTCTGCGCGGCGCCGAACAGCGCCCAGGAGCCGGTGGTGAAGTCCTGCAGCCGCGTTCCGACGGCCAGGACGAGATCCGCCTCGGCGGCGAGGCGGTTGGCGGCAGCCGTGCCGGTGACGCCGACGGCGGCCATGTTGAGCGCGTTGTCGTCGGGCAGGGCGGATTTGCCGCCTTGCGTCTCGCAGACCGGAATGCCTGTCGCGGCCGAGAAGCGGGCGAGTTCGTCGCAGGCACCCGAGTAGAGCACGCCGCCGCCGGCGACGATCAGGGGCTTCTTCGCGGCCTTCAGCGCTTCGGCCGCGGCCTTCAGCTCGTTGCGGTCGGAGCGAGGCCGACGCGGTGTCCAGAGGCGCTCGGTGAAGAAGCTCTCGGGGTAGTCGTAGGCTTCCGCCTGCACGTCCTGGCAGAGGGCGAGGGTCACAGGTCCGCATTCAGCCGGGTCGGTCAGCACCTGCATGGCGCGGGCCAGCGCCGGAATGATCTGCCCGGGTCGGGTGATGCGGTCGAAATAGCGCGAGACGGGCCGGAAGCAGTCATTGGCCGAGACCGTGCCGTCGCCGAAATCCTCGACCTGCTGCAGGACCGGATCGGGGATGCGGTTGGCGAAGACATCGCCCGGCAGCAGCAGCACCGGCAGGCGGTTGACATGGGCGAGCGCGGCGGCGGTGACGAGATTGGTCGCGCCGGGGCCGATCGAGGTGGTCGCAGCCATGAAGCGGCGGCGCATGTTCGCTTTGGCGTAGGCGATGGCCGCATGCGCCATCGCCTGCTCGTTATGGGCGCGGAAGGTCGGCAGGCGCTCGCGCTCGTGCCAGAGCGCTTCGCCGAGACCCGCGACGTTGCCATGGCCGAAGATCGCCCAGACGCCGCCGAAGATCGGCAGGCGCTCTCCGTCGATTTCGGTCATCTGCGCCGCGAGGTAGCGCGTCAGCGCCTGCGCCATGGTGAGGCGGACGGTGGCAGTCATGGTCGTCGATCTCCGAGCGGGAGTCTTCTTAGCATCGGCTTGGTCCGAAAACCGGTTCCCACTTTTCAGGCGGATGCACTAGGCCGCCTTGCGGCCGCGCGTGGCAAGCCAGAGGCCGGTCAGCGCCTCGAAACGCTTGGCCATATCGGCGATGGCCGCTTCGTCGTCGAGCTTGCCGGCGAGCCAGCCTTCCGCCGCGGCCATGAAGATGGTGCGGCCCACGGCGAAGCCCTTGACGATGGGCGTGCCGGCCGTGGCGGCGAAGCCGGCCTCCAGCTCTTCGGCCGGGGCGTCGAGCCCGAGCAGGAGCACGCCGCGGCACCAGGGGTCGTGCTTCGCGATGGTGCGCTCGATGGCGGCCCAGGCGGCCGGGGAGGATTGCGGCTCGAGCTTCCACCAGTCCGGCTTGATGCCGAGCGCATAGATCTCCTCCAGCGCGCGGGCGATGGTGTCGGGCCCGAGCGGGCCGTTCTTGCTCGCGATGATCTCGATCAGCAATTCGCGGCCGACCTTGCGCGCCGCCTCGAACAGGCCGCGCAGCTTCTCCTGCTGGGCCTGCTTCAGCTCCGCGGGATCGTCTGGGTGATAGAAGCAGAGAGCCTTGATGCAGTGATCGGCCGGCCATTCCGGCAGGAGCGAGCCAATGTCCTGGCTCGTCTCGAAGCGCAGCGGGCGCGAGCCCGGCAGTTCGACCGGGCGGCCGAGCCAGGCGAAGGGATGGCGGGCAAACTCGAACATCGCCTCGCGCCCATGCTTCTCGTCGAGCAGCATGCCGTAACCGGGCCGGCCATCGGCGACGCGAGCGGCGGCCCTGACCGCGAGCACCTTGAAGTCGCGGATGCGGGCCGGATCGGCGCCGAACTTCGCCGCAAGCTCTTCCAGCTGGATGCGGTGGTCGCAGGCGAGCGCCATAAGCGAAGGAATGTCGCTCCGGCGTGTCGTCGCCCAGTGGATGTGGTTGATGGCCTCATCCTTGCGCAGGGCGCGGTGCGGGCTGCCGTTCTTGAGGAAATATTGCAGTTCCTCGAAGGTCGGGCTCTCCGGCGAGCAGAGCAGGCGCGAGACGGCGAAGGCGCCGCAGGCATTGGCCCAGGTCGCGGCTGTCTGCAGGCTTTCGCCGCCGAGCCAGCCGCGCAGGAAGCCGGACATGAAGGCGTCGCCGGCGCCCAGCACATTGTAGACCTCGATCGGGAAGCCCTTGCCGACGATGCCGTCCTCCAGATCGTCCGGGATCGCGCCTTCATAGACGATGCAGCCCATCGGGCCGCGCTTGAGCACGATGGTGGCGGGGGTGAGGGAGCGGATCGTTCTCAGCGCCTGCAAGAGCTCGCTCTCGCCCGAGGCGATCAGGACCTCTTCCTCGGTGCCGATGATCAGGTCGCAGCCGGGCAGCACGGTCTTCATCCGCTCGGAGACGGCCTGCGAGGCGATGTAGCGGTTGTCGCCTGCGTCGTGGCCGGCGAGTCCCCAGAGGTTCGGCCGGTAGTCGATGTCGAGCACGACCTTGCCGCCATTTTCGCGCATCAGCTTCATCGCCTTGCGCTGGGCGGCCTCGGGCTTGGGCCGAGCGAAATGCGTGCCGGTGACGACGACGGCGCGGGCCTTCGCGATGAAGGCGGAATCGATATCGCCTTCCTCCAGCGCCATATCGGCGCAGTTCTCGCGGTAGAACAGCAACGGGAAGGATTTGTCGCTCTCCACCGAGAGGATGGCGAGCGCGGTGAGGCGTTCGGAGTCGGTCTTGAGGCCGTCGAGATTGACGCCTTCGCGGGCGAGCTGCTCGCGCAGGAAGCGGCCGAACTGCTCGTTGCCGACGCGGGTGAGGAGCGCCGAGCGCAGCCCGAGCCGTGCCGTGCCGATCGCGATATTCGCCGGGCAGCCGCCCACCGATTTGGCGAAGCTGGTGACGTCTTCCAGCCGCGAGCCGATCTGCTGGCCGTAGAGATCGACCGAAGCGCGGCCGATGGTGATGACGTCGAGCGCCTGCGCCGATCCGCCGAGCGGTCCCGTCATATGCTCCTCCAGCCCTTGTCGCTTCTGGTGACATGCGGGCGGCCCAACGGCCCCGCCTTGGCGACATGAAATAATAATTCCATTATTCCGTCAATGCGGAATGTCTATTCCTGCTCGCGCGACCGGCGGCGGCGGCCGCGCCCGGCGCGGCGGGCGTCGCCGATGCCGACGGCGAGCGCCATGGCCAGGGCCATGGTGGAGGACAGCGTGCGGAAGCCGCCGAAATCGGCCTCGGCCACCTCGAACCAGGTCTGGGCGAAGCTGGCGAGCGGCGAGAAGGCGCTGTCGGTGATGGCGATGAGTGGCACGCCGCGCTCGGCGAGGCCGCGCGCGTCCTCGACGGTGGCCGATGCGTAGGGCGAGAAGCTGACGACCAGCACGGCGTCCCGCGGGGTGGCGAAGGCGATCATCTCGGGGTCGAGCCCGGCCGCCGATTCGACGAGCTGATAGCGGACGCCGAGCTTGCCGAGCGCATAGGCGACATAGCTCGCCACCGGGTAGGAGCGGCGGCGGGCGAGGATGTAGATGGTTTCGGCGCTGGCCAGCAGCTCGATGGCGCGGTCGAGTGTGCCCTCGTCGATGCTGCGGCTCATCACGTCGAGCGATTTGCGCGAGGCGGTGAGGAAGCCGTCGAGAATGCGATGGGCGCCGGCCGGGCCTTCGCCGGCCCGCAAGGTGTTGAGGCGTTCCTCATAGCTCGAATTGCGCTCGCGCAGCCGCTCGCGGAAGACCACCTGCAGACTGGTGAAGCCGTCGAAGCCGAGATGCTGGGCGAAGCGGATCAAGGTCGAGGGTTGGACGCCAGCGGAGACCGCGATGCTCGCCGCGGTGCCGAAGGCGATCTCGTCGGGATTGTCGAGCGCATAGGCCGCAATCTGGGCGATGCGCTTCGGAAGACTCTCGCGCTGGGCGAGAATCAACGTGCGCAGGCCGTCGAAATCACGCGGCAGTTCCGCAACGGCGGTTTCGCTCATTCTCGATGTCCGTTGCCGTCCCTGTTGCAACAGTTCTGGCAGCGAAGCGTAAATGGAGCAAGCGTTCCAGTAGGGGAATGAACAATCGATATCAGCCCGGCAGGCCGGCGGTACAGCTCTGGCCCCCATCGACCGGCAGGCAGACGCCGGTGATGAACTTCGCTTCGTCAGAGGCGAGGAAGACGGCGGCGTGGGCGATGTCCCAGGCGGTGCCCATCCTGCCCATCGGCACCTGCGCGTTACGGGCGGCGACCATCTCCTCGACGGAAGCATATTGCGAGGAGATCTGCTTGTAGATCAGCGGCGTGTCGATCAGGCCCGGCATGATGCAGTTCGCGCGGATGTTCTGCTTCGCATACTGAATCGCGAGCGCGACCGTCGCCTGGTTCACCGCCGCCTTCGTCGCGTAGTAGGCGAAATAGGGATAGCCGGTCCAGCGAATGGCCGCGAGCGAGGAGATGTTGACGATGGCGCCGCCGCCACCTTTCAGCATCTCGGGAATCGCGGCCTTGGCGCAGCGATAGACCGAGCCGAGATTGAGCTGGAGCGAAGCCTGGAACTGCTCCTCGGAAAGCTCGACCGGCCCGCCCATATGGGTGACGCCGACATTGTTGTGCAGGATGTCGATGCGGCCGAAATGCTGCGCGGTTTCCGCGACGCAGGCTTCGACCGAGCCGAGATTCGTCACATCGGCGGCGAGCGCCAGCGCCCTGCCGCCCTCGCCGGCGATGATGGCGGCGGTCTCCTCGGCGGCGGCCAGGTTCAGGTCGATGCAGGCGACCCCGGCGCCCTCGCGGGCATAGGCGACGGCGGCCGCCTTGCCGTTGCCCCAGCCGGGTCCGGAGGAGCCGGCGCCGAAGACGATGGCGATCTTGTCCTTCAGCCGGTCGGCCATGAGGAGTTCTTTCTGTTGTGCAGAGTACGGCGCGCCGATGGAGCGCCGTCATGCTCGGGCTCGACCCGAGCATCTCGAAAACCAGAGCTGGCTGGTCATGAGATTCTCGGGTCGAAGCTTTGCTTCGCCCGAGAATGACGGTTGCGGACGGATCAGCTCAGCGAGCTGCCGACGGCCTTCTCCAGGATGCCCCAGGCCTCGTCGCCGTACTTCTTCTTCCACTCGGCGTAGAATCCGGCCTTGCGCAGCGCCTCGCGGAAGGCGTCGGCCTTGGTCTCGTTGGCGACCATGCCCTTCGAGACGAGCTCGCCCTGCAGGCCGGCATTGAGCTTGGCGACGTCTTCGCGCTCCAGCAGCGCGGCGGCGTTGATGTTCTTGGCGACGATGGCGCGCAGGTCTTCCGGAAGCTTCTCCCAGGCGCGGCGATTGGCCAGGAACCAGAAGCCGTCCCACATATGGTTGGTCAGCGAGAGGTACTTCTGCACCTCGAAGAGCTTGGCGGTCGCGATGATCGCGAGCGGGTTCTCCTGGCCATCGACGATCTTGGTCTGCAGGGCAGTATAGACCTCGGCGAAGTTGATGCTGGCGGGAGCCGACTGGAAGGCGGTGAACATCGAGGTCCAGAGCGGGGAGACCGGCACGCGGATCTTGAAGCCCTTCAGGTCTTCTGGCGTGTTGACCGGGCCCTTGGACGAGGTGATCTGGCGGAAGCCGTTGTCCCAGATCTTGTCCATGACGACGAGGTTGGCCTTGCCGATCTGGCCGCGAACATAGGCGCCGAGCTCGCCGTCCATCGCCTTCCAGACCGCGTCGTAATTCGGGAAGGCGAAGCCGATGCCGGAAAGCGAGGCATTGGCGACCAGCGTCGACAGGATCAGCGGCGAGAGCGTGAAGAACTCGACGCCGCCCGAGCGGACCTGGCTCAGCATGTCCGTATCGGAGCCGAGCTGGTTGTTCGGGAAGATCTGGATGTCGACGCGGCCGTTCGTCTCCTGCTTGATCTTCGCCACGGCCTCGTTGGCGCGCGTGTTCATCGGGTGCGCGACGGGCAGGTTGTTGGCGTATTTATAGGTGAATTCGGCGCTCTGCGCATTGGCGCGGCCGATATGGAAGGTGCCGATGGCGGACGCTGCGGCTGTCGCCTGGAGCAGGGTGCGGCGTGAGATGGTCATGGGCGTTTTCTCCTTGAGAGCGTCTGTTGTCTTGAGGTTTCTTATGGTTGGCAGTGAGCTTCACAGCACCCAGGTCGAGAGGCCGGGCACGAGGGCGATGACGACGAGGCCGACGAGCAGGGCGATGAGATAGGGCCAGATCGCGCCCATCGCCTCGTCGGGCGAGACGTTGCCGATCTTGCAGGCGATGTAGAAGCCGATGCCGATCGGCGGCGCCATCAGGCCGATATTCATCGCGGTGACCACCACCATCGCGTAATGCACGTCGTTGATGCCGAGGCTCTTGGCGATCGGGAACATCAAGGGCGCCAGCAGCACGATCGCCGGCAGGCCCTCCAGCACGCAGCCGAGGATCATGAAGACGACGATCGACACCGCCATGAAGCTGAGCCAGCCGCCGGGCAGATGCGCCATGAAGCTGGCGAGGTCGCGGGCGAAGCCGGTCTGGGTCAGGGCCCAGGCCATGGCGAGCGCGGTGCCGAGGATCATCAGGATCGCGCCGGAGAGAGCCGCTGTCTCGACGAGCATCGAATAGAATTTGCGCGGGCTGATGCCGCCATAGAGCACGATGCCGATGACGAGTGCGTAGAGCACCGCGATGGTCGAGACCTCGGTCGCAGTGGCGACGCCGCCGCCCACCGCGGCCCGGATGATGAAGGGCAGGACCAGCGCCGGCGCGGCGACGAGCGCGACCTTGCCGATGACCGCGAGCGGGGCGCGGCGAACGCCCTTCATGTCCTCCGCCGCCGCTTTCCAGCGGGCGAGGCCGGCAAGCGCGACGAGCAGCACACCGGCGATGACGAAGCCGGCATTGAACAGGCCGGCGATCGAGACGCCGGCGACCGAGCCGAGCACGATCAGCACGATCGAGGGCGGCACGGTGTCGGCCATGGCTGCACCGGTCGAGAGCAGCGCGATCAGGTCCTTGGGCTTGTAGCCGCGCCGCTTCATCTCCGGGAACAGCGCCGGGGCGACGGTTGCCATGTCCGAGACCTTGGAGCCCGAGATGCCCGAGACGAGATAGAGCGAGCCGAGCAGCACATAGGACATGCCGGCGCGGACATGGCCGAGCAGCGAGGCCAGAAAATCGACGATCGCCTTGCCCATGCCGGTGGCGTCGAGAATGCAGCCGAGCAGGACGAAGATCGGCACCGAAAGCAGGATGAGGCTCGACATGCCCTCGTCCATGCGCCCGATCATCACGAGCATCGGGACATTGGTCGAGAATGCGAGGAAGGCGAGCGTGCCCAGCCCGAAGCAGAAGGCGATCGGCACGCCCGCGACGAGGCAGGCCGCGACGACGCCGATCAGGAAGATCAGGATATTGTAGTAGCCGAGGCTCTTGAGTGTCGGCCCAAGCAGCCAGAATGCGAGGCCAAAGCCGCCGACGACCAGAGCTGATGCGGCGATATCGACGAGGCGCGCGGTCTTGAAGAGGTAGCGGAGCGCGAGCAGCCCCATCAGCACGATGCCGACGGCGATGGCCGAAACGCGCCAACTGACGGGGATATTGAGCGCAGCCGAGGTGACGTAGCTTTCTTCCACCGCATATTCGATGGCCGGATCGACCATCGCGGCGAGGAARGCGGCGACGGCGGTCAGCGCCAGCGTCTCGGCGAATTCGCGCAGGCGTGCCGGCATCATGCCGACGAACAGCGTCAGGCGCAGATGTTCGTTGCGGTCGACAGCGATGGCGGCGCCGAGCATGGCGAGCCAGATGAAGGCGATCGAGGCGACCTCGTCGACCCAGACGAAGGGCAGCGCGAAGACATAGCGCGAGACGACGCCGAGCAGCAGCACGCCGATGATGAAGGCGACGAGCGCGGCGGCTACAAACTCGACCGGGCGCATGATGGCGGAGCCCGGGCGCGCATCCGCGTTCTCGCTCAGATTCTCGGGGATTGTCAGCGTGTCGGCCATATCGCTCATGCGGCGCCCTCAGATGCCGCTGGCCGGGCGCAACTCGCCCGTGATTTGGGATGCCCTGAGGGCCATCATTCCGTTCCTCCCTTCGCGCCGATCTTGTGATGTCGCCAGCGTCGATTGCGGTCCACACTGTGAATAGACGAGCAGCTGGACGGCGAGCAGATTACACGAGGGTTGCGGCGTTGCAATCCGCAAAGCGCCCATCTACGGTTGGGGTATAAGAATAAGGTCCATATCGTGGACTGTGTGGAGGAGCGCTTGCCGCAGAGTTCCGCGCCGGAAGCCGGCCTGTCCGGCTCGCAGAGCGTCGACCGCGCGCTCGGGCTACTCTCGCTGATCGGGCGGGAGCCGGCCGAGGGGCTGCCGCTTGGCGAGATCGTCTCCGGCAGCGGGCTCAACAAGCCGACGACACGCCGGCTGCTGCTCGCGCTGATGCGGGCCGGGCTCGTCGAGCAGGAACCGCAGACGCGGCGCTATTGCCTGGGCGAGGAGGCCTTCGTGCTGGGCGTGCTGGCAGCGCGCCGCCACGGCCTGCTCGAATTGGCGATGGACAGCCTGCGCCGACTTTCGGGCGAGACGCAGGATACGAGCTTCCTGACTGTCCGGCGCGAAAGCTACGCGATCTGCCTGCACCGCGAGGAGGGGACCTACCCGGTGCGGACACATGCGCTCCAGACCGGGGACCAGCATCCGCTCGGCGTCGGCGCCGGCTCGCTCGCATTGTTCGCAGCACTGCCGGACGACGATGTGGACCGCGTCATCGCCGCCAACGAGCCGGCGTTGCTGGCGCGCTATCCCGGCTTTGCGCCGGATGCGATGAGGGTCGATATCGCCGAGACCCGCGAGCGCGGGTTCTCGCTCAACCCCGGCCGCCTCGTCGCCAGCTCCTGGGGCGTCGGGCGTGCCTTCCGCTATCCGGATGGGCGCGTGGCGGGGGCCTTCTCGATCGCCGCAATCGACAGCCGGATGGTGCCGGCCCGGCAGGCCGAGCTTTCGCGGCTGCTGGCGCGCGAAGGCGCCCGCATGGAGGCGCTGCTCGCGCAGATGTTCGTTTCCAAACAGGGCGGCAAGCCCATTGTCGCGGCTGTGCCGCGCCCCATCGAGACAGGGAGAGCTACAAGATGAGCTCCGCAACCGCAGCCCCCGTCGGAGGCGTCGTGCCGATGACGCGGCGGGTGATGAACCTAGCCCATATCGTGACGCAGAATGCGCGGCGTCTGCCGGCGCATCCTGCCTTCATCTGGGGCGACAGGACGCTGGACTGGGCCGGGATCGATGCGCAGGTTTCGGCGCTGGCGGCTGGGCTAAAGGCGCGCGGCATCGGCAAGGGCGACCGCGTGCTCGTCCATTCCAAGAACTGCGACGCGATGTTCGTCTCGATGTTCGCGACTTTCCGGCTCGGCGCCGTCTGGGTGCCCACGAATTTTCGCCTTCTGCCGGACGAGGTCGCCTATCTCGCCACGGCCTCCGGCGCGAAAGGCTTTCTCTGCCATGGCGACTTCCCGGAGCACGCGGCGGCCGTCGCGGCTGCGAAGCCCTCGCCCGAGTTCACATGGCGGATCGGGGAGGGGGCCTTCGGCGAGGACGAGGTCGGCGCGGTCATCGCGCGCCATCGCGGCGAGAAGGTCGAGAACGCCGCGGTCGAGCATGACGATCCCTGCTGGTTCTTCTTCACCTCCGGCACGACCGGCCGTTCCAAGGCCGCGGTGCTGACCCATGGCCAGATGGGCTTCGTCATCACCAACCATCTCTGCGACCTCGTGCCGGGCTCGACCGAGAAGGATGCCTCGCTGGTGGTGGCGCCGCTCTCGCATGGGGCGGGCGTGCACCAGCTGGTAATCTCGGCGCGCGGCGCGACCTCGATCCTGCTGTCGACCGAGCGCTTCGATATCGACGAGGCCTACCGGCTGATCGCCAAGCACCGCATCAGCAACATCTTCACCGTGCCGACGATCCTGAAGATGCTGGTCGAGCATCCCGCCGCCGACCAGCACGACCATTCCAGCCTGCGCCACATCATCTATGCGGGCGCGCCGATGTATCGCGAGGACCAGAAGGCAGCGCTCAAGAAGCTCGGCAAGGTGATCGTGCAGTATTTCGGGCTGGGCGAGGTCACCGGCAACATCACCGTGCTGCCGCCGGCCCTGCATGAGCCGGAAGACGGGCCGCATGCGCGCATCGGCACCTGCGGCTTCGAGCGCACGGGCATGCAGGTGCAGATCCAGGACGAGGACGGGAAGGAAGTTGCTGCGGGCGTGCAGGGCGAGATCTGCGTAATCGGGCCGGCCGTCTTCGCCGGCTATTACGACAACCCGGAAGCCAATGCGAAATCCTTCCGCGATGGCTGGTTCCGCACCGGCGATCTCGGCCATATGGACGAGCAGGGCTTCGTCTATATCACCGGCCGGGCCTCGGACATGTACATCTCCGGCGGCTCGAACATCTATCCACGCGAGATCGAGGAGAAGATCCTGACCCATCCGGCGATCGCGGAGGTCGCGGTGCTCGGCGTGCCCGATCCGGTCTGGGGCGAGATCGGCATCGCGGTCTGCGTTGCCAGGCCGGGACAAAGCGCGACGGAAGCCGAGATCGCGGATTTCCTCGGGCCGAAGATCGCCCGCTACAAGATGCCGAAGCGCTTCCTGTTCTGGGAGGCACTGCCGAAATCGGGCTATGGCAAGGTGCCCAAGCGCCTCGTCAAGGACGAGCTGGAGAAGCGCGGCGAGCTCGACTTCCTGAAGGGGAAGGCGTCGTGAGGCGCATCGAGCAGCCCGGCACCGGCACGCCCGAACGCGTCCAGTGGGTGGAGTGCGGCGGGCGTGCTTTTTCGCTGACGCTGCCCGCCGATGTGCCGTTGCTGGAGGCTGTGAGGAGCGGCTTCGCGGCAGAGGGTTTCGTCTCGGGCGTGGTGAAGCTCGACGGGCTCAGGCTCTTGCCCTTCGCCTATGTCATGCCGGCGCTGTCGAAGACGCCTGAGCATGCCGCTTTCTACAGCGACACTTTCCGCCCGGCGGGCGGAGCACGGCTCGATGTCGGCGCGATGACCTTCGGCCAGCGCGACGGGGCGCCGTTCTTCCATGCTCATGCCTTGTGGGTGGAGGGCGACGGCAAGCGCAGCGGCGGCCATATCCTGCCGGACGAGACGATTGTGGCCGAGACGATCACGGTGCAAGCGGTTGGTCTCGATGGCGCGGTTTTCACGGCCGAGCCGGACAGCGAGACCCATTTCAAGCTGTTCGGCCCGGTGTCGGTGCCAGCGGGCGCGACGGAAGCAGGGCGCTTCTTCGCGCTGCGCGTGAAGCCGAACGTCGATTTCTGCGAAGCGCTCGAAGCGTTCTGCGCCGAGCGCGGCATCCGCGAGGCGGCGATCCATGGCGGCGTCGGCTCGACCATCGGCGCGCGTTTCACGGATGGTGGCGTAGTCGAGAATTTCGCCACCGAGGTTGCGATCACGGAAGGGCAGGTCGCCGATGGCGGCGACGGTTTGCGCGCGAAGATCGATGTCGCGCTGGTCGACTATAGCGGCGCGCTGGCAAGTGGGCGCCTGAAGCGCAGCGATAACCCGGTCCTGATGACCTTCGAGCTGGTGCTGGAGGCGCGGTAGCTCCTCGTCATTCTCGAGCGGAGCGTAGCGCAGACCCGAGAATCTTTTGTCGGAAGGGAGGCAGGGGTCCCTTTCTGCCTGAGATGCTCGGGGCAAGCCCCAGCATGACGGCGCTGGTTAGCCTCTCCGCTGCTTCGCGATCTCCCGATTGCGCAAATCCTTGCGCATGATCTTGCCGGTCGCGGTCAGCGGCAGCTCGGTCACGAACTCGACATCGCGCGGATACTGATAGGCAGCCAGCCGGTCGCGCACGAAGGCCTGGATTTCAGTCGCCAGTTCGGCCGAGGGCGTCACGTCCGGCTTCGGCAGGACGAAGGCCTTGACGATCTCGGTGCGGACGGGATCGGGCACGCCGACGACCGCGACCATCAGCACGGAAGGGTGGCGGATGATGCAATCCTCGATGTCGCCCGGCCCGATGCGGTAGGAGCCCGAGGAGATGATGTCGTCGTCGCGGCCCTGGAACCAGAAATAGCCGTCATCGTCGCGGGCGCCGGTGTCGCCGGTGACGAGCCAGTCGCCGATGAGTTTCGCCGCGGTGGCCTCGGGCTGGTTCCAGTATTCCAGCATCATCACGGGATCGGGCCTGTTGACCGCGATTAGCCCCTGCTCGCCATCAGGCAATTCCCGGCCTTCCGGAGAAATCACCGCGACGCGATGGCCGGGCACGGCGCGGCCCATCGAGCCCGGCTTCACCGGGTAGAGGCTGGCGCAATTGGCGACGAGCAGATTGGCCTCGGTCTGGCCGTAGAACTCGTTAACGGGGAAGCCGAAGGTCTCGCGGCTCCAGTCGAGCATGTCGGCGCCGAGCGTCTCGCCGCCGGTGCCGATCGAGCGCATGGCATAGCCGAAGCGCCGGGGATTGCTGACCTGCCGCATCAGCTTGAGCGCGGTCGGCGGCAGGAAGGCGTTGCGGACCTTGTGCCGCGCCATCAGCGCGAAGGCGGCCTCGGGGTCGAATTTGCGGGCGCGGGAGGCCAGCACCGGCACGCCGCAATAGAGGCTGGGCAGGAGCACATCGAGCAGGCCGCCGATCCAGGCCCAGTCGGCCGGAGTCCAGAACAGGTCACGCGCCTGCGGGAAGAATTCCTGCGGGATCTGCACGCCCGGCAGATGGCCGAGCAGCACGCGGTGGGCATGCAGCGCGCCCTTCGGCTTACCCGTGGTGCCAGAGGTGTAGATGATCACGGCCGGATCGTCGGCGCGGGTGTCCGCGGCGACATAGCTGTCGGAGGCCTTGGCCATCTCCGCCTCGAAATCGAGATGTCCGGCGCCGCCGACGACGAAAATCCTGCGCAGGTTCGGCAGCGCGTCGCGGATGGCCTCGACCTTGCCGATGTTCTCGATGTCGGTGACGAGGACGCTTGCGCCGCTATGGCCGAGGCGGTGCTCCAGCGCCTCCGGCCCGAACTGGATGAAGAGCGGCAGCGCGATGGCACCGCGCTTGTAGGTGCCGAGATGGGTGATCGCGGTCTGCGGCGATTGCGGCAGCAGGATGCCGACGCGCTCGCGCGGCCCGATGCCGTGGTGGACGAGCAGATTGGCGAAGCGGTTCGAGGCACGGGCGAGATCGTCGAAGGAGAGCGTCGCGACCCGGCCAGCCTCCTCCTCGAAGATCAGCGCCGGACGGCCTGAGCCGTCGGCATGTGCGTCCGAGCAGGCGGTGCCGATGTTGAAGCGCTCGGGGATGCGCCAGACGAAGCGGCGCAGCGTGTCGTCATAGCTCGTGCCGCGTTCCAGCAAGGGGCGCGCTCCGGTAGTTTCATGCTTCTGCGTCGATCCTGCCCAGTCTGCAGGCGAGCTGGCAAGCCGGGTCAGCGCAGCTTACCGTCTGCGCAAAACCGCTTGGGGGAGAATTGCGATGAGCCGACCGATCTGGATCGAAGCTGCGATCAATGGGCCCTGGGGCAGGGAGCGCCAACCGGGCATCCCCATCGCCATTCCCGATATCGTCGCCGACGGCATCGCTGCGGCCGAGGCGGGAGCGGCGATCGTCCACCTCCACGTTTACGACGTCGCGACCGGCAGGCAGCGCGACGATTGGCAGCTCTATGCGCGGGCGATCGAGGGGATCCGCGCCAAGGTCGATGCCATCGTCTATCCGACCATTCCCATCCTCGGGTCCGGCTATGCCGGCGACATGCACGGCTCCGGCCGCTACACCCATCTCGAGGAGCTGGCGAAGCGTGGCCTCGTCGAATGGGGCGTGCTCGATCCCGGCTCCTGCAACTGGACGACCTTCGCCGGCATTCCGCAGGGCGAGGCCGGCTTTATCTACCAGAATCCCGGCGAGCATATCCGCGAGGGGATGGAGGTGGCGCAGCGCCACAAGGTCCATCCGAGCTATGCGATCTACGAGCCGGGCTTCACGCGACTGGGCGCGGCGCTCGCCAAGGCCTATCCGGGCATGCCCTGCCCGATCTACCGCCTGATGTTCTCGGACACTTTCGCCTGGGGCTTCCCTCCGCGCGAATGGGCGCTGGACGCGCATCTCAAGCTGTTGGCGGAGGATGCTCCCGACGCCCCGGTGATGATTGCCGGGCTCGGCGTCGATCTCTCCGGGCTGATCGCGCCCGCCGTTGCGCGCGGCGTCCATGTCCGTGGCGGGCTGGAGGATGCGCCCTTCGGTGAAACGCGCGGCAATGGGGCTGTGATCGCCGATCTCGTCCGCAAGGTCGAGGCGGCGGGAGGCCGTCCGGCGAGCGTTGCCGAGGTGCGCGCCGATCTCGCCGCGCGTGACGCGGTAACCGGCACTTGATGGCCCCGATCGCTAAGCGGCGGTTTCGGTTTCGAGCCGGGCGCGCAGTTGATCGATGTCCGGGACGAACCACAGCGCCGGGCCGTCATTGGTTTCGCGCACGAAATCGCGCAGGGCGCCGCTGCCCTCAAGGGCGGCGCTGATGTCGCCGATGATCGCGCAGCGCAGGCGATAATTCGCGAATTTCTGGAAGATCTCGCCGCCGACGCGCGTGCGCAGGTTCAGCACGTCCGGGCCGAGCCGCTCGATCGGGATCGCGAGCAGGTCGGCGCTGACGGACCAGGCCTCGCCGATGAAGTCGTTCGAGTCGCCTGGGCTGGCCAGGAGGGCCCCAGTGCTGGCGAAGAGGAGGACGCGGGTGCCGCCGATTTCGATCAGTCTAGACATGGTTTCCTGCCTAATGGCGCCTGTTGCGGCTGACAAGCCGAGCTCTCCTCCGACCTACCGCCAAGCTGCCGCATTGGAATGACGGCGACGGCGTCTTAAATGCTGGGGATGACCGATCCGCGAAAGCGAGCCGATGTCCGAACGCGATAGCGAAGCCAATCGACTTTCCGCCCGTGCCGCGCGCTATGCCCGCGTCGGCGCCAATGTCGGCGGGGTGGCGGCGCGGATCGCCGGCGCCCGGCTCTTCGGCGTGGAGGGCCGCGATGCCTCGAATGCCGAGGCGTTGGCCAAGGCGCTCGGCGGGCTGAAGGGCCCGATCATGAAGGTGGCGCAACTGATCGCGACCATCCCCGACGTCGTGCCACCGGAATATGCCGCCGAACTGCAGAAGCTGCAGTCGCAGGCGCCGCCGATGGGGGCGGCGTTCGTCAAGCGCCGGATGATGGCCGAGCTCGGCCCGCAATGGCGCGAGTGCTTCGGCGAGTTCGACCTGAAGCCGGCAGCGGCGGCGTCGCTCGGCCAGGTGCATCGCGCGACGACGCTGGGCGGCGCGCCGCTGGCCTGCAAGCTGCAATATCCCGACATGGAATCGGCCGTCGAAGCCGATATCGCGCAGCTCGAGGTGCTGTTCGCGCTGCACCGGCGCATGGGCGCGGTGATCGATACCAGCGAGATCGCCAAGGAAATCGGTGCCCGCGTCCGCGAGGAGCTCGACTATCGCCGCGAGGCCCGGCACATCGCGCTCTATCGGGCGATCCTCGCGGATACGCCGGAGGTGCGCGTGCCGGCGGTCGAGGCGGGGCTCTCGACCCGGCGCCTGCTGACCATGCACTGGCTCGACGGCAGCCCGATCCTCTCGCACAAGCAGGACGGGCAGGCGGCGCGCGACCGCATCTCGACGGCGATGTTCAAGGCCTGGTGGCGGCCCTTCAGCCATCACGGTGTCATCCATGGCGATCCGCATCTCGGGAACTACACGGTGTTTTCGGAGGCCGGCGAGCCTGAGGGCATCAACCTGCTCGATTATGGCTGTATCCGCATCTTCCCGACGTCCTTCGTCGGCGGCGTGGTCGATCTCTATCAGGGGCTGCGCGACGGCGAGGAGGCGCGGGTCGTCCACGCCTATGAGACCTGGGGCTTCCAGGGGCTGACCAAGGATCTCGTCGACACGCTCAACATCTGGGCGCGCTTCATCTACGGGCCGCTGCTGGAAGACCGGACGCGGCGCATTGCGGAGGATGTCAGCCCGGCCGAATATGGCCGCAAGCAGGCCTTCCAGGTGCATCAGGCGCTGAAGCGGCGCGGGCCGGTGACGGTGCCGCGCGAGTTCGTCTTCATGGACCGCGCAGCGATCGGGCTCGGCGGCGTCTTCCTGCATCTCGATGCCGAGCTCAATTTCCACCGGCTGTTCGAGGCGGAGATCGAGGGATTTTCCGTGGAGCGCGTCACGGAACGACAGGGGGCGGCACTCGCGGCTGCGGGGCTTTCGGCGCCAAGCGCTTAGAGCGTGCTGGGCTGACGCGGAAACACGGCGTCGTCCCGGCTCTCCACTCGCTGCCGCCGGGATGACCCGCGCGGTTGCTTGCCTAGTCGGTACCTCCTAGCCCGGCTGTGTACTCCGGGGGCGTTGGCTCAATCGCCGCCGCCACCGCCGTCCCCGCCGCCGCCGCCGTCGAACCAACCTGATCCTCCGTCGCCGCCAGCCGGGCCGGTGTCGCGACGCCAGGCCGCGATCTCTTCGTCGTCGCGCTTGGTCTGCTCGCGTGCCTCGGCAAACCAGCGCTTCGCCTTCTCGCGCAGGGCGGGGTCGAGCGCGGAGGGATCGTCCCGGTCGGCGACCTTCTGCGGATCCTTCACAAGAAGAGTCTCCATCTCATTGCGGGGATTTTAGCCGACGCCGAAGGAATCGTCTGCGGCCCGGGCGAAACGATGTTAACGGCGACCATGCGCTGTGGCTGCCGGGGCATGTGATTTGCGGTTTAAATCGATTAAAATGAGTTGATCCGGTTGATATAGCCTGTTCTTGTGCAAGCGACCCGCGCATTTCGCGTGAGCGGTGCGGTGCCGCGTTGCCCGTGCGTCGCGGGTGCGCTACAGGCATAAAGAGACTGTGTCTTTTTCAGGATCGAGACCATGGCCGACCACGCCCAGCATGCCGACATCCCCGCGATGGATTACGAGGAGCATGAGAGCACCTATACCGGCTTCGTGCACTTCGCCGAGGTCGGCACCGTCGCCTGCCTCGCGATCGTCGCGGCGCTCGCGGTCGGCGGCACCAAGCATGCCTGGGGCACCGCACTGATCGGTACGATTCTTGCGGTCATCGGCACCGGCATCGGCATTGCAGCTCCCTCGATCTCCTGGCGCGCACCGGTCGTCGCGCTGGTCCTGATGCTGCTCGCGCTCCTGCTGCTCTGACCGTCTTCCCATAACGCCGGAAAGGCCTGCCCCACCATGCGCATTGCTGTCCCAGCCGAAACGCAAGGGGCGGAAACCCGCGTCGCCGCGACGCCGGAGACCGTCCGCAAGTTCAGAGGCCTCGGCGCCGAGGTGGTGATCGAGGCGGGGGCGGGCAAAACCTCAGGCATTCCCGATGCGGAGTATGAGGCAGCGGGAGCGACCATCGCGAAGACGGCCACGGAGGCGCTGAACGGCGGCGACATCGTGCTGAAGGTGCGGCGCCCATCCGAGGCCGAGATCGCCGGGCTGCCGGCGGGCGCGCTCGTCATCGCGACGATGGACCCCTACGGCAATGAGGCGCAGGTCGAGGCGCTGGCCAAGGCCAAGGTCGCTGCCTTCGCCATGGAGTTCATGCCGCGGATCACCCGCGCCCAGGTGATGGACGTGCTGTCGTCGCAGGCGAACCTTGCCGGCTATCGCGCCGTGATCGACGGCGCGGCCGAATATGGCCGGGCGCTGCCGATGATGATGACAGCGGCGGGCACCGTGCCGGCCGCGAAGATCTTCATTATGGGCGTCGGCGTCGCGGGCCTGCAGGCGATCGCGACCGCGCGCCGCCTCGGCGCCATCGTGACCGCCACCGACGTGCGCCCCGCGACCAAGGAACAGGTCGAATCGCTCGGCGCCAAGTTTCTCGCCGTCGAGGACGAGGAGTTCAAGCAGGCGCAGACTGCCGGCGGCTACGCCAAGGAGATGTCCAAGGAGTATCAGGCGAAGCAGGCTGAGCTGACCGCCAGCCACATCGCCAAGCAGGACATCGTCATCACCACTGCGCTGATCCCGGGCCGCCCGGCGCCCAAGCTGATCTCGGCGGCGATGGTCGAGAGCATGAAGCCCGGGTCCGTGATCGTCGACCTCGCGGTCGAGCGCGGCGGCAATTGCGAGCTGGCCAAGCCCGGCGAGGTCGTGACGACGGAGAACGGCGTCAAGATCGTCGGCCACCTCAACGTTCCCGGACGCCTGCCGGCCACGTCGTCCTCGCTCTACGCCAAGAACCTCTTCGCTTTTGTCGAGACGCTGATTGACAAGGCCGAGAAGAAGCTCGCGGTGAACTGGGACGACGAGCTGGTGAAAGCAACCGCCCTGACGAAGGACGGCGCCGTCATCCATCCGAATTTCGCGCCGAAGGCCTGAGCGAAGGAATTCCGACCATGGCAACTCCCTCTCCCGAGCAGGCTCTGGAACAGGCCCGCAACGCGGCCGCTCTCGCCAAACAGGCGGCCGAGCTTGCAGAGCGCTATGCCGACCAGGCCGCCGCCGCCGCCAGCATCGCGACGGGCGGCGTCGATCCGACGGTGTTCCGCCTCGCCATCTTCGTGCTCGCCGTCTTCGTCGGCTACTACGTCGTCTGGTCGGTGACGCCGGCGCTGCACACGCCGCTGATGTCGGTCACCAACGCGATCTCCTCGGTCATCGTCGTCGGCGCCCTGCTGGCGGTCGGCGTCTCGGCGGCGGATGCGCTGGGAGACGGGCCGATCTGGGCCAAGCTCTTCGGCTTCATCGCGCTGATCCTTGCCTCGGTGAACATCTTCGGCGGCTTCCTCGTCACCGAGCGCATGCTCGCGATGTACAAGAAGAAGGGCTGACGCATGACTGCGAACCTCTCGGCCCTGCTCTACGTCGTCTCCGGCGTCCTCTTCATCATGGCCCTGCGCGGCCTGTCGCACCCGACGACCTCGCGCCAGGGCAACCGCTACGGCATGATCGGCATGGCCATCGCCATCGTCACGACCGTGCTGTTCTTCCCGCCTGCCGGCTTCTCCGGCTGGCTGCTGGTTGTCGTCGGCATCGCCATCGGCGGCGGCGTCGGCGCCTATATGGCGAAGCGCGTGCAGATGACGCAGATGCCGCAGCTCGTCGCCTTCTTCCACTCGCTGGTCGGCCTCGCCGCGGTGCTGGTGGCGGCGGCGGCGCTCTATGCGCCGGACGCCTTCGGCATCGGCCGCGCCGGCGCGATCCATGGCTCGAGCCTGTTCGAGATGGCGCTCGGCGTCGCGATCGGCGCGATCACTTTCACTGGCTCGATCATCGCCTTCCTCAAGCTCGACGGGCGCATGAGCGGCAAGCCGATCATGCTGCCGCAGCGCCATGGCATCAATATCGGCCTCGGCATCGCGCTGGTGGTGCTGCTCGCGGTCTTCATCAAGAGCGAGAGCCACGCGGTCTTCTGGCTGATCGTTGTGGTTTCRCTGGCGCTCGGCATCCTGCTGATCATCCCGATCGGCGGCGCCGACATGCCGGTCGTCGTCTCGATGCTGAACTCCTATTCCGGCTGGGCAGCTGCCGGCATCGGCTTCACGCTCGGCAACATGGCGCTGATCATCACCGGCGCGCTGGTCGGCTCGTCCGGCGCGATCCTGTCCTACATCATGTGCAAGGCGATGAACCGGAGCTTCATCTCGGTCATCCTCGGCGGCTTCGGCGGCGACGATGCCGCGGCCGGCGCTGGCGGCGCAGTCGAGGCGCGCCCGGTGAAGCAGGGCTCGGCCGACGACGCTGCCTACATCATGAAGAACGCCGGCAAGGTCATCATCGTGCCGGGCTACGGCATGGCGGTGGCGCAGGCTCAGCACACGCTGCGCGAGATGGCCGATCTGCTCAAGAAAGAAGGCGTCGAGGTCAAATACGCCATCCATCCGGTCGCAGGCCGCATGCCCGGCCACATGAACGTGCTGCTGGCCGAGGCGAACGTGCCCTATGACGAGGTCTTCGAGCTCGAGGACATCAACTCTGAATTCGGCCAAGCCGACGTCGCCTTCGTCATCGGCGCCAATGACGTGACCAATCCTGCCGCCAAGACCGACAAGGCCTCACCGATCTACGGCATGCCGATCCTCGACGTCGAGAAGGCCAAGACCGTGCTCTTCATCAAGCGTGGCATGGCGGCTGGCTATGCCGGAGTCGAGAACGAGCTGTTCTTCCGGCCCAACACGATGATGCTGTTCGGTGACGCCAAGAAGGTCACCGACGAGATCGTCAAGGCGCTGGCGCACTGAGACTAGGCGCCGCCGTCATCGGATTGCTGCAAAGGGCCGGCTTCATCGCCGGCCCTTTCGCTTTTCGCGGCCTGCCTCGTGATGCTCCTGCGGCTTGTGAAGTTCATCCTCGGCCTCGGCCTCGCCGGTTATCTCGGATTGCTTGGCTTGCTCTATGTCCAGCAGCGCGAGCTGATGTATCCGCGCGACCCCGTGCCGATGGACATCACCTCGGCCGGACTCGTCGCGGCTGAGGCGGCGACCATCGCGACGGCCGATGGCGAGCGGCTGATTGCCTGGATCGTGCCGCCGCGGGCCGGCAAGCCGGTCTTGCTCTACTTCCACGGCAATGCCGGCAATCTCGCACGGCCCGGCCGGGTGGCGCGCTTCCGGGCGCTGACGGAGGATGGCACCGGGCTCTTTGCGGTGAGCTATCGCGGTTATGGCGGCTCCACCGGCAGCCCGAGCGAAGACGGTTTGCTGCAGGATGCAAGGGCAGCCTATGGCGCTRCCGCAGACCGTTTCGGCACGGCGCGGCTCGTCGGCTACGGCGAGTCGCTGGGGAGCGGCGTGGTGCTGAAATTGGCGGCGGAGGTGCCGCTCCGTGCCGTCGTGCTGGAGGCGCCTTACCTCTCGACCGCCGCCGTCGCGCAGGAGCGCTATCCTTACGCCCCGGTCGGATCATTCATGAAGGACCAGTTCCGCTCGGACGAGGTCATCGGGCGGATCAAAGTGCCGCTGCTCATCATGCATGGCGAGCGGGACAAGATCGTTCCCTTCGCTCAGGGCAGAGCGCTTTATGAACTCGCCAATCCGCCAAAGCGCTTCCTGCGCTTTCCCGATGGCGGGCACCAGGATCTGCCGCAATACGGCTCGCTTGCCGAGGTGCGACGCTTCCTCGCCGATGTCGCGGAAGGCAGGCTGGGTGAAGCTGAAACACGGATAGTGGGCGAGCCGGCCACGAAGGCCGGCTCCGCGCCGTGATCACGCGCCGTGCTCAGCTGCGGAAGAAGCCGCCGCCGCCGAGACGGGACTGACCTGCGCGAGCCTGGGCGTTGTTGCCGTCGAGGCTGAGCGCACGCTGATAGGCCTCGGAGGCCTCGGTCTTCTTGCCGAGCTTCTCGAAGGCGAAACCGCGTCCGGCCCAGGCGTCGGCATTGCGATTGTCGACATTGAGCGCGGCGGTGAAATCCTCCAGCGCGGCGTCGTATTTGCCGAGCGCGTTCAGGCTCTGGCCGCGGGCGATATAGGGCGGCGCGGTGTAGGGGTTCCGGTCGATCACCGCATCGAAATCGGTGACCGCGTGCTGGTGCTGGCCTTCCTTCTGGTAGACGAGCCCGCGTGCGTGGAAGGCTTCGGCCGCTTCCGGATTGAGGCGGATCGCGGTGTTGAGGTCGGCGATGGCCTGCTGGCTGTTGCCCTGCTGGCGCAGCAGGTTGGCGCGGGCGACATAGGCCGGCCCATAATTCGGATTGGCGGTGGTGGCGCGGTTGAAATCGGCCAGCGCGGCGTCGTTGCGGCCGCTCTGGCGCAGCGCGAGGCCGCGATTGGTATAGGCGGAGGCGAGGTTCGGATCGAGCTGGACCGCCTTGGTGAAGTCCCCGATCGCGTCCGAGAAGCGGCCGACGCGGGCATAGGCCGCACCGCGAAGATTGTAGGCGCCGGGATCGTTGGGATTGCGGCTGATGACCTCTGTCAGCGAGCCGATATTGACGTTGGCATCGGCGGTATCGCGGGTGTCGAGCTCTGCGATAGCGGGCTGCGAGGAGAGGCCGGAAACGGTGTCGCATCCTGCGAGCGCAAGCGCCATGCCGGCTGCCGCCAGCCAATATCTGCCTCGGGTCATGCTCTGCCTCTTTGGTTCCGTGCTTCGCCTGCCGCGCGGCCTCCGCGCGGAAGGCTCATCCGGCACGAGGCCGGACACGGCGTCTCTGCGCTCCCCAACCGACAGCGCCTCGCGGAAGAGAACGCCTGAAACCCGCCAAAACTTGGTTAACGTGGCTGAAAAGCAAGAGCGCCCGGAGGGGGCTCCAGGCGCGTTTCACTATCGGCCCTGGGTCCTGGACGGCGCAATGGCCGCCCGGGAACCGATCAGGGGCGCTTCGGCTTCACCGGCGCGGGCAGGAGGCCTTCGCGCTGCAGCTTCTTGCGGACGAGCTTGCGGGCGCGGCGGACGGCCTCGGCCTTCTCACGCGCCTTCTTCTCGGAGGGCTTCTCGTAGTGACCGCGGAGCTTCATCTCACGGAAGATACCTTCGCGCTGCATCTTCTTCTTGAGAGCGCGGAGAGCCTGGTCGACATTGTTGTCGCGAACGAGAACCTGCACGTGAAACGTCCGTCCTTAGCGGGTTGATCCAAAAATGAGGGCCGGCGACGGCACGAGGCACATCGCTCGAAGTTTTGTGCCGATAGCAGAATTCATTTCGCCTGTCCACGCTCCAAACCCCTGAAAATCGGGGTTCGCGGCGGTTTAAGACCGGCGCTGCGCCGAATGCCTAGACACCGTTGCCGGTGATGCGCGTGACATGGCCCATCTTGCGGCCGGGGCGGGCGTCGCGCTTGCCGTAAAGATGCAGATGGGCGCCGGGCTCGGCCAGGATTTCGCGCCAGCGCAGCGCGGCATCCCCGATGAGATTCTCCATCTCGACATGGCCGCGGCGTGTGGCGGAGCCCAGCGGAAAGCCGCAGACGGCGCGGACATGCTGGTGAAACTGCGATGTCTCAGCGCCTTCGCTGGTCCAGTGCCCGGAGTTGTGGACGCGCGGGGCGATCTCGTTGACGACGACGCGCTCGGTGTCGCCTTCCTGCAGCACGAACATCTCGACGGCGAAGACGCCGACATAGCCCAGGGCCTCGCCGATGCGGCGTGCGGCATCGATGGCGGCGTCGGAAACTCCGGCGGAGAGATTCGCGGGGACGCGGGTGAAGGCGAGGATGTGGTCCCGGTGCTCGTTCTCGCAAACGTCGAAGGCGGCGAAGGCGCCGTCGAGGCCGCGGGCCGCGACAACCGAGACCTCGCGGACGAAGGGCACGAAGCCTTCCAGGATCGCGGGAAAGCGGCCGATCGCTTCGTGGGCCTCGCCGAGATCGCTGCCGGGCGCGATCTTGACCTGGCCCTTGCCGTCATAGCCGAAACGCCGGGTCTTGAGCACGCAGGGGCGCCCGAGCTCGGCGGCGGCAGCTTCCAGATCGGCCAGCGAATCGACGGCACGGAAGGGCGCGACGGGCAGGCCGAGATCCGCGACGAAGCTCTTCTCGGTCAGGCGGTCCTGCGTCACTGCGAGCGCGCGGGCGCCGGGATGCAGCGGGGTGCGGCCGGCGAGGAAGGCGGCGGTCGCGGCGGGAACGTTCTCGAACTCGTAAGTCACGACGTCGACCGCGGCGGCAAAGGCGGCGAGCGCGGCCTCGTCCTCATATTCGGCGACGGTGTGGCGGGCGGCGACGTCGAAAGCCGGGCTGTCCGTCTCCGGTGCGAAGATGTGGCAGCGGATGCCGAGATCGGCCGCGGCGAGCGCCATCATGCGGGCGAGCTGGCCGCCGCCGAGGATGCCGAGCATGGCGCCCGGCGCAAGGCCGGTGGGAACGGGCGGGCTCATGCGTCCTCGCTGCTGGGGCGCTCGGCGATGGCGGCGCTCTGGCGGGCGCGATAGGCATCCAGCCGCTCGGCCAGCTTCGCGTCCGAAAGCGCGAGCACGGCAGCGGCGAGCAGGGCGGCATTGACGGCGCCGGCCCGGCCGATGGCGAGCGTGCCGACCGGGATGCCCGCCGGCATCTGCACGATGGAGAGCAGGCTGTCCTGCCCCGAGAGCGCCTTGGATTCGACGGGGACGCCGAAGACCGGCAGCGGCGTCAGCGACGCCGTCATGCCCGGCAGATGGGCGGCCCCGCCGGCACCGGCGATCACCACCTTGAAACCCTCGGCCTTGGCGCTCTTGGCGAAGGCGAACAGACGTTCCGGCGTGCGATGAGCCGAGACGATGCGGGCGTCATAGGGAATGGCGAGCGCGTCGAGCGCTTCCGCGGCATGGCGCATCGTCGCCCAGTCGGACTGGCTGCCCATGATGATGGCGACGGGAGGGTTGGTCTCGGCCATGGAATGCGCTCAAGGCTCCGCTTACGGAAGCGCGCGATCTAGACCGTCCGGCGCCCGGTAAG
The DNA here is from genome assembly GCF_056394545.1 of Allobosea sp. 10N428. Taxonomy (NCBI): domain Bacteria; kingdom Pseudomonadati; phylum Pseudomonadota; class Alphaproteobacteria; order Hyphomicrobiales; family Alloboseaceae; genus Allobosea; species Allobosea sp. 10N428. Next base: position 102,058 of record NZ_JBFTIC010000005.1, on the reverse strand, counting down.
CAAGGGCGAATCGGGCCTGCGCTGCCGGAAAAGGCATCGCGTCAGGCGATGATATCGGGCGTCAGCGCGTCCTCGATCTGAGCGATGCGGTCCTTCAGGTAAAGCTTGCGCTTCTTCAACCGCTGCACCTGGATCTGATTGACCGAGCCGACCCGCTCCAGCGCATCGATGGCGCTGTCGAGATCGCGGTGCTCCTCGCGCAGCCGCGCCAGCTCCGCGGTGAAGGTCTCGACCTCTTCCGGGCTGAGCTCGAATCCCATGGCCATCTCATCATCGCCGCACTTGGGCGCGACTATGCCTTCGCCGCAGCGCGCCCTGCAAGAGCGCGCGCTGCGGCACGAAGGCCGGAAGGTCGTCCTATTCACGGCTTTCCGAGAAGGAGCAGGCAAGGATCACAGAATCTCATGAATGCCGTGTGACATCCCAGGGAAGACGTGAAGCCGGCTCTATGTAAGATTGAGACGTCAACCGCTCATCAGGAGGATCCAGATGTCGTTGCAAACCCGTCTTGCGGAACTTGAGCGCAAGCACCGTCAGCTCGAAGATGCGATCGCGCAGGCCGTGTTGAGCCCGTCCTCAAGCGACCTCAGCGTTGCCGAGCTGAAGCGGAAGAAGTTGCAACTGAAGGATGAGATCGAGCGCGTAAGGCAGACGATGCCGGTGCGCACCTTGCATTGAGGCCAGAGCGGGCGAGCCAGCCCGCCAAGGATTCGACGATTCCAGAGTTCGACGATGCGGATGAGCCGGCCCCCGAAAGGGGCCGGTTTTTTTGTCGACGCCGTCCTCGCACAGGGCCGTCAACAGGATGACGCAAGCGCGCCGGAACATCTTGCTCAGTCAGCCGTTGAGGCCGGGCGTTCGTGCAAAGGGGAGGTAGCCTTGGGCATCGTCTGGACCATCATCATCGGCTTCATTGCCGGCGTCGTCGCCAAGTTCATCATGCCGGGATCGAACGAGCCCTCCGGCTTCGTGCTGACCACGATCCTCGGCATCGTCGGCGCCATCGTGGCGACCTATCTCGGCCAAGCGCTCGGCTGGTACGCGCCGGGCCAAGGCGCGGGGCTGATCGGCGCCGTCGTCGGCGCGATCGTCGTGCTCGTCATCTGGGGCGCCCTATCCGGCCGCAATCGTGCGGTCTGATCCACGCGTGCCTATTCCAGGACAGAGGAGTGATTGCCGTGAGTGACGACAACAGCAGCAGCGGCTTCCCGTCCATGACCGCCTTGCTCGGTCTTCTGGCCGTGGCGGGCTTCCAGAACCGCGACAAGATCGCCGAGTGGCTCGGCGGTCGCGGCCAGCCCGAGCCGGGACAGATTCCCTCGCCCGTGCCGCAACAAGGGCAGGCGCAGGCACAGCCGCAGGAGGGCGGCGGACTTCTCGGCGGCCTCGGCGGCTTGCTCGGGGCGGGCGGTGTCGGCGCGGTGCTCAACAACGGCCTAGGCGAACTGGTCGACCGCTTCAACCAGTCGGGGCAAGGCCAGAAGGCTGATTCCTGGGTGAGCCAGGGGCCGAACGAGCAGGTTGCGCCGAACGAGCTGGAACAGGCTCTCGGCCCGCAGGTCATCGATGCGATCGCCCGCCAGACCGGGCTGTCGCGCGACGATCTGCTGGCACGTCTGTCAAAGATCCTGCCGGAAGCCGTCGATCGCTACACCCCGGATGGTCGCCTGGGCCGCAGCTGACGCCGATCTACCGCGCGGGCCGGTCAGAGCGCCCGCGCCATTTCGCGAAGCCGGAATTTCTGGATCTTGCCGGTCGAGGTCTTCGGGACCTCGGCAAAAATGATCGTGCGCGGGCATTTGAACGAGGCGAGGTGCTCCTTGCACCAGGCGATGATCTCGGCCTCGGTTGCGGTCTGGCCCGGCTTCAGCTCGATGAAAGCGCAGGGCGTCTCGCCCCATTTCTCGTCCGGCTTGGCCACCACGGCCGCGGCCTGCACGGCGGGGTGCTTGTAGAGCGCGTCCTCGACCTCGATCGAGGAGATGTTCTCGCCGCCGGAGATGATGATGTCCTTGGAGCGGTCCTTGAGCTGGATGTAGCCGTCGGGATAGCGCACGCCGAGGTCGCCGGTGTGGAACCAGCCCCCGCTGAAGGCGGCCCCGGTCGATTTCGAGTTCTTGAGATAGCCCTTCATCACGACATTGCCGCGCATCATCACCTCGCCGAGCGTCTGGCCGTCGCGCGGGACGGGCTGCATCGTCTCGGGATCGAGCACGTCGAGCCCTTCCAGCGCGGGGTAGCGCACGCCCTGGCGCGCCTTCTTGGCAGCCTGATCGGCGGGGGAAAGCACGTCCCAATCGTCGTTCCAGTCGTTGACGACGGAGGGGCCGTAGCACTCGGTCAGTCCATAGAGATGGGTGACCTCGAATCCGGCCTGCTTCATCCCGGCGAGCACAGCCTCGGGCGGCGGCGCTGCTGCAGTGAAGAAGGACACCGTCTGCGGGAAGTCGCGGCGCTCTTCAGGCGTGGCGTTGAGCAGCGCCGACATGACGATCGGCGCGCCGCAGAGATGGGTGACGCCATGGTCGGCAAGCGCATCGAACATCGCCTTGGCGCGGACCTGCCGCAGGCAGACATGGGTGCCGGCGACGATCGAGATCGTCCAGGGGAAGCACCAGCCGTTGCAGTGGAACATCGGCAACGTCCAGAGATAGACCGGATGCCGGCCCATATTGCCGGTGATGACGTTGGAAGTGGCGAGCAGGTTGGCGCCGCGGTGGTGATAGACCACGCCTTTCGGGTCGCCGGTGGTGCCGGATGTGTAGTTGAGCGCGATGGCGTCCCATTCGTCTGACGGCATCTGCCAGGCGAAATCCGGGTCGCCGCCTGCGACGAAATCCTCGTATTCGACGCTGCCCAGCCGTTCGCCGGGGCCGTCATAGACCGGGTCGTCATAGTCGATGACCAGCGGCTTCGCCTCGCAGAGCGCGAGCGCCTCCTTGATCGTTTTCGAGAACTCGCGGTCGCAGATCAGCACCTTGGCCTCGCCATGGTCGAGCGAGAAGGCGATGATCGCGGCGTCGAGCCTTGTGTTCAGCGTGTTGAGCACGGCGCCGGCCATCGGCACGCCGTAATGGCATTCGAGCATGGCCGGCGTGTTCGGCAGCATGGCCGCGACGGTATCGTTCTTGCCGATGCCATGCTTCGCCAGCGMGGAGGCAAGCCGGCGCGAGCGGGCATAGAACTCGGCATAGGAGCGGCGCAGCGGGCCGTGGATGATCGCGGTGCGGCCCGGGAAGACCGCGGCGGCGCGCTCAAGAAAAGGAAGCGGCGTCAGCGGCTGGAAATTCGCCGGGTTGCGGTCGAGATCGGTGTCATAGGCCGAACGGGTCATCGGAAAACCTTCCACGCAAGCGCGCCAGATTTAGCGGCTGGAGCGCCTTTGCGTAATCCATCCCTTTTTCCGATGCGGCGCAATCGCGCGGACCGGGGCGGCACGTTGCAAGCCCTCGTCCTTCGAGACGCAGGCTGCGCTTGTTCCTCAGGACGAGGGTCGACGTGGAATCAGCCGAGAAGGTGCAGGTCGCGCACGCCGTCGAAGACCAGCTTCGCGCCAACGAGCAGCAGCAGCCAGTAGACGATGCCGTAGAAGCGCTCGGCCGGAACCCGCCGGACCAGCCAGACCCCGGCAAAGGTCGCCGCGATGGCGAAAGGCAGCAGCGCGACGGAGGCCATGAGGTTCTGGCTGCTGAGCTGGCCGAGCGCGAGATAGGGGATGATCTTCACCCAGTTCATCGCGGCGAAGAAGATCGCGCCGGTACCGACGAAGACGGCGGGCGGGAGCTTCTGCGGCATGACGTAGATCTGGAAGGGCGGGCCGCCTGCATGGGCGACCATGCTGGTGAAGCCGCAGAGGAAGCCCCAGATGCCGCCCGCGCTCCAATTCGCCTTGGTGGCAGCGGCGGGCTTCGTGCCGTCGCTCAGCATGCGGCGCAACGCGAAGCCGACCGAGATCAGCCCGACGGCGAGAACGACGGCCGCGTCCGAGACCTTCGCCGCCAGCAGATAGCCGAGGAGGATGCCCAGCAGCGCGCCGGGCGCCAGGGTTGCAAGATTGCGGCGGTCGAAGTCCCGCCGGTAGGACCAGACCGAGACCACGTCCTGCGCGATCAGCAGCGGCAGCATGATCGCGGCTGCCGTCACCGGCGAGACGACCAGGGCCATCAGCGGCAGGGACAGCAGACCGAGCCCCGAAAAGCCGCCCTTCGCCAGCCCCGTCAAGACGACGGCCGGCACCATGGCGGCGAAGAAGATGAGGTCGAAGGACATGGGGTGACGCTGCGCCGCAGAGCCGAGAGGTGCAGAATGGGATGGGCGAAAGTCTTAAGTTTGCGCGCTTGCGCTGGCGGAGGGGAGTGCGCAGGATTCCCTGCAAAACCTGCCCCGCCATCGCCGGCTCGCTGTGGGGCTTTAGGATGAAACCCGGCGCAGAGGAACGCTTCCGATGAATGGCTCCCATGCGGCACCCGCCCGCCCCACTGAGGGCTATCGCGATACCTATGCGAGATGGCAGGCCGATCCGGATGCCTATTGGCTCGAGATCGCTGAGGGTATCGACTGGATCAAGCCGCCGCAGAAGGCATTCGACGCCTCGGCCGGCATCTATGGCCGCTGGTTTCCGGACGCGACCTGCAACACCTGCTTCAACGCGCTGGACCGGCATGTGCGCGACGGGCGCGGCGATCAGGTCGCGCTGATCTACGACAGCCCGGTGACCGGGACGAAGGCCAAATACACCTATGCCCAGATGCTGGAGGAGGTCGCGACGCTCGCGGCCGTGCTGCAGGATCTCGGCGTCGCCAAGGGCGATCGCGTCCTCATCTATATGCCGATGGTGCCGGAGGCGGCCTTCGCCATGCTGGCCTGCGCCCGCATCGGCGCCGTGCATTCGGTGGTGTTCGGCGGTTTCGCCGCCAAGGAACTCGCGACGCGCATCGACGACGCCGAGCCCAAAGTGATCCTGACCGCGACCTGCGGCATCGAGCCGACGCGCGTGGTCGAATACAAGCCGCTGCTCGACGGCGCGATCGAGATGGCCCGGCACAAGCCGCAGACCTGCGTCGTGCTGCAGCGGCCGCAGGCCGACGCCTCGATGCATGCGACGCGCGACAAGAACTGGCGCACGCTGGTGGCGGCGGCGAAGGCAGCCGGGCGCAAGGCCGATTGCGTCGAGGTTGCCGCGACCGACCCGCTCTATGTCCTCTACACCTCCGGCACGACCGGCCGGCCGAAGGGCGTCGTGCGCGACAATGGCGGGCACATGGTGGTGCTCAAGGCGACAATGGATCAGTTCTTCGACGTGAAGGCCGGCGAGGTGATGTTCACCGCCTCCGATGTCGGCTGGGTCGTGGGCCACTGCTATATCGTCTATGGGCCGCTGATCCAGGGCGCGACCAGTGTGCTCTACGAGGGCAAGCCGGTCGGCACGCCCGATCCCGGCGCCTTCTGGCGGGTGATCGCCGAGCATGGCGTCAAGGTGCTGTTCACCGCGCCGACCGCCTTCCGCGCCATCCGGAAGGAAGACCCTGAGGGCAAGTACCTCGCCGGCCATGACCTGTCGCGGTTCAGGGCGCTCTTCCTCGCCGGCGAGAGGGCCGACCCCGAGACGCTGAAATGGGCCGAGGAACTGCTGAAGGTGCCGGTGATTGACCATTGGTGGCAGACCGAGAGCGGCTCGCCCATCGTCGGCGATCCGATGGGCCTCGGCCTGCTGCCGGTGAAGCACGGCTCGCCGACGGTTCCGCTGCCGGGCTGGGACGTGCAGTGCCTCGATGAGGTCGGCCACCCGGTGAAACCGGGCACGATGGGCGCGATCGTGCTGAAGCTGCCGCTGCCGCCCGGCGCGCTGCCGACGCTGTGGAACGACGACGAGCGCTTCAAGCAGGCGTATCTGACGGCCTATCCGGGTTACTACAACACCTCGGATGCCGGATTCATCGACGAGGACGGCTATGTCTTCATCATGGGCCGCACCGACGACATCATCAACGTCGCCGGCCATCGGCTCTCGACCGGCGGGATGGAGGAGGTGCTGGCGGCGCATCCGGCCGTGGCGGAATGCGCCGTGGTCGGCATTCGCGACGCGCTCAAGGGCGAGCAGCCCTGCGGCTTCGTCGTGCTGAAGGCGGGCGTGAGCCAACCGCCGGCCGAGGTCGAGAAGGAGCTGGTCGCGCTGGTGCGCGAACGGATCGGGCCGGTGGCGGCCTTCAAGCTCGCGGTGACGGTGAACCGGCTGCCGAAGACGCGTTCCGGCAAGATCCTGCGGGCGACGATGAAGAAGATCGCCGACGGCGAAGATTATGCCGTGCCGGCGACGATCGAGGACGCTGGGGTGCTCGACGAGATCGGCGTGGTCCTGAAGGGCAGGGGGATCGGGTAGCTACCGCCGTCATTCTCGGGCGGCGCGGAGCGCTGACCCGAGAATCGTGTCGAAGAGATGCCCGGGCCAAGCCCGAGCATGACGCCGTGAGGCAGGGCCTCAGCCCTCGTCGTCCTCATCAGCCGGGCGCTTGAGCTGCTTCAGCTTGGCGAAGACGGAATCGACGTCGATCGCCGCCTCTTCCTCGCGCTTCGGCCGGCTCATATCGGCGAAGGGCTGGCTTTCGCTGCGCGCGGGTGCCGGAGCCGTGGTCTCTTCGGCGGACAGTAGGGTCGAGCCGGCTTCGGCCAGCGCGGCCGGACGGTCCTTGGCGGCGCGGGCAACCTCGAAGTCCAGGTCGATCTGCGAGCACAGGCCAAGGCTGACCGGGTCGATCGGGGTGAGCTGCTGGGCGTTCCAGTGCGTGCGGTCGCGGATCTGCGCGATGGTCGACTTGGTCGTGCCGATCAGGCGGATGACCTGCGCGTCCTTGAGCTCGGGATGGTTGCGCAGCAGCCAGAGGATGGCGTTCGGGCGATCCTGGCGCTTCGAGACCGGGGTGTAGCGCGGGCCCTTGGTGCGCTTGATCTCCGGCACCTTCACCTTGCGTTCGGCGAGACGCAGATGATGGTTCGGATTCTTGGCGGCGCGCTCCAGCTCCTCGCGAGTGAGCTGGCCGGAGGTGATGGGATCGAGGCCCTTGATGCCGGCCGCAACCTCGCCATCGGCGATGCCGCGCACCTCGAGCGGATGCAGCTTGCAGAACTCGGCGATCTGCTCGAACGTCAGAGAGGTGTTCTCGACCAGCCAGACCGCAGTGGCTTTGGGCATCAGCGGGGTTTGTGACACGGGGCGTCTCCTGGAAGGCCTTCGCGCCCGATCGGGCTCGTCAAGGCAGGGTCGCGGACAAAAGCTCTCATGCGCCGACCGGCCTCCTCGGCCGGCCATCCAAATCATCGACGATGAGCAGGATGGCGCGCCTTATAGGCGAGGGCGTGGCCAGTGTCCATGGATTTGCAGGTCATTGCGGCGGCTGCCCAAACGCCGAGAGGAGGGCATCCGGGACCGGCCGGGACGGTGTCGCCTTGTCCCAGGCCTGCGCCACGATCGTCCAGGAACCGGCCTCCTTGACCAGCAGCATCATCTCGACGGTGCGGCCGGTTTCGGTGGTGTTCTCCACGGCCTCGCAGGCTGCGACTGCCACGGCGACATGGCCGAAGACGCGGATCTCGATGCCGAGCGGGCTTTCCTCGAAGGAGCGCAGGCTCGTCTGCGAGAGATCCTGCATCCGCGCGACGAACTCGGCGGGCGATCGCGGCCGGGCCGGGCGGGCGGAGGGGTAGAGCATGGCGGCGTCATGGAAGTCGGCGCCGAAGGCGGCCCAATCGGCCGGCGCGCCCGGCCGCCAGCTGAGGCTGGCGAACTGCCGTGCGATCAGCTCGGCAATCGCCTTTTTGTCATCGTCCGGCGTGGGCGCGTCGCTCTGCATGGCTACACCGTCAGTACGATCTTCCCGATATGGGCGCTGGACTCCATCAGACGATGGGCGTCCGCGGCCTGGGCCAGCGGTAATGTAGCATGGATCTGCGGCTTGCAGCGCCCGGCCTCGAGCAGCGGCCAGACCTTCTCGTGCAGTTCGGCAGCGATGGCCGCCTTCTCGGCGACGGTGCGGGGGCGCAGCGTCGAGCCGGTGTGGGTCAGGCGCTTCAGCATCAGGCGGCTGAAATTCGCTGTCGCCTTCGGGCCGTTGAGGAAGGCGATCTGGACGATGCGGCCCTGATCGGCCGCAGCCTCGTAGTTGCGGTCGATATAGTCGCCGCCGACCATGTCGAGGATGAGGTCGACGCCGCGCCCGCCCGTCGCGGCTTTGGTCGCGGCGACGAAATCCTCGGTGCGGTAGTTGATGGCGTGATCGGCGCCGAGATCGCGGCAGGCCCGGCACTTCTCGTCGGAGCCGGCCGTCGCCAGCACGGTCGCGCCGAAGGCCTTGGCGAGTTGGATTGCCGTCGTGCCGATGCCGGATGAGCCGCCATGGACGAGGAAGCTCTCGCCCGCCTGCAGCCGCCCGCGCTGGAAGACATTGGTCCAGACCGTGAAATAGGTCTCCGGGACGGCGCCGGCCTCGATAAGCGAAAAGCCCTCCGGCACAGGCAGGGCATTGTTCTCATGGACGACGGCGTATGCGGCGTAGCCGCCGCCGGGAACAAGGGCGCAGACCTGCTGGCCGACATTGAAACGCTCCGCGCCTTCGCCGCGCGCCATGACAGTGCCGGCGAATTCGAGGCCCGGAATGTCGGAGGCGCCGGGCGGAGGAGTGTAACCGCCGAGGCGTTGCAGCACATCGGGACGGTTCACGCCTGCGGCGGCGATGGCAACCAGGATCTGGCCGGGGCCGGGATTCGGAACGGGGCGGGTCTCCGGGCGCAGGACTTCCGGGCCTCCGGGGGCGGGGATGCCGATCGCCGTCATCGTCTCGGGAATGGGGGTCATGGCCTCGTCATCCTTCGTCATGGTGCGGCGCAGCGTGACTGTCGCCGCAAGTTGGCTAGCCTGCCGCGCGCAGTTTGAGCAGATGCGAGGCCGCCATGTCGATATTCCCGGAGGACGATCGCCCCAAACCGAAGAGCGTGCATGAGATCGGCCAGGACCTGTCGATGCTCTCGCTCGCCGAGATCGACGAGCGCATTGCCGCGCTGAAGGCCGAGATCGAACGCCTGGCCGAAGCGCGGGCGCGCAAGGATGCGTCCCGCTCCGCGGCGGACGCGTTCTTTCGGAAACTCGCCTGAAAAAAGCGTCAAAAAGAAACGCCCGTTAAGAGGGCGTTAATGATTCCAAAGTATGAATCGCATCATCCAGTTTGTCTGGATGTCGAGTGGCTCCTGCCCACTCTGTTTGACGCCTCCCTGTTGACCTTCGAGCCGCCTTTGGCGGCTCTTTTTTTGTTCTCGCGCACCTCTACGCCTTCTTGTGGAGAGGGGCGCTGCTTGTGGCCGGAAGGGGCCTTCGGCCTCGTTTCCGCCATAGCGGTGTAGCCTCGTTAAGGTTAACGACATCTTAGCGGCGTTCGGAAACGCGATCGGCGTTATCCTTGCCACGTCAGCGGCATGATCCGTGGCGCGTTCCAAAGGCGCACGGGCTTGTGCCGATGGGAGACACCGCATGAACGATGCCCAGCTGCTCGATCCGCCGACGGAGGAGGGCGCGCTTTCCTTTGCGCGCCGTTTCGTCCGTTCGGACGCTTTCATGCTGTTGTTTCGCGAAGGCATGGGGCTGGTCGAGCAGACCGCCGCCTATCTCGACGGGGAAGGCCGCAAGGAGGCGGCGGCGCTGCCACGCGAGATCGCTCTGACCTATGCCACCGAGAGCATGCGCCTGACGACGCGGCTGATGCAGATCGCCTCCTGGCTTCTGGTCCAGCGCGCCGTGGCCGAAGGCGAGCTCACCGCCGAGCAGGCCAGGACCGAGCACAACAAGATCAAGATCAGCGATCCGATGATCGCGCCGGCCGAGCATGTCGTCGCGCAGCTGCCGGAGCGCCTGCGTCATTTGATGGCGCATTCGCTGCGGCTGCAGACCCGCGTGCGCCATCTCGAAAACCAGATGTCCGGGATGGAAACCCGCCGCGAAGCCGGCAATCCCGTCCAGGACCAACTGGCGAGCCTCCAGGCGCGGCTCGGGCTCGCGCGGTAAGAAGGCTTTTCCGCAAGAAACGCGTCATTCGCGGAGCATCGATCCGCGAATCTCCGGCGGGAGCGCCGTCGCGTCCCGAGATGCCCGGGTCCAGGGCCGGGCCTGACAGCCGGATCCCGAACGAAAAAGCCCGGCCGATGAGGCCGGGCTTTCTTGATTCAGATCAGTGACGAAAAGGCAAAACGCCTGAAAATCACTTCTTGCCGATGGTGCCCAGGCCGGCGAAGCGCGTGTTGAAGCGCGAGACGCGGCCGCCGCGGTCCAGCATATGCTGGGTGCCGCCGGTCCAGGCCGGGTGGGTCTTGGGGTCGATGTCAAGGTTGAGGGTGTCCCCTTCCTTGCCGTAGGTCGAACGGGTGGCATATTCGGTGCCATCGGTCATGACGACCTTGATGGTGTGATAGTCGGGGTGGATGCCGGTCTTGGCCATGACGAAATCCTCGAAGCTTACAAAAACGGGCGCATCGACAAGCAGGCGGGCCTGCCCGGCCCGTCGAAAGAATTCGGATGAGCCTGTCGTGAAGTCGCGTGCACATATCGCAGCCACGGCTTCAGCGCAAGCTTAACCGGCAAGACGCAGGCCCCTGCGGCGATGCGTCGTTTGCCAAGCTCGCCTTCATGGGCTTCACGAAGCGAGATTGATATTGGTTGAAACAGCGTGCGTGCGCACGCGCGAGACGAAGGAGGTTCGGCGCGTGGCCGAGGCTGACAAGAACGACAAGAAGGCGCGTCCCGACTTCCGCTCGCTCGCGACCTTCTGGCCCTATGCGCGTGCGCAGAAGGGGCGGATCGCCTTCGCGCTCGTCGCGTTGGTGATCGCGTCGCTGGCGACGCTGGTGCTGCCGATGGCGGTGCGGCGCGTCATCGATGTCGGCTTCGCCGGCGGCGAGCGGCAGCTCGCCAACAGCTATTTCATCCTGCTGATCGGTGTGGTCGCCGTGCTCGCGCTGGCGAGTTCGGCGCGCTTCTATCTCGTCATGACCATCGGCGAGCGCATCGTCTCGTCGCTGCGCGCCGATGTCTTCCGCCACCTGACGCGGCTGGAGCCGGCCTTCTTCGATTCGAGCAAGGCGGGCGACCTCGTCTCGCGACTCACTGCGGACACCACGCAGATCAAGTCCACCTTCGCCTCGACCGCCTCGATCGCGCTCCGCAACGTCATCATGACGCTGGGCGCACTCGGGCTGATGGTGGCGACGAGCCCGCGGCTATCAGCCATCGTCATCGGCGTGATCCCGCTGATCGTGATCCCGCTGGTGCTGTCGGGCCGCACGGTCCGGCGCCGGGCGCGGGCAGCGCAGGACAGGCTGGCCGACGCCTCCGCCTTTGCCGCCGAGGCTGTCGGTGCGATCCGGACGATGCAGTCCTTCGGTGCCGCCCGCCAGACCTCGGCCCGCTTCGAAGCCGCCTCCGACGGGGCCTATGCCGCCTCGCGGGAGGCGACGGCCTCACGTGCGCTGCTCTCCGGCGTTGCGATCTTCCTGGTCAGCGCCAGCGTCGTCTGCGTGCTCTGGACGGGGGCGACCGAGGTCTTCGACGGGCGGATGACTGGCGGCCGGCTCTCGCAGTTCATTCTCTATGCGGTGCTGGCGGCAAGCTCGCTCGGCCAGCTCTCCGAGGTCTATGGCGACATCAGCGCGGCAGCCGGCGCCTCGGGCCGGCTCGGCGAGATCCTGGCCCTGAAGCCCGCGATAGCCGCGCCGCCGCATCCCAAGCCGATGCCGGAGCCATCGCTCGGCGAACTCGCCTTCGAGAACGTCTCGTTCAGCTATCCCAGCCGGGTCGGCCCGGCGCTCTCGAATCTGAGCTTCTCCGTGCGGCCGGGCGAGCGCGTGGCGCTGGTCGGACCGTCCGGCGCCGGCAAGAGCACGGTGCTGCAGCTCGCGCTGCGCTTCTACGATCCGCAGGACGGGCGCGTCGTCGTCGACGGCGTTGCCGGCCCCGAGGCCGATCCGGAGATCTGGCGCGAGCGTTTCGCGCTGGTTCCGCAGGAGCCGACCGTCTTCGGCGTCTCGGTTCGGGACAACATCGCCTATGGCCGTCCCGACGCCTCGCGGGAGGAGGTCGAGGCGGCGGCGCGGCTTGCGGCGGCTGAAGAGTTCATCCGTGCGCTGCCGCAGGGCTACGACACGGTCGTCGGCGAGCGCGGCGTCACGCTATCGGGCGGGCAACGCCAGCGCCTCGCCATCGCACGGGCGATCCTCAAGGATGCGCCGATCCTGCTGCTCGACGAGGCGACGAGCGCGCTCGATTCGGAAAGCGAGCGGGCGGTTCAGGATGCGCTCGACCGGCTGATGCTGGGGCGCACGACACTGGTCGTGGCGCATCGTTTGGCGACCATCCTCTCGGCCGACCGAATCCTCGTCATGGAAGACGGTCGCATCGTCGAGGAAGGCACGCATGCCGAGCTCAAGGCACGCGGCGGGCTCTATGCCCGACTGGCGGCGCTGCAGTTCGGGCTCGAGGTGGCCTAGGATAGAGGAAGACAACAGCCGTCATTCCGGCCGCGCGAAGCGCGCCGCTAAAGCGGCTTGTCCGGAATGACGGGCCGTCTATGAAGCCGAGCTAGGGCCCCACCAGCGCGCGCTGCTGTGCCTCGCTGGGTTGGCCGAAGAAGCGGATATGGCCGGGCTGGATGAGGACGCCGAGCGCCTCGCTGCCATCGGGCGAGAACAGCGCATAGAACCGGTTGTCGCCGCAATCGTGGCGCTTGCAGGTGTCGACGCGCTCGAAGGTTTGGTCGCCGACCGTGACGATCGTGCTGGGGCCGCCAGGACCGCTCAGCTTGTCAGCCCTGAGCCAGGATTCGCGCGGGCCGAGCTTGCCGACCATGTGCGTCCAGGTCTCGCGATAGGTCGGCTGCTTCAGCATGTCGTGGAGATAGCGCCCGCCGCCGTCGGGCGACTGGGCGGAAGCCGGGGCTGCCAGCATCAGCGCGAGTGCCCCGGCGATTGCGAGAGAGCGGCGCCCGACGGACATGCTCAGCGCTCCGTGATCTTGAACTCGATACGGCGGTTGCGGCGGTGGGCTTCGTCGGTGTTGGCGACGTCGAGCGGCTGATACTCGCCGAAGCCGGTGGCGGCGACACGGTCCGTCGGCAGGCCGCGCGAGATCAGGTATTCGACCACGGCGATGGCGCGGGCCGAGGAGAGATGCCAGTTCGAGGGGAACTGGGCGGTCTTGATCGGGCGGTTGTCGGTGTGACCGTCGACGCGCAGGATCCAGGGCAGGTCGGGCGGCATCTCGTTGCCGAGATCGAGCAGGATGGTGGCGAGCTTGTCGAGCTCGACCTTGCCCTCGGGCTTCAGCACGGCCTGGCCGGCATCGAAGAAGACTTCCGATTGAAAGACGAAGCGGTCGCCGACGACGCGGATGTCCGGCCTTGTGCCGAGCACCTGCCGCAGACGTCCGAAGAAGTCCGAGCGATAGCGCGCAAGCTCCTGGACGCGCTGAGCGAGGGCGACGTTGAGCCGCGAGCCGAGCTCCGAAATGCGCGTCTGCGCTTCCTTGTCCTTGGCTTCCGAAGCGGCCAGCGCCTCTTCCAGTGCGGCGAGCTGGCGGCGCATGGCGAGGATCTGCTGGTTGACGAGATCGACCGTCGACTGGGCGCGGGCGGAGAGCTGCTTTTCGGCGTCCAGCGCCTTCTGCGCCTCTGCGAGCTGGACCGGGGCGGCATTGTTCTGGGTGGCGAGCTGGCCCTGCAGGCGGCCGCGCTCGTCCTGCTCGCGCGTCAGGGTCGATTGCATGAGCTGCAGGTTCTCCTGCGCCTGCCGGTTCGAGGAACGCTCCAGCGCCAGCAGATCGGTGAGTTCGGAGATCTGCCTGTTGAGCCGCTCCAGCGCGGTGTCCTTGCCGGTGAGCTCCTGCGAGAGAAAGAACTGGCCGAGGACGAAGACGGTAAGCAGGAAGACGATGCCGATCAGCATCGTCGAGAGCGCATCGACGAAGCCGGGCCAGAAATTCAATTCCTCGCGGCGATGGGCGCGGGAGAGGGCCATGGATCAGGTTCCTGAGGTGCCGGCGGCGATCATGGCTCGGTGATCTGGTCAGCCGTAAGGCGTTCTATCAGTCGCTTCAGATCCTTCTCGCGCGTGGCCTGCGCCTCCACCCAGTCGCGGATCATCTGCTGCTCGGAGCGCATATGCTGGACGAGGCCCTGGATGCCCTCGGCGAGGTTGGCGAGTGCCTGGGTCGCCGCGCGATTGTTCGAGGCGCCGTCCGCCATCGCGGCGCTCAGCCTTTCGAAGCGGTCGGCCAGCGGGTCGCCCGCGGCGAGAAGGGGCGCGACGGTGTCCGGCGTTGCGGTACGGGTGCCGAGCCAGCTTTCGAGTTCGTTGCGGAAGCGGCGCTGCGCCTGCCCCACCTGAAGATCGAGGAAGCCGAGAATCAGCGAGCCGGCGATGCCGAAGAGCGATGACGAGAAAGACAGGCCCATGCCGGCGAGCGGGGCGGAGAGCCCGGCCTTCAGCTCGTCGAAGAGCACCCCGGCTTCGGCGCCCGTGCGCAGCGACTTGATGACAGTTCCGACCGAGCCCACCGTGTCGAGCAGGCCCCAGAAGGTGCCGAGCAGGCCGAGGAAGACGAGCAGCCCGGCGAGGTAACGCAGCACCTCGCGCCCGTCGTCGAGCCTGACCGCGACCGATTCGAGGGCCGAGACGGCCTGGGTGGGGGCGAGCGTTCCGCGATCAAGCGCGGCGAGGAGGGAGCCGAACGGCGCGATGACGTCGCTACGCCGGACCTGCGCCGAGGCGGGAGCGGCGGCAAGCCGCGTGGCGGCGCGGGCCTCGCTATGGAGACGCCAGAGCTCGCGCAACGCGATGAGCACGCCGACGAACAGCGCGCCGACAATGAGGCCGTTCAGGCCCGGATTGGTCATGAAGGCCTGTTTCAGGCCGTTCTGAAGAATGAAGCCGAGGAAGCCGATCAGGGCGAGAAACAGGACCGCACGGACGATGTAGCGAAGCGGGCGCGAGAAACGGGTCTCCGTACGCAGGGGTGCGGCCGTCACCGGCTCGGCCGCGAAATCCTCGTTCGCCATTCGTCGTCTTCCGTTCGCCTCGGAGTGCGGGGAGGACTGTCGCCTTCCCCGCCGCCGGGATCAAGCACGAAAGAGCTACAGTTCTGTCTCAAAGCCGGTTTGACGAAGTCCCGGCGCCCGGGACGAGCGTCGGCGTGCCCGGGAAGCCGCTCAGGCGGTCGCCGTCTTCAGCGCCGCGGCAAGCGCGCGCTCGCCGGCCTCGTTGCCGCAGATGATATCCTTCGCACTGGTCACCGGCTTGCCGTCGAGCGTGCCGAAGGTGCCGCCGGCTTCGCGGATGAGCACGGCGCCCGCGGCGAAATCCCAGGTGTTGAGGCCGCGCTCCCAATAGGCATCCATGCGGCCGGCCGCGACATAGGCGATGTCGAGCGCGGCCGAGCCCATGCGGCGGACATTGGCGAAGCGCGGCATCACCGCCGCGAGCTCGCGCAGGAACTGGCCATGGCCGCCCTTGCCGATATGCGGGATGCCGGTGCCGATCAGCATGTCGGCCGGCTCGTTGCGGCCGGAGACGCGCAGGCGGCGGTTGTTGACGAAGGCGCCCTTGCCCTTCTCGGCCATGAACATCTCGTCCTTGGCGGCGTCATAGATCACACCGGCGATGAACTGGTTGTCGCGCTCCAGCGCGACCGAGATGTTCCAGTGCGGGATGCCGCGCAGGAAGTTGTGGGTGCCGTCGAGCGGATCGATATGCCAGCGGTTGCTCTCGTCGGTGCCGTGGACGACGCCGCTCTCCTCCATGACGAAGCCATAGCCGGGGCGGGCCTTCTCCAGCGACTCGCGCAGGATCTCCTCGGCCTTGTGGTCGGCCTTGGAGACGAAGTCGCCCGGGCCCTTGGCGAGCACCTGCAGGTTCTCGACCTCGCCGAAGTCGCGCTTCAGCGAACGGGACGCCTTCATCACGGCGTCGGTCATCACGGTCATCAGGGGGGAGCGGATCATCGGAAACCTCTTGCGCGCCGCGAAGGCGCGGTGAGCCAGCAGCGCTGGTGATGCGCCCGGCAGGAATAGCGTACCGTCACTTGCGCGGCTCTTACTGCGCCGTCAAGACGGCGCTGCTGATGCGGCTGGCCGCAATGCGCGCGGCGCGGGCCTGCTGTTCGGGCTTCAGCCGATCGAACAGGCCATCCAGCGCGGCGTCGTCGAGCCCTTGGGCGCGGGCTGCGAGGTGCCAGGCGGCGGCCTCGATCGTATCCGGCGGAATGCCGAGGCCGAACTGGTACAGCTTGGCCAGACGGTTCTGGGCGATCGGGTTGCCGAGCACCGCGGCGCGCTGGAACAGTTTCGCCGCGTGCGCTTCGTCCTTGTTCACGCCGATGCCGTTGAACAGCATGATCGCATATTCGACCATGCCGGGAACATTGCCGGCCGCAGCCGCCTGCTTCATCCAGCGTGCCGCCGTCTCCTCGCTCGCCGGCATCCCGCGGCCCTGCTTCGCCAGCACACCGAGGGCATGCATGGCGTCGGCGACATTGGATTTGGCGGCGATCTCCAGGCAGGCGACGGCGCGCTGGTCATCCGCCTCGCGGCCGGTGGCGAGCAGGGTCAGCCCAAGATTGTAGTTCGCGGCCGGATGGCCGGCCGCGGCAGCCTTCTCCAGCAGGGCGCCGGCGCGGGCCGGATCGCGCTTGCCGCTCTTCTCGTCGAGAAGCTGGGTGGCCAGGGCGAAGGCGGCGTTGATGTCGCCGCGCGCCTCGGCCCGCTCATACCATTCGGTCGCGACCTTCTGGTCCGGCGCAACGCCGAGGCCCTGGCGATAGAGTTCTCCGATCAGCGTCATCGCGGCGGCGTCGTTGTTGTCGGCCTCGACGCGCTTCAGAGCCTCGGACAGCGCCCGACGATAATGGCCGACCTGATAGGCTCCGTAGGCGTTGTCCGCGTAGGCGGCAGCGCCGGCCGGCACCGCCGCCAGCAGGGTGCCGGCGAGGCAGGCAAGGCGCAGGAGCTGCTTCATCGCGCCGTCTTTCGCGCTGAGCACGCGGCGATCGCGGCATTGGCGGACTCGACCAGGGCGCGGATATCCTGCCCTTCCTCGAAGGCCCAGGCGCCGAGGGCGACGAATTCGGCGCCGGTCTCGACCAGCGCAGGGATCGATTCGGCATCGGGCGCGTAGGCGACGCAGGGCGTCTCGAAGATCTCGGCCCACCAGCCGGCACGCTCGATCACGGCCGTGAGCGGCGGCACGCTGCCATCGGCACGTGGCTCGCCGAACATGACATAGTCGACGCCGGTCTCGCCGACATCCATGGCATCGTGACGGGCCCGCAGGCCGCCGGCGCCGATGATGCGCTCGTTCTTCAGGCTGGAGCGGGCCTCGGCGATCGCTTCGGGACCGCCGGTGACGTGCACGCCGTCGGCGCCGCCGCGGGTCGCGACGAGCGCGCTGTCCTCGACGACGAGGGCGACATTATTGGCCTGGACCGGCCCGGCGAGGCGCTTGACGCGCTCGATGCGGCTGCGGTCGTCGCCGGGCGTCAGGCGCAGCACGATGGCGGCGATGTCGCCGCCGGCCATCGCCTGCATCAGGCGAAAGGCGATCGCCTCCGCGTCCTCGACGGGCGGGGTGACGAGCATCAGGCGGGTGGGGGAGGAGTGCGTGGTCATGATCGGCTGCGCAAACGGCCCGCAGCGAAGTCCAATGTCAAGACCGCAAGCCCGGCAATGAGACTCCAGAAGGCAGAGCCGATGCCGAACAGCGAAAGACTCGACGCCGCGATGCAGAAGGCGATCACGGCGGCGAAGCGCTCCTTGTCGGAAGACATCGCCTGGGCAAGCGCGCCGGTGAACGAGCCGACCAGCCCCAGGCCGGCGACCGCCACGATCAGCGCTTTCGGCAGGGCGAGCAGCAGCGCGATCAACAGGCCGGTGCAGCCGGCGACGGCGAGATAGGCGAAGCCGTAGAGCACGCCCGCCTTCCAGCGCTGCTTTGGATCGGGATGGGTGTCACCGCCGGTGCAGATCGAGGCTGATATCGCCGCCATGTTGGTCATATGCGCGCCGAAGGGGGCGGTCACCAGCGATGCGAGGCCGGTGACGAACAGGGCTGGGGCCGTCGGCGGCTTGTAGCCCGCGGCGCGCAGCACGGCGAAGCCCGGCAGGTTCTGGGCGGCCATGGTGACGAGATAGAGCGGGACGCCGATACCGAGCATGGCGGCAATATCGAAGCGCGGCGTGACGAATTCGAGGCCGGTGAGTGCGATCTCTCCCGCCGGCCAATGAGCGAGCCCGCCCGCGAAGCTGATGACGATCCCGGCGACCAGCGCCGCGATCACGCCGAGGAATGGGCTCAGAAGCCGCGCGACGAGGAAGATCGCGAGCAGCGGCAGGACGAGCGCGGGCGAAAGACGCATCTCGTCGAAGACCGCGACGACGAAGCGGAAGATGACGCCCGCCAGCATCGCCGAGGCGATCGGCATCGGGATGCGCTCGATCAGCCGGCCAAGGGGACGGAAGGCGGCGGTCAGCATCATCAGCACGGCGGCAATGAGGAAAGCGCCGACCGCCGAGGCCATGTCGAAGCCGCTGGCGGCGGCGATCAGGGCGGCGCCGGGAGTCGACCAGGCGCAGATCATCGGCATGCGATAGCGCCAGGACAGCCAGAGGCTGGCGATGGCCGTGCCGATGGCGAGCGCGGCGACCATGGAGACGGTCTGGCCGGCCGTGGCGCCAAGCGCCTGCGCCGCCGAGAGGATGACGGCCACGGAGGCCGCGAAACCGACGAAGACCGCGACCAGGGCTGAGAAGACGATCGACATGGGATTGCGGAGGTTCGGGCGGCAGGGCCTTGCCGTTGAATCAGAAATCGGTGCGCACGGAAAGAGCGCCGCATACATGCCGGCCCAACCGGAGCGATGCGCCCGGCCCAGACAAAGACGCCCGGCACGAGGCCGGGCGCTGGAAATCTGGCTATCGTCGACGCGATCAGGCGGCCTTCTTGGCGCCGAACGTCGGGTCGAGCTCGCCCTTGGCGTAGCGCTTGGCCATTTCGGCGAGCGTGATGACGCGCTTGATCTTCGAGGCCTGGCCGGCCGTGTTGAACTCTTCCAGCCGCTTCTTGCAGAGCGCAGTCATCGCCTCCATGGCGGGCTTCAGGTACTTGCGCGGATCGAACTCGCCGGGATTCTCGGACAGGATCTTGCGGATCTGGCCGGTCATCGCCATGCGGTTATCGGTGTCGATGTTGATCTTGCGGACGCCGTGCTTGATGCCACGCTGGATTTCCTCGACCGGCACGCCCCAGGTCTGGGGCATCTTGCCGCCATACTGGTTGATGATGTCCTGGAGGTCCTGCGGAACGCTGGACGAGCCGTGCATGACGAGGTGCATGTTCGGCAGCTTCTTGTGGATCTCCTCGATGACGTTCATCGCGAGAATCGCACCGTCGGGCTTGCGGGTGAACTTGTAGGCGCCGTGCGAGGTGCCCATGGCGATGGCGAGCGCATCGACCTTGGTCTCGGCGACGAACTTCACGGCTTCGTCGGGGTTGGTCAGGAGCTGGTCGTGGCTGAGCTTGCCCTCGAAGCCGTGCCCGTCTTCCTTCTCGCCTTCGCCGCTTTCGAGCGAACCCAAGACACCGAGCTCGCCTTCGACGGAGATGCCGCCGAGATGAGCCATGTCGGTGACGGTCTTGGTCACGCCGACATTGTAGTCCCAGTCGCCGGGGGTCTTGCCGTCGGCCTTGAGCGAGCCGTCCATCATCACGGAGGTGAAGCCGGCCTGGATCGCGGTCATGCAGGTCGCCGGCTCGTTGCCGTGGTCGAGATGCACGCAGACCGGGATGTGCGGATAGATCTCGGTGACCGCGTCCATCATGTGCTTGAGCATGATGTCGTTGGCGTAGCTGCGTGCGCCGCGCGAGGCCTGGATGATGACGGGCGCGTCGGTGGCATCAGCCGCGGCCATGATCGCCAGCGCCTGCTCCATGTTGTTGATGTTGAAGGCGGGCACGCCATAGTCGTTCTCGGCGGCGTGGTCGAGCAACTGGCGAAGCGTGATACGGGCCACGATTGGCACTCCCCTTTGGCTAATCGATATGAGCTTGGATGTAGTGCGTAAGCACCACCGGCGCAAAACTAAAGCGCTGACATGCTGAAAATGCGAAGGGCCGCTCCGTCGCCGGGCGGCCCCTGAAAAATAATCGGAATCAGGCCTTCCGCAGCGCCTCGACGCCCGGCAGAGCCTTGCCTTCCATCCATTCGAGGAAGGCGCCGCCCGCCGTCGAGATGTAGGACAGGCTGTCCGCGACGCCGGCATGGTTCATGGCCGAGACGGTGTCGCCGCCGCCAGCGACCGCAACGAGTTTGCCTGCCTTGACGTGCTTGGCCGCGGCCTTGGCGACAGCGACGGTCGCGGTGTCGAAGGGCGGCAGCTCGAAGGCGCCGAAGGGGCCGTTCCAGACCAGCGTCTTAACCTTCTCAAGCCGCAGCACGACCTCGGCGATGCTGAGCGGGCCGGCATCGAGGATCATCTCGTCCGGCTCGACTTCACCGACCGGCACGACCCGGTAACTGGGATGCGCCTTGAATTCGCGCGCCACCAGCGCATCGACGGGGAGCAGGATCTCGCAGCCGGCGGCCTTGGCCTTGGCCTCGATCTCACGGGCGGTGTCGAGCAGGTCATGCTCGCAGAGCGACTTGCCGACGTCGACGCCGCGGGCGGCGAGGAAGGTGTTGGCCATGCCGCCGCCGATGGCGAGCACGTCGACCTTCCTGACGAGGTTGCCAAGCAGCTCGAGCTTGGTCGAGACCTTCGCGCCGCCGACGATCGCCATCACCGGGCGGGCGGGATTGTCGAGGCCGGCGGAAAGCGCCTCCAGCTCGGCCTGCATGGTGCGCCCGGCATAGGCCGGCAGCACATGGGCGAGGCCCTCGGTCGAGGCATGGGCGCGGTGCGCGGCCGAGAAGGCGTCGTTGACGTAGATATCGCCATTGGCGGCGAGCGCCCTCACGAACTCGGCGTCGTTCTTCTCGTCACCGGCGTGGAAGCGGGTGTTTTCCAGCAGCAGGACATCGCCGTTCTTGGCCGCGGCGACGGCCTTGGCGACATCATCGCCGATGCAGTCGTCGACAAAGGTGACGGGGCGGCCGAGCGCCTGCGTCAGCGCCGGCACGATCTGTTTCAAGCTGTTCTTGTCGTCGCGGCCCTTGGGGCGGCCGAAATGGGCGAGCAGGATGACCTTGCCGCCTTTGTCGGCGATCTCGCGGATCGTCGGCAGAACGCGGTCGATGCGGGTGGTGTCGCTGACCTTGCCGTCCTCCATCGGGACGTTGAGGTCGACACGGACGAGGACGCGCTTGCCTGCAAGATCGGCGTCGTCGAGGGTGCGGAAGGCGGTCATCGCGTCAGCAGGCTCCCGAACAGGCCGGGGACGCCGAATTTTAGCACCACGATGGTGAGCGCGACAGTCAGAGCGGCCGTTACGATGGCGGTCAAAAACAGCGTGCCGGCGCGCGGCGTGGCATCGACGCGGTCGCGCAGGGCGGAAATCTCACCGCGGATCGCGGCGAAATCCATCGTGCCGGCGGCGGCGTCGACCTTGTGGGCGCTGCGTTCCAGCGAGGCCTCGGCGCGGGTCAGGACGGCTTCGTAGCGTGCGAACTTCTCCTCGATGCGCGCGGCCTTCTCCTCGATGCGGGAGAGCTGGTCGAGCTGGCGCGGATCGGGCTTCGCCGCGGCCTCGGCGGAGGACGGCACGGCGGAGCCGACGACGATGGCGGGCGCGGGGGATGCAGGCATCGCGGCTGCGGGAGCGGGGCTGAATGCGGGGGGCGGCGTCACGGCGGGTGCCTCGACAGGCACCGGGGACGTGACGGTCGGCTCGATCTTGGCCATGGGCTCTCCGTAGCGTGGCGGAAATGGCGGGGCCACGCCACGGGCGGCGCGGCCCCGCTTCAGTGATGGATCAGAGCAGGGCGCCCATGGCGACGGCCGTGTCGCTCATGCGGTTCGAGAAGCCCCACTCGTTGTCGTACCAGGACAGCACGCGCACGAACTTGTCGTCCATGACCTTGGTCTGGTCGAGGGCGAAGGTCGAGGAATGCGAGTCGTGGTTGAAGTCGATCGAAACGTTCGGCTGGTCGGTGACGCCGAGGATGCCCTTCAGCGCGCCGCGCTTCGACGCCTTGATGATGGCGTCGTTGATCTTCTCGACCGACGTCTTGCGCTTGGCGAGGAACTTGAAGTCAACGACCGAGACGTTCGGGGTGGGAACGCGGATCGAGGTGCCGTCGAGGCGGCCCTTGAGATCGGGGATGACGAGGCCGATCGCCTTGGCGGCGCCGGTCGAGGTCGGGATCATCGACATCGCGGCGGCACGGCCGCGGTAGAGATCCTTGTGCATGGTGTCGAGCGTCGGCTGGTCGCCGGTATAGGCATGGATCGTGGTCATGAAGCCCTTGTCGATGCCCACGGCGTCATGAAGCACGCGCACGACCGGCGCGAGGCAGTTCGTGGTGCAGGAGGCGTTGGAGACGACGAGGTGATCCTTGCTGAGCTCGCCATGGTTGACGCCGTAGACGACGGTGAGGTCGGCGCCGTCGCAGGGGGCCGAGACCAGCACGCGCTTGGCGCCGGCCGCCAGATGCGCAGCCGCCTTCTCCCTGGTGGTGAAAATGCCGGTGCATTCCAGCGCGATGTCGACGCCGAGCGCCTTGTGGGGCAGGTCCTTGGGGTCGCGGATCGCGGTGACCTTGATCGGGCCGCGGCCGACATCGATCGTGTCGCCGGAGACGGTCACGGTGCCGGGGAAGCGGCCGTGGACGGAGTCGAAGCGGAAGAGATGGGCATTGGTCTCGACCGGGCCGAGATCGTTGATCGCGACGACCTCGATGTCCTTGCGCTTCGACTCGATGATCGCGCGCAGAACGTTGCGCCCGATGCGGCCGAAGCCGTTGATCGCCACCTTAACCGTCATCTCTTCCTCTCCTTCGCCGAGCGAACCGGCGTGAGCCGTCGCTATCCACGCGGGCAATTCGGCCAAAGCATGGCCGAACGCAAGGCCTCTGTTGGGAAACTCAGCTTTTCGCCCGAAGAATCAGGCGTTGTGCTGCTTCAACGCGGCTTCGGCGACGGCTTCCGCCGTGATGCCGAAATGCTTGTAGACGTCCTTGTAAGGGCCGCTCGCCCCGAAGGAGTGCATGCCGACGAATGCGCCGTCATGGCCGATCACCGCATCCCACCCGAAGCGGACGCCGGCCTCGACCGCGACCTTGACCGGCGCCGAGCCGATGATCGCGGCCTGGGTGGCCTCGTCCTGCTGGAGCAGCAGCTCGAGCGAGGGCACCGACACGACGCGGGCGCGCACGCCCTTCTCTGCGAGCAGCTTGCGGGCGGCGACCGCAAGCTCGACCTCGGAGCCCGAGGCGAAGAGCGAGACCTGGGCCTTGCCGCCCTCGGCCGCGAGCAGTTCGTAGGCACCTGTAGCCGAGCGGTTCTTCGGGGAGGCGTCGGTGCGTAGCTGCGGCAGGTTCTGGCGCGACAGTGCCAACACCGTCGGCCCGTCCGTGCGTTCCAGCGCTGCCTGCCAGGCTTCCGCCGTTTCGATGGCGTCGGCCGGGCGGAAGACGCGCATGTTCGGCATGGCGCGCAGCGAGGCGACCTGCTCGACCGGCTGGTGGGTCGGGCCGTCCTCGCCGAGGCCGATCGAGTCATGGGTCATGACATAAATGACCGGCAGCCCCATCAGGGCGGCGAGGCGCATCGACGGGCGGGCATAGTCGGCGAAGACCAGGAAGGTGCCGCCGGCAGTGCGGAAGCCGCCATGCAGGGTGATGCCGTTCATCGCGGCGGCCATGCCGTGCTCGCGGATGCCATAACGGACATAGCGACCCTTCGGGGTCTTCGGCGTGAAGTCCTCGGCCGCCTTGGTGCGGGTGTTGTTGGAGGGCGTCAGGTCGGCCGAGCCCATCACCAGCTCGGGCATGACCGGAATGATGGCTTCCAGCGCCAGCTCCGAGGCCTTGCGGGTCGCGACGGCCTGCGGCGCGGCGATCAGCCCCTTCTTGTGGGCGAGGATCGCCTTGTCGAGCTTGGCGGGAACCGTGTGGCCGAGACGGCGCTCGAACTCGCCGCGCTTGCGCTCGGAGAGCGCACCGAAGCGGAGGAGCCAGTCCTTATGGGCGAGATGGCCGGCCATGCCGTAGCTGCGCCAGGCCTTCAGAACATCGGCCGGAACGTCGAAGGGGCCGCCGGTGATGCCGAGGTTCTTCTTGGCTGCGGCGAGCTCATCGGCGCCCAGCGCCTCGCCATGGGCCTTCGAGGTGCCCTGCTTATGCGGCGCGCCGAAACCGATGATGGTCTTGCAGGCGATCATCGTCGGCTTGTTCGACTTCTGGGCGCGGCGGATCGCAGCCTCGATGGCGTCGGGGTCATGGCCGTCGACGCGCTCGGAGCGCCAGCCGCAGGCCTTGAAGCGCGCGACCTGGTCGACATTGTCGGTGATGGTCAGCGGGCCGTCGATCGAGATGCCGTTATCGTCCCAGAAGACGATGAGCTTGTTGAGCTTCTGGTGGCCTGCAAGCGCGATCGCCTCCTGGCTGATGCCCTCCATCAGGTCACCGTCGGACGCCAGCACATAGGTGTGGTGGTCGACGACCTTCTTGCCGAACTCGGCGGCGAGCATGCGCTCGGCCATCGCCATGCCGACGGCGGTGGCCAGACCCTGGCCGAGCGGGCCGGTTGTGGTCTCGACGCCCTTGGTCTCGAAATTCTCGGGGTGGCCGGGCGTGACGGAGCCGAGCTGGCGGAACTTCTTGAGGTCGTCGAGCTCCATGCCGGGCGTGCCAGTGAGATAGAGCAGGGCGTAGAGCAGCATCGAGCCATGGCCGGCCGAGAGCACGAAGCGGTCGCGGTCCGGCCAGCGCGGATCGGCGGCGTCATACTTCATCACGCGGGTAAACAGCACGGCGGCGACGTCGGCGGCGCCCATCGGCAGGCCGGGATGGCCGGACTTGGCCTTCTCGACGCCGTCCATCGCCAGGCCGCGGATGGCGTTGGCGAGCTTGTCGTGCTGGGCGCGGTCGATGCTGGTCATGATGGTCTCACAGGGCTCCGTCGGGCGGGCGGGAGGGCCGGGGCCGGCCAGCGCGACAGCAGGCCGGTGAGGAGGGAAGGCAGTCTTGCAGCCGCTTTTGGCGAGCTTGGAAAGGACGGGTGGATTAGGCCCGGCGCTCCCTTCGAGTCAATTCGCGGAGGAAGGCTTTCAGGGTCGCAGGCGCCGCTTTGCCGCGGTTTTTCGCAGATGGCGCGTCAGCCGCGGCGGGCAAGCCCTTGTGGGGGCGCGATTCCGCAGCTTGAGACCGATTCCTGTTTTCCGGCATTTTGCTGTAAATTCAGGCACGAATCGTGTGAGCCGGCTTCGGTCTGAAAGGAGAACGATGGTGGCGAGCCTGATGCTGGACAATGCGCTGGCGCGCCTCGACAGCGCTCTGGGGCAGCTCGAGGCGGCGGCGCGGCGGCGGATCGAGGCGGAACGCGGCCGGGGCAATCTCGAAACCGAACTGGCGCTGATGCAGGACGACCGGGCACGGCTCGCGGCCGATCTCGACGGTGCAATGGCGCGGCTCGGCCATGTCGAGACTGCGGCCGCCGATGTCGACCAGCGGTTGCTGCGGGCGATGAACGTCATCAGCGCAGTGATCGAGCGGGTGCAGGCGCAGCAGCCGGCAGAGCCCGAACCCGAGCACGAGGCGAGCTAAAGCGGAAGGCAGGAGAACGAATGCCGCAAGTTAACGTCATGATCGCCGGCAAGGCCTACCGCATGGCATGCGGCGAGGGCGAAGAAGCCCATCTCGAAGGGCTGGCTCAGTTCTATGACGAGAAGATCGGCGAGATGCGGCAGGCCTTCGGCGAGATCGGCGACATGCGGCTGCATGTCATGGCCGCGCTGATGGTCGCCGACGAGGTCCATGAGTTGAAGCAGCGGCTGGCGAAGATCGAATCCGACCTCGCCGCGACGCAGGGCGATGCGGGCGCAGCCGACCAGCGCCTGAGCGAGGTCGAGGACCGCGCGGCGGAAGCCCTGGTCGCAGCGGCCGAGCGGATCGAGGGCGTCGCGAAGAGCCTGCTTCCGACTGTTGCGGGCTGATGAACATGAGTCGTGCTCGGGCTTGACCCGAGCATCTCCGACCGAAGAAGGCTCCGCAGCTTTGTCCTGCTGGAAATTCTCTGCCCGCGCTTCGCTCCGCCCGAGAATGCGGGCATCGATAATGGAAAAGCCCCGGACGTTGCCGTCCGGGGCTTTTCCTTGTGCAGCTCAGGCCGTGATCAGACGCCCGGGGCGCCGCCGGCGCCGTCCAGCACCGTGACGGAGCGGCGGTTCTGCGACCAGCAGGAGATGTCGTTGCAGACCGCGACCGGGCGTTCCTTGCCGTAGGAGATGGTGCGCATGCGGTTGGCCTGGATGCCGCGCGAGGCGAGGTAGTCGCGCACCGTCTGGGCGCGGCGGGCGCCGAGAGAATAGTTGTATTCGCGGGTGCCGCGCTCGTCGGCGTGGCCCTCGACCGTGAAGGTGTAGCGGGGATAGCGCTGCAGCCAGCCGGCCTGCTTGTCGAGGGTGGCGGTGGCGGTCGAGGTCAGGTCGGTGGAGTCGGTCTCGAAGAAGACGCGGTCGCCGACATTGACGACGAAGTCCTGCGCGCTGCCCGGCGTGGCGGCGCCACCGGCACCGAAGCCCGAGGCGTCGGCGTTCTGGTCCTTGGCGCAGGCGCCGAGCGCGAGTGTGGCGGCGATGGCGGCGGCGAAACGGACGGAACGGCCGCCGGCGAAGAGAGTGGTCATCATGGCTGAACTCCGGGCGATCAAAATTTGTGGCGGCGCGCTTCGAAGAGGGCTTCGCGTGGCTCCCATCAATGAAGCGTCAACCTAAACGAGACCTTGCCAGAACAAGGCGAAGTGGCGGCATTGCGGCGTATGGTTAACCAATCATGGCGAAAGATCTTTGTGCGCCCGGCTGTGGCCTCGGTGACACAGGCGGTCGGAGCAGGTTTTCGAGAACGCTGGAAGCCGGCCGTGAACATCGGCCGGGGCGCATCCGCTCCCGATCCATCTGAGACATTTGAAAGACCGGTATCTGGCGACCAGGTTTGGCCCTTTTCTGGCGTTCAGGACGGCCGCTTTCAGTCAATCCGATTTGCAGCGTGCCTGACGGAGCCAAAACAGGAGTTCTTGGGCCAGAGCACGGATCCCAGGCGCGAACGAAGACCGCGACTTAGGTCGTGGCGCTCCCTCCCCAGATCAGGTCAGGCGGCTTGTTGCCCTGTCAGTCGCCGCCGAACTCCACGCGTTGATGGGGGGCGGCAACAGGAGTATCCTACTGCGATCAACCCTAACGTGAGAGTGCGTGTCGGCGGGCACCAATTCCTGGAAAGTCGGACGTGCAACAGCGCGCGCTCGCTGCCCCCGGGGAGCACCTTAGCTTAATCGCCTTCCGCCACGCTGCGCTAGAATACTCGAACCTGAGCAGAATTTCCGAAGATGCATAGCCGCAACGGGATGCTTCACCCCGGGTATTGCCTGGTCGATTCCTAACATTTTGTCTCGGTAAGCGTCCCAGCACCATGAGGTTCAATATCTTGTGAAGAGGGAGCATCAAATGTCGCGCACCCCGGAAGAGGACACCGGCTCTCAGCCGGAAATCCGCCTGCTCGATCGTCGCAACTTGCTGCTTGGCAGCACCGCGATTGCCGCCGCTTCGGCTCTTGGCTCTGCCACCTCAATTCGAACCGCCCAGGCACAGCAAGCGGCGGGCCAAAAGCCGAATATCCTGTTCATCATGGGAGACGATGTCGGATGGTTCAACATCGGCGCCTATCACCAGGGCATGATGGCCGGCAAAACGCCGAACCTGGATAGGATTGCCGCCGAGGGGATGCGCTTCACCGACTATTATGCGGAGGCAAGCTGCACGGCCGGCCGTGCCAACTTCATCACCGGACAAATACCGCTGCGTACCGGCCTCACTACCGTGGGGCAGGCGGGCGCGGATGTCGGCATGCCTGAACAGTCGGTTACGGTAGCGACCGTCTTGAGATCAATGGGTTACGCGACTGGACAGTTCGGCAAGAACCACCTGGGCGACCTGAACAAATATCTACCAACGCTGCACGGCTTCGACGAATTCTTCGGCTACCTGTACCATCTCGACGCTATGTCGGATCCATACTGGTTCAGTTATCCTCAGGACTGGATCGACAAGTACGGGCCGCGCAACATCGTACATTCCTACGCGACCGATACTGACGACCCCACCGTGATGCCGCGCTGGGGCAAGATCGGCAAACAGCGGATCGTGGACGAAGGACCGCTCCCACCTTTCCCCGAGATGGGCGCCGATCACCAGAACTGGCAAAAGGGTCGGCCGGCCAAGTACAATATGCAGACCTTCGATGCTGTGCTGGTCGAGAACAGCAAGCGCTTCATGGACCAGGCGAAGCAGGCCGGAAAGCCGTTCTTCATTTGGCATAACACGACGCGCATGCACATCTTCACGTATCTGTCCCAGAAGTACCAAGCGAAGATGACCCCGCAGAGCGGTCTCGGTCTGGAAGAGGCGGGCATGGCGCAGCTTGACGACGACGTCGGCGACCTGCTCAAGCACCTCAGTGATATCGGCGTTTCCGACAACACCATCGTCATCTTCAGCACTGACAATGGCGCGGAAGTGTTCACCTGGCCGGATGGCGGCATGACGCCGTTCCGTGCCACCAAGGGGACCGCGTATGAGGGCGGCTTCCGTGTGCCCTGCCTCATTCGCTGGCCAGGCAAGATCAAGCCAGGCACGGTCGAGAACGGCATCTTCTCCGGCCTTGACTGGCTGCCAACGCTCGCGGCCGCTGCGGGAAACCCGAATATCACCGAGCAGCTTCTCCGCGGCGTGCAGCTCGGCGACCGGAGCTACAAGAACCATCTGGACGGCTACAACCAGATGGATGTGTTGACCGCTGCCGGCCCGTCGAAGCGGCATGAGATCTTCTACTTCTCCGAGGCAAATCTCGGCGCTATTCGTATCGATGACTTCAAGTTTCAGTTCATGCAGCAACCATATGGCTGGCCCGGTGAAAAGGTGACAACTGATCTCCCGACGATCGTCAACCTGCGTTGGGATCCCTTCGAGCGGACCCCGTCGATCCGCGGCGAGACGCTGAATAATGCGGCCGGCGGCTACATGAACGACTTCATGGCGCGCGAATTTTGGCGTTTCGTGCAGGTGCAGGAGCGGGTGGCGGACCTAGCGCGAACCGCAATCGAGTTTCCGCCCATGCAAGCGCCCGCCTCTTTCAACCTTTCTGCGGTAAAGGAGAAGATCGACGCGGCCATGCGGTCGCACGAAGGGCAGTAGGCAACGACGGCACCGGCTATCATCGTCCTGACCGGAATCTGTCGAGTATGCGCGCTTTCGAACACTCCTGCCGGCCGAGCCCGGCAGGAGTTTTTGCATACGGACAGCACCGCAATGTCAACTCCCCACCCAATTCGGACATCCGCTGCGCCGGGCTCCCCCTTCCACCGCCAATAAAAAAGCCGCCCGGCGTAGGCCGGGCGGCTTGCAAAGAACGGATGCGGCGTTCGCTTGGGCTTCAGCGCTGGCCGCTCAGCAGCGGCGACCAGGTCGGGTCGGAGGCGAAGGCCGGGGTCGGGACGGGAACCTCGACGCGGCCGGTGATGTCGACCATGTAAAGCTTCCCTCCGGATTGTCCGCCCGGATCGCGGAAGAACATCAGGTACTGGCCGTTCGGAGCCCAGTTGGGGGCTTCGTTGTGGAAGCCTTCGGTCAGGATGCGCTCGCCCGAGCCGTCCGGACGCATGACGCCGATGGCGAAGCCGCCGCTGCCCTGGCGGGTGAAGGCGATGAGGTCGCCGCGCGGCGACCATGAAGGCTGCGAATAGCGGCCCTGGCCGAAGGAGATGCGCTGGGCGTCGCCGCCGCCGGACGACATCACGTAAAGCTGCTGCTGGCCGCCGCGGTCGCTCTCGAAGACGATGCGGGAGCTGTCGGGGGCGTAGGAGGGCGAGGTGTCGATCGCCGCCGTCGAGGTCAGGCGCGTCGTCGAGCGCGAGCCGATGTCGATGGCGTAGAGATTGGCGTTCCCGCCCTGCTGCAGCGAGAGCACGACCCGCTGGCCGTTGGGCGCGAAGCGCGGGCTCGAGCTCATATCGGGGAAGTTGCCGACGATCTGGCGCTGGCCGGTCTCGATGTTCAGCACCTGCACGCGGGGCTGCTCGCCCTGGCGCTGCGACATGAAGGTGACGTCCTGCGAAACCGGCGAATAGCGCGGCGTCACCACCGAGGTATCGCCATTGGTGAGATAGCGCACATTGGCGCCGTCCTGGTCCATGATGGCGAGGCGCTTGCGGCGCGTCTCCTTCGGGCCGGATTCGTCGACGAAGACGACGCGGGTGTCGAAGAAGCCGCCGAGCCCGGTGACCTTGCTGAAGATCGCATCCGAGATGATGTGGCCGACGCGGCGGGCATTGCTCGGGTCGGTGAAGTATTGCTGGCCGTCGGTCTGCGTGCCGGTCGCGACGTCCCAGAGCCGGAATTCCGCGCGGATGCGGCCGGCCTCGCGCGCGACGCGGCCGGTGACGAGCGCCTGCACGCCGCTGGCCTTCCAGGCGTCGAAGCGGGGCGCGGAGTCGAAGGGCGGGTTCGGTTCCKGGAAGCGGCTCTTGTCGACCGGCGTGAAGTAGCCGCAGCGCTTGAGGTTGTTGGTGATCACGCCGGAGACGAGCACGCCGCCGTCGCCGGCGAAATCGGCGATGGCGATCGGCATGGGCTGGAAGGCGCCGCCGCGCAGGTCGATGACGAGCTCGGCCTTGGCTGCGGCGGGCACCATCAGGGCGGCGCCGGCTGTGGCGAGGAGGCGGCGGCGCGTCGGCGCGGCCGTCAGGAAGGGGAGGGGGTTAATGTCGATCATCGGGGTCACATGACGTCCCTTGCGTCGAAATTGACGACGACGTCGCGCCAGTCGTCATAATAAGCGGCGAATTGAGCCGGAATGCGCAAAGGCGCGCAGCGGCGGGTGGCGGTCAGCGCCGAGTCGGCGGCGACACGGAAGAGCGGGTCGGACGAGGAGTTGATCACGCCCGGCTGGCCGGCAAGCGAGCCGTCGGTGTTGAGCTTCATCCGCACGGACGGAACGATGTTGCCGTTGCCATGGGCATTGGCGAGCGCGATCGGCACGTTCCAGCACTTCAGCAACTGGTCCTGGATGATGCCGACGAGTTGCGCCCGCAGCGAGGGGCTGAGTTTCTGCGCGGCGCCGCGTTCGGTACCGAGCGAGGCGGTGCGATTGACCTGCGGTGCCGAGGAACCAGAGGACTGCGCCTTCTCCTTCGACTGCAGCAGACGCTCAATGTCGCTGGCATTGAAGTTCTTGGCGATCTGCGCCTCTTTCTTCGCCTTGGCCTCGGCCTCCTGCTTGGCTTTGGCCTCGGCGGCAAGCTTCGCCTTCTGCTCGGCCTCGGTTTTCGCCTTGGCGGCGGCTTCCGCGTTCTCCTTGGCCTGCTTATCGGCTTCGGCCTTTGCGACCGCCTCGGCCTTGGCCTTCGCTTCGGCGACGCGCTTGGCAGCCTGGGCCTCGGCTTCCGCCTTGGCCTTGGCGGCGGCCTTCGCCGCCTCCTCGGCCTGCTTCGCCTTGGAGGCGAGCTCGGCCTCCTCGGCGAGCTTCGCCAGCTCCTCGCGCTTCTGCTCGGCTTCGCGAGCGGCCGCGGCCTCGCTTTTCTGCGGGGGCTGCTTGGCAGGCTCCGGCGGCTTGGTCTCGGGCTTCGGCAATTCGACCGGGCGCGCCGGCGGCGGCGGCGTCGAGGCGTTGTCCTCGGCGACCTTCAGCTCGGGCGGGCGCGAGGGCGGGGCAGGCGTATCGGTCTTGGCCTCGCCGGCCTCCTTGCGCTCGACGACGTCGGACTGGCGCTCGGCGCGCGGCGTCGGCTGAGCCTGCACCTTTTCGGCGCTGCGCTCGCCGCGCGTAATCTGATTCAGCGCGTTGGGGTCGATGATCTCGACGGCGATCGCCTCCTCGTTCTCCGGTAGCGGCGTCGGCGCCGAAAACGCCAGCAGCCCCGCGACGAGGACCGTCACGTGGCCGAGCGCCGACACCAGCATGCCAGGTTCGGAGGTCGTAAGCTTCACGCCCTGAACATCCTTACTTCTCGTCGCTCTCAGCGGCTCGCCGGCTCGGTGACCAGCGCGACCCGCTTGAAGCCGGCCGAGGTGATGGTCGACATCACTGAAGCAACCCGGCCGTAATCCACCTGCTTGTCGCCGCGCACGTAGATGCGCTCGTCGAAGCCCTGCTTGGCGAGGCCCTGCAGCTTGCTGACAAGGTCCGGCTCCAGCGTCGGCTGGTCCTGCAGGAAGATCTGCCCCTTGCTGTCGATCGCGATGGTGATCGGCTTCTGATCGACATTGATCGGCTTGGCGCCGGTCTGCGGCAGATCGAGCGGCACGCCCGTCGCGATCAGCGGCGCGGCGACCATGAAGATGATGAGCAACACCAGCATGACGTCGATGAACGGCGTCATGTTGATCTCGGCGATGGCGCCGTGGCGGCGCCCGCGGCGGCCCCGGCGGCCGGCGCCCTTCGCGGCTGTAGCGGCGGACATGCCCATGATTCAGCCCCTCACGCCGCCATCCGCTCGTCGATCTGCCGCGACAGGATCGCGGAGAACTCGTCGGCGAAGGCTTCGAGCCGGCCCTGAGCCTTGGCGACCTCGGCCTGGAGCTTGTTGTAGGCCATCAGCGCGGGGATTGCGGCGAAGAGGCCGATCGCGGTGGCGAAGAGCGCTTCGGCGATGCCGGGCGCGACCACTGCGAGGGAGGAATTCTTGGAGACCGCGATGGCGGTGAAGGAGTGCATGATGCCCCAGACCGTGCCGAAGAGGCCGATGAAGGGGGCGGCCGAAGCGATGGTGGAGAGCACCAGGAGCTTCGATTCCAGCCGCTCGGTCTCACGCTGGATGGTGACGTCGAGCACCTTGTCGATACGCTGGGAGAGGCTGGCGACGGAGCGGCCGCCATTCTCGAAGGATCGTTTCCACTCGCGCATCGCGGCTACGAAGACCGCAGCCATGTCGTTGACCGGCTTGCCGGCGAGGTCGCGATAGAGCTCCTCCAGCGAGCGGCCGGACCAGAACACCTCCTCGAAGGCGTCCATGTCGCGCCGCGTGCGCCGATAGAGCAGCGTCTTGTCGATGATGATCGACCAGCACCAGATCGAGGCGCCGATCAGGCCCATCATCACCAGCTTGACGACGATGTGGGCATGCCAGAACAGCGTCCAGAACGACATGTCGATCTGTGGCGCGGCCTGCGCGACGTCGGCGGGGTTCATCCTGTCATCCTTCTCAACCAGGCGGTACGCCGGTAGCCCGAACCTGCAAGGCTCATAGCCCCGGCTCCAAACCCCGCCGCTCGCGTCGCAGGAGACCCACGCCGCCGCCCGTTTCGCGATCGGGGAAATGCCGTACCCCGTCAATCGCGCGCGAATTCGGCGAAAGATGGGCCGAAACGGGGTTTCCCACGAAACGCATGCTCCAAGAGGAGTTAAGCATCCGGCAAGGTTAATGTCGGGTATACGCCCCGTGCGATGCTGCGATGACGGGCCCCGGCGGCGATAGGCAGCGCTCGTGAACCGCGGCGTGAGCGCTTGATTCAGCTGCTCCGCTGCAAGTAGCGGCCAGCATTCCGTGCAGATGTCCCGCGCGGGTTCTGAAGACAAGGCCCGGCGAACATGTCCGGAAACGGCGCGCGATCCGTCCTGAGCGCGGTCCGCCGGCGCCATCCGAGACGCCCTTCGGCCGGCACGGCCGAATCGGCCCCTCGGAGTTCGCCGAGCCCCGGGTGGGCGCCGCCGCAATCACGACAGGCAAGAATCG
Source organism: Allobosea sp. 10N428 (assembly GCF_056394545.1). Taxonomy (NCBI): domain Bacteria; kingdom Pseudomonadati; phylum Pseudomonadota; class Alphaproteobacteria; order Hyphomicrobiales; family Alloboseaceae; genus Allobosea; species Allobosea sp. 10N428. The sequence goes on along the minus strand of NZ_JBFTIC010000005.1, from coordinate 68,102 downwards.
GGGCTGAAACTTATCTCGGAACGCTCTACGACTGTCGTCGCGGAATTCATCCGCGACAAGACACCAGCATTGACCCGGAGTTGCCTTTTTTCAGCGGAGAGGTTTCCTATGTCGAAGCACATTGGTCTGATTGTTGCCATTTCAATCGCGGCGGGTCTGGCGGGTTGCGCCACCTACCCCGAAGTTACCAGCCAAACCGTGATCGTTGCGGGCGTCGGTCCCGTCGAGATCGAGCGCCTCAATGTCCGTGTCGTGTCGATCGATCGGCCCAACCGTGAGGTGACGGTCGAGCAGCGTGGCTACAGGTGGCTTGTTCAAGTCCCGCCGGTGTTCGGCAATCTCGAAAATCTGCGGGAAGGCGACTCGGTCGACATCAGCCGAGTCGAAGGTGTGGTCGTCGAGGTCAGGCCGAACCGGCGAGGGGCCAAGCCCGGGATCACCTATACGGAAATGGGGGCCAGCTCGACTTTCCAGAACCTGCCGGAGCGGTTCGTCGCCCGATCGGTGACGCTGACGGCCAAGTTTGAGCGCTTCGATGCGGCCAGCGGCGTGGTGAGTTATGTCGGCCCCTTCGGTCCGCGCTCGATCACCGTGGTCGACCCTGCCGTGAAGGCGCGGCTGCAGAAGTTCAAGCGCGGCGACATGGTGGACCTCAGCTTCGAGGAAGCCTTCTACATCACGCTCAAATAGCGTCTGGTCGCATGGGCCGCCTGCCCCGGGGGCGGGGCAGGCCGAACTGCCTGGGCGAGGAGACGTGTCCGGCCGCGCCCGCGCCTGGCGAATGGTTGCGACGAAGCCGCGGCCGAAAAGAAAAGCCCGCCCCGGCGGACCGGGGCGGGCGGGATAGAGGCTCGGCTCAACTGCCGCGTCAGGCAGCGTCAGGCTGGGCCGGAGGATTGGCCGGCGGGTTGTTGCGGCGGTCGGCCATGAACTGGTCGAACTCGGCCTTGTCGCGGGCCATACGCAGGCGGCCCAAGAAGTCGTGGAACTCGCGCTGCTCGTCTTCGAGCCGGCGCAGCGTCTCGGCGCGGTACTCGTCGAAGGCGCGGTTGCCGCTGGAGGGGCCGCCGCGGCCCCAACCGCCGAAGCCGCCGAAACCGCGACCGTCACGACCGGCCATGCGCTCGCGCATGCGGTCCATCTTGTCCTGCAGGCGGTTCATCCGGTGCTCGTAACGGTCTCCTGCGTACCCACAACCCATGCGTCCACTCCAGAAAAGAAAGGCCAGGGTCGCCAGACCCAGGGGCCAGAACATGATGAAGCCGAGAACCGCGAGGGCGATCCAAGCTCCCTTCCCATATTCGTCCAACTTCTCGACGATCGGCATTGCTCCCTCTCATGACAAGACGTGAATGTAAATCACATTTACATAAATGCGCGCGACACTGCCGGTTGTCAAGAAGTCGGCCCGCGGAAAAGAATTAGTCGGGTTTGGCGGCGCCTTTGCGGCCGATGCCTAGGCCCTGGAGATATATCAGCATGCCGGCCTCCAGCAGCTCGGCCGCCGACATCGGCAGGGGCCGGCGCCCGCCATCGGCGCGGCCGAACAGGGCGGCGACGCCGTGCGACATCGCCCAGACGTGCAGTGCCATCATCAGGGCTGGCGGGCGCTCGCCCTGCGGCAGTTGAGCGATCAGCGCCTCGGCCGCCTGGCGCAGACCGGCAAAGGCCCGATCGGCCGCCGCACGCAGCTCGGGGCTGGCATCGAGCGGTACGCCCGCCTCGAACATCGCCGAATAATAGGCCGGTTCATCATGGGCGAAGGCGAGATAGGCGCGCCCCAGCCGGTGGAAGGCGGTTTCGGGATCGGGCCGGCCTTGATCCCAGGCGCGGGCGAGGGCGGCCTCGAAGGCCTGGAAGCCACGCGCCGCGACATCGGCCAGCAATTCGTCGCGGTCGCGGAAATGGCGATAAGGCGCGGCCGGGCTGACTCCAGCCATGCGCGCGGCCTCGGCGAAGGTGAAGCCATTCGGCCCCTTCTCGCCGATCAGCCCGAGCGCGGCCCGCACCAGTTCCTCCTTGAGATTGCCATGGTGATAGCCGCGGGGCGTTTCGGGTCTGTCGCGCTTCCAGCTCATGTTAAGAGCGCTAACATGCGGGCGGGCCCCGCGTCGATGGGCGGATGCGGCATCGTCAGACGTCGAGCATCAGGCGCTTGCGCAGGCCGTCCGGTATGCGCCGGGCCCGGCCGCCACCGACGCAGGCGACAGTCACCCCGGCGGTGATCAGCTCCTCCTCGCCGCGCAGCACGCGCTGCTCCAGATCCATGGTGGCGCCACGCGCTACGACACAGCGCGTCTCGATGGTGAGGAGGTCATCCATCAGGGCGGGGCGCAGGAAGTCGATCGTCATCTTGCGCACGGCAAAGCCCAGCGCGGTCTCGCCGTCGAAGAGTTCGCGCTGCTCGATGCCGAGCGCGCGGATCAGCTCCGTGCGCCCGCGCTCCATGAAGCGCAGATAGGAAGCATGGTAGACCACGCCCGAGAAATCGGTGTCTTCATAATAGACGCGGACAGTGATCTGATGGGGGCTGGTCATGGAGGCCGGCATATAGGCGAGACGCATCGCGAGCAAATACCCGCGGGAACAAAAGCGTGGCCTGGCGCATGATCGGGGGCGGGGGAACAACGCTACGGAGATATCCATGTCGTTATCGGCCAAGGCACTCGAACGACTTCTCGACAAATCCGAATTCGATCTTGTGGGGCGCACGCGGCGCGGCAAGCTCCCGGGCGAAAAGGACGACGGGCTGCGCGATCTCGCACGCATCCTGCGCGAGAAGCGCGACCGCGCGCGAGACATCGCCCGGCAGCAGCGCCGCGAGTTCCGCGGCAAGGCGCCGCCGCAAGGTACGCGGCCGGCTTCGGACAATCAGGGCACCAAGGCCAAGGCCGATGCGCTGACGGTGGCGCTGAAGCGCGTCGGGGCGGAGCAGACCCGCCGGGCCGAGAAACTGCGCGCGCCGAGCCAGCGCAGCCTCGCCCGCAAGGCGCTCGCCCTGAAGCAGCGCCAGAGCGCGCTGGAACGCCCGAAGAGCCGCACCGCCGGCAAGGGCATGCGGCCGGTCGAGAATCCCAAGGCCGCGAAATCCGGCGCCCTCAAGGATGCCGGTGCTCGCCCCGCCATGATGCGCGCGAAGATGGCGCGCCGTAGCGGCTGATCAGTCGGCGCGTTCCGGTGACGCGGTTGTCTCAGGCCCTGCGAGCACTCAGCGCTTGCAGGGCTTGTTCATGAAGGAGCCGCAGTCATAGGGCTGCGAAAGCTGTTCGCGGATCGAATAATCCTTGCCCTCGAAACGGTTGACGATGTCGTCGATGCGCCAGCCGCCATTCTCCCTGATCACCTGGAACTGGACGGTGACGGGCTTGCCCAAGCTGCGGAAATTGGCCAGCACGGTCGCCTTGCCCGCCGCGACGGGAATCGTGTCGAAGCTCAGCTTCTTGATCTCGCCATCCTGGCCGTTGAGGAAGGGGTCGGCGCCGATCTGGCCCATATCGCCGCTTTCATCCTGATAGAGGTCGTCGCGGGCGAAGAGCGCGGCCAGGCTCTTGCTCATCAGCTTGTCACGGTGGGGCGGCCGCCAGGCCGGCGGCGGGGCCTTGCCCTTGGCTGCGAGCGTTTTGGCCGTGATGGCGTAGCCTTCTTCCACCGGCCCGCGCGGAACATCGTCGCCGGCTCTGGCCGAAACCGCCAGGACAGCGAAAAGGCCGGTCAGGGCGAGCGCGAGCGCGAAATTCCAAAGGAGCCGTTTCACGCCTCATCCTCGTCGTTTCCGAACAGGCCGAATTGCGCGGTTTCGCGCGAAGGCTCGGGCATGCCGAGATGGCGGAAGGCATGAGGGGTCAGCAGCCTCCCGCGCGGGGTGCGCTGGATGAAGCCCTGCTGCAGCAGGAAGGGCTCGATGATCTCCTCGATCGCGTCGCGCGGTTCTGAGAGCGAGGCGGCGATGGTCTCGATCCCGACCGGGCCACCGCCGAAATTGATGGCGACCGTCGTCAGGTAGCGCCGATCCATCTGGTCGAGGCCGATGGCGTCGACATCGAGCAGCGACAATGCCTTGTCGGCGACCTTGCGGGTGACGATCGGGTCGCCGTCGACGATGGCGAAGTCGCGGACGCGCCGGAGCAGGCGCCCGGCGATGCGCGGCGTTCCTCGGGAGCGCTTGGCGATCTCGTTGGCGCCATCGTCGGACATCGGCACGCCGAGCACGCGGGCGCCGCGCGCGACGATGCCTTGCAATTCCTCGACCGTGTAGAACTGCAAGCGAATGGGGATGCCGAAGCGGTCGCGCAGCGGCGTCGTCAGGAGGCCGGCGCGGGTGGTGGCGCCGACGAGCGTAAACTTGGGCAGGTCGATCTTGACCGAGCGCGCCGCCGGGCCTTCGCCGATGATGAGGTCGAGCTGGTAATCCTCCATCGCCGGATAGAGGATTTCCTCCACGGCCGGGTTGAGGCGGTGGATCTCGTCGATGAAGAGCACGTCGCGCTCTTCGAGATTGGTGAGCTGGGCGGCGAGGTCGCCGGCCTTGGCGATGACCGGCCCCGAAGTCGAGCGGAAATTGACACCGAGCTCTCGCGCCACGATCTGCGCCAGCGTCGTCTTGCCGAGGCCGGGCGGGCCGACGAAGAGAACATGGTCGAGCGCGTCGCCCCGGCTTTTGGCGGCGTTGATGAAGACCTGGAGATTGGCGCGTGCTGCCGCCTGGCCCGTGAAATCTGCGAGCGAGAGCGGCCGCAGCGAGGTTTCGCTGTCGTCGTCGCGGCGTTCGGCCGTCAGCAACCCGGAGCGCTTGGGGTCGCTCACAGCGCGATCTCCAGTTCGAGCGCGTCGTGGATCGGAATGTCCTTGTATCCCGTCTTGATGATGCTCGGGACGACCGAGCGATAGGCGTCGATCGCCTCGAGATACAGCCCCGAGAGGCGAAAGCCGCGGCGCTGGTAGAAGGTCATGCCGGGCATGTTGTCGTTGGTCAGCATCGCCTTGAGCTTCTTCGCGCCCGCCGCCCGTGCCGCCGCGATGACGGCGTCGAGCATCTGGATCGCCACGCCTTCGCCGGGACGGAGCGAATGGAGCGCGCAGAGATAGGCGGTGTCGCCTCTCGCCGTCCAGCTCGCCAATGCCGCCGTCCTGCCATCGGGCTCGAACAGGCCGAGCGCGTCGATCTCGGCGACGTCATAGACATGCAGGTCGATCATCATGCTGTGCGAGCCCCAACTCGCCAGCATGATGCGACACAGCTCGGTCTTGTCGGTGACGATGCGCAGTTCCAGCTCGTCAGGCGGTGCGCTCACTTCGCCAGTTCCTTCAGACCTAGCTTGATCAACTGGGCCGTGCCGGCACCGTCGCCGGCCGCCTTGGCGGCAGCCGCCACGGCGACCACGGCCTGGGCCTGAGGATAACCGAGATTGGCGAGTGCCGAGACGGCGTCCGCGATGGGCTGCGGCAGCTTCCTGTCTTCGAGTGCGCCCGAAAGCTGGACGACCCCGGGGTCGATATGGCCGAAGGCCGGCGCCTTGTCCTTGAGCTCGGCGCAGAGCCGCTGGGCGAGCTTGGGGCCGACGCCGGGCGCGCGGGCGATCGCGGCCTTGTCGTTGGTGGCGATGGCGGTCGCGAGGCCGCCGGGATCGAGCGTCGAGAGGATGGCGAGCGCGACCTTGGCGCCGACGCCCTGCACCACCTGCATCAGCCGGAACCAATCGCGCTCGACGTCGGACATGAAGCCGTAGAGGCGGATCGCATCCTCGCGGACATGGGTCTCGATCGAGAGCGACGCCGCCTCGCCGGGCTTGGGCAGGCGCTGGAGCGTCCGCACCGAGCACTGCACGACATAGCCGACGCCCTGCACGTCGATGATGACGTGGTCCTCGCCATAGGAATCGATCAGGCCCTTGAGCTTGCCGATCATCGTGTCTTTCCCCCGGCCGCCACGCTCAACCCGCCGCGCGCATCTGCGCGACCAATGCCTTCATGCCGCGATGCTGGGCATGGCAGATCGCGACGGCGAGCGCGTCCGCCGCGTCGGCCGAGCGGGTCTCGGCCTTCGGCAGCAAGACGCGGATCATCGCCTGCACCTGCTTCTTGTCGGCGTGGCCGACGCCGACCACCGTCTTCTTGACGAGGTTGGCGGCGTATTCGGCGACGCTCAACCCCGCGAGCGAGGGCACGACCAGCGCGATGCCGCGGGCCTGGCCGAGCTTCAGCGCCGATTGCGGATCTCGGTTGATGAAGGTCTCTTCCACCGCGGCCTCATGCGGGCAATGCGCGGCGATGATCTTGTGTAGTCCCTCGTGCAGTTGCCGGAGGCGTTCGCCGAGCGGGAGGCTGCCATCGCTCTCGACGCAGCCGCAGGCGACGAAGGAGAGTTTGCTGCCTTCCGAGACGACGACGCCCCAGCCGGTCTTCCGGAGGCCGGGGTCGATGCCGAGGATGCGAATCGCGGGTGCCATGACGTTGCCAAACTAGCGGGTGTTTCGGATTTGTCCCGCCCGGAACTTGGGCGGGGATGAATTCCGCTCATCGATCGCATCAAAAAGGAAAGTTGTTCTTGCTGGAGCGTGGCGGGCATGGTTCGCCGGATCAGCCTTACTCATATGCGACGCCATGCCTTTCAGCCTCTCCGCCTTCATGCCCGGCCTGACCTTCGACGGCATCGCCGTCCTGCTCGCAGCGACGCTGCTCGGCGGGTTGGTGCGCGGCTTCACCGGCTTCGGCTTTGCGATGGTGTTCATGCCGCTGGCCTCGATGGTGCTCGGGCCGGTGGCGGCGCTAGGGCTGATCTGGTTCATCGACCTGCCCTTCGCCCTGCCAATCGCGGCGAGAAGCGCCCGGCGGGCCGAATGGAGCGAGATCCTGCCGCTTCTGCTGACGGCGACCCTGGCCCTGCCGGCCGGCATCTGGCTCTTGATCTGGCTCGACCGCGAAACCATGCGCTGGCTGCTGGCCGCGCTGGTGCTGGCCGCCGTCGGGCTGATGGCGTCGGGCTGGCGCTATCACGGGCGCCCGACGATCCCGCTTTCGCTCGGGGTGGGCGCGCTGTCGGGCCTGTTCAATGGCATGGCCTCGATCGGCGGCATGCCGCTCGCGGTGTTCTGGCTGGGTGCCCAGCGCAACGACCGGCACAAGACGCGGGCCAATATGCAGGCCTTCTTCGGCGTTTCTACGCTGATCAGCGGCGCGGCGCTGTGGTGGATAGGCATTCTCGTCTTCGGCGCGCTGCTGATGGCGGTGCCGCTCTTCGCGGTCTACGGCATCGGGCTCTGGGCCGGCACGCATGGCTTCCGCCTCGCCTCGGAGCAGAGCTTCCGGCGCGGCGCCTATCTGGTGATCTTCCTGAGCGCGCTGATCAGCCTGCCGCTCTGGGATGCGCTGATCGGGCGATGAAGGCCGTCATGCTCGGGCTTGACCCGAGCATCTCGTGACGAGGAGGTGCGGGCGTTTTTCCGGCGCGTCATTCTCGGGTCAAGCCCGAGAATGACGCAGGCTGATATCAGGCGCTGAGCTTGGCCATGATGTCGTCGGCGATCTCGAAATTGGCGAAGACGTTCTGGACGTCGTCGTCATTGTCGAGCGCTTCCATCAACCGCATCATCGATGCCGCTTTTTCCTCGTCGAGCGGAGCGGTCGTGGTCGGCCGCCAGACCGGCTTGGCCGAGGCGGGGGCGCCAAGCGAAGCTTCAAGCGCCTTGGAAACTTCGTTCAGCGCGTCGAAGGCGCAGGTGATGACATGGCCGCTCTCGTCCGAGGCGACATCGTCGGCGCCGGCTTCGATCGCGGCTTCCATGACCTTGTCGGCGTCACCGGCCTCCGGTGGATAGCTGACCTCGCCGACCCGGTTGAACATGAAGGAGACCGAGTTGCTCTCACCGAGCGCGCCGCCGGCCTTGGTGAAGTAGGAGCGCACGGCGGAGGCGGTGCGGTTGCGATTGTCGGTCAGCGCCTCGACGATGACGGCGGCGCCGCCCGGGCCGTAGCCTTCGTAGCGAACTTCGTCGTAGTTATCGCCTTCGCCGCCAGCGGCCTTGTTGATGGCGCGCTGGATATTGTCCTTCGGCATGTTCTCGGCGCGGGCGGCAAGAACCGCCATGCGCAGCCGCGGGTTCATGTTGATATCGGGCATGCCCATCTTGGCGGCGACGGTGATTTCGCGGGCCAGCTTCGAGAACAGCTTGGAGCGCACCGCGTCCTGCTTGCCCTTGCGGTGCATGATGTTCTTGAACTGTGAATGGCCGGCCATGGGGACTCGCTGCCCTTTGAGATGATGGAACCATGGAAACACCGCCCGCGGCGCGCCGGGACGATCGGAACGGCCTTATAGGCGCCGATTTCCGGGACAGGCAAGCGCCAGTGGGCTCTCGTTGGCGAGATCGACGGCGAAGCGGCCGTTAAGCCATTCTTTGCCATGGCCGAGCAACATGCCGGTGCGCCACGCCGTCATCTTTCAAGCTCGTGAACCAGTGACATCCAACTCCATCGCCGCGCAGGAACACCGCTTTCGCGCCTTCCGGATCTTCAACGAGGATATCGAGCTTCTCGCTTCGCTGTCGGGCTTCGCGCGTAACCGGCTGCCGCAACTGCTTGAGGAACTGCACGAGCAATTCGCGCCCTGGCCGGAAATTGCGCAGGCTCTGCGCCAGCCGGACGTCCACGAGCGGCGGCTGGCGCACTGGATCAGGCTCGCTTCCGGCGATCTTCGGGAGGGTTACATCGAGTCGGCGCGAAAGCTGGCGACTGCCTTTCACGACCATGGCGTGCCGATCTATGCGGTGGTGATCTGCCACGCGATCGTCTCGAACGCGATCATCGTCGAGCTTGGGCTCGACCGGCAGAGCATGATGGGGCTGTCGAGCTTCTGGCAGAGACGCGAGCTCGACCGGCGGATCGCGACGCGCACGGCGCTCTCCAAGGCGACCCAGCTCGACCTGGAGCTGCTGCTCGAGACCTATGCCGTCGTCCAGCAGGAGAACCGCGACCGCACGCGCCAGCAGATCGAGGCGTTCGAGGTCACGGTGCGGGAGGTTGTCGGCGCGGTGAATGCGAGCGCCGGCAAGGTGGAGCGGCTCGCGGCCACGGTCGAGGACGTGGTCGGCGAGACCAGCGCGCAGGCCAAACGGGCCGCAGGGGCGGCGGGCAGCGCTTCGGACAATGTCAGCAATGTCGCGACCGCGACGAACGAGCTGTCGATCTCGCTCGACCATGTCGCGGCGGAGGTGGTGCGGGCCTCGACCATGGCGCATGAGGCCCATGTCGCGGCGCAGAAGACTGATGCCATCGTCAAGAGTCTCGCTCTTTCGGCGGAGACGATCGGCTCGGTCGTGGAGATGATCCAGACGATCGCCAGCCAGACCAATCTGCTTGCGCTCAATGCCACGATCGAGGCCGCACGGGCCGGCGAGACCGGGCGGGGCTTCGCGGTGGTGGCCACGGAGGTGAAGCAGCTGTCATCACGCACCGCCAAGGCCACGGACGAAATCGCGGCCCAGGTCCCGGCCATGCAGGCGGCGACGCGCGAGGCGGTGACGGCGATCGAGAGCATCGTCGCCTTCGTCAGCCAGGTGAACGGCATCGCGGGCGCGGTCGCGGCCAGCATCGACGAGCAACGCGCCGCCACGCAGGAAATCGCCCGCAGCGCCGATCAGGCGGCGATGGGCACGCAGGCCAACGCCGAAACCATCGTGCACCTGAACGACCGCGCACAGCAGGCCGGCAAGGCAGTGCATGACGTACTCGACGTGGCGGGCACCCTGTCCCGCCAAGCCGAGAGCCTGAACCACGCCTTCGATGATCTGGTTCGCCAGCACCGCGCGGTCTGAGACGCGCAGGCTCCTGTGGGTCAGCCCTGCGCCCAGCCGGGCAGGGCCTCGCTGAGATGTGGGCCGACCCGCACGGCCCAGACCGCCTTCGCGAGACCGGTCGCATCATCGATATCGACTGCGACGCCAGAAAGCGTGCCTTCGCCGGTGGCCGGCTCCAGCCGCGCGCCCGGCACTTTCTGCAGGAAGCGGCGCACCGGCTCGTCCTTCTGCATGCCGAGCACTGAATCATAATCGCCGCACATCCCGGCATCGGACTGATAGGCCGTGCCTGCCGGGAGGATGCGCGTGTCGGAGGTCGGCGCGTGGGTGTGGGTGCCGACGACGAGGCTGGCGCGGCCATCGAGGAAATAGGCCATGGCCTGCTTTTCGCTTGTCGCCTCGGCGTGGACGTCGACGATGACGGCGTCCGCGACCTCGCCGAGCGGGCAGGCGGCGAGCTCGCGCTCGACTGCGGCGAAGGGGTCGTCGAGCGGGTCCATGAAGAGGCGGCCCATGACGTTGACGACGAGGACGCGGGCCCCGTTGCGCGCCTCGATCACGGTGGCGCCGCGGCCGGGGGTGCCGGGCGGGTAGTTCGCCGGGCGGATCAGCCGGTCCTGCCTGGTGATGAAGACAAGCGCCTCGCGCTGGTCCCAGGAATGGTTGCCGAGGGTGACGACATCAGCGCCGGCGGCGAGGATCTCGTCGCAGATCGCCTCGGTGATGCCGAAGCCGCCGGCGGAGTTCTCGCCGTTGATGACGACGCAGTCGAGCTTCCAGGCCTCGCGCAGTGCCGGCAAACGCTCCTGAACCGCGATCCGGCCGGGGCGGCCGACGATGTCACCGAGGAAGAGAAAACGCATGTGGACTCCGGACGCGTAAAGGCGGTTGGCCATACAGGCCCACATCCTGAGGAGCGCCGAAGGCGAGTCCCGAAGGATGTTCCAGGAGGGCGGGAGCCCACTGAAACGTCCTTCGAGACGCCGCGTTCCGCGGCTCCTCAGGATGAGGGCTGTGGAATGGCAGTTCTGTCCTCTTCCGTGACCCGAAAGCCTGCCGGAATCAACCGCAGCGGATGGTGTCGCGCTCGGTCACGATCCAGTCGAGGCGTCGGTCATGCGGCTCGTCCGGCATGGCCTCGATCTCCTGTGCGGCGTAGCCGATGCCGATGCTGACGGTCGGCCCCAGCTCCGTCAGAGCCCGGTCGTAATAGCCCTTGCCGTAGCCGATGCGGTGGCCGCGCCGGTCGAAGGCTGCGAGCGGCACGATCAGGATGGCGGGCTTCGTCTCGGGCTCCGTGGGAGCCGGCACGAGCGTGCCGAAGCCGCCGGGTACGATCGGCTCATAGGGCGCCCAACGGCGGAAAATCATGCACTTCTGGACGATTGCCGGCAGGCAGAGCGGCAAACCGCGTCCATGTAGCGCTTCGAGGATCGGGCGCGGATCGGCCTCCGAGCGCATCGGCCAATAGGCGGAGACCGGGCCGGGGCTGTCCCAGACGGGCAGAGCGAGCACGCGGGCGGCTATGTCCTGATCCCAGTCGAGCCGGCTGTCGAGATCCAGCGCGTCGCGGCGGGTCAGTGCGGCGTCGCGAAGCGCGGCCTTGCGTGGGGAAGGGGAGACCGGGGGGATGAAAGGCGTATCGGGACGCGTCGTCGTCATGGTCAGGCTGCGGAGCCACCTCGGCCGTGGAGTTTTGAATCCCGGGACACCTACAGAAGTAGGTGGGCGCCGTGTGTCCGGTTCCAAGGATCCGGACAGGGACAGCTCCCTAGGGAGTCGTATGGGCCCGGGGAATGCTGTCTCTCACGCACCAGGCAGCCCCGCCTCGTCAATGTAAGCAAGCCGCCGGCAAAGCGCCAGAGGCGATTTTCCGGCCCGCGCCCAAATGTGCGGGGGCGCCATGAAAATGTTCATATTTTGGCCGTGGTAAGCAAGTGATATAGGGAAGCGCGACATGTTCGGAAAACCGGTTTCATCGATGCTTCCTTCGATCCTTGCCCGTCATCTTTCCCGTTCGGGGCTGGGTGCGCTCGCTTGTGCCGCTGCGCTGTTCGGCGGGGCCGTGCCCGGCTCGGCGCAGGATGCCGCTGACCTGCTGGTGCGTACGACGCGGCTGGAGAACCAGCTGCGCCAGATGTCCGGCCAGATCGAGCAGCTCCAGTTCGAGAACCGCCGCCTCAGCGAACAGGTGCGCAAGTTCCAGGAAGATGTCGATTTCCGCCTGAACGAGAAGGGCGGCGGGCGTCCAGGTGCGGCAGCGCCGAGTGGTGGCGCCCCTGCGGCGCCGCAGCGTCAGCGCCGTGGCGACGCCTTCGATCCGACGATGCAGCAGGGTGCGGCCGGTGCGCCGCAGCAGCTCGGCGGCGGGATCGCCGGCATCATCGAGGATGAGGATGGTGGCGGACCGGCCACGGGCCGGCCGCTCGACCTGCAGGGCGTCGGACGCCCCGTTCCACAGGGCGGCCTGTCGCAGGCCATGCCGCGGGGGGCGAGCGTCGCGGCCGCCAGCGGTCCGCAGAGCGCCAAGGAGGCCTACGACCTCGCCTTCGCCTCGCTTCAGCGCCGGGAATACGAGCAGGCCGAGATGGGCTTTCGCCAGTTTCTGCAGAGCTATCCGCGCGACCGGCTGGCGATCGACGCCACCTATTGGCTCGGCGAGAGCTATCTGCAGCGGCAGCGCTATCGCGAGGCGGCCGAACAGTTCCTGAAGATCTCGCGGGAATCGCCGAAGGCGACCAAGGCGCCCGACAGCCTGCTCAAGCTCGGCATGGCGCTGAGCGGGCTCGGCGCCAAGGACCAGGCCTGCGCGACCTATGCCAAGGTCGGCGTCGATTATCCGTCGGCGTCCAATGCGGTGCGTCAGGGCGTGGCGCGCGAGCGCCGTCGCTCCGGCTGCGCTTGAGCGCGCTGCCACAGAATGAAACGTATGTGCCGCCCGTCTCGCCTGTCGAGGCCGGCGAACTCTTTCTGGGGCTGACGCAGGAGCGCTCTCTGCTCGCGGCGGTTTCAGGCGGACCGGATTCGGTCGCGTTGCTGGGGCTGCTGGCCGAATGGGCGCGCGCTCCGGGCCGGCCCTTGCTCCATGCCGCGACCGTCGACCATGGCTTGAGGCCGGAGGCCGCGGCGGAGGCCGCCGCCGTCGCCGCGCTGTGCGCGCGCCTCGGCATCGCGCATGCGATCCTGCGCTGGGAGGGAGAGAAGCCCGCAAGGGGTATCCAGGCTGCGGCCCGGCACGCCCGTTACGCGCTGCTGGCGGGAGAGGCGAAGCGGCTCGGCGGCGCCGCTCTCGTGACTGCCCACACGCTCGACGATCAGGCCGAGACGATGCTGATGCGGCTCGCCCATGGCTCCGGCCCGTCCGGTCTCGTCGGGATGCGGGCCCGAACCGTGAAGGACGGTGTCAAGCTCATCCGCCCGCTTCTCGGCCTCCCGAAGGCGCGGCTCATTGCGACCGCCCGGGCGCGGGGCCTTCCTTTCGCCAGCGATCCGAGCAATGCCGACCAGCGCTTCGAGCGTGTTCGCTGGCGCGAGATCATGCCGGTTCTCGCTGAGGAGGGGCTGACGGCCGAGCGCTTCGGGCGGATGGCGGAAAGGATGGCGCGGCTGGACGCTGCGGCGAGCCAGCGCGCGCAGGCCGTGTTTGCAGCGGTCGATTTGCCGCGAGAGGCGGGCGAGGACCGGCTGCGGCTCGATTTTTCGGCGCTGATGGCTGAGCCGGACGAGATCGTTCTGCGCGTGGTCGGGCGGGCGCTCGATGCCGTCGTGACCACCGGCGACCGCTACCGTCGGCTGGAACGGCTGGAGGATTGCGTGCAGGCGCTGCGTGCCGCGACGAAGACAGGTTCTGCCATGAGACGGACATTGTCCGGCTGCATGATAAGGCTCGGCTCCGACGGCGTTCTGCTCCTCGAACGGGAGCCGCCGCGGCGACGCGGCGTTCACCCTGCGACATCTTAGTGCCCCTACGTCTTCTGTTTCCCTTGGCAAGGGCGACCGCCGCTCCTAGATTAGTCCAGTAAACCCTTGGCCTTATCCGGTTGGTCCGGCAGGCCCGATCGGACTGGTGATGAATCCGAATTTTCGTAATTTCGCCCTCTGGGTGGTGATTTTCCTTCTCGTCCTGGCGCTGGTGACTCTGTTCCAGAGCCCAAGCCAGCGCGCGAGCACCAACGAAATCCCCTACAGCCAGCTCATCAACGAGGCTGAAGCCGGGCGTGTCGCCAATGTCGTGGTTGCCGGACAGGAGATTTCCGGCAGCTTCTCCGACGGCCGCAATTTCGTGACCTATGCGCCCTATGGCGACCCCAACCTCCTGAAGACCATGGCGCAGAAGGGCGTGCAGGTGTCGGCCCGTGCGCCGTCCGAGGGCACGCCGTGGTTCATGGCGCTGCTGGTCAACTCGCTGCCCTTCGTCATCTTCATCGGCCTGTGGATCTTCATGTCCCGCCAGATGCAGAATGGCGCCGGCCGGGCGATGGGCTTCGGCAAGTCGAAGGCCAAGCTGCTGACCGAGGCGCATGGCCGCGTCACCTTCGAGGACGTCGCGGGCATCGACGAGGCCAAGGAAGACCTGCAGGAGATCGTCGAGTTCCTGCGTGATCCGCAGAAGTTCCAGCGGCTGGGCGGCCGCATCCCGCGCGGCGTGCTGCTCGTCGGCCCTCCCGGCACCGGCAAGACCCTCACGGCGCGCGCCGTCGCGGGTGAGGCCAATGTGCCGTTCTTCACCATCTCGGGCTCCGACTTCGTCGAGATGTTCGTCGGCGTCGGCGCGAGCCGTGTCCGCGACATGTTCGAGCAGGCGAAGAAGAACGCGCCCTGCATCATCTTCATCGATGAGATCGACGCGGTCGGCCGTCATCGCGGTGCCGGCCTCGGCGGCGGCAATGACGAGCGCGAGCAGACGCTGAACCAGCTCCTCGTCGAGATGGACGGCTTCGAGCCGAACGAAGGCGTGATCATCATCGCCGCGACCAACCGTCCGGACGTGCTCGACCCGGCGCTGCTGCGTCCGGGCCGGTTCGACCGCCAGATCGTCGTGCCGAACCCGGATGTCGCCGGCCGCGAAAAGATCCTCAAGGTTCATGTCCGCAAGGTGCCGATGGCCCCGGACGTCGATCTCAAGATCCTCGCCCGCGGCACGCCTGGCTTCTCGGGCGCCGACCTGATGAACCTCGTCAACGAAGCCGCTCTGCTGGCGGCCCGCCGGGGCAAGCGCATGGTCACCCATGCCGAGTTTGAGGACGCCAAGGACAAGGTCATGATGGGCGCCGAGCGCAAGTCGATGGCGATGTCCGAGGAAGAGAAGAAGCTGACCGCCTATCACGAGGCCGGCCATGCGATCGTCGGCCTCTATGTCCCGGCCGGCATCCCCGTCCACAAGGCGACGATCATTCCGCGCGGCCGTGCGCTCGGCATGGTCAAGTTCCTGCCGGAGGGCGACCGCTACTCGATGAAGTTCAAGGAGTTCACCTCGCAGCTCGCGGTCGCCATGGGTGGGCGCGTGGCGGAGGAGATGACCTTCGGCCGCGAGAACGTCACCTCAGGCGCGACCGGCGACATCCAGCAGGCGACCAAGATGGCCAAGGCCATGGTCACGCAGATGGGCTATTCGGACGAGCTCGGCATGGTCGCCTATGGCGACAATCAGGAAGAGGTCTTCCTGGGCATGTCGATGGGCCGCAGCCAGTCGGTCTCCGAGGCCACCGCCCAGAAGATCGACGCCGAGGTGAAGCGCCTCGTCGACAATGGCTATCAGGACGCCAAGAAGATCCTGACCGAGCATCATGACGAGTTCGTTTCTGTGGCCGAGGCGCTGCTCGAATTCGAGACGCTGACGGGCGAGGAAATTCGCGACCTCATCGCCGGCAAGCGCCCCTCGCGCGATCTCGACGACACCCCGCACGCTCCGCGCGGTTCGGCCGTGCCGAGCGCCGGCAAGGGCCGCAAGCGCGGCGAGCCGGATGCGGGCATGGAGCCGCAGCCGCAGGTCTGATGCATCAAGCAGCGTTGAAGGAAAGGGCGGCCTCAGCGGCCGCCCTTTCTGTTTGACCGGCCACGATGTCACGTTCCGTCATAATTTGTGAGAAGGCGGAAAGATTTTTTGGCTATAGAACACGCACAATCGGGCGTTGCAGCCCCTCGGAAGCGGAACGCAATGACGCGCAAATATTTCGGAACCGACGGCATTCGCGGGCGGGCGAACGGCGTCATCACGCCCGACCTTGCCATGAAGGTCGGCCAGGCGACTGGGCTCGCCTTCCGCCGCGGCGAGTATCGCCATCGGGTCGTAATCGGCAAGGATACCCGCCTCTCCGGCTATATGATCGAGTATGCCATGGTCGCCGGTTTCACCGCTGTCGGCATGGACGTGTTGCTGCTCGGCCCGATGCCGACGCCGGCCGTCGCCATGCTGACGCGCTCGATGCGCGCGGACCTCGGCGTGATGATCTCGGCCTCGCACAACGCCTATGAGGATAACGGCATCAAGCTGTTCGGGCCCGATGGCTACAAGCTCAACGACGAGGTCGAGCGGGAGATCGAGGCGCTGATCGACGCCGATCTCGGCCCGCGCCTGGCGACTTCGCCGGCGCTCGGCCGGGCCAAGCGTATCGACAGTGCCGATGCACGCTATGTCGAGTTCGCCAAGCGGACGCTGCCGCGCAATCTGAGCCTTGAAGGCCTGCGCATCGTGCTCGATTGCGCCAATGGCGCCGCCTATAAGGTCGCGCCGCAAGCGCTCTGGGAGCTGGGCGCCGAAGTCATCACCATCGGCGTCGAGCCCGACGGCTTCAACATCAACCGCGAGATCGGTTCGACCCATCCTTCGACGCTGATCGAGAAGGTCAAGGAGATGCGCGCCGATGTCGGCATTGCGCTGGACGGCGACGCCGACCGCGTGCTCATCGTCGACGAGCACGGCCATATCGTTGATGGCGACCAGCTCATGGCCGTGATCGCGCGCAGCTGGATGGAAGACGGCCGTCTCTCGGCCCCGGGTATCGTCGCAACCGTGATGTCCAATCTCGGGCTGGAGCGTTATCTGGCGGGGCTGGGCCTCTCATTGGCGCGCACGGCGGTCGGAGACCGCTATGTGCTGGAGCACATGCGCAACCACGGCTTCAACCTTGGGGGCGAGCAGTCCGGCCATATCATCCTTTCGGATTTCGGCACGACCGGCGACGGCCTCGTCGCAGCGCTGCAACTGCTCGCGGTGGTCCAGCGGATGGACAAGCCGGTCTCGGAGGTCTGCCACTGCTTCGAGCCGCTGCCGCAGATTCTCAAGAATGTGCGCTACAAGGCCGGCAAGCCGCTGGAGGAACAGCCCGTCATCAGCGCGATCGAGGCGGCGAAGCAGTTGCTGGGCGACAGCGGGCGCCTGGTGATCCGCCCGTCCGGAACCGAACCGGTGATCCGCGTCATGGCGGAGGGCGACGACCGCGATCTGGTCGAGCGCGCCGTGGACGATGTGGTCGATGCGGTGGCGAAGGCTGCGGCCTGAGCCCAGGCGTCATGCTCGGGCTCGACCCGAGCATCTCCAGCCGGAGGAGGCTCTTGTGCTGTCTCGTCCTGCGCTTCTCGGGTCAGCTGACGCTGCCCGAGAAGGACGGCTGAGGCGTCCTCACACCACCGCGGTCAGGCCGCCGTCGACCATCAGCAGGTGGCCGTTGACGTAGTCGGATGCCGCCGCGGACAGGAAGATGGCGGCGCCGACGAGTTCCTTCGTCTCGCCCCAGCGCCCGGCCGGAGTGCGGGTGGAAACCCAGTTCGAGAAAGCTTCGTCCGCAATCAGCGCGGCATTGATCTCGGTGGCGAAATAGCCGGGGCCGATGGCGTTGGCCTGGATATTGTGCTTGCCGAGCTCGGCGGCGAGCCCCCGCGTCATCATCTTCACCGCGCCCTTCGATGCCGTGTAGGGAATGATGGTGGCGCGGCCGAGCTCGCTCATAACCGAGCCGATATTGATGATCTTGCCGCGCTTGCGCGGCACCATCCGCTTCGCCACCGCCTGGGTGACGTAGAACACGGAATGCAGGTTGGTGTTCATCACCTCGTGCCAGCCCTCGACCGGGAATTCGGTGATCGGCGCGCGCTTCTGCATGCCGGCATTGTTGATCAGGATGTCGATCGGCCCGATCTCGGCCTCGATCGCGGCAATGCCCGCCTCGACGGCCTTGTGGTCGGTGACGTCGAAGGGGGCGATGGAGGCCTTGCGCCCGGCCGCAGTGAGCGCCTGCTGGGCCCGTTCGAGCTTGGCCCTGTCGCGGCCGTTCAGCACGACATGGGCGCCGGCCTCCGACAGGCCCTCTGCGAGCGCCAGGCCGATGCCCTGGCCGGAGCCGGTGACCAGCGCGATCTTGCCTTCGAGACTGAACAGCGACAGCGACATGGCGTATCCTCGCAGCGTTCTGGTGTGAGCAAATTCGGTTTGCGCAAAGCCTGCATCTTTGGGTAAGCAGGTTTCAATCGATTAGACAATGATGGATTGGCTTTCTCGGCCCTCATCATGAGGGGCAAGGCGCAAGCCTTGCGTCTCGAAGGAGGCTCCCGAGGGCGCTGGATCAGCCTTCGAGACGCCGCTTCGCGGTTCCTCAGGATGAGGGCTGAGAAAAGCAGGCCAGTCGGATCAGGGAGAGCCACCATGCGGGCCGTCGTTA
Organism: Allobosea sp. 10N428; assembly: GCF_056394545.1. Lineage (NCBI taxonomy): Bacteria > Pseudomonadati > Pseudomonadota > Alphaproteobacteria > Hyphomicrobiales > Alloboseaceae > Allobosea > Allobosea sp. 10N428. The sequence goes on along the minus strand of NZ_JBFTIC010000005.1, from coordinate 49,654 downwards.
TTCATGCCGAGAAGGATCTGCGCGTCGAGCCGACCACGGCGCCTGAATTGGGACCGCGCGACGTCCGCGTGAGGATCGAGGCCGGCGGCATCTGCGGCTCTGACCTCCACTATTATCTCCATGGGGGCTTCGGCACGATCCGCGTGCGGGAGCCGATGATCCTCGGCCATGAGATCGCCGGCCGGGTCGAGGCGGTCGGCGGCGAGGTCTCGCGGGTGCAGCCGGGCGATCGCGTCGCGGTCAATCCGAGCCGGGCCTGTGGCCATTGCCGCTACTGTCAGATGGGACTGCAGCAGCACTGCACCGACATGCTGTTCTACGGCTCGGCGATGCGCTTCCCACATGTGCAGGGCGGCTTCCGCGACGTGCTCGTCGTCGAGGAGCGGCAGGCGGTGAAGGTCGCGCCGCATGTCAGCGCTGCCGAGGCCGCCTTCGCCGAGCCGCTTTCGGTCTGCCTCCATGCCGCCAAGCGCGCCGGCCCGCTGCTCGGCAAGCGCGTGCTGGTGACGGGAGCGGGGCCGATCGGCGCGCTCACCATCGTGGCCGCGAAAGCGGCGGGCGCCGCCGAGATCGTCGCGACCGATGTCGTCGACGGGCCGCTGCCGATTGCGCGGAAGATGGGCGCGAGCGCAACCGTCAATGTGGCGGCCGAGCCTGAGCGGCTGAAGGCGGAATACGGGGCCGAGAAGGGCGCGTTCGACGTGATGTTCGAGGCCTCCGGCAATCAGCATGCGCTGACCGGCGCCTTCGACGTGATCAGGCCGGGCGGCGTCATCGTGCAGATCGGCGTTGGCGGCCAGTTCACGCTGCCGATGAATGTCCTCGTCGCCAAGGAATTCGACCTGCGCGGTTCCTTCCGTTTCCATGAGGAGTTCGACTGGGCGGTGGCGATGATCGGCTCCGGGAACATCGATCTCTCGCCGCTGCTAACGGCGACGATCCCGGTCGACCGAGCGGTCGAGGCCTTCGATCTTGCCGCCGACAAGTCGAAGGCGATCAAGGTGCAGCTCGATTTTGCCTGAACGCCTCAGCCGGTGAGCAAGCTCGGGTCGGCGAGGTGGACGAGCCGGCCGTTGGCGATGGTCGCCACCACACGCGGTGTGGGCTCGGGTCTGACGATGACGAGGTCGGCCCTCAGGCCCGGCGCGATCCGGCCGCGGTCGGTCAATCCCAGCGCCGTCGCCGGGTTCTCCGAGACAAGCTTCCAGGCTGCGGCGAAGGAGGCCGCGCCACGCTCGGCCAGCAGGAAGGGCGCGAGCGGCAGCGCCGGGTAATAATAGTCGGAGGCCAGGATGGTGCAGAGCCCCTGGCGCACCATCTCCTCGGCAGCCGGGCAACCCGTATGCGAGCCGCCGCGCACCACGTTGGGCGCGCCGAAGACGATCGCCTCTCCAGCCCCGGCCGCCTCGCGCGCCGTCGCTTCGTTGATCGGGAATTCGGCGACGGCGATGCCGAGCGCGCGATGTTCCCGCCGCATCTCAGGGCTCATGTCGTCATGGGACATGATCGGCACGCCGGCCTCGCGCGCCGCCTCGGCCAGCCTGATGATCGAGCCCGCGACCTCGCCCTTGCGGGCATAGACGCGATCGACGAGCTCCATGAATTCGTCGTGGCTCAGGCCCGTGCGCTCGACCATCTTGCCGACCTTGTCCGGCCGGTGGCGGGATTTCAGCGTGCCCTCGGTGTGGTCGTTGAAGGCGAGGACGCCGATGCGCTCCTCGGCCAGCCATGCGGCGATCTCGTCCTCGGCATCGAGATTGAAGGTCTCGTGGCGCATGTGGAAGCGGGTATCGGCGCCCAATTCCGGCTTGAGCGCGGCGATGCGTTCGACCAGCCGGCGCGCGTTCTCCGCACCGCGCAGGCCCGGCTCCCAGGACCAGGTGACGCCGTGGAAGGCGGTGGTGATGCCGCTCGCCAGGAGAGCCCGGTCGGCGTCACGCAGCGCCAGGTCGATGTCGAAGGCAACGCCCGGGCGCGGCATGATGTGGCGCTCGAAGGCATCGCCATGGCAGTCGACGATGCCCGGCAGGACAAGACAGCCTTGGGCGTGGATTACGAGGTCCGCCGTTTGCGTGCCCCCACCCAGCGAAGCGATCCGACCTCCGTCGAGCGCGACGTCCGTCGTGACGAGTTCGTCGAGGAGCTCTTGGCCGCCCGTGATCTTCATGCTCATCTTTGCCGCCCCGCTTTCGATGCCGAGGCGCGCCGCTTCGACGAGCCACATGACGAAGGCGTGACGGCAGCCATGGGAAGAGCCGTCAGAACAACCCTTCGATCCGCCCCAGCGCGTCGATATGGATACGCTCGGCCGCCGGATGACGCGGCAGGCCGGGCATCGTCATGATGTCTCCGCAGATCGCGACGACGAAGCCCGCGCCGGCCGAAAGCCTGAGCTCGCGCAGCGGCACGATATGGCCGGAGGGGGCGCCACGCAGCGCCGGGTCGGCCGAGAAGGAATACTGGGTCTTGGCGACGCAGATCGGCAGCTTACCGAAGCCGGCCGCCTCCAGCTCGGCCAGGCGGTCACGCAGCCTGCCGTCGACGCCGACGCCGGCCGCCCCATAGATCTCGCGGGCGATCGTCTCCAGCTTCTCCCGCAGCGGCATCTCGTCGGGGTAGAGCGGGGCGAAATCGGCGTCGTCCTCGTCTGTGAGCGCGGCGACCTTGCGGGCGAGCTCCTCGGCGCCGGCGCCTCCCTCGGCCCAGTGCCGGCAGATGATCGCCTCGGCGCCCAGGTGGTTGCGGCAGTAGTGGCGGATCAGATCGTGCTCGGCCGCCGTGTCGGTGGCGAAGTGATTGATCGCGACGATCGGCGGCACGCCGAATTTGCGGATGTTCTCGACATGGCGAGCGAGGTTGGCCATGCCGGCTTCCAGCGCCTTGAGGTTCTCCTGGCCGAGCTCGTCCTTGGCGACGCCGCCATGCATCTTGAGGGCGCGCACTGTGGCGACGACGACAGCCGCAGCGGGCTTGAGCCCGGCCTTGCGGCATTTGATGTCGAAGAACTTCTCGGCGCCGAGATCGGCGCCGAAGCCGGCCTCGGTGACGACGTAGTCGGCGAGTTTGAGCGCGGCGCGTGTCGCGATCACCGAATTGCAGCCATGGGCGATGTTGGCGAAGGGGCCGCCATGGACGAAGGCGGGCGTGCCTTCCAGCGTCTGCACCAGATTCGGCATCAGCGCGTCCTTGAGCAGGACGCTCATCGCGCCGGTCGCCTTGAGGTCGGCTGCGGTGATCAGGCGCTTGTCGCGCGTGCGGCCCACGACGATGCGGCCAAGACGCTCGTCGAGATCGATCGCGTCGCGCGCCAGGCAGAAGATCGCCATCACTTCGGAGGCGACGGTGATGTCGAAGCCATCCTCGCGCGGAAAGCCGTTGCCGGGGCCGCCGAGCGAGGAGACTGTCGAGCGCAGCGCCCGGTCGTTCATGTCGAGCACGCGTCGCCAGGCGATGTGCCGGGTGTCGAATTCCAGCCCGTTGCCCCAGTAGACATGGTTGTCGACCATGGCCGCGAGCAAATTATGGGCGCTGGTGATGGCGTGGAAGTCGCCGGTGAAATGCAGATTGATCTGCTCCATCGGTACGACCTGGGCATAGCCGCCTCCGGCCGCGCCGCCCTTGACGCCGAAGCAGGGGCCGAGAGAGGGCTCGCGGAGTGCGATCAGCGCGCGCTTGCCGATGCGGGACAGGCCATCCCCGAGACCGACCGTCGTCGTGGTCTTGCCTTCGCCGGCCGGTGTCGGGCTGATCGCCGTGACCAGGATCAGCTTGCCGTCCGGCCGCGTTTCGAAGTCGGGGATCGCCTGGGTATCGATCTTGGCGATATGCTTGCCGTAGGGATTGAGCGCCTCTGAAGGAATGCCCGCCTGCTCGGCAATAGCGGCGATAGGTTGAAGCGTCGCGGCGCGCGCGATCTCGATATCGGTCGGCATCCGTCCTCTCGGAGACTGTACTTGCTCCGCGCCTCCCCGGAGGCAGAGCCGCGGCGACACTGGCGTGAAACGCCCGTCGCCGCCAGCGCTTTTGCTGCGGTGGCTGCCATGATGCACAGGCGTGCGGCGCTTCGCGGTGAGCGCGCCGCGCGGGCCGCTCAAGCTTTCAGATGAGCGTTCTGCGGGAACAGGTACTTGAACGCTTCCGCGTCGAAATCGGTCTTGAAGGCGAACTGATCCTTAAGGGCGACCGCGCGCTGCGCCGCGGGCCGGGCCGAGATCTCGTCGAGATGGCGCTTCACATGCGGAAACATCTCGGGCCAGGTTTCGCCCACCGCGAAGGAAAGGCGGGTCGCCCAGCCCCAGACCGACATGTCGACCAGCGTGTAGACGTCCCCGAGCATGTAGCGGCGCTGGGCGAGGAGATCGTTGATGATGCCCCAGTGGCGCTCGGCCTCATGGGAATAGCGGTTGATGGCGTAGGGGATTTTCTCCGGGGCAAAGCGGCTGAAATGCACGGCCTGGCCGCAATAGGGGCCGATGCCGGTGGCGACGAACATCAGCCATGACAGCATCTCGCCGCGTGCCTTCGGCGTGTCCGGCGGCAGGAACTGTCCGGTCTTCTCGGCGAGGTAGAGCAGGATGGCGTTGGAATCGAAGACGGTGACGTCGCCATCGGTGAGGGCCGGGGTCTTGGCGTTGGGGTTGATCGCCAGGAATTCCGGCTTGAACTGATCGCCCTTGCGTGTGTCGACCGGCACCATCTCGTAAGGCAGGCCAGCCTCCTCGAGGAAGAGCGCGATCTTCGCCGGGTTCGGGGAGGGGTGGTAGTAGAGCTTGATCATGGGGCTCCTCGGCGGCGCTCAGGCCTGTCTCAATGCGGCGACATAGGAGACGAGATCGGTCAGCGCGGCAATGGTCGCGTCGGCCTGGAAGCCGAGCTGCTCCGGCTGCATCCTGAGCGCCTTGAACATCAGGGCCGGATCGATCGTCGCGGCCATTTCCAGCTCGCAGCGCAGCCTGTCTGTCGAGACGCGCTCGATGCGGGCGACATGGAAGCCGTGCGATTTGGCACCGGCGATGTCGAAGCCGTTGGAGGAGACGAAGAGGATTTCATCCCGCGTCAGCCCGAGCCGCTTCTCGACATAGGCGTAGCCACGCGGGTCGGGCTTGTAGATGCCGATCTCGTCGACGCTGATCACGGTCTCCAGCAATTCGCCGAGGCCGGCATGGGTAACAAGCCGCTTCAGCATAGCCGGGCTGCCATTCGAGAAGATGGCGAGGCGGTATGGGGCGAGCCCTTCCAGCGCCGCCCGCGCCTCCGGATAGAGGGCGAGCGCGTCATAGGCCTCGGCGATCTGCCAGACGAGATCAGGCGGCGCCGAGAGCCCGAGCGTCCGCAAGGTGAAGTCGAGCGAGTCGCGCGTGACGGTCCAGAAATCCTCGTAGCGGTCCATCAGGGCGCGCAGCCAGGTGTATTCGAGCTGCTTCAGCCGCCAGATCTGGGTGATCGTCGTGCCATGTCCGGGAAACGCTCTGTCCGTGACGGCCGCGACGGATTGCACGTCGAACAGCGTGCCATAGGCATCGAAAACCAGCGCCTTGGTCGTCATCGGGGCCTCCCATTGGGGCTTCGCCGCGGTTCCGCCGCTTTCTTAGCACTCGCATAGACGAGCGGGTGCGTGATATCCGCACAAGCACCTTTCACAGATGCCGACAGGTCAAAGCCGATGCCGCCTCGCCCCGTGATGCTGATGATCCTCGACGGCTGGGGCTGGCGCGAGCAGAGCGAGAACAATGCGATCCGGCTGGCGAAGACGCCGAATTTCGATCGTTTCTGGGCGAGTTGCCCGCATGCTTTCTTGCGAACCTCCGGGCTCGACGTCGGGCTGCCCGAAGGCCAGATGGGCAATTCCGAGGTCGGGCACCTCAATCTCGGTGCTGGCCGGGTGGTGATGCAGGACCTGCCGCGGATCAACCAGGCGATCGCGGATGGCTCGATCGAGGCGGCGCTCGCGGCGTCGGGCCTCGTTGCGGCGCTGAAGGCGAGCGGCGGGGCCTGCCATCTGCTCGGCCTGGTCTCGCCCGGCGGCGTCCATGCCCACCAGGACCATGCGGTGGCGCTCGCCCATATCCTGGCGAAGCAGGGTATCCCGGTGCAGGTCCACATCTTCACCGACGGGCGCGATACGCCGCCGCAATCGGCGGCTGAGTACGTGAAGGCCTTTGCCGCCGCACTGCCGCCCGGCGCGACCATCGCCAGCGTCTGCGGCCGCTATTACGCCATGGACCGCGACAATCGCTGGGAGCGGGTCGAGAAGGCCTGGCGTGCGATGGTGCTGGGGGAGGGCGAAGCCTTCGCCACGGCCGATGCCGCGATCGCGGCTGCCTATGCCGGCAAGGTCAACGACGAATTCATCCTCCCGGCGGTGATCGGCGGCTATGCCGGAATGAAGGATGGCGACGGGCTGCTCAGCTTCAACTTCCGCTCGGACCGCATCCGCGAGATCCTGAATGCGGTGCTGGAGCCTGATTTCACCGGCTTCGTGCGCCCGCGCCGGCCGCAACTCGTCAAGGCGGTAAGCATGACCTCCTACAGCGCCGAACTCGACAAGATCATGCCGGCGCTCTTCCCGCCGCAGACACTCGCCAACGGGCTGGGCGAGACGGTCGCCAAGGCCGGTCGGACGCAGATCCGCATGGCGGAGACGGAGAAATATCCGCACGTCACCTATTTCTTCAACGGCGGCGAGGAGACCCCTTATGCCGGGGAGGAGCGGGCGATGGTGCCGTCGCCCAAGGTCGCGACCTATGATCTGCAGCCGGAGATGTCGGCGCCTGAGCTGACCGCCAGGGCGGTCGAGGCGATCGACTCCGGTCGCTACGATCTTGTCGTGCTCAATTTCGCCAATCCCGACATGGTCGGCCATACCGGCGTGCTGGCGGCGGCGATCAAGGCGGTTGAGACGGTCGATGCGGGTTTGGGCGCCATCGCCGAGGCGGTGCAGCGTCAGGGCGGCGCGCTGCTCGTCACCGCCGATCACGGCAATGCCGAGCTGATGGTCGATCCGCAGACCGGAAAGCCCCATACGGCGCACACGACCAATGTCGTGCCGCTGATGCTGATCGGCGGGCAGGCCAGGGCGCTGGCGGATGGGCGTCTGGCGGACATCTCGCCGACATTGCTGGCATTGATGGGGATGGCGCAGCCGGAGGAGATGACCGGGCAGTCGCTGCTGCGCTGAAGCGCGCCGACCGACAAAAGCAAAACGGCGCGGAGATGATCCGCGCCGTTTCGTTTGTTGGCTGTCGAGGCCGGCTCAGTACTTGCGCACGACCGGCGGTGCGTAGGCGACCGGCTCCGGCGTGCCGCAGCAGTTCGGGTCGCCGAAGTTCCAGCGCATGCCGATGCGGAAGTCGTGGCTGTCGATGTCCTTGGCCTTGAGCGGGCCATAGCTCTCGGGGAGGAAGGCGTTCTGGATGCGGCCCGACTGGCCGTCGCCCAGGTTGAGGTAGCGATAGCCGAGTTCGAGCGTGAGGTTCTTGTTCACCTCGTAACCGAGGCCGGCCATGAGCGCCCAGGCGACGTTGGTCTTGGTGCCGTTGTTTGCAAAACCCAGCGTCGGGAAGCCGGCGACCGAGCCCTGGTCGGTGAGGCCGCTGATGCGGTTCTGCGTGAAGCCGATGCCGGCGCCGATATACGGCGTCAGGCAGTTCCAGGTGCCGAGGTCGATATAGCCGTTGAAGAGCGTGACCAGCGAGGACAGGTTGCCCTTGTAGGTGTTGGTCTGGTTGTCGTTGATGAAGGGGTTGAAGACGATGTCGTTCACCCCGATCGACGAAGAGCCGCGATATTCGCCGGTGACGTCGAAGCGGAGCCAGTTGTTGAAGCGATAACCAATGCCGAGGCCGGCGAAGAAGGCCGAGTTGTCGGTCTTGCCGAAGAACCTGCCGCCGAACTGGGCAACATCTTCCTGAAAATACTTGCCGACGGTCTGGACGCCGACGCCGACATCGCCGCGCAGGTAGATGCCGCTGGAGATCGTGCCCTTGAGGCCGAGGGGCTCGGGCGGGGGAGGCGGAGGCGCGTAGGCCAGATCGGCCGCTTGCGCCGCGAGGGAGGCACCGAGGGTCAGGGCGCCCGCCAGCGCGAGAGTTTTCAGGCTGCCCATGGCAGTGTCCTTCGCGTTTGCGCGGCGCAAGAACGCAGCCCGCGCGAGTTACCAACGGGAAGAACCTGGCAGATATTTCTTAAATGACCCTTAACCCTAACTGCTAACCTTACTTTTGCCTGAAGAATGCCCGGATTCTTAACGAAATCTTGTCGCTTGCGGAATTGGCCGAAGCTCGAAGCGGGCACAATGGCGGGCAGGCCGCCGCCCTGTCATTGGCAGGGCAGAGTCGCGTTCAGCTTGCTGCGGATGATCGGCAGCGACAGGCTCCTGAAGAAGCTGTGAAAGCGTTGGGGAGCCCGAAAGGCCAGGCGGTCGCCATGCTGCCAGACGGGAACGACCGTGCCGTTGAGATGCGCTGCCATCGCAGCAAGCCGCATTCTGTCGATCGCGGCCTCCTGAGCCACGCGGGACTGCGCGCCGAAGGAGCTTTCGACTGGGACGATGACAAAAAAATTCCCACGCTCATTCAGATGAGCGATCTGCATTTCCATCATTGATAGGCCGCACCTGTGGCCCCCCGGCGCATAGTTGGCCCCAAATAGCGTTAAGCAGCATCCTCCATTTGGATGAATACCGCGGGGCGCCGGCTACGCGAACAGCCGCTCGGCATGCCAGGCGATGTGCTGCGCCATGAAGGTCGAGACGAAATTATAGGAATGGTCGTAGCCGTCCCGCATCGTCAGCTGCAGGGGGATTCCGGCCGTTGCGCAGGCGATTTCGAGCAGTTGCGGGCGCAGGCCCTCATCGAGGAAGCCGTCGGCGGTGCCCTGGTCCACCAGCAGATCAGGGATGCGATGCCCATCCGCGATCAGCAGGGTTGAATCATAGGCGCGCCAGGTCGTCTCGTCGGGGCCGAGATATTTCTCGAAAGCGGGCCGGGACCAGCCGGCGGTGGAGGGCTGGGCGATCGGCGCGAAGGCGGAGATCGACGCGTAGCGCCCGGGGTTCTTGAGCGCGAGCGTGATCGCCCCGTGCCCGCCCATGGAGTGGCCGAAGATGCCTTGCCGGCCCATGTCGAGCGGAAAATTCTTGCTGACGAGCGCCGGCAACTCGTCCCGGATATAGCTCTCCATCCGGTAGTTGCGGGCGTAGGGCTCCTGGGTGGCGTCGAGATAGAAGCCGGCCCCCGAGCCGAATTGCCAGTTGTCGGGCTCATCAGGCACGGCTTCGCCGCGCGGGCTGGTGTCGGGGCAGATGATGGCGATGCCGTTGGCGGCGGCTGYGGCGCGGTACTCGCCCTTATCCATGACATTCTGATGGGTGCAGGTCAGCCCGGAAAGATACCAGAGCACGGGAACCGGACCATCCTCGATCTGGTGCGGCAGATAGATCGCGAAACTCATCGGGCAGGCGCAGGCCGTGCTTTCATGACGATAGACGCGCTGGGAACCGCCGAAGGCCTTGGAGGAGGAGAGGAGTTCCATATGGGGTCCTTTCTTGTGGGCGGCGGCGAGACGTCATTTTCCGGATGGGGAGCACTTTCCCGGGAGCCGGAGTTCAGAGAATGCCAGCAAAGAGGATGGCCGGGGCGCGCCCGGCCATCGCGTCCTGATGCCCGCCCTATGAGGCGGCAAAACGGCGGCTCAATACACCACGACGCTGCGGATCGACTTGCCCTCATGCATCAGGTCGAAGCCGTGGTTGATCTCGTCGAGGCTCAGCTTGTGGGTGATCAGGTCGTCGATGTTGATCTTTCCTTCCATATACCAGTCGACGATCTTCGGCACGTCGGTGCGCCCGCGCGCGCCGCCGAAGGCGGTGCCCTTCCAGACGCGGCCGGTGACCAACTGGAAGGGACGCGTCGCGATCTCCTTGCCGGCCTCGGCGACGCCGATGATGATCGACTCGCCCCAGCCGCGATGGCAGCACTCCAGTGCCTGACGCATCACATTGGTGTTGCCGGTGGCGTCGAAGGAGAAATCGGCGCCGCCGCCGGTGAGGTCGACGATCGCCTGCACGACCTTGTCGTTGCCGATCTCGGCCGGGTTGATGAAGTCGGTCATGCCGAACTTCTCGGCCATCGCGCGCTTGGCCGGATTGATGTCGACGCCGATGATCTTGTCGGCGCCGACCATGCGGGCGCCCTGGATGACGTTGAGGCCGATGCCGCCGAGGCCGAAGACCACGACGTTCGCGCCCGGCCAGACCTTGGCGGTGTAGATGACAGCGCCAATGCCGGTCGTCACGCCGCAGCCGATATAGCAGATCTTGTCGAAGGGGGCGTCCTCGCGGACCTTGGCGAGCGCGATCTCAGGCAGGACGGTGAAGTTCGCGAAGGTCGAGCAGCCCATATAGTGGAAGACCTCGCCGCCGTCGCAGGAGAAGCGGGAGGTGCCGTCCGGCATGACGCCCTGGCCCTGGGTGGCGCGGATCGAGGTGCAGAGATTGGTGCGGCGCGACAGGCAGGACTTACAGCTGCGGCATTCCGGCGTGTAGAGCGGAATGACGTGATCGCCGGGCTTCAGCGTCGTCACGCCGGCGCCGACCTCGCGCACGATGCCCGCGCCCTCATGGCCGAGGATCGCCGGAAACTTGCCCTCCGAATCCAGGCCCGACAGCGTGTAGGCGTCGGTGTGGCAGATGCCGGTGGCCATGACCTCGACCAGCACCTCGCCGGCCTTGGGGCCGCCGATCTCGATGGTTTCGATGGTGAGGGGCTTGCCGGCTTCCCAGGCGACGGCGGCACGGGTTTTCATCGGGGGGGTCCTTCCTTGCGAACGGCTATTTCAAATAGGGGCGGATGACCCGCATGATCGCGGCGATTTCGTCGGCATCGTCGGGGGGCGCCTTCGCCGCGTCGGCAGTGCCATGCATGGTCTCGCGCAAGTGACTTTCCAGCACCTCCGCCATCAGCCCGGTCGCTGCGCCGCGCAGCGCCGCGAGCTGCTGGAGCAACGCGCCGCATTCCTCGCCGCGCTCCACGGCGGCGATCAGGGCGTCGGCCTGCCCCTTGATCCGGCGCAGCCGCGTCACGGCGCGCTTCTTTTCTTCAGGCGTGTGAGGCATTGGGGGCGCGTCGAGCTTCGATCTGCCGGTCAAGCTATGGTACTCGGGGGGAGTATGTCAATGCGGACGACCTGCCGACATGAAAAAGGGCGGCAGCGTTGCCGCTGCCGCCCTTGCGCAGGCGCGATGTTCGGAAGGCTCAGAAGCTGTAGCCGAGCTTCACCTTGACGAGGTGCTGGCTGAAATTGGTCAGATCGAGATTGCTGGGCTCGCCCTTGGCCTTGCCGGCGATCTGGATGTTGTAGGCGGCGGAGAGGGCGAGCTGCTTCGTCGCCTGCCAGAAGATGCCGGGGCCGGCGAAGGTGGCGTAGCCGGCTTCGTTGCCGAAGCCGAGCTCGTTATGGGCGCGCATATGGCGGACCTCGCCGCTGAGATAGAGCCCATCCGACACCTGCCAGGAGAGCGAACCGCCGACCGTGAAGGTGGATGAGCGCTGATAGGGCGACGGCCCGGTCCAGGTCAGATCCTGCGAGAGGTTGAGCGCGGCGTACAGTGTATTCGGGATCAGCGTCTTGTCGGCGAAGAGGCGGATGCCGGTGTTGTAGGTGGTGAAGCGGCCGGCGCCGTCCGGATCGGCGCGGTTGAAGCTGGGGTCGATGACGAGCGTCAGGCCGAGGCCGTGCATGTCGCGGCCGAGCAGCTTGTACTTCATCTCGACGCCGGCGCCCAAGGCGCCCGAGTCGGCGCTCACGCCGCCTGCCGAGGCATTCGTGAAGTTGCCCAGCACATAAGGGCCGACTTCGAAGCAGGGGAAGAGCCCGTAGGAGCCCTGCAAGGTAAGGGCGTGCCCGTTCGAGGAGCCGACGCGCGTGCCGAAGCCGCCGTTATAGGTCAGGCTCGGGCCGAAGGAGCCCTTCTCCGCAACATCCGAGCCGGTGGTGAAGCCGAAGGCGTCGGTCGGGATGCCTTCGCTCTCGATACAGGCCGAGACGACTGGCGCCGGTGCGGGAGCGGTCTTGCGGGATGGCAGGTCGGCGGCGGAGGCGATGGAGGCGGCGCAGGTGCCGAAGAGGGCGAGACCGAGGCGGGCGGAGAGGAGGGCGGAGGCCAGCTTCATAGCAGAAATTCCAGTTGAGTGGGAACCGGCGCGTGCAAACCGCGCTCAGTCATCCGGGATCGGTGCAAGGATGCATTCGTGGCCCGCCTGCCGCGATAAAGGAGCCATAAGTATTGCGACAATCCGTCCGGCTGTTGTGACGCTGCAACAGAGACGGGTTTGCCAGCATGACGACTCCAGCGGGTGAGCGACGGTCATACGTTATTGCAAGTGGCTTGCAATAGAGGAGCGCCTCCCGACGAACTATGGCGTGACCGCCACGGGGACGCGAGAGTTGGAATGCCTCTTGTTCCGTTATAATGTAACATGTTGCGTCGCAGCAACAATCAGGCGGGCAGGGACAGCATCGCGATGCGGGCCAGCGCGCGCGGCGCGATCGCCGCCAGTTCCTCGACGGGTTTCCAGGCCGCGGCATGTACCTCCTCCGCCTGGGCAACCAATGGCCAGGCAGGATCGGCCAGGAAGAGGTATTGCAGATCGTGATGGATATGATCCGGCTCGCCGCGCGCGGGCTTGCCGCACGTCGTGGCTGTCGATGGTGAAGGGCACATCGCCGCCCGCGTGCCAGGGATGCAGGGACAGCCCCTGGACGCTGGTCTCCTCCTCAGCCTCGCGCGCCGCCGAGAGGTGGAAGTGCTCAGCCTCCTCCCAATGGCCTCCGGGCTGGAGCCAGCGACCGATCACGACATGGTCGATCAGCAGGATCTGCGCATGGTCGGGGGAGAGCACGAAAGCGCTGGTGGTGAGATGGCCGGGAAAGGTATCGCGGCGGTCGAGCGCATGGCCCTCCGCCATCTGCCAGCGCAGCAGCGAGAGATGCTCGCGCGGGCCGGCGACCTCGCTCCGGTAGCGCGCGACGGCGCGGGAGAGGCGGGCGTGGAAGTCCATGGCGTTCAGCGGGTCTCTGCCGGCAGGGGCAATCGGTAGGATTCGAAATGGCCGTTCTTGCGGCCGTCATAGCCGATCAGGACGCTGAGCGCGCCGCGGCCCTCGGCCAGAACGGTCAGGGATTCCGCCTTGCCGCTGCCGCGGGCGGGCAGCTCGCCGAGGGTCTCAGCTGCCTCGGGCCGGGCCGTGTCGACCAACATCAGGGAATATGGGAGCGATTGCTCCTGTGCCGGGCCAAGCAGCGCGAGCAATCGCCCACCGGGCAGGGGGGCGAGGTCACGAATGCCGCGATCGCGCCCGGCCGGCAGCGCCACCACCGTCGGAGCCGCTGTCGCGGCCGCATGCCCGGGTGCGAAGAGCGCTGTGAGCGAAGCGCCGACGAGGAAGCTGCGGTCGCCGAGCGAAGGTGCGCGGAGGCCGGCCCAGAGCGTATCGCCGATGACGGCGATGCCTTCCACATTCAGCCCGTTGTCGTCCATCAGGCTCCGGCCGAAGAAGGCTCCCGCCTCGCCGGCCTGGCGCAGCATGTCGCTCAGGCGATAGGTCAGCTCGACGCGGCCGGTCGGGGCGCCTTCCACGTCGACCTTGATCCGCGCCAGATGGAAGGCGGAGAGTCGGAATTCGCCCTTGTTGCGCGAGCAGCCATGCGAACCCGCCAGATAGAAGGCACCATCCGCATAGGCGACGGCCTCGCCGTCGAGTTCGGCAAAGCGGCCGGGGGCCCGGCAGATGCCCTGCGGCGGCTGGCCGAGGGTGTCGGGCGAAGCGTCCGGGCCGACGATCGGGAGCGTGGCGCCGGGCGTGATGCGGTTCTCCGCAATCCAGGCGAACTGGGCGAATGAGCCCTCGTCATTGATCAGTAAGCAGCGCTGGGCGCCGTTCGCGACCGGCATGCAGGCGAGGCCGCTGACATCGCGGGCCGGCTTGCCGGGCTTTTTGCCCGAGAAGTCGCCCAGCGTCCTGAAGCGCTGTTCGGGGGCGAGCGTCGCGGCCTGGGCGAAGGAGGCGCAAAGCAGGGCGGCGAGGAGGGGGAGAAGGCGGGGGCGCATGCGGCGAATCCAGACGAGAGGACCGGATTGAGCGCGAGCGGCCCGCGGAAGTCAAAAGCGGTTTCGCGTTCTCCTTATGCATCGTTGATGTTGTCGCCCCTTGCCCTGTCTCGAATGGCTATGGCGGCGAAAATACCTTGTCCGTGCGGTCCCGGAGACCGTTCGGGAAACAGGATGATGCTCAGTATCCCTCGCAAACCCTTTGGCGGCCCGCTCGCGTTTCTGGTCGGGCGAGACGTTGAAGGTCACTGGCTGGCCGTCGAGACCCATGGCCGCGGCGGCGGAATCTTCGCCGATCAGGGCGCCGCGTTGCGCTATGCCGTGTTCGAAGCCGGCCGCAGGCCGCGCGCGGTCCGTATGACCGCGAAAACGCTCCGGCTGCTTTGAGACGCGCCATGAACCACTGGCTTCACGGCATGTTCACCGCGCTGGTCACGCCCTTCGACGAGGATGCGATCGACTACGGTGCCCTGGAACGCCTCATTCACTGGCAGATCGCTCAGGGCGCCGACGGTATCGTGATCGGCACTGCCACAGGCGAGAACTCGACGCTGAACGAGGCGGAGCGCAGCGAACTTTGTGCTGCCGCCCGCCTCATCGCGGGCAGGCATTTCCCGGTGATCGCGGCCGTCGGCAGCTATGCCACGGCCGAGACGATTGCCGAGATCGTCGCCGCCGAGAAGGCCGGCGCCTCGGCGCTGCTGCTGCGCATGCCCTATTACAACAGGCCGACGCAGGCGGGGCTCGCGGCCCATGCGCTCGCGGCGGCGCAGGCCACGGGTCTCGAGATCATCCTCGACAATGATCCGGACCGCTGCGGCGTCGAGATCGCGTCGGAGACGCTCGAGATGCTCGCAGGCGCGGCGAACATTGTCGGCATCCTCGAACGGCGCGGCGATCTCGCGCGCTGCGACCGGATCGCGCGGCTGCGCGACCGCCGGTTCATGCGGCTCACCGGTGCGGCCGAAACTATCCCGGCCTATCTGCTCGCGGGTGGATGCGGGGCGGTCACCAGCGTCGGCAATCTCGCGCCGCATTGGCTGGCGCGGCTGGAGAGCGCGGCGCGCTCCGAGCTCTACGGGCAGGCGCAGATCCTGCAGCGGCGCCTCGTCCCGCTGCTCGACCTGCTGGCGCGGGAGCCCGATCCGGTGCTGGTCAAGCTCGCCTTGTCGATACTGCATCCCGGCGTCGGCGCGACCTGCCGCGCGCCGCTCGTCTCGGCGCGCCCCGAGCTCGCAACCCTCGTGCGTGATGTGATCGAGGATCTACCGCGCCCGCTCGCAGGGACGGTACCGGCCGCCGTGAGTCGCGGTGCGATGGGGCCTGCCCACCGCGCCTGACCGGCGTGGGGAAAGCGCCCGCAACGTTTCGGATGGAGACTTCAATGAGCACGATCGGCAGCTATCGTCGTCGCCGCGAAGCTATCTACCGGCATGTCCGCTCCTCGCCGGCCGGCGGCTGGAAAGCCGATCTCCTGCACCTCTTCGGGGCGGTGATCCTGCTTTCCGTGATTATCGGCGGGCGCGTCTGGTGGCACCTCAACTGACCACGAAAGCGAAAGGGCGCCACCATCTGGCGGCGTCCTCGCTGGACTGATCGGAGCTGTGTTCAGCCCAGCTTGGCGTAGGCGGGCACGGTGAGGAAGTCCTCGAAGTTCGGCGCCAGCGACAGCGTCTCGAAGAGCGCGATCGCTTCGGGGAACCGGCCCTTGGCATAGGCTTCCGCCCCGAGCTCGCCCTTCACCCTGTCCATCTCCTCGGGCAGGCAGCGCTTGAACAGAGCGGCATCGGCCTTGACCCCGCCTTCGAGCTCGACGCCATACTGGACGAACTGCCAGATCTGGGCGCGGCTGATCTCGGCGGTCGCCGCATCCTCCATCATGTTGTAGATCGGGACCGCGCCGCGGCCGCGCAGCCAGGCCTCGATATACTGCACTCCGATGCGGATGTTCTCGCGGAAGCCTTCCTCCGTGCGTGTGCCCTGATGGACCTCCAGCAGGTCCTTGGTGCCGATGTTCACGTCGTCGCGCTTCTTGCCGAGTTGGTTGGCCTGCGGCATCAGCCGGTCAAAGACCTCCATGGCGACCGGGACGAGGTCGGGATGGGCGACCCAGGTGCCGTCATGGCCATCGCCGGCCTCGCGCTCCTTGTCGGCCTTGACCTTGGCGAAGGCGGCGGCATTGGCCTCGGGGTTGTTCTTGACCGGGATCTGCGCCGCCATGCCGCCCATCGCGAAGGCGCCGCGCTTGTGGCAGGTCTTGATCAGCAGCAGCGAATAGGCGCGCAGGAAGGCCTTGGACATCACGACCTGCGACCGGTCGGGCAGGATATAGGCCTTGTTGCGGGCGAGCTTCTTGATGAAGGAGAAGATGTAGTCCCAGCGCCCGCAGTTGAGGCCTGCCATGTGCTCGCGCAATTCGTAGAGGATCTCGTCCATCTCGAAGGCGGCGGGCAGGGTTTCGATCAGGACGGTCGCCTTGATCGTGCCGTTCTTCAGGCCGAGCGCCGATTGCGCGGCGACGAAGACGTCGTTCCAGAGCCGGGCCTCGAGATGGCTCTCCAGCTTCGGCAGGTAGAAATAGGGGCCGGAGCCGGCGGCCAGCGCCGCCTTGGCGTTATGGAAGACGTAGAGGCCGAAATCCATCAGGGAGCCGGAGGCCTCCTCGCCGTCGATCTCGATATGGCGCTCCGGCAGATGCCAGCCGCGCGGACGGATGATCAGGACCGCAGGCTTGTCCTTGAGCTTGTAGTCCTTGCCGTTCGTAGGATCGGTGAAGTCGATCTTGTTCGCCCAGCGGTCGCGGAGGTTGATCTGGCCTTCGATCATGTTGGCCCAGACCGGCGAGGAGGCGTCCTCGAAATCGGCCATGAAAACCTTGGCCCCGGAGTTCAGCGCGTTGACGATCATCTTGCGGTCGACCGGGCCGGTGATCTCGACGCGGCGGTCCTGCAGATCGGCTGGGATGGGCGCGACGCTCCAGTCGCCTTCGC
Source organism: Allobosea sp. 10N428 (assembly GCF_056394545.1). Lineage (NCBI taxonomy): Bacteria > Pseudomonadati > Pseudomonadota > Alphaproteobacteria > Hyphomicrobiales > Alloboseaceae > Allobosea > Allobosea sp. 10N428. Next base: position 32,557 of record NZ_JBFTIC010000005.1, on the reverse strand, counting down.
GGATATGCCGGGTCTCGGCCAGGAAGTCGGGCGTCTCGCCGGCGTCGAAGCGTTTCTGCCGCTCGGCGCGAACGGCGAGCAGCCGCTTGCGCGTTTCGTTGAAGCGGCGATGCAGGTCGGCGACGAAGGCGAGCGCTTCCGTGGTGAGGATCTCGTCGAAGCGCGGCTGCACGGCGCCCTTGATGACGACGCCGGAGGCCAGGGAGAGAGCGGGGGTGTCCGACATGGCTGCTCCTTTGGTGAACTGATCGCATTGTCCCGTGAAATCATTATTTTCAAAACGACAAAAAATGATCATCACTTGTTCTGAAGTGGCAATAATATTCCGCACGTCGAAGGCGATGTGACGTCGCGGTACCTATTTTACGGCAAAATATGCAGATAGGGCCGAGTTCCACGAATCGATTTTAGCAATTCGTAAGCTCCGACCCCCAACGCTCATCCGGCTCAATGCGGCAATCCGGCCCAGGATGAGATGTGATGGTCAAGCTCGCTTTCGTTTCGGAATTGATGCGGCGGTTGCGCCGCGATCAGCGCGGCAACGTGCTCGTCATGACCGGCTTCCTGACCCTTCCGCTGATCGGAATCGTCGGGGTCACCGTCGACTATGCGCGTGCCAGCAACGCCCGCCAAGCGCTGAGTTCGGCGATCGACTCCGCCTCGCTGATGGCCGCGCGCGATGCCCAGAAGCTGACCGACGCTCAGCTCCGGGACCGTATCGATTCCTGGATCCGCGACAACCTGCCAGCGAGCGTGAAGAGCGAGTTCGGTGGCGCAACTGTCTCGATCGACCGTACGGCGCGAACGATCAAAATCTCGGCGAATGCCAGTGTGGAGACGACGATCGGGCGCGTGCTCGGCCCTCAGTCCATCGCAGTTGCGAGCGATAGCCAATCGACCTGGGGCACCAACACGATCGAGCTCGCGCTGGTGCTCGACAATACCGGCTCGATGAAAGACGACGACAAGATGACCAATCTGAAGGCGGCCGCCAAGGATTTGATCAAGATCATGAAGGAGGCTGCCATCGAGACCGATCAGATCAGGATCTCGATTGTCCCATTCAACACGCAGGTTCGTGTTCCTCGCAGTTTCAAAGACGAGCCCTGGATCAAGTACGGATTTACGCGTCGAGTTCAATGCAACAGTAAAGGAGCCAATTGCGTCGATCTCGATAACAACAAGGCTTCAATTTCCAATACTGATGGATTGAATTGCACGGCTCCTGATAAGAATGGAAATAAATCCTGTACCAGCCAAACGATGAACAAGGCCGCCTGGGCTCAGAATGATGGCTGCATCACCGATCGGGATCAAAATTACGACATTACCGATGGCGGTTCCTATGCAGCCAACAACCAGCAATACCCGGCGGCGTGGTGCAAAGAGGCTTCTCTCGTCGAGATCATGCCGTTGACATCTGATTGGACGGCGCTGAATGCGCGCGTGGACGCCATGAAGCCTGTCGGCGCCACCAATGTCACCATCGGTGCGGTTTGGGGGTGGGCTACGCTCTCGACCTCTCTTCCTTATGCCGAGGCCAAGCCTGCGACGGAGCCGCGCCTAAAGAAGTATATGATCCTGCTGACAGATGGCGATAATACGCAAAATCGCTGGAATGGAACCGGATTAAACTATGAGCCTGAGGTTGACAAGCGGACAAAGCCCGCTTGCAAGAACGTAAAAGATGCCGGTATATTAGTTTATACAATTCGCGTCATGAACGGAAACGCTGCAATGCTGAAGGAATGTGCTTCAGACGCGACAATGTACTATGAGGTGACGAGCGCCTCGCAGCTCAGCCCGATCTTCAAGTCGATCGCCAACGAGATCAGCGCGGTGCGTTTGACTCATTGAGCTCGCCGCCGAGTTCCGCGAAGCGCGCCAGGAAGCGCGCTTGCGCTGCCTCGGTGTCGAGCGGATCGAGCCAGGCGATGACCTCGGCCGGCAGCGCCTGCGGTCGGCCGAAGAATTTCAGCGCCTCCGCGCGGGCGAAGCCGGCGAGCTGCGTCGCCTCGAAGAAGGCGGCGATGGTGTCGGCCTCCTTGGTTTTGCGCTTCAGCATAGCCGGTGTGGTTGCAGGCAGGCCGAAGCGCAGATGGATGGCCGTGAGCAGGCGCAGTTCCACGCTCTTATAGGCATCGCCCATCACCACCTTGAACGGCGAGATCATGTCGCCGATGACATATTCCGGCGCATCGTGCAGCAGCGCCATCAGGCGCCAGGTATCGCTCCAATCCGGGTTGAGATGACCCGCGATCGCCTCGACCAGCAGGCAATGCTGCGCCACCGAGAAGGAATGCGCGCCGCGCGTCTGGCCGTTCCAGCGGGCGACACGCGCAAGGCCATGGGCGATGTCCTCGATCTCGATGTCGAGCGGCGAGGGGTCGAGCAGGTCGAGCCGGCGGCCGGAGAGCATGCGCTGCCAGGCGCGCGGCGGTTCGGGCTTGCGGACCATCAGGCGGCGGGGCGGAAGTCGCGCGCCAGCGCAGCGCATTCCGCATAGCGGAAGCAGCCGGTCAGGTGGTCGTTGACCAGCCCGCAGGCTTCCATGAAGGCGTAGACGATGGTCGGGCCGCAGAAGGTGAAGCCGGCTTTCTTCAGCTCCTTGGCGATCGTCTCCGACACCTTGGTCTGTGTCGGCACCTCTCCCTGCGTGCGATAGCTGTTCTGCAGCACGCGGCCGTCGAGATGCTTCCAGAGGAAATCGGCGAAGGGCTCGCGCTCGCTCAGCCTGAGATAGGCCTGTGCGCTCTTGATCGTGCCCTCGATCTTGCCGCGATGACGGATGATGCCGGGATCGGCGAGCAGGCGCTGGACATCGGCCTCGCCGAAGCGGGCGACCGCTTCCGGCTCGAAATCGGCGAAACCGGCGCGGAAGGCATCGCGCTTCCTGAGGATGGTGATCCAGGAGAGGCCGGCCTGGAAACCATCGAGGATCAGCTTCTCCCAGAGCGCGCGAGAATCATATTCCGGCACGCCCCATTCAGTGTCGTGATAGGTGAGGTAGAGCGGGTCCGTGCCGGGCCAACGGCAGCGGAACTTGCCGTCCGGCCCTTCGATCGCGATGCGCTCATCGCTCGAGACAATTACCTCGCTCATAGGGCGACCTCTGCGGCTGCTCCGAAGCCCGGCTCGCCGGGGAAGGGGAAGCGGATGAAATCGGGCTTCTCCGCCAGATGGAAGGCAAGGCCACCGCCGAGCGGCGTCTCGCCAGCCGCGAGCGCATCGGCCAGCCGGTCGAGCCTGAGCATGGCGAGCGCCTTGCCGTTCGCGCCCGAGCCGATGGTGCCGAGCGTTTTGCCGCCGGCCACCGCCTCGGCGCCGGTCTCGGCGACGATGCCGTCGTCGAAGTCAACGGGCACGACGCGGGTGCGGGCGGTGCCGCGATGCTGCATGCGGGAGACGACCTCCTGGCCGATATAGCAGCCCTTCTTGAAGGAGACGCCGCCGAGCTGGTCGAGCAGCGCTTCGTGCGGGAAGGTGTCGCCATAGGGGAAGTCGCGCCCGCCGGCGGGTATGCCCAGCGCGATGCGGCGGGCGTGGTAGGCATCAGCCGTTGCCGTGACGAGATCGTCGATGCCCTCGGCATCGGCTATGGCCCGCTGGCCGAGTGCGGGCAGACGCGGGTCGTCATAGACGAAGCCGGCGTCTTCCGGCAGCGGCGCGCCATCAGCGGAGGCGAGCACCGTGCTCTTCTCGGTGAGGTCCTCCAGCACGACCTTGGAGCGCAGCTTGTAGAGCTTCAGGCGTTTCATCAAATCGGGGGTCTGGAGCAGCGGAGTGTCGAGCAGGAAGCCGCCGCCGTCTTCCGGCGACAGCGCGACGATGAAGAAGTCGCAGATGATCTTGCCCTGCGGTGTCAGCAGCGCACCGTAGCCGGCGTGGCCCGGCGTGACCGGGTCGAGATCGTTGGTGACGAGGTTCTGCAGGAAGTCGCGGGCATCCTCGCCACTGACGCGGATGACACCGCGATCGATCAATCGGGTAGCGGACATGGGCAGCCGTTCCAGTTCTGATTCCGTGGCGGGCTCGTGCGGCCGAAAGGGAGCACTGCGCCACCCGAAAGCTGTTTCCACTTCCGAGACGGCGACTCTGCCGATAGGTAGGCCGCATCGCCCCTTTGCTCAACCGCCCGGAGAACCGCCATGCCGCAGACCTATGACGTCATCCTCAAGGGCGGCACGGTGGTGAACCAGGATGGCCGCGTTGCGCGCGACATCGGCATCACCGGCGGCAAGATCATGGCGCTGGGCGATCTCTCGCAGGCCTCGGCCGGTGAGGTGGTCGATTGCACCGGCCTGCATATCCTGCCGGGCGTGATCGACAGCCAGGTGCATTTCCGCGAGCCGGGGCTCGACCATAAGGAGGATCTGGAGACGGGCTCGCGCTCGGCCGCGCTCGGCGGCGTGACCTGCGTCTTCGAGATGCCGAACACGATCCCGCAGACGACGACGCCGGAGGCTCTGGCCGACAAGATCAGGCGCGGCCGGCACCGCATGCATTGCGACTTCGCCTTCTGGGTCGGCGGCACGCATGAGAACGCGGCCGATGTGCCGGAGTTGGAGCGGCTGCCGGGCGCGGCCGGGATCAAGGTGTTCATGGGTTCCTCGACCGGCGACCTCCTGGTCGAGGACGACCGGGGCGTCGCCGAGATCCTGAAGCGCACGCGCCGCCGCGCCGCCTTCCATTCCGAAGACGAGATGATGCTGCGCGAGCGCATGCCGCTGCGCGTCGAGGGGGATCCGTCGAGCCATCCGGTCTGGCGTTCGCCGGAGGTAGCACTGACCTGCACCAAGCGGCTGGTGCGGATCGCGCGCGAGACCGGCGCGCGCGTCCATATTCTGCATATCTCGACCGGCGAGGAGATGGTCTTCCTCAAGGACCATAAGGATGTCGCGACGGTCGAGGTGCTGCCGAACCATCTGACGCTGGTCGCGCCGGATTGCTACGAGCGGCTCGGCACCTACGCCCAGATGAACCCGCCGATCCGGGACGACAGTCATCGCCAGCGCATTTGGTGGGGCGTCGAGCAGGGCATCGTCGACGTGCTCGGCTCCGACCATGCGCCGCATACCCATGAGGAGAAGCACCACCCCTATCCGGCGAGCCATTCCGGCATGCCAGGCGTGCAGACGCTGGTGCCGATCATGCTCGACCATGTGAATGCCGGCCGGCTCACGCTGGAGCGCTTCGTCGACCTCAGCAGCGCCGGGCCGCAGCGCATCTTCGGGCTGGAAGGCAAGGGCCGGATCGCAGTCGGCTACGATGCCGATTTCACCGTCGTCGATCTCAAGCGCCGCGAGACGATCACCAAGGAGTGGAGCGCCTCGAAATGCGGCTGGACGCCCTATGACGGCGTCACCGTCACCGGCTGGCCGGTCGGCACCTTCGTGCGCGGCCTCAAGGTGATGTGGGAGGGAGAGCTAACGATGCCGTCGCAGGGCGAGCCGGCCCGCTTCCTGGAGGCGCTGCCGCGCGGCGCCTGAAACGGATCGGCGCCGCCCGCGTTCGGCTCTGGATGAGCGCGCGGTCGGCTCCGCAAAAAAATCGAAAAAAGATTTCCGGCGCTGTCGATTCCAGCCGCGCCCGTTCGACGTGCAGTCAGAGAACGGGTTTCGGCGGTCCGCGCCGGAGCCGCCCGGTTCTCCCAAACCCAAGGAGAAGACCGATGCGTGTGATGGTTCTGGTCAAGGCCAGCAAGGACAGCGAAGCCGGCGTGATGCCGGACCCGGACGTCTTCGCGAAGATGGGTGTCTACAACGAGGAGCTGATCAAGGCTGGCATCCTGCTCGCCGCAGAAGGCTTGCACCCGACCTCCAAGGGGCTGCGCATGCGCTTTTCCGGTAGCGAGCGGACGATCACGGACGGCCCCTTCGCCGAGACCAAGGAGCTGCTCGCCGGCTTCTGGCTCTGGCAGGTGAAGTCCTTCGACGAAGCCGTCGAATGGCTGAAGCGCGCGCCCTTCGATGGCGGCACCGAGATCGAGCTGCGTTCCGTCTTCGAGATGGAGGCGTTCGGCGAGATGGTGACGCCGGAGCGGCGCGAGCGGAAAGAGCACCTGCGCGCCGAAGCCGACAAGCGCATCAGCTGACCCGACCTTACATCCCAAATCCAAGGAGAAAACCGATGCGTTTCATGGTGATGGTCAAGGCGACCAAGGACAGCGAAGCCGGCGCGCAGCCGACCCAGGAACTGCTCGAGGCGATGATGGCCTATAACGAAGAGCTGGTGAAAGCCGGCATCATGAAGGGCGGCGACGGCCTACAGCCCAGCTCGAAGGGTGCGCGTGTCCAGTTCGACGGCACGAAACGCGCCGTCGTCGACGGGCCCTTCGCCGAGACCAAGGAACTTGTGGCCGGCTACTGGCTCTGGGAATGCGCTTCGCTCGACGAAGCCATCGCCTGGGTCAAGCGTTGCCCGAACCCGATGCCCGGCCCGTCCGAAATCGAGATCCGGCCGCTGTTCGAATTGGCCGATTTCGGTGAGATCGTCACGCCGGAAACTGCGGCGCAGTGGGATCGCCTGAAGGCCGAGTCCGAGCGGCAGGGCTGACCGACCGACGCCTTGCCTGCGCCCCTTGCCAGCCGATGGGCTGATGGTGTGTATCGCTTCCCATGTCGGGCAGCGATACACACCGCACCATCGAGACGGTCTGGCGCATGGAGTCGCCCCGGCTGATCGCGGGCCTTGCGCGGCTGACGCGCGATATCGGTCGGGCCGAGGAGCTGGCGCAGGACGCGCTGGTCGCGGCGTTGAAGCAATGGCCCGAGGAGGGCGTGCCACGCAATCCGGCTGCCTGGCTGATGCAGGTCGCCAAGCACCGCGCCGCCGATGCCGCCCGCCACGAGATCATGGCCCGGCGCAAGCAGCAGGAGATCGGCCGCGATATCGACGGCGAAAGGCCGGCGATGCCCGATCTCGACGAAGCGCTCGATGACGCGGTTGGCGACGACCTGTTGCGCCTGATCTTCACCGCCTGCCATCCGGTGCTACCCAAGGAGGCGCGGCTCGCGCTGACGCTCCGGCTGCTCGGGGGCCTTACGACCGAGGAGATCGCTCGCGCTTTCCTGGTGCCGGAGGCGACGATGGCGCAGCGCATCGTGCGGGCGAAGAAGACGCTGAGCGAGGCAAAAGTGCCCTATGAGGTGCCTGCCGGCGCCGAGCTCGGCGAGCGGCTCACCTCCGTGCTCGAGGTCGTCTACCTGATCTTCAACGAGGGCTATGCCGCGACGGCAGGGCAGGATTGGGTGCGGCCGGCGCTGTGCGAGGAAGCGCTTAGGCTCGGGCGCGTTCTCGCGGCGCGGGCGCCTGACGAGCCGGAGGTGCATGGGCTTGTCGCGCTGATGGAGCTGCAGGCCTCGCGGCTCAGGGCGCGCATCGACCCCGACGGCGAGCCGATCCTCCTGCTCGACCAGAATCGTGCGCTCTGGGACCGGCTGCTGATCGGGCGGGGGCTCGTGGCGCTGGAACGGGCGCAGCGGCTCGCCGGCGCCGCGCCGGGGCCCTATCTGCTGCAGGCTGCGTTGGCGGCCTGCCATGCTCGCGCGCGAACGGCGGAAGAGACCGACTGGCAGCGAATCGTGGCGCTCTACGCGGTGCTCGGCCGGGTGATGCCGTCGCCGATCGTCGAGCTCAACCGGGCCGTAGCGGTCGGTATGGCTGAAGGGCCGGCAGCGGGGTTGGAACTGGTCGAGGCGCTGGGCAGCGAGCCGTCGCTCAAGCGCTACCACCTGCTGCCGAGCGTGCGCGGCGACCTGTTGTCCAAGCTCGGCCGGCACCGGGAAGCGGCGGAGGCCTTCGAGCAGGCGGTGGCGCTGACGGGTAACGTCAAGGAACGGGCGTTGATGGAAGCGCGGGCGGCGAGGGCCCGCACCGCGGCAGATTAGTGCCGCGTGCCGATGGTGAAGGCGCCGCAGCGCACCTTCTCGGGGAGGGTCTCGGTGAAGACGGCCGTGGCTTCCTCGCCATAGGTCTCGACCAGTGTGCGCAACGCCGCAAAGAGCGCGGCATGGGCGAGCGCATCCGAATCGAGCCCGTCCTGCTGGGCCTCGGTGAAGGCGTCCTCGACATAGCCATAGGCGACGCGGCGCGCATCGCCGTGGTCTTCGGCGAGATTCGGGTCGAGCATCGTGTCTTCGGGCTGGATCGGCATCGAAACGGGACTCTGCGCCTTCAATCTGATGCGAATCGCGCCGGTTGTGACCCGGATCGCGACGGTTGGGCGATGCTCAAGTCATAAGCCGTGCCAGAGCGGCACGCTACCGCGGTGTTTAAGAAAGGTTAACGCGACCGGAAGAATTCCACCGAAGATCGCATTCGGGCAACAGCTGTTGCCTATCCGCCATAACGGCTGGCCAGCGCCCGCGACAGGGCCTCTCCTTCGGCCGCGAGGCGCGCGGATGCCTCCTGGCTGGCATCGGTGCAGGAACGGTGGGTCAGCGAATAGGCCTTGAAGCCGCGGTTGAAGGCGGCGGTCAGGCGGTCCCGCCGTTGCGGGGTGCGCCCTTCGGCATCGAGCAGGGCAGCCATGCGGGCGCGCCAGTCCTGCGCCTCCTTGCCGCCGCAGAGCGTGCGCAGATAGGCAAGCGACCCCATGATCTCGGCGAGCTGGAGAAGCTGCGGCTCATAGGGCGGCCCGTCCGGCTCCTGGACTGGCGGCTCGGCAGGCTTGGCCGCAGGCGGCTTCGCCGGCTGCGGCGTGCGTTGCTGCGCCTGGGAAACCATCGGAGCGAGGAGGACAATGGCGAGAATGGCCCAGGCGCGCGCACCGCGCATCATGCCGCACCGCCGGCCGTGAACAGGCTGTGAGCCCGGCGCAGCACGTCTGCGAGTTCGCGCGTGGTTGCGAGCCCGCCGAGCTTCAGCGGATCGGCCCACATCACGGCCCCGGCCTCCGGACCCGGTTGCGGTTCGCCGGAGAGCCACTCGCCGACGAAGGAGGCGACGACGAAGTGATGAGTCACGCCGCCCTTGGCGTCGCGGCCGAAGATCTCGACATGGCGGTTGAAGCCGAGGATGCGGGCGGTGACGCCGACTTCCTCTTCCAGTTCGCGCAGGGCCGCCTGCTCGAGCGTCTCGCCAGCCTCGACCTTGCCCCCGGGCAGCGACCAGAGCTGGTCGGCCGGCGGCTTGGTGCGGGTCGCCAGCAGCACCTTGCCGTCGCGGAAGACAGCGACCGAGGCCGCGAGCACAGGCCGGGCCGCCGCGCGGCCCGCGGCCGGGAAGCGGATGACCTGGCCGCTGTCGGCCGTCATGCTGCCACGTCCCGTATCAAACGTGCTGTCCGCCGTTGATGTGCAATTCCGAGCCGGTGACATAGCTCGAAGCGTCCGTGCAGAGGAAATAGATCGCCTTGGCGACCTCGTCGGTCTTGCCCAGCCGCTTCATCGGCAGGGTGGCGACGATCTTCTCGGTGCCCGGCGACAGGATCGCCGTGTCGATCTCGCCGGGCGAGATGGCGTTGACCCGGATGCCGAGCGGGCCGAAATCGGCGGCCATCTCGCGGGTGAGACTGGCGAGCGCGGCCTTCGAGGTCGCGTAGGCCGCGCCGGCGAAGGGGTGGACGCGGGAACCCGCGATCGATGTGACGTTGACGATGGCACCCTGGGCTGCGGTCAACTCGTCGAGCAGGCCGCGCGCCAGCATGATCGGCGCGAAGAAATTGACCTGGAAGACCTTGTGCCAGTCGTTGAAGGAGGTGGTCGCGGCGCCCAGCCGCTCGCCATTGCGCCCCTTCGGCGAGATGCCGGCGTTGTTAACGAGGGCGTTGAGCTTGCCGCCCTCGGCCACGAGGCGCTTCTTGATCTCCGCGATGCCGCGCATCGTGTCTTCGGGGTCGCCCAAGTCGATCTGTACATGGTCGTCGGCGCCCGAGGGCCAGGGGCATTTCTCGGAGAAGCCCTGGCGCGAGCAGGACAGGATGCGCCAGCCGGCCATGGCGAACTGCATCACCGTGGCGTGGCCGATGCCGCGGCTCGCCCCGGTCAGCAGCATGACCGGGCGCTTGCCCGCTTCGGTCTTTGGAAAATCGAACTTCGGCATCGCCATGGGCGGGATGTCCTTCAAGGGTAGAAGCGCGTCTTGGTCCAGGGCTCGCCGGCCGCGCCGCGTCGGAAGACGCTGCGGTCATGCAGGCGGAAGGCGCCATCGCGCCAGAACTCGATATAGAGCGGGGTGATGCGAAAGCCACGCCAATAGGGCGGGCGCGGGATCTCGCCGAGGCCGAATTTGAGCGTATAGGCGGCGACAGCCTTCTCCAGCGCGAAACGGCTCTCCAGCGGGCGCGACTGCTGCGAGGCCCAGGCGCCGATCCGGCTGTCGCGCGGGCGGGACTGGAAATAGGCGTCCGATTCGGCGTCGGTGACGAGGGCGACGGTGCCGCGGATACGGACCTGCCGGCGCAGGCTCTTCCAGTGGAACAGGGCGGCGGCCTTGGGCTGGCCGAGCAGTTCCTCGCCCTTCTGGCTTTCGGTGTTGGTGTAGAAGACGAAACCGTCCGGCCCGTGGCCCTTCAGCAGCACCATGCGGCTATTGGGCAGGCCGTCGGCGTCGACGGTCGAAAGCGCCATGCCGGTCGGGTCGTTCGGCTCGGACTTCGTCGCTTCGTCCAACCACTTCTGGAACAAGGCGAAAGGCTCGTTTTCCTCGGTGAAGTCACCGCTCGTTAACGGTTGCACGTTCTAATCCTCGGTCAGTGGAAGTTGGGCGTCGGGCGAGCGCAAGTGATCCGGTTTCGGGCGGTTGGTTTATATAGGGCAAGGGCCGGAGCGTTCCAAAGCCTTCCTGATCGCGCAGCCCCCATGCGTCCGCTGATGGCTGTGGCCATGCTGGCGCTGTTCTCAGCCGGCTGCTCGGTCTCGTTTCCGATTCTCGGCCTGTCGAGCAAGAGCGAGGATGAGGTTGCGACCACCTCGGCAGTCCTGCCCTCGCGCGGCGGCGACCGGCCGGCGGYGCTCGCGAGTCTTTCGGCCGAGCTCGGTCCCGAAGACATGCGCCGCGCCGACGGGGCGATGGGCGTTGCGCTCGACCCGCAGGGCAATGGTGCCGCCGTGTCCTGGGACAACCCCCAGAGCGGCATCAAGGGGTCCTTCGTTCCGGTCGGTGGTCCATTCCTGCGCTCGGACGAGATCTGCCGCGCCTTCATCGCCAGCGTCCAGACTCAGGTTCGGCCGGTGAAGCTGCAGGGCACCGCCTGCCGCCCGTCCGGCGGCGAATGGGCGGTCAAGGATGTCTCTCCCTGGAAGGGCGTGAGCTGACGCAGGCCACGCGCTTGCCTCGACGTTGCTACGGGTGCAGAACGGCGCCGCGAAGGTGTTGCGCTCGCGCCACACCATCCCCAGATTAGGCGAAGCGGACGGCCGGCGGCTTGGGCGCCGGGAGTTCGACTTTGCGTGAAAACGAGGTTTTGGATGCGCGATCCCTATCAGGTTCTGGGCGTCGCCCGCGGCGCGAGCGATGCGGAGATCAAGAAGGCCTTCCGCCGTCGCGCCAAGGAGCTGCACCCGGACCGCAACCAGGAAGATCCGAAGGCGCAGGACCGCTTCTCCGAGCTGAATACCGCCTATGAGATCCTGGGCGACGAGACCAAGCGCAAGCAGTTCGACCGCGGCGAGATTGATGCCGCGGGCAAGCCGAAGTTCCAGGGCTTCGAGGGCATGGGCGCCGGCCGCGGGGGACGCAATGGCGGCTTCGAATTCAATTTCGGCCAGGGCGGCAACCCCTTCGGTGGGCGCGGCGGCGCGCAACCCGGCGGCGGCCAGCCGGGTGGCGATGCCGGCTTCGACGCTTCCGACATCTTTTCCTCGCTCTTTGGCGAGGCGAGCCGGCGCTCGCGCGGCCGGCCCGAGCCGCAGAAGCCGCCGGAGCAGAGCTTCACGCTGGAGGTCACGCTGGCGCAGGCCGTGACCGGCGGCGCGCGCCGGGTCAAGCTGCCGACCGGGCGCGAGGTCGAGATCACGATCCCCGAGGGCGTCACCGATGGCAAGGTGATGCGCCTGCGTGGACTGGGCCAGACCGATCCGTTCTCCGGTGAGACCGGCGACGTGATGATGACGATCAAGATCAAGCCGGACCCGCGCTTCACGGTCGACGGCAAGGATCTGCGCACCCGCGTCGCGGTGCCGCTCACCAAGGCGGTGCTCGGCGGGCCGCTGCACGTCCCGACGCTGACCGGCGCCGTCGAGATGACGATCCCGCCGCTGACCGGCACGACCAAGCAGTTCCGCCTGCGCGGCAAAGGACTCAAGGGCGAGAAGGGCGCGGTTGGCGACCTCTTCGTCGCGATCGACATCGAGATGCCGGCAAGCGACGCCGAGCTGACCGCCCTGATGAAGACGCGCAGCGACACGGACTGACCTTTCAGCCTGCTGCGAGGAGCTTTTGCCGGCCTTGATCGGAGGAAAATGCCCCCGATTGGGGCCGGATGCATGATTCAGCCGTGGAGGCCGTCGTCAAAAGCGGTTCCCACTTCCCTGCGACTGTTCTAAGAGACCTGCTCATCGTTCATCTGCGGGTCCCCCATGCCTGATTCCAACGCCGTTTCGCCGACCGCCAATCTCCTCAAGGGCAAGCGCGGACTCGTGATGGGCGTCGCGAACAACCGCTCCATCGCCTGGGGCATCGCCAAGGCGGCGGCCGACGCGGGCGCGGAACTCGCCTTCACCTATCAGGGCGATGCGCTGAAGAAGCGGGTAGAGCCGCTCGCCAAGGAGCTGGGCGGCCATGTCGTCGGCCATTGCGACGTCACCGACGGCGCGACGATCGACGCGGTCTTCGCCGAGGTCGAGAAGCTCTGGGGCAAGCTCGACTTCGTCGTCCACTGCATCGCCTTCTCCGACAAGGACGAGCTGACCGGCCGCTATGTCGAGACGAGCGAGGCGAACTTCTCCAAGTCGCTGCTGATCTCCTGCTACTCCTTCACGGCGATCACCCAGCGCGCCGAGAAGCTGATGCCGGACGGCGGCTCGCTGCTGACGCTGACCTATTACGGCGCCGAGAAGTGGATGCCGCATTACAACGTGATGGGCATCGCGAAGGCGGCGCTGGAATCGAGCGTGCAGTATCTCGCCGCCGATCTCGGGCCCTCGAAGATCCGCGTCAACGCGATCTCGGCCGGGCCGATCAAGACGCTGGCCGCCTCCGGCATCGGCGATTTCCGCTACATCCTGCGCTGGAACGAGTACAACTCCCCGCTGCGCCGCACCGTCACCATCGAGGAGGTCGGCGAGACCGCGGTGTTCCTCGTCTCCGACATGTCGCGCGGCATCACCGGTGAGATCATGCATGTCGATGCCGGCTACCATGTCGTCGGCATGAAGGTGCCGACCGCGCCGGACATCTCGCTCGACAAGGGCGAGTAAGATTCTGGCTTCGTTATAACATTGTTGTAACGGGGCCTGATTGCGCTTATCCTACCATCGTCGATGGAGGGAGCCATGCGCAGCGCCGTCAAGAAGATCGGTAATTCGGCCGGAATCGTCATCCCGAAGCCTCTTCTCGCCGAGATCGGGGCAAAGGCGGGCGATGGCGTCGAGCTCACCGTCGAGCAGGGCCGCATTGTCATCCAGCCGCTGCAGGGGCAGGCGCGCGAAGGGTGGGCCGAAGATGCCAAACGCCTCGCGGCTACGGAAGATGATGCGCTGGCTTGGCCGGAATTCGGCAATGCCGAAGACACCGAACTGACATGGTGAAGCGCGGGGACATCTGGCTCGCGGCTCTCGATCCGACGTTGGGCAGCGAAATCCAGAAGACGCGGCCTTGCCTGATCATCTCGCCTGCCGAGATTCATGATCATCTACGCACGGTCATCGTCGCGCCCATGACTTCAAAAAGCCGCCCGGCGGGCTTCAGGGTGCCGATCTCATTTCAAGGCATTGATGGGCTGATCCTGCTTGAGCAGAGCAGGGCTCTCGACAAGAAGAGGCTGATCCGTCGGCTAGGCGCGGCCCCACCGGCGACGCTCAGCAATGCCCTGGCCATTCTGCGTGAACTTTACGAGGATTGACGCTAGCCTGTCAGCAGCGCCTTCAAACGATCCGTCGCGACGTCGTCGCGGCGGATCGTTTCGTCTGCGGTGGCGGCCAGCAGATCGACTACCGTCCGCCCGCCGATCAGGCGCTGCGGCAGGATCTCCGCCAGCGGCGTCAGCACGAAGGCGCGCTCGGGAATGCGTGGGTGCGGAATCTGCAGCCTCGCCTGGTCGATGACTGCATCGCCATAGGTCAGGATGTCGATGTCGAGCGTGCGCGGTCCCCAGAGCTCGCGCCGTTCGCGGCCGCCGGCACGCTCCAGCTCAAGGCAGAAGCCGAGGAGGTCCTGCGGGGCGAGCGAGGTTTCGACCAGGGCCGCCATGTTGAGGAATTCCGGCTGGTCGGTCTTGCCCCAGGGCGGTGTGCGATAGATCGAGGACAGTCGGCCGAGCGCTATGGCCGGGTGGTCGCGCAGCCCCTGCAAGGCTGCGGCGAAGGCGGCGACGGGGTCGCCGAGATTGCCGCCGAAGGCGAGCGCGGCCTCAACCTTCACGCTGGAATCTCAACTGGATGCCAACCGAGCCGAGCGTCGCGGGAATCGGAGGAGCCGGCTTGCGCAGCGTGACCTCGACGCCCTCTACCGAGGGGAAGGCGTCGAAGATCGCCAGGGCGACGGCGCGCGCCGCGCCTTCCAGCAGGTGATAGCGGCGGCCCGTGAAAGCGTCGTTCACGATGGCGACGGCGCGCCCGTAATCGACCGTATCGGCCAGGCGGTCGCTGGCGGCGGCGGCGCGCAGGTCGACATCGAGCGCGAGGTCGAGGACGAAGCGCTGGCCGAGCCGCTCCTCCTCCGAGAAGAAGCCGTGATAGGCGTAGATATCGAGCTTCTCGATCAGGATGCGGCCGGTTTCGCTCACAGGTCTGCCTTCGTGCTGTCCTCGATCGCAGCCCAGGTCTTCAGCGCATCGATATGGGGCGCGACGTCATGGGCGCGGATGATAGCGGCGCCGCGGCTGGCGCCGTAGAGATGGGCGGCGATGCTGGCGGCGAGGCGCTCGGCCGGGATCGCGCGGCCGGTGATATGCCCGAGCGTCGATTTGCGCGAGGCGCCGAGCAGGATCGGGCAGCCGAGCTCGCCCAGCCGATCGAGATGGTGGATGAGGTCGAGATTCTGGCTGATGGTCTTGCCGAAGCCGATGCCGGGATCGACGACGATCTGGCCACGCGGCACGCCGGCCTGCGTCGCGATCGCGATCGAGCGCTCGAGAAAGCGCAGCACCTCGTCGAAGATGTCGAGGGCAGCGTCGATCTTCTCGCGGTTGTGCATCAGGATGATCGGAGCGCCGGCCCGCGCTGCGACCGCGGCGATGCGCGGGTCGCGCTGGGCCCCCCAGACGTCGTTGACGATCGATGCGCCGGCGGCGAGCGCCGCTTCCGCGACCTCTGCCTTGTAGCTGTCGATCGAGATCGGCGCCTCGATCCGGGCCTTCAGCCCGGCGATCACCGGCAGCACGCGCGCCTTCTCGGTCTCGGTATCGACAGTGGCATGGCCTGGCCGGGTCGACTCGCCACCGACATCGACGATGCCCGCCCCCTCGGCCACCAGGCGCTCGCCATGCGACACCGCGGCCTCGATGCCCAGGTGCAGGCCGCCATCCGAGAAGGAATCGGGCGTGACGTTGACGATGCCCATGACCAGCGGCTGCGCATCGAGCGCGAGGCAGCGGCCATCAGGCAAGGCGAGGGAGAAGGGCATGCGGTTCCGCCGATGATTGGGCAAGGGCGCTATACACACCCCTTGTGCGATGGGCCACAGAAAGCGGCCGATTGTCGCTATGGGGCCGATGCATGGGCTCCGGCCGTCATTGGCTTTTGACGCGGGCGGCATCAGCGTGCAGAAGCCCCGCATGCTACCGCTATCGCTTTCGCATCGGCTCATCCTCGTTCGCCATGGCGAAACCGACTGGAATCGTGAGGGGCGGCTGCAAGGCGGCCAGGACATCCCGCTCAACGAGCTCGGTCGTGAGCAGGCGGCCGAGGCCGCCGACCGCCTCAAGACGCTGGAGCCGGCCTATGCGGAGCTCGACTACATCGCCTCGCCGATGCAGCGGGCGCGCGAAACGATGGACATCCTGCGCCGCGAACTCGCTCTGCCGGACGGCGGCTACGCCGTCGATGACCGGCTGCGGGAGCTGACCTTCGGCGAATGGGAAGGCTTCACCTGGCGCGATGTCCGCAAGGCCGAGCGCGAGCAGGCGCATCTGCGCGAGCGCGACAAATGGGGCTTCGTGCCGCCGGGCGGCGAGAGCTATCGCATGCTGGCCGAGCGGGTGCGCCCGGTGCTCGAAGGCTTGCGGCGCGAGACGGTGATCGTCAGCCATGGCGGGGTAGCACGGGCGGTGCTGGCGCTGGTCGGCGCGGTTGCGCCACGCGACGCTGCGAGGGTCGAGATCTGGCAGGGCAAGCTGCTCGTGATCTCGGGAAACCAGGCCGACTGGCTCTGAGCCGCCCGGGCCGCTCCGGGAGCAGCTTCACATTCATCGCCGGTTCACGCGTGATTCGGCAGGAAGAATATGCTAGCAGAGCGTCGTGATGCGGCGGCCTGCCCGGCCGGGGGGCTCACGCGGATGTCGCGGCGCAACAGCGACGGATTCCGGGTTTCTTCATAAGGTGCGTGGCAAGGTGCCGCCCGGCCGAAGGCATGAGTCGCCTCGGTGACAGCGGCGGGCTTTGAGCGCAGCGGGGCGCGATGAACGATATGACGAAGCTGTCGGCGGCGTCTGATCAGGCCGGCGCAAACCTCCTCGCCATGCTGGCCGGCGAGAAGCGCCCTGATCTGATCCACGATGAGGTGCTGGCCGAGATCTTCGCGGCCACGGTTGCCGCACGCCCCGATCATCCTGCTCTTGTCGATCGCGAACGCCGCCTCGGCTATGCCGAGGTCTGGGCCCGGGCCGGACGGCAGGCGCGGGGCTTGCAGCTTGCCGGCGTCGGGCCGGGCGACATGGTCGGCCTGTGGATGCCGCGCGGCATCGACCTCCTCGTCGCACAGATCGCGATCACGCGCGCGGGAGCGGCCTGGGTGCCCTTCGACGCGGATGCGCCAGTCGAGCGCATCGCGACCTGCCTCAACGACGCCGAAGCCAAGGGCATCGTCACCTGCGCCGGCTGGGCTGCCCGGGCCGAGGAGACGGACCGCAAGGTCTGGTCGCCTGAAATCCTCGCAGCCGCGGCGGACGATCATGAGCCGCCGGCGCGCCCGGCCGGGCTGACCAAGGATCATCCGGCCTATCTGATCTACACCTCCGGCTCGACGGGCACGCCGAAGGCGATCGTCATCAGCCACCGCAACATCTGCCATTTCCTGCGCTCGGGGAACGCGCTCTATGGCATCGGACCCGACGATGTCGTCTTCCAGGGTGCCTCGGTCGCCTTTGACCTGTCGATGGAGGAGATCTGGACGCCCTATCTCGTCGGAGCGACGCTCTTCGTCGCCTCGCCCGAGATGATGGGCGATGCCGAGAAACTGCCTGCCATCCTCAACGAGGCCGGCGTCACCGTCATCGACACCGTGCCGACCCTGCTCGGCATCCTGCCGGCCGATGTGCCGTCGCTGAAGCTGATCCTGCTCGGCGGCGAGGCGCTTCCCCCCGCAATCGTCCAGAAATGGTCGAAGCCGGGCCGGCGCATCCTCAACACCTACGGCCCGACCGAGGCGACGGTCGTGGCGACCGCTGCCGAGGTCGTCCCCGGCGAGACCGTCACCATCGGCAAGCCGATTGCGAACTACACCGCCTATGTCGTCGGCGAGGATCTGCGCCTCGTTCACCCGGGCGAACAGGGCGAGCTCCTGATCGGCGGGCCGGGCGTCGCCAAGGGCTATCACGGACGGCCCGAGCTGACGGCCGAGAAGTTCATCGCCAACCCGTTTTCAGGCCTGGCCGGCGCGGACGATCCGGTGCTCTACCGCTCGGGCGATGCGGTCAGCCTCGATGCCAACGGCAACATCGTCTTCCACGGCCGCATCGACGACCAGATCAAGATCCGCGGCTTTCGCGTCGAGCTCGGCGAGATCGAATCGAAGCTCGCCGACGAGCCCGGCGTAGCGCAGGCGGCGGTCGTGCTGCGCACGGATGACGGCATCGAGCGGCTCGTTGCCTTCGTCGTGGCCGAGCCGGGCGTGGCGGTAGACGGGGCTGCTCTAAGGGCGGCGCTGCGCGAGAAGCTGCCGCCCTATATGGTTCCCGCGCATTTCGAGGCGGTCGGTTCGCTGCCGCGCATGGTTTCCGGCAAGGTCGACCGCAAGATGCTCAAGGCCGCGCCGCTGACGGCGCCGAGCGCCGAGGGCGAACAGGAGCCGCCGCGCAACGAGACGGAAGCCGCGTTGCTCGACGCTGCCAGGCGCGTGCTCGGCGCAGCCAGCCTGCCGCTGGAAGCCGACTTCTTCGTCGATCTCGGCGGGCATTCGCTGCTGGCGGCGCGCTTCATCTCGATCGTGCGCGAGACGCCGGCCTATGCCGGCATCACGTTGCAGGATGTCTATGGCGCCCGGACGCTGCGTGCGATGGCCGCGTTGCTCGACGAGCGTGGCGCGGCGACGGCGGAGGACCTCTCCTTCACGCCTCCGCCCTTCCTGCGCCGCTTCCTCTGCGGATTGGCCCAGGCTGCGGTGCTGCCGGTGATCATCGGTCTGTCGACGGCGCAGTGGCTCGGCGTCTTCGTCACCTACATGATCCTCTCGGGCGAGGACCTGCCGCTGCTCGGCCAGATCGTCGCGCTGCTCGGCGTCTACATCATGATCATCGTCGCGACCGGCCTCGTCGCCGTCGGGTTGAAATGGATCGTGCTCGGCCGGACCAAGCCCGGAGTCTACCCGCTCTGGGGCGTCTATTATTTCCGCTGGTGGTTCGCGGCGCGTGTCGCCGGCCTCGTCCATATCAAATGGCTCCAGGGCACACCGGTGATGCGCTTCTACTGGCGCCTGCTCGGCGCCAAGGTGGGGCGCGACGTCATCATCTCGGACTACGAGGCCGGCGCCATCGACCTGATCGAGATCGGCGACGGCACCAGCTTCGGCTCCAAGACCACCTTCGCCAATGGCGAGGCGATCGGCGACAAGCTGATCATCGGCCGCATCAAGATCGGCAAGGACGTCTCGGCCGGGGCTTCGGTCGTGCTGGGCCATGGCTCGGTCATCGGCAATCATGCCGAGATCGGCGATCTCACCGCCATTCCACCCGGCATCCATGTGGGAGAGGCCGAGATCTGGGACGGCACGCCGGCACGCAAGGTCGGCACGGTCGATCTCGCCGCGCTGCCGCCGCAGGCGGAAGCCTCGATGGGGCGACGTGCGCTGCTGACGGCCTTCTACATCCTGATGCTGGTGGTGCTGCCGCCGGTCAGCCTGTTGCCGATCTTTCCGGCCTTCTGGCTCTTCGACAAGATCGACTACTTCATCGCCGGCTGGACCGACATCAGCTATCTCTGGTTCCTGCCTATCCTGACCTGGCCGACCGCGATCGGCCTCATCGCCTTCACCGTGCTGCTGATGGCGGGGCTGCGCTGGGCGATCCTGCCGCGCGTGACCTCCGGCTCCTATTCAATCCATTCAGGCTTCTATGCGCGCAAATGGGCGGTGGCGCTGGCAACCGAGGTGACGCTGGAGACGCTCTCCTCGCTCTTCGCCACCATCTATATGCGGGCCTGGTACCGGTTGATGGGCGCACGCATCGGGAAGGGCGCGGAGATTTCGACCAATCTCTCCGGCCGCTACGATCTCACCGGCATCGGCTCGGGCAATTTCATCGCCGATGAGGTCGTCTTCGGCGACGAGGATATGCGCCGCGGCTATATGCGCCTCGACGCGACACGCACGGGCGAGCAGGTCTTCGTCGGCAACGACGCGGTGGTGCCGCCCGGTGCCGTCATTCCCGACCGCGTGCTGATCGGCATCAAGTCGAAGCCGCCGGCGAACGACCGGATGCAGCCGGGCGATACCTGGTTCGGCTCGCCGCCGATCAAGCTGCCGACCCGGCAGAAGGTCGATCTCGGTGCCGACTGGACCTACAAGCCCTCCTTCGCCAAGCAGTTCGGGCGCGGTGTCTTCGAGGCGCTGCACACCTCCTTCCCCTCGATGCTGTTCATTACCTTCGGCACGATCGCAGTCGACATGGTGCTGCAGCAGAAGATCAACGAGGGCGATTGGCTGGGCCTTGTCGTCTCCTTCATGGGGGTGGCGGTTCTGATCGCCGTGGCGCAGGCGCTCATCTGCGCCGCCGTCAAATGGCTGATGATGGGGACCTACAAGCCGGTGATGAAGCCGATGTGGTCGTGGTGGGCGATGCGCACCGAGGCCGTCGCCGTGATGTATTGGGGTCTCGGCGGCAAGGTGCTGTTCGACTATCTGCGCGGCACGCCGTTCCTGCCCTGGTTTCTGAGGCTGTTCGGCGCGAAATACGGCAAGGGGGTCTGGCTGGACTCGACGGATATCACCGAGTTCGACTGCATCAAGGTCGGCGATTTCTGCACGGTGAACGCCCATTCGGCGCTTCAGACGCATCTCTATGAGGACCGCGTGATGAAGGTCGGCCGTGTCAAGCTGGGCAAGGGCGTCTGCGTCGGGGCAGGCGCGACCGTGCTCTACGACACCCATGTCGGCGACTACGCCCAGGTCGGGCTTTTGACCGTGATCATGAAGGGCGAGAACCTGCCGGCGCATACGCGCTGGGAGGGCGCGCCGGCCGTGCCGGCGAAGGCCGCGGCGCACTAAGCCAGCGGACGCTCAGCGCGCCGAACCCCAGGTCTTCTCTTTGGGGGCGGCGCGGCCGGCCAGCGGCTGTGCCCTTTCCACGCTGCCGAGCTCGCGAACAGCGCCCTTGGGCAGGTTTCCGAGTTCGAGTTCGCCGATCCTGACGCGGACAAGGCGCAGGACTTCGGCCCCGGCCGCTTCCACGATCCGCCTGATCTGCCGGTTGCGGCCCTCGTCGATCACCATCTCGACCCAGGCATTGCGCTGACCATGGCGCAGCAGCGTGGCTGCGCGGGTCGTCAGGATCTCGCCATCATCTGTGGCCCCCCCTCGCAAGCGGGCCATGAAGGCCTCGTCCGGCACGCGGTCGATCTGGACGTGATAGGTCTTCTCGACGCCGGAAGCGGGATCGAGGATGTGCTGCGCCCAGCGGGTGTCGTTGCTCATGAGCAGCAGCCCCTCGCTCGCCATGTCCAGGCGCCCGACTGGGGACAGGAAGGGCAGGTCGAGGCCGTTCAGGCAGGCATAGACGGTCTGGCGCCCCTCCGGATCGCTGGTCGTCGTCACCACGCCGCGCGGCTTGTTGAGCATCAGATAGACGCGGCCTGCGGCAGAAACGGCCTGGCCATCGACCTGCAGGCGCGCCCGCTGCGGATCGATGCGCAGCTCCGGATGGCGGGCGCGGCGGCCGTCGACGTCGACGCGTCCCTCGAGGATCAGCTTCTCGGCCTGGCTGCGCGAGCAATAGCCGAGCTTAGACAAGGCGCGGGCAAGGCTGACGCCTGCCGCTGCTCCCGGCACGGGGCGCCGGCGGAAAGGTTTCATGATGAGCCTGAGCGTCGATAGCACGGCATGCCCGACAGATCGGAAAAGCCCGCAGGCAGCGGTGCGGCCGGTGCGGCCGGCATGCGGCGGAGCCCCTCCTGAAGAGCGAGCGCTGGTGACAGGGAGTGATTTGATGATCGGTGGCTCGGTGCCGCGATTGCGCTGGCAGGCGCGAGCCTACTCAACCCCGAAACCGCCGACGGGCGGCTCGGGGCTAAAGTCCCGCGATGATAGGGCTCCCGGGGCGCCAGGAGCGCGAGGGGCAGGGCGCCTGGCAACTCATGCGGTCAGCTTGAAGCCGGCGGGGCCCGGCCTTGTCAATGGGCGCCCCCATCCGGGCGGGGTTTCGCCGCGCCCCAATCCGGCTTAAGAGCCGGTGCATAACCCAGCGGGCTCCCATGTCGCACAACAGCTTCGGCCATCTCTTCCGCGTCACCACTTTCGGCGAGAGCCACGGCCCTGCCATCGGCTGCGTCGTCGACGGCTGCCCGCCGCTGATCCCGCTGACGGAAGCCGATATCCAGGGCGACCTCGACCGGCGCCGTCCCGGCCAGTCGCGCTTCACCACGCAGCGTCAGGAGCCGGACCAGGTCCGCATCGTCTCCGGGGTCTTCGCGCGCGAGAGCGACGGCGTGCAGGTGACGACGGGAACCTCGATCGGGCTGCTGATCGACAATGTCGACCAGCGCTCGAAGGACTATTCCGACATCAAGGACAAGTACCGGCCGGGCCATGCCGATTTCACTTATGACGTGAAATACGGCATCCGCGACTATCGCGGCGGCGGACGCTCCTCCGCGCGCGAGACGGCGATGCGCGTCGCCGCCGGCGCCATCGCCCGCAAAGTCGTGCCGGGCATGGTGGTGCGCGGCGCGCTCGTCCAGATGGGGCCGCACAAGATCGACCGCGGCAACTGGGACTGGGAGGAGGTCGGCCGCAACCCCTTCTTCTGCCCGGATGCGAATGCCGCGGCATTTTTCGCCGATTATCTCGATGGCGTCCGCAAGGCCGGTTCCTCGATCGGTGCCGTGCTCGAAATCGTCGCCGAGGGCGTGCCGGCGGGGCTGGGCGCGCCGATCTACGGCAAGCTCGATGCCGAGATCGCTGCGGCGCTGATGAGCATCAATGCGGTGAAGGGCGTCGAGATCGGCGAGGGCTTCGGCGCGGCCGAGCTTTCCGGCGAGGAGAACGCCGACGAGATGCGCGCCGGCAATGACGGGCGCCCGCTTTTCCTCTCCAACCATGCCGGCGGCATTCTCGGCGGCATCTCGACGGGGCAGCCGGTCGTGGCCCGTTTCGCGGTGAAGCCGACCTCCTCGATCCTGGCGACGCGCGCGACCGTGACGCGGACGGGCGGCGAAGCCGAGATGTTCACCAAGGGCCGGCATGACCCCTGCGTCGGCATCCGCGCCGTGCCGGTCGGCGAGGCGATGGTCGCCTGCGTGCTGGCGGATCAATATCTGCGCCATCGCGGGCAGGTCGGCGTGGTCGAGCCGCGCTGGCCGTTTCAGGAGTGAGTTTCGCGCCGTCATTCTCGGGTGAAGCGTAGCGGAGGCCCGGGAATCTCTGGCCGGGAGAGGTGCCGTTAAGTGCGTCTCCCGCGTGATGCTCAGGGCAAGCCAGAGCGTGACGCGTAGCGGCTTGCATTTCAGCAATACTGAAAATGCATCGATCGTTCATTGCAGATGAAGTCTCGTCGTATTAGCTTGCGGGCATGAAGCTCGACGTCTGGCTCCGGCAGAACAAGATTGCGCGCAGCGCCTTCGCCAAGCAGGTTGGCCTGTCGCCGGCCAGCGTGACGGCGCTTTGCAACGACCCCGCCGCCTGGATTTCCCGCGAAAGCGCCGAGCGCATCGCCGCCGCTACGGGCGGCGCCGTCACCCCCAACGATTTTCTCGGCCTGTCAGGGCCGCGCGAGGCCGCCATGTCGAATAAAGTCGCCGAGACCATCGAAGCCTTCGCACGCGGCGAGATCGTCATCGTCACCGATGACGATGATCGCGAGAACGAGGGCGATCTCATCGTCGCCGCCTCGCTCTGCACGCCGGAGAAGATGGCCTTCATCATCCGCAATACCTGCGGCATCGTCTGTGCGCCGCTGACGACGGCCGAGGCGCGGCGCCTGCGCCTCGATCCGATGGTCTCGTCCAACGACGCCCCGCTCGGCACGGCCTTCACCATCACGGTCGACGTCAAGCACGGACTGACGACCGGCATCTCGGCCGAGCAGCGCACCAACACGGTCCGCGCGCTCGCCAACGGCAATATGGGCGCGGCCGATTTCGTCCGGCCCGGCCATGTCTTCCCGCTGATCGCCAAGGATGGCGGCGTGCTGATGCGTTCCGGCCATACGGAAGCCGCCGTGGATCTGTGCAAGCTCGCCGACCTGCCGCCGGTCGGCGTGATCTGCGAACTCGCCAATGACGACGGCACGGTGATGAAGGGCGCGCAGATCACCGCTTTTGCCGAGAAGCACGGGCTGAAGCAGATCACGGTCGCCGACCTCATCGCCTATCGCCAGTTGCGCGAGAAGCTGGTCGAGCGGGTGCATTCCTTCCCGGTCAAGACCGAGTTCGGCGAGATGACCGGCCATGTCTACATCACGCCGTTCGACAATACCCAGCATTTCGCTTTCGTGATGGGCAAGCTCGGGGACGGCGAGAAGGTGCCGGCTAGGCTGCACCGGGCCGATGTCGTCGCCGACGTGCTCCGCGGCGCCGGCTCGATCCAAGGCGCGCTGCGGCGCTTCCAGCAGGAAGGCCGGGGCGTTCTCATCTATCTGCGCGACGGCAGCGCCGGCGTGCCGATCAAAAGCGTCGAGGACGAGGGCTCGGACGCGCTGCGCAGCCAGCAATGGCGCGAGGTCGGACTCGGCGCGCAGATCCTGCGCGATCTCGGCGTCAGTTCGATCGTAAACCTCGCCTCCTCGCCGCGCTCTTTCGTGGGGCTCGGCGGCTTCGGCATCGAGATCGTGGAGACGGCGCCGCTGGAGTGAGGCGCGGTCAGGCGCCCATCAGCGCCCCGACATGGGCGGCCGCCGATCGCGCCAAGGCGTCGAGATCGTAGCCGCCCTCGAGAACGGAGACGATGCGGCCGCCGGCATGCCTGTCGGCCAATTCCATCAGCCTCTGTGTCGCCCAAGCGAAATCGGCTTCGCGCAGGTTGAGACTGGCGAGCGGGTCGCGCCAATGCGCGTCGAAGCCGGCCGAGATCACCACGAGATCGGGGCGGAACGCGTCGAGGCGGGGCAGGATCGCGATCTCGAAGGCCTCGCGGAATTCGTCCGACCCTTCCCCAGGATGCAAGGGCACATTCACGATCGTGCCATGGGCGCCGCGCTCCGACGCCGCACCTGTGCCGGGATAGAGCGGCATCTCATGGGTCGAGGCGTAGAGGACGCTCGCATCCTGCCAGAAGATGTCCTGCGTGCCGTTGCCGTGATGGACGTCCCAATCGACGATGGCGACACGCGCGGCGCTGTGGGCCTTCTGCGCGTGGCGCGCGGCGATCGCCGCGTGGTTGAAGAAGCAGAAGCCCATGGCGCGGTCGCGCTCGGCATGGTGCCCCGGCGGGCGCATGGCGACGAAGGCATTGCGGGCCTTGCCGCTCATGACCTCGTCCACGGCAGCGGTTGCACCGCCGACCGCGCGCAGGACGGCCGGGATCGTGCCGGGGGACATGAAGGTGTCGCCGTCGACCTGAACGAAGCCGGCGGCCGGGCTCGATGCGACCAGCGCCTCGGCATAGGAGGCTGCGTGGCAAAGCGTCACCTGTTCGAGCGTGCCGAGCGGCGCCTCCACCCGAATCAGTGCCGCGAAACGCTCCGCTTCCAGAGCCTGGTCGACGGCCCTCAGCCGCTCGGCGCATTCGGGGTGGCCGGGCGGCATGGCGTGGCCGAAGCCGGCCGGATGGGTGATCAGAAGCGTGGTCAAGCGGATCAATCCAAACGATTGCGGTCAACGGGGCCGAAAGCGTGGCCTGTTTGCCACGGCTGCGCGCGTTCAGGGCACGCTAAAGGGAACCTGATTGCGCCTTGCCGGTTTGGCGCCTAGTGCTTCGCCCGACCGTCGCCCTCCTGGGTATGTCTTGGGCGATACGAAGCGTTAACTCTTGATTCATCATAAAGGCTGCCTTCGGGTCGCGCTGGTGGGGGCTATGAAGAAAACCGTTTTCGTTGCCTTGGCACTGTCGGCCCTTCTCGGCGCCTGCCAGTATAAGAGCGTGGCCGCTCCGGAGCTGTCAGCCCGCGATGCGGAATATATCGCGCTCGTCCCCAAGTTCGATACTTACCTGCCTTATCTTCCGTATGAGATTGCAGATCCGACCGGCCAGCCGCCGGGCACGGTCTATGTCGATACGAAGGAGAAGTTCCTCTATCTCGTCCTGCCGAACAAGAAAGCCATCCGCTACGGCGTCGCTACCGGTGACGAGGCCTATGGCTGGACCGGCGAAGCCGTGGTGCAGCGCAAGGCCGAATGGCCGCGTTGGACGCCGCCGGCCGAGATGGTCAAGCGCTGGCCGCATCTGAAGCCCGTCGCGGGCGGAATGAATGGCGGGCCGGAGAACCCGCTCGGCGCACGCGCGCTCTATCTCTACCAGAACGGCCACGACACGCTCTATCGCATCCACGGCACCAACGAGCCCGAGACGATTGGCCGTTCGGCCTCGTCCGGCTGCATCCGGATGCGCAATATCGATGCGATCGATCTGTTCAATCGCGTGCCGGTCGGCGCCAAGGTCATCGTCGTCTGACTTAGGCCGGTTTTCGGAGTTTCGGCGGGCGGCCTCAGGGCCGCCCGTTTTCGTTTCGGGGCGTCTTCCGCCCGGATGACCGGCGCACGAAAAAGGCCGGTGGGAGCAAGCTCCGCACCGGCCAGTTTAGGGTCTCGAAGGGAGGTTTCAGTCGTCGAAACCGTGGCGGAGCACGCCGGGGAGTTCGGTCCTGCGTGCCTCGCCGTGCTTCTTCAACGCGCCTGACAGCTGCCGGGTTCCCGCAGCGACCGCCTGAATCGCGATCGGGCGGAACTGCGACGTGTAGTTTTCGCGTGCCGTGGCATCGTGGAAACTCTTGCGCGGCTGCATCTGGGGACGGGCGTCGTGTTGAAACATGGCTCCTGACTCTCTGATGACCTGACGTCGTGGGCTCACGCCCGCCGACCCCTCGACACTGCCCGTGGATCAGGACGGGGCCGGGGCGCGTCTGTGATTTGTTCGTGGCGATCTCGGGCCGGGAGCGGTTTTGGCCACATTGATGAACGGAAAGAAAAAAGGCCGGGCGATCGCCGCCCGGCCTCAAGATGTTCCCTATGCCCAATCGCTCAGGCCAGCAGGCCTTCCGCCTTGGCCCAGTTCAGCGTCTTGTCGAGCGCGCGCTCGCAGCGATCGAACATCTCGTTGATCTCGGCCTCGCTGATGACCAGCGGCGGGCAGAAGGCGAGACGGTCGCCCATGGCGCGGGTGATGAAGCCCTCTTCCAAAGCGTAGGCGACGGCCTTGGCGCCGACGCCCTTCTTGGTCTCGAACGAGGCCTTGGTCTGCTTGTCCTTGACCAGCTCGGCGCCGCCGATGAGGCCGACGCCGCGCGCTTCGCCGACGAGCGGATGCTCGGCGAGCTTATCGAGGCGGCGGACGAAGGTCGGGGAGACCTTGTTGACGTGATCGACGATCTTGTCGCGCTGGTAGATCTCCAGCGTCTTCACGGCGACGGCGCAGCCGACGGGGTGGCCGGCATAGGTGTTACCATGGCCGAAGGTGCCGATCTTGCGGCTCTGGTCGACCAGGACCTCATAGACCTTCTCGTTCATCATTACGGCGCTGAGCGGGAAATAGGCCGAGGTGATCTGCTTGGCGAGCGAGATCGTGTCGGCGTTCATGCCGTAGGTCCCGGTGCCGAACATCTTGCCGGTGCGGCCGAAGCCGGTGATGACCTCGTCCGAGATGAACAGGATGTCGTATTTGGCGAGGACGGCATTGATCTTCTCGAAATAACCCTCCGGCGGGATGATCGCGCCGCCGGCGCCCATCACCGGCTCGGCGATGAAGGCAGCGACCGTGTCCGGCCCCTCGCGCAGGATCATCTCCTCGAGCTCGGCAGCGAGGCGCGTCGAATAGTCCTGCTCGCTCTCGCCAAGCTCGGCGAAGCGGTAATGATGCGGGCAGGAGGTGTGCAGGATGCCCGGCAGCGGCAGGTCGAAGTCGATATGGTTGTTCGGCAGGCCGGTCAGCGAGGCCGAGGCGACGGTGACGCCGTGATAGCCCTTCAGCCGCGAGATGATCTTCTTCTTCTGCGGCCGGCCGAGCGCATTGTTCATGTACCAGACGATCTTGACCTGGGTGTCGTTGGCGTCCGAGCCGGACGCGCCGTAGAACACCTTCGAGATCGGAACCGGGGCGATCTCCTTGAGCTTCTCGGCGAGCTCGATCGCCGGGTCGTGGCTGCGCCCACCGAAGATGTGGGTGAAGGGCAGCTTCTTCATCTGCTCATAGGCGGTCTCGATCAGCTCCTGGTTGGAGTAGCCGAGCGAGGTGCACCAGAGGCCCGCCATGCCCTCGATATATTCCTTGCCGGCGGAATCGTAGACGTAGATGCCCTTGCCGCTTTCCAGCACCAGCGGGCCGTTCTGCCGGTGGGTGGCGAGGTTGGTGTAAGGATGGACGAGGGTCTCGATATCCCTGACTGCGACATTCGACAGCATCATCGGTTTCCGCTCCCTGTTAAAGATTCTTGCCACCTTAAGCTGAACTGACCGCAAATGTTGAGCGAATTCGACGCAGGGGGTGGCAGACCCTGGCGCAATGCGCGCGAACGCGGAACAGCATCGAGGCTCAACGAATGATCGGCGGCGGGGCGAAGCGACAGCCAACCTCTTCCAGTATGGCGCCGACAGCGATCGCCGTGCGGTCTTCGCCGAAAGGCGCGATGATCTGGACGCCGAGCGGCAGCCCGCCGCGGGAGCGCATCACCGGCGCGCAGAGCGCCGGCAGGTCGGCGCCGGTGGCCGGCGCGGCCCAGAGCAGGAAATCGAGATAGGGGCGTGGCTCGCCATTCACGATCAGGCGGCGGGCGTGGATGTCCGGGCCGTGGTCATGGGCGATCGCCGCGACTGGGGCCGGCGGACAAAGCACGACATCGTAGCGCTGGAAAAAGCGCGCCCATTGCCGCTTCTGGGCGAGGCGGCGATGGGCGAGCTGCTGATAGAGACCGGGCGTCATCCGCGCGCCGCGCGCCTGCAGCGCCTGATGCGACAGGTCGTTCGGGCTGAAGCGCGAAGCCTGCGCCTGGATGCGAGCACGCACCTTCGGCGGCAGGCTATAGGCCACGACAGCGTGGTTCAGCAGCGCATAGACCTCGAAGGCGTCGGCAAAGCTCACCGAGGGGCGGGCGGTCTCGTCGACGATGGCGCCGGCTTCGCCAAGGCGGCGGGCTGCTTCGCGCACGGTGTCCGCCACCTCCCGGTCGACCGGAGCGAAGGGATCGTCGGCCCAGAGCGCCACGCGCAGCCCTTTCGCCGTTCGGGCGCGCGGCTCCGGCAAGGAAGCAGAGGTGAGCGTGGCATCGCGCGGGCCGGCGATGACCGGGAGGATCAGGTCGAGATCCTCCGCGGCGCGGGTGATCGGGCCGGCAACCATCAGATCGACATTGCGCGCGGTTCGCCGCTCGGGCGGGGGCGGGATCGCGCCCCAGGTCGAGACCAGCCCCCAGCTCGTCTTGAGGCCGAAGACGCCGCAGGCATGCGCCGGCCAGCGGATCGAGCTGCCGAGGTCGGAGCCAAGCTCGAAGGCGCTCATCCCCGTCGCGACGGCGACCGCCGCGCCGCCAGAGGAGCCGCCCGGAGAGCGCGTTTCGTCCCAGGGGTTGTTGGTCACGCCATGGGCGGGGTTGTAGCTCTGGAAATCGCCGGAGAAGACCGGGACATTGGTCTTGCCGATGATGACCGCGCCGGCAGCGCGCAGCCTGGCGACCGCCGCTGCATCCTCGGCCGGGACACGCTCGCGATAGGCCGGCAGGCCGCCGGAGGAGGGCAGGCCGGCGACGTCGAAGGCGTCCTTGATCGTGATCGGCAGGCCTTCGAGCGGGCGCGCCGTGCCGTTTGCGATCCGCGCGTCGCTGGCGCTGGCCATGGCGCGGGCGGCCTCGCGATCCTCGGCCACGATGGCGTTGAGCCGCGGGTTGAGCGCATCGATGCGGGCGAAGCTCGCTTCCAGCAGATCGGAGGCGCTAAAACGGCGCGCGAGCAAGCCCGTGCGCAGAGCCGTGGCGGAGGCGGTCAGGTCGATATCGGCAGCCATGGCGGGATCATTCCACGTCGATGGCGCGGGCATAATCGCGCCAGAGCAGGACGAGGCGGTCGAGCTCGGCGAGATCGTCGGTCTTGAGCTTGCCCAGCGTGCTGGCCACGAAGTCGCGCTGGGCGGCGATGCCGGCCTCGGCGAGCCGGCGGCCTTCCGCAGTCAGATGCATGGCATAGGAGCGCCGGTCGCCCGCGATGGCGCGGCGCTCGACGAGGCCAGCCTGCACGAGGCGATCGACCAGCCCCGAGACATTCCCCTTGGTGACGTAGAGCCGCTCGGCGAGCTCGCTCTGGCTGATGCCTTCCTGCTCCGTCAGCGTCGAGAGCAGGTCGAATTGCGGGATCGAGAGGCCGAGCTTGCGGATGCGCCCGGTCATCTGCATCAGCATGCGCTGGTGCAACCGCATGAAGCGGAACCAGACCCGGTCAGGCTCCGTCGCCGCGTGCGGCACGCTTTTCGGTGCGGTCATCGCGTTTTCCCCCCTCTGGAACGATCAGACCTAAACTATCTGGAGCCGGCAGGCGAGCCTTCGATAGTGCGACTTTCCTTTCGTGGAAGCACGTCGTTATCCTCTCGAAAAAACCAGGTCTTCGGGAGGAACGCGCATGCTCGGCCTGATGCAGGATTGGCCCCTTCTGCTCCACCGGATCATCGATCATGCCGCGACCCAGCACGGCACGCGCGAGGTCGTCAGCCGCGCCGTCGAGGACGGCACCTTGCGGCGACGAAGTTATGCCGAGATCAGGAGCAGGGCGCTCTGCGTGGCCAAGCGGCTGCAACGCGACGGGATCGGGCTCGGCGACCGGGTGGCGACGCTCGCCTGGAACAGCGACCGGCATCTCGAGCTCTGGTACGGCATCAGCGGCATCGGCGCGATCACGCATACGGTCAATCCGCGGCTCTTTCCGGAGCAGATCGCCTGGATCGTCGATCACGCCGAGGACCGGCTGCTGTTCCTCGATCTGACCTTCGTGCCGATGATCGAGCAGTTGCAGGAGAAGCTGCCGAGCATCGAGCGCTACATCGTCCTCACCGATGCCGCGCATATGCAGCAATGCGGCCTCAAGGGTGCAGTCGCCTATGAGGACTGGCTCGCGGAGGCGGACGATGATTTCGCCTGGGGTGCATTCGACGAGAACACCGCAGCCGGGCTTTGTTACACCTCCGGCACGACCGGCGGGCCGAAGGGCGTGCTCTACTCGCATCGCTCCAACGTGCTGCATGCGCTCGCCTGCGCGGCGCCGGACTATATGGGGCTGTCCTCGCGCGATACGGTGATGCCCGTGGTGCCGCTGTTCCATGCGAACAGCTGGTCGCTTGCCTATTCCGCGCCGATGACCGGGGCGAAGCTGGTAATGCCGGGGGCGAAGCTCGACGGCCCATCGCTGTACGAATTGCTTGAAGGCGAAGGCGTCACCATGACGGCGGCGGTGCCGACGGTCTGGCTCGGGTTGCTACAGCATCTGGAAGCGACCGGCGGCAAGCTCTCGACGCTGAAGCGCGTCGTCATCGGCGGTTCGGCCTGCCCGCGCGCCATGACCGAGGCCTTCGAGCGCAAATACGGCGTCACCGTCGCCCATGCCTGGGGCATGACCGAGATGAGCCCGCTCGGCTCCTTCTGCTCGATGAAGCCGGTATACGGGAACCTTTCGGGCGAGGCGCTCTACGATCTCAAGGTCAAGCAGGGCCATCCGCCCTTTACGGTGGAGTTTCGGCTCACCGACGATGCCGGCCACGACCTGCCCTGGGACGGCAAGACCTATGGACGCCTCAAGGTGCGCGGGCCGGCGGTGGCTGGCGCCTATTACCGGCGTGACGACGAGGACATCCTCGATGATCAGGGCTTCTTCGATACCGGCGACGTCGCGACGATCGATCCCGCCGGCTACATGCAGATCACCGACCGCTCGAAGGACGTCATCAAGTCGGGCGGGGAATGGATCTCCTCGATCGATCTTGAAAACCTCGCCGTCGGCCATCCCGATGTGGCGGAGGCAGCGGTGATCGGCATCGCCCACCCGAAATGGGACGAGCGGCCGCTGCTGGTGATCGTGCCGAAGACCGGCCGCACGCCGAGCAAGGACGAGATGCTGGCCTTCATGGCGGGCAAGATCGCGAAATGGTGGCTGCCGGACGATGTCGTGCTGGTCGAGGCGATCCCGCACACCGCAACCGGCAAGATCCAGAAGACGGTGCTGCGCGAGATGTTCAAGGATTATCGGTTGCCGGGTTGAGCTGTTGTGTCCTTCAAGCGGAAACGGCGCCCTTTCGGGCGCCGTTTCGTTTGAGGGCAGGAGGGCTGTGGGCGTCGAGGGCTCAGTCCTCCGCCCTCAGAACTCTTCCCAGCCTGCATCCTGGGCGCGGCCATTGGCGACCTTGCGCGGGGCGGGGATGGTCTTGGACTGGGCGAAGGCGGCTTCGGCGAGCTTGCGCAGCCGCTCGGGCTCGGCCGCCGGGGCCTTGGCGGAGGCGGCCGGCGCCATGTTCGAGACCGCGACGGGCCGCGCCGCAGCGCGAGGCACGGCTTTCACCGGGCGCGCCGTGGCAGCCGCGGAAGCGAGAGGCTGCGGATAGCTGGACTGCCCGACCGCCTCGCGGCCGGTGCGGAAGGTCGCGACGAGCTCGTTGAGCTGGCCGATCCGGCCGGAGAGGGCGTTGGCGGAAGCCGCGCTCTGTTCGGCCAGCGCCGCGTTCTGCTGGGTCATCTCGTCGAGATGCGCTA